>CAWGKQ010000012.1:0-298460 GCA_963823245.1 uncultured Actinomycetes bacterium | reverse complement strand
CAAACCGGAGCGTGCCAGGCCGGGATCCTGCTCGGCTCGAACGAGGACATCCCGGCCTTCCGCTGGGTCGAGAAGGAGACCGGCCGACTGATGAGCTGCTCGGCCCCGGCCGACTGCGCGGAGATCGAGCGCCGGCACGCCACGGGCGCCGGCCTCCTGGTGAATGGCGGAGCGAGCCGCGGAAACCTGCTCTCGGGTGAGGCCGACGAGGTCATCCTCACCGTCTCGCGCATGGACGCCGAGCGGGGGCGAACCCCGGCTATCGCGCCTTCCTTGCCAATGGATTCAACGTCACCCGGACACTCGTGCTGTTCGGCTGGGAGGTCGTACTCGAGTGGACGGCGGCGATCCGGCGGCCCGGCGCGACATCCGTCCCCGCGGTCACCGGGGGGCATCTATCCACTGCTCCGCGACGATGTGCGTGTTCGTCCGCGACCTCATCGTCTTCGGTGTCCTCACCGACATGATGCGTGGCCGGCCCGCGGTCTACGCGACGTTCTCGAGCTACGACGAGGTCGCGCACCACTCCGGCCTCGAGCGCGCCGACACGCTGGAGGCGCTGCGGAAGGTCGACCAGCAGTTCGGCCGCATCGAGCGGGCGCGCCGCTTCGCCCCCCGGCCGTACGAGATCGTGGCGCTCTCCGACCACGGTCAGACGCAGGGCGCGACGTTCAAGCAGCGAAACGGCTACGGGCTCGACGAGCTGGTCGAGCGCACTCTCGGCGGACGGCGCGGTGACCGGCCTTGCCGGCGGCGACGAGCAGAGCGCGATGGTTGGCCACGCGATGGGGGAGGCCACCGGCAGAAAGGAACGCAAGAGGCCGAAGAACGAGTCTCCGACCGCCAGGTGGTGGTCCTCGGCTCCGGCAACCTCGGCCTCGTCTACCTGATGGGGGGAGCGCCGCCGCCTGACCATGGAGGAGATCGACGAGCGCCACCCCGAGCTGATCCCGGCGCTCCGCGGCCATCCCCACGTGGGCTGGATCCTCGTCACTCCGAATCCGTGGCGCCGTCGCGCTGGAGGGCGGGCGCCCACTACCTCGCCGAGGGACGGATCGAGGGGGAGGACCCGCTAGCGGTCTTCGCGCCCACCACGCCGACCATCTGCTGCGGACCGACGGCTTCGACATGTCGCCGACATCATGGTCGGGAGCTTCTACGACCCGGTCATCGATGAGGGCTGCGCCTTCGAGGAGCTGATCTGCTTCCACGGTGGCCTCGGGGGCCCGCAGACCAGGCCGTTGATCCTCAACCCGCCGGCGCTCGAGCTCCCGGAGGATCCGATAGTGGGCGCGGCGGCCGTCCACGAGATCCTCACGGGCTGGCGCCGGATGCTCGCGGGTGACCGCGAGGTTCACCCACCTCGCGGCTGATCAGGTCGGCGAGCGGTCCTCGCCAACGAGGTCGCGCTGGCTCAGCGTGTAGAGCAGGCCGAGCGAGGGAAGCACGACCACGGCAGCGACGACGAAGACGACCAGGACCGTCGTCAGCGTCGGGCCGGGTGCCGCCCCGGCGCTGATCGTCAGCGAGGTCGGAAGCAGGAAGGGGAACTGCGCCACGCCCCAGCCCCAGACGACGGCGACCACAGCGGCAGCCGAGAGTGGACGCAGCAGGCGGGGCCTGCCGCGGACAAGCAGGACGACGACCGCGATCCCGCAGATCGCCGAGAGGATGACCAGCGGCAGCCCCTGGTCGACCAGGCGGTTGTAGACATAGGACTCGCTCGAGCGCAGGTCGATCAGGCCCCCCACCGCGGCGAGACCGGCGACGAACCCCGCTCCAAGCGCCCGCCGGGTGAAGTAGCGCACCAGGTCGTCCTCTCCGCCCCGGCGGGCGTCGCCGATCAGCAGCACGGCCGATAGGTAGGCGCTGGTGGCGACGAACATCGCCCCGAAGAACAGCGGTGCCGGTTGCAGCCAACTCGAGATCGAGGGGCCGTCTCCGGCCGACGGGACGTTGCCGATCGCGACCGCGCCGACCACCGTGCCCATGAAGAAAGGGGTCAGCACGGAGGAGAGGGCGAAGGTCGCCCCGGCAACGCGCTGGGCGCTGAGGCTCTCGAGCTCCTTGCGGAAGGCGAACCCCGTTCCCCGCAGCACGATCCCCACGGCTGCCAGCGCCAGTGGAATGTAGAGGGTCGACATGATCGCGCTGAACGCCGGTGGGAAGGCGGTCCACAGGACGACGAGGATGAAGATCAGCCAGACGTGGTTCGCCTCCCAGACCGGGGTCAGGGAGCGCTGGATCAGCGCCCGTGGGCGCGCGCCCTTCTCGGCGTCTCCGGCGATCAAATCCCAGAAGCCGCGCGCCGAAGTCGGCGCCGCCGAAGAGGGCGTAGAAGGTCGCCCCGACCCAAAGAATCGCGGCGGCGATGTCGGCCTTGCTCATGCCCAACCTTTTCCGCGGGGACCGGCGGCGAGTACGGGGTGCCCTCGTCGGACTCAGGCCCGCCCTCGCGCCAGCGCCTCGCCATCGCGCGCAGGATCAGGATCGCGACGGTTCCGACGATCGCGTAGAGCAGCAGCACGCCGACGAAGCTGTACCAGACACCCTGGGCGGGCGTGACCGCGTTCGCGGTCCTCATGAAGCCCTGGACGATCCAGGGTTGCCGGCCAACCTCGGTGCAGATCCAGCCGAACCACAGGGCCAGCACCGCGGCGGCGCCACAGATCGAGATGATTCGCAGGAACCACTTCGTCTTCGGGATGTCGCGCCGCCGCCACCAGACGAAGGCGAACCAGGCACCGAGAGCGATGAATGCCGAGCAGATCCCGACCATCGCGTCGAAGGAGAGATGCAGAAGCGTGTTGGCCGGTGGCCTGTCCTTGGGCGGGAACGCGTCGAGTCCCGTGACCTTGGTGCTGGTCGAGCCGCCGACGAGGATTCAGTCCAGGCCGGGGATCCCGATCCCGCCCTTGACCCCGGTCGAGGTGCAGACGCCGCCGAGGTACTCGGTCTGATCGGTTCCGCTCTTGTGGATGCACTCCATGCCGGCGAACTTCGCCGGCTGGTTGTCGGCAATCGCCCTGGCGGCCGTGTCCCCGACGAGAAACTGGATGGGCGTGGCGATCAGCGCCACGGTGAGGGGTATCAGCAGCCCGAGCCGGTGGTGGCGATCACGGCGGCCCTTCAGCATCCCCGCCGCGTAGACCGAGGCGATCACGAACCCGGTCACCAGATAGGCGGCCAGGAGCATGTGCGGAAACTCGTAGCCGGTCGCCGGGTTGAAGAGGATCTTCAGCGGGTCGGTGTCGACGACCTTGCCGGCCGCGTTGAGCGTGAACCCCTGCGGCTGGTTCATCCATGAATTCGCAGCGACGACCGAGAAGGCACCGCCGATCCCAGTGATCACCATCGGCACCCCCGACCAGAAGTGCGCCCAGGGCTTCAGCCGCTTCCAGCCGTAGAGGAAGATCGCGAGGAAGATCGCCTCGGTGAAGAAGAAGATCCCCTCGATCGCGAAGGCGATGCCGAAGGCGCTCCCGAAGCGGTCCATGAAGCGCGGCCAGAGCAGCCCGAATTCGAATGTGAGAACGGTTCCGGTGACGGCCCCGACCGCGAAGAGCACGGCCATCGTCTTCGACCAGCGGCGCGCGAGCTCGATTGCGTCGGCGTCGTTCTTCCAGGCCCCGGTAGAGAGCGATCAGGATCATTGCCGGAAAGGCGACGCCGAAACACGAGAGAACGATGTGGAAGCCGAGCGTGAAGGCCATCTGCTCGCGCGCCGCGAGCAGGTTGGAGGCGGTCGCGAGAATCATCCGATTCGGATGATTTCACCATTCGCCGCCCTCGATACGGTTCGCAGCGACAAGGCAGCAGACGAGGAGAAGAGATGTCCGATATCCCGACGGTGATGCCGGTGGCCGAGGCCGCCGGCGAGTGGCTGACCGAGGGCGCCCCCGACAACGCGATCCCGGAGCAGCCGATGTCGCCCGTCGCCGCGATGCGCCTCGTCAATCAGGAGCTCGCCGTCGAGGGCATCCCGGAGCGCAACCTCGCCACCTTCGTCACCACCTACATGGAGCCCGAGGCCCGCGTGGTCATCGACGAGAACCTCCATCGAAACTTCATCGACCACGCCGAGTACCCGCGGACGTTCGAGATCCAGCAGCGGTGCGTCCGGATGCTGGCTGAGCTCTTCAACGCGCCAGGCGAGACGACCGGGACCAGCACCCAGGGCTCCTCCGAAGCGATCATGCTCGGCGCGCTCTCCCTGAAGTGGAAGTGGCGGAAGCGCCGCGAGGAGGCCGGCCAGGCGACCGATAAGCCGAACCTCGTGTTCGGCGGCGACGTCCACGTCGTGTGGGAGAAGTTCTGCCGCTACTTCGACGTCGAGCCGCGGATCGTCCCGCTCCAGCCCGGCAAGTACACGATCGGCCCAGAGGACGTGGAGCCCCACGTCGACGAGAACACGATCGGCGTCGCGGCCGTGGTCGGTACGACGTTCACCGGGCACGCGGACGACGTGGTCGGGATCAACGACCTCCTGGTCGAGCTGAAGGACAAGAAGGGCCTCGACGTCCCCATGCACATCGACGGCGCCAGCGGCGCCTTCGTGTGGCCGTTCCTGTATCCGGACTCGAAGTGGGACTTCCGCCTCGAGCAGGTGCGCTCGATCAACGCCTCGGGCCACAAGTTCGGCCTCGTCTACCCCGGGATCGGCTGGCTGGTCTTCCGCGAGAAGTCCGACCTGGCGGAGGATCTCGTCTTCTATGAGAACTACCTCGGGAAGACGGACATGACGTTCACCCTCAACTTCTCGACCGGGTCGTCGATGGTGCTCGCCCAGTACTACAACTTCGTCCGCTTCGGCAAGGGGGGCTACCGCGTGATCATGGACATCATGCAGAGGAACGCCGAGGCGCTCGCGAAGGACATCGAGGACATCGGGAAGTTCAAGATCATCGGGCTCGACGAGGAGACGCTGCCGCTGGTCGCCTTCAACCTCGCCGAGGAGCACGCCTACGACGAGTTCGACATCGCGTTCCAGCTCAGCGCCGAGCGCGGCTGGATGCTCCCCGCCTACACAATGCCGCCAAACGCGCAGGACGTGAAGATGATGCGGGCGCTCGTGAAGCTCACGCTCAACAAGTCGCTCGTCGAGACCCTCGCCGGGGATCTCGCGCAGGCGATCGAGACGCTCGAGGAGAAGGGCGCGGTGAGCGAGTCGGAGCGCAAGCAGGTGAGGCGAGGCGTCCATTGAGCGCGTCGATCACCGGCCGCGGGGACCAACCGCAGCCGGCCGATGTCCTCGTGATCTTCGGCATCACCGGCGACCTCGCGAAGGTGATGACCTTCAACTCGCTCTACCGGCTCGAGGCCCGGGGGCTGCTCGACTGCCCGATCGTCGGCGTCGCCTTCGACGACTGGTCCGACGAGGACCTCCGTGACCACGCTCGCAAGGCGATCGAGACCTCATCTGGGCAGAGGCCCAACCCGAAGATCTTCAACCGGTTCGCCAAGCGTCTCTCCTACGTCCAGGGCGACTTCTCCGAGGCCGACACTTACGAACGCCTCGCCGCGCACATCAAAGGGAAAAGGATCCCGGTCTTCTATCTGGAGATCCCGCCCTCCCTCTTCGGGATGACGATCAAGGGGCTGGCCGAGGCCGGTCTGACCGGGCATGCGAGAGTCGTCGTCGAGAAGCCCTTCGGCCACGACCTCGCCTCCGCCCGCCAGCTTGCCGCGGAGATCCATCAGTACATCCGTGAGGACCAGCTCTACCGGATCGACCACTTTCTCGGCGTGATGGGCCTGGCCGAGATTCTCTATCTGCGATTCGCGAACGCGATGTTCGAGCCCGTCTGGGACCGCAACAGCGTCGCCTGCGTCCAGATCACGATGGCGGAGGACTTCGGGGTCGCCGACCGTGGCAGCTTCTACGACCCCGTTGGCGCCCTGCGGGACGTCGTGGTCAACCACCTGATGCAGGTGGTTGCGGCGGCTGCGATGGAGCCGCTCGCCAGCCGCAACGCCCGGGCGTTGAAGGACGCGATGTTCGGTGTCTTCTCCGCGATGCCGGAGGCCGACCCAAAGCAGTACGTGCGAGGGCAGTACGAGGGCTACCGGAAGATCAAGGGGGTCGCGAAGGACTCGAAGACGGAGACCTTTGCGGCGATGCGCTTCGAAATCGACAACTGGCGCTGGACCGGAGTCCCGTTCTTCATCCGGACGGGGAAGGAACTCCCGGTCGAGCAGTGGGAGCTCAGGCTGATCTTCAAGGAGCCGCCGCGCCTCGGCTACAGCGCGAGCAGCCGGCGGCGGGCGGAGCCCGACCAGCTCGTCGTCAGGCTCCACCCGACCACCGGGATTCGTCTGCTGGTCGACGCACAGCGCGGTGACGAAACCGGACCCGAGCAGATCAACCTCGACATGGAGTTCGCCCAGGAGGGCGGCGAGGGCCCGACCCCGTACGAGGTTCTCCTGCACGCCGCGCTGGTCGGCAACAGCACGCGCTTCACCCGGCAGGACAACATTGAGGAGACCTGGCGGGTCTGCGGCCCGCTGATCGAGAAGCCCCCGAGGGTCCACCTGTACAAACCGGGTACTTGGGGACCCAAGGCCGCTGACAAGCTCGCCGCGGACTACGGCGGCTGGCACGAGCCGTGGACCGAGTCATGAGTCCCGCGAAGCAGAAGAGCGCCGGAAAGACCCGCTCCACTGGCAAGGAGGAGGGAATGCCCAAGAGCGCGGCGGCGCCGTCGCCGTTCCCGCCGATCGCGGACTACGCGTTCCTCTCGAACTGCCACACGGGCGCCTTGGTCGCGGCCGACGGGACGATCGAGTGGCTCTGCGTGCCGAGCTTCGACTCGCCGAGCGTGTTCGGCGCGCTGCTCGACCGCGGCGCCGGGACGTTCCGGCTCGGGCCCTTCGGGATCAACGTGCCCGTGTCGCGCATCTACGAGCCGGGCACGAACACCATCGTCACGACTTGGCACACGGCGACCGGCTGGGCGATGGTTCGCGATGCGCTGACGATCGGCCCTACCAAGGGCGACGACGAGGTGACCCCTCACACCCGTCCCCCGGCCGACTACGACGGCGAGCACATGCTGGTGCGGAGCGTGCTCTGCCTCGACGGCTCGGTCGAGATCGAGCTGTTCTGCGAGCCCGTCTTCGATTACGGCCGCAAGCCCGCCGCGTGGTCTCTGGCCAACGGCGACCGCCACACGGCCGACGCGACCGACGGCGAGGTGACCATCCGCCTCGCGACCGACATGGCCCTCGGGATCGAGGAGAGCCAGGTGCGCGCTCGCCACACGCTTGAGAAGGGCGACCAGGCCTTCTGCGCGCTCTCGTGGGCGGAGGGCCTCGCCACCCCGGCCGACGTCGACGACGCCCAGGGCAGGCTCGCGGCGACCACGGGCTACTGGCGACGGTGGCTCGAGGGCGCCCGAATTCCGGACCACCACTTCCGCTACGCCATCCAGCGCTCGGCGCTCGCCATCAAGGGCCTCACCTACATGCCGACCGGCGCCACAGTCGCCGCCCTCACGACCTCGCTGCCGGAGACGCCTGGGGGCGAGCGGAACTGGGACTACCGATTCACCTGGATGCGCGACAGCACCTTCACGTTGCAGGCCCTCCACTTCCTGAATCTCGACTGGGAGGCCGACGAGTTCATGCAGTTTGTCGCCGACCTCGAGCCCAACGACGACGGCGCGTTGCAGATCATGTACGGGATCGACGGACGCCGGGACCTCACGGAGTCGACGCGCGACGAGCTCTCCGGCTACGCGGGCGCGCATCCGGTCAGGATCGGCAACGGCGCCTTCGACCAACGCCAGAACGACGTCTTCGGCGCCGTTCTGGACTCGATCCTCCTCCACACGCGCCGCTCCGAGCGGATCCCGCGGCGCCTGTGGCCGATCGTCGAGAGCCAGGCCGAGTGCGCGACCAAGGTGTGGCAGAACCCCGACCAGGGGATCTGGGAGGCGCGGGGAGCGCCGCAGCACTATGTCTCGTCGAAGCTCATGTGCTGGGTGGCCCTCGACCGCGCAGCGAAGGTGGCGGCGATCCGCGGAGACGACAAGCGCGAGCAGACCTGGGCCGCCACGGCCGCTGAGATCAAGGACGACATCCTCGAGCACGGGGTTCGCGACGGCGTCCTGCGCCAGCACTACGACACCGACGCCCTCGACGCCTCGACGCTGCTCGCCGCGCTCTTCGGCTTGCTCCCGCGCGATGACGAGCGCCTCCGAAAGAGCGTGCTGGCGATCGCCGACGACCTGACCGAGCACGGATTCGTCCTTCGCTACAAGACGGGGGAGACGGACGACGGCCTCTCGGGCAAGGAGGGCACCTTCCTCATCTGCTCGTTCTGGCTCGTCTCGGCGCTTGCGATCGTCGGCGAGCAGCAGCAGGCGCGTGATCTCATGGAACGCCTGCTCCGTATCGGCTCGCCGCTGGGCCTCTACGCGGAGGAGTTCGAGCCGAGACCGCCCGCCACCTCGGGAACTTCCCGCAGGCGTTCTCGCACCTCGCATTGATCGAGGCAGCCGCGCGCCTGATCGTCACCGAGCGGTTGCAGGAGATCGGCGGCTAGTCCACCTTGGAGTCCTACGACGTCATCGTCATCGGCAGTGGAGCGGGCGGCGGGACCCTGGTCCACCGCCTTGCGCCATCGGGCAAGCGGATCCTGCTGCTCGAGCGAGGCGATTGGCTCCCGCGCGAGCCGCAGAACTGGCTCGCCGAAGACGTCTTCATCGACAACCGCTACATCTCCGCCGACACCTGGTACGACGGCGAGGGCAAGCCGTTCCAGCCGCAGGTCCACTACTGCGTCGGCGGCGCGACGAAGCTCTTCGGGGCTGCCCTCTACCGCCAGCGAGCCGAGGACTTCGGCGAGCTCCGGCACCACGACGGCGTCTCGCCCGCGTGGCCCATCTCCTACGACGAGATGGAGCCGTACTACACGCAGGCCGAACAGCTCTACCAGGTCCACGGCGCCCGCGGCGAGGACCCCACCGAGCCGCCGGCGAGCGCGCCCTACCCCTTCCCGGCGGTCTCGCACGAGCCGCGGATCCAGAAGCTCGCCGACGACCTGGCGGCCAGCGGCCATCATCCGTTTCACGCGCCGTGCGGTGTGATGCTCGACGAATCGAACATGCCCTACAGCGCCTGCGTTCGGTGCTCGACCTGCGACGGGTTTCCGTGCCTGGTCCATGCGAAGTCCGACGCCGAGGTGCTCGCCGTGCGCCCGGCGCTCGAGCACCCGAATGTCACCCTGCTGACGAACTCAGAGGTCGTCTCGCTCGAGACGAACGAGGCCGGCACGGCCGTGACCGAGGTCGTGGTCGAGCGCGAGGGCCAGCCGGAGCGCTACTCGGCCGACATCGTCGTCGTCGCCTGCGGCGCCGCCAACACCGCGAAGCTCCTGCTGGCCTCCGCGAACGACAAGCATCCGAGCGGGCTGGCCAACGGCTCAGACCAGGTTGGGCGCAACTACATGTTCCACGCGAGCCAGGCCGTGCTGGCGCTCTCCAAGGAGCCGAATCCGACGGTGTTCCAGAAGACGCTCGGCCTCAACGACTACTACTTCGCCGGCGACGAGTTCGAGTACCCGCTGGGGAACATCCAGATGGTCGGCAAGTCGCAGGCGGACATGTACCGCGGCGAGAAGCCCATCGAGACGAAGCTCGCCCCCCAATGGACGCTCGACAAGGTCGCGACCCATGCCGTCGACTTCTGGCTCTCCACCGAGGACCTGCCTCGGGCCGAGAACCGGGTGACGCTTCGCCCCGACGGGAGCATCGCGCTGAGCTACACGCCGACGAACGAGGAGCCCAAGAAGCAGCTCTACCACAAGCTCAAGTCCATGCTCGCGGACCTCGACATGCACTCCGACCATCTGTTGCCGCGGAACGCCTACCTCAAGACCGACATCCCGGTGGCCGGGGTCGCGCACCAGTCGGGCACGTGCCGGTTCGGCACCGACCCCGCGACGTCGGTGCTCGACGCCAATTGCAAGGCCCATGAGCTCGACAACCTCTACGTCGCCGACACGAGCATCTTCCCCAGCATCAGCGCAGTCAACCCAGCGCTCACGGCGATGGCCAACGCGCTTCGAGTGGGCGACCGTCTGCTGGCCCGCACGGGGGGTTAACGCCGCCTCGGGGGCTAGGCTCGGCCGGCGATGTTGCGGGTCGAGGTGTTTGGCGACGCCGCCGCGATGGCCGATGTCGCTGGGCGGCTCGACGCGCTTGACGGCGTCAGCCGAGTCAGCGCGGTCGAGGCGACGCGGGCGGGGCACGTGATCGTCTCCGGGGCGGTGCGACCGGTCATAGCCGATGCGGTCCTCGCGGAGCTCGACCTGCTCGGCGTCCCCGACGCCGCGGTGACTCTGACGCGACTCGAGGTGGTGGGTCAGGTGGACGCGGCGCCCGAGGCGAGCCTGGTGTGGGCCGACGTCCTCGCGGCCGCGTGGCACAACGCACGGCCGCTTGGGCGCTACCTCGTGTTCATGTTCGCCGCCGGCGTCATCGCCGGCTACGGGGTGCTCGAGCTCAACACCATCCTCATCGTCGGCGCGATGGCCCTGAGTCCCGACCTGCTGCCGATCACGGCGATCGGGGTCGGGATCGTCGGCCGCAACCGCGACCTGACGGTGCGGGCGCTGGCCACGCTGCTGCTCGGGCTGGCCGTGACAGCCGGCGCGGCGGCGATCCTGGCGTTCGCCGAGAACCACCTCGACCTGCTCGGCGCCGGCTTCTCGCTGAGTCACGCCGCCACCGCCCTCGGCGGCCTCACTACTGTCAACCACGAGACCATCGTCGTCGCGTTCATCGCGGGGGCGGCCGGGATGCTCGCCCTCGAGACGCGCGCCAGCGCCGGCGTCGGTGTGGCGGTCTCAGTGACGACGATTCCCGCGGCGGGGTACCTCGGCGTGGCGGCCGGAATTGGCGAGATCGATCGCGCATGGGGCTCGCTCGGCGTGCTCGGGATGAACGTCGCGATGATGGCGCTGGGGGCCTCCACGGCGCTCGTGGTGCAGCGCCGGATGAGGCGGCGCCTGCGCGAGCACCATCGCAGGGCCGGGGCGCCGGGCTAGTTCCCCTTCGGTTCGGGGGGATCCTCGGTGGCGAGCCGGAGCAGGAACGGCTGCCCGCCCGCCTCCGCGATTGCAACCCGGGCGATGACCTGCTGGGCGGTGAGCGTCCGCTCGCTCCGCGCTCCCCCGATGAAGGTGAGCCCCCAGCTCAAAACGGTGGTGAATCGGTTCTTGAACCCGGTCAGGAAGGCGAGGTGCACGAAGAGCCACATGAGCCAGCCGAGAAAGCCTGCGACACGGATGCCCTTGAAGCTGACGATCGCACGGAAGCGCGAGATCGTCGCCATGCTGCCCAGGTCGCGGTACTTGAACGGCTTCGATTCCTCCTCGCCGCGAAGGCGATGCGTGATCGTCCGGGCGGCGTGGATGCCCTGCTGCATCGCGACCTCGGCCACCCCGGGCAGGCCGTCGAGCGACATCATGTCTCCGATCGCGAAGACCTCGGGGTGGCCCGGCAGCGAGCAGTCGGGCAGGACCGCGATTCGCCCGGCCCGGTCGCATTCGGCGCCCGTGCGCCTCGGCGAGCATCTTCGCGAGCGGCGATGCCTGGACCCCGGCCGCCCAGACCTTCGTGTGGGCATCGACCCGGCGCACCTCGCCGTCGGCCCCCTTCACCATCACCCCCGTCCGATCGATGTCGGTAGACGATGCTGCCCGTCTGGATCTCGACCCCGAGCCCCTCGAGCTCCTTCGTCGCCTTTCCGGAGAGGCGATCGCCGAAGGTCGCGAGGATCTGCTTCCCGCCGTCGAAGAGCAGGACGCGCGCGCTGCTCGCGTCGATGGAGTGGAACTCGTCCGGCAGGACGCGGCGCGACAGCTCGGCGATCTGACCGGCGATCTCGACTCCCGTCGGACCCCCTCCGACGACCACGAAGGTGAGCCAGGTGCGCCGCTTGTCGGGATCGGGCTCCAGCACGGCCATCTCGAACGCGCCGAGGATCCTTCCCCGCAGCTCGAGCGCGTCGTCGATCGTCTTCATCCCAGGCGCCCAGCGCGAGAACTCGTCGTGGCCGAAGTAGGACTGCCCGGCGCCGGCGGCGACGATCATGCTGTCGTACTCGATCGGGACGATTTCGCCGTCGACCTTGCGGGCTGTGACTTTGCGCGCCTCGAGGTCGAACGCGACCACCTCGGCCAGCACCACCTGGGCGTTTCGCTGTCGGCGCAGGACGTTGCGGATCGGCGGGGCGATGTCGCCCTCGGCGAGGATTCCGGTCGCCACCTGGTAGAGCAGCGGCTGGAAGAGGTGATAGTTGACGCGATCGATGAGGGTCACTTCGACCGGCGCGCGCCTCAGGAAGCGGGCGGCGAAGAGGCCCCCGAAGCCTCCGCCGACGACGAGCACACGGTGGGTGCCCTCGTTGTCTTCAGTCGTTGCCGCCGCCGCGCCTTCCATCTTCACGCAGGATCGCACGCAAGCCCGGCGTAAGGAATCATCCCGAGCGGGTGATCTTGCTGCAGGCGCTGAGATCGATCGCGTGACTTCCGGCCGCGAGGTGAGCGAGAGACGAGTTCCGAGAGCTTTTTGCCTCCGTCTCCAACTGGGGGCGCTGGGGCGAGGACGACGAGCGGGGAGCCCTCAACCTCCTCACGCCGGAGCGGGTGGCGGCCTCTGCCCACTTGGTCCGCGACGGCGAGACGGTGACCCTC
The DNA here is from genome assembly GCA_963823245.1 of uncultured Actinomycetes bacterium. Lineage (GTDB taxonomy): Bacteria > Actinomycetota > Thermoleophilia > Solirubrobacterales > 70-9 > JAWVFM01. The sequence continues at coordinate 285,760 of CAWGKQ010000012.1, read as the reverse complement.
AGCCGACCGCTCGACACTCACCCGAGCCCCGACAACCCCGAGCCCGCCGAGCACCGGATGACCATGCTCGCCGACGTTGAGATCGGCTCGGGAACGCTCCGCTTCGCAAAGGACTACGTGGGCGTCGACTACCACAAGACACCCAGCGCCACTCGACGCCGTTGACAGGCCGCCAGCAGGTCCTCGAACTGGAGGTAATCGAGGAGGTGGACTCCCATGGCGTTGAGGGCCAGCACGTGGATCGGGAAGTCGACGCACTCCGTGGCGCTCGGCGCCGTATCGCTGTTGCCATCCGATCCCAAAGCGGCGACACCGCGCGCCGCGATGAACCTGGCTGCAGTGGGGTGCAGGCCGGCCTTCGCCCTCGCGACGTCCCACGGGCCGAGCTCCGCGAGGCGTCGAGCGTGGCCGGTGCGGACGAGGAGGATGTCGCCCTCGGCGACGCTTACACGTTGGCGCCGCTCGGCCTCCTCCAGATCGGCCGGCAGAACGCTTTCGCCGGGCTCGAGCCAGGGCACCTCGTGCAGGCCCGGCATGTCGAGAAGCACGCCACGACCCACGATCCCATTGCGGGCGACCTCAACCGCGTTCACCCGCGCGCCCTCCGCAGTGATCGAGGCGCTCGGCCGATCGTTGAAGAGGGCACCGTCGAAGGCCACGTAGTCGCGGCCCCCCTGCGGATCGCGGGCGGCACCGGGTCGCCGATCAACCCCATCGCCATCCTGTGATCCGGATGCGTTGCGGCAAACGCCCTGCCCATAGTCGGCCTCCTGGCCGAGCACTACGGTCGCGGGCCGATCAAGGCGAAGACCCACGTGCTCGACGACCTTGTGGTCTGCGTGCTTCGCAACGGATTCACGGCGATCGAGGAGACGATGATCATCACCTGGAACTCGCGACCCCGCATCCGATCGACGGCAACTAGCCTGCGAAGGCGTCAGGACGACGCCGCCACGGGGGCGGCATCCTCCGCCGAGTACTCGGCCAAGAGCTCCTTCTCGCGCTCGCCCTTCGGGAAGAGGAAGAAGACAAGCGCAGCGCCCAGGACCACCGCGATGATGCCGGCCGTGTAGGCCCATGCGTCGCCCTGGAGGAACGAGGTCTTGGCGCCGGCGATGATCGAGGAGGAGAAGTGGGGGTACTGCGACGCGACGTCGGCCGCGCTCGAGAATGACTTCGTGAGCTCGGTCTGGATCTTGTCGGTGACGTTGTGGGACGCTGACGCGACCGCCGCGGTCGCGGCTGCTGCGTACCCCGCAGTGAGCAGCGCGCCGAGGATCGACTGCATGATCGCGCCGCCGAGGTCGCGCTGGAGGTCGGCCGTCGCCGACGCCATGCCCGCGCGGCGGACGGGCACCGAGCCGGTCAGCGAGTGGGAGGCGGGCGTGCCGGCGAAGCCGACCCCGATGCCGATGAAGATGTAGCCGAGTGCGACCTTCCAGTAGGGGATGTTCTCCTTCCAGAGCAGGAGCATCGTCAGGAAGCCGAGCAGGCAGAACACGTAGCCGATGAGCAGCGTGAAACGTGCCCCGCGGGCCTCGACTAGCTTCGCCGAGCGCGGGGCAACGATGACCATGAAGACCGCGGCGGGGACGATGGCCAACCCCGCGTCGAGCGTGGAATAGTCGAGGACGTTCTGGAGGAACTGCTGGCCTATGAACATCGCGGCCATCAGCGAGCCGAAGACGATGATGCCCGCCACGGCGGCGACCCAGAAGATTCGCCGGGCGGCGACGTCGAGGTCGTAGAGGGGCACCGCCGCCCTGCGCTGGCGGATCACGAAGGCGATGACCGAGGCCAGGGCGAAGACGCCAAGGCCGATCGCGAGCGTGCCGGCACCCGGCACCGGGGCGACGTTGATGGCGAGCACGAGCGCGGCCACCATGAGGATCGAAAGGACGCCACCGAGGTTGTCCACGGGGCTGGTCGTTTCGTTGACGTGGGCGGGCACGTACCGCCAGGCCATGTAGAGCGCGACGACCGCGAGCGGCAGCGTGATCACAAACACCGAGCTCCAGTCGAACTGCTCGAGCAGGGCGCCGGCGATCACCGGGCCCAGGACCGAGATCCCGCCCCCGAGCGCCGACCACAGCGCGATCGATTTCGTCCGCGCGGGCCCCGACCACAGCGCGGTGATCAGAGCCAGCGTCGTGGGGAAGGCCATGCCGGCCGCGACCCCGCCGAGGAGCCGGGCGGCGAAGAGGATGCCGATGGTGGGCGCCAGCGCGGCCAACAGCGAGGCGGGGATCGCCAGGCCGGTGCCGAGGAGGAGCATCATCTTGCGGCCGTAGCGGTCGCCGAGCGCGCCCGAGATAGAGGACCGAGGCGGCGAGGCCCAGCGAGTAGCCGACGGCCACCAGGTCGAGTCCCGTCTGGCTGGCGTCGAACGCCTTGCCGATGTCCGGCAGGGCGACGTTCGCGACGGCGAGGTTCAGGTTCGCGACCGCGGCTACCGCGATCAAGGAGGCGAGCACGATCCCCGCACGAGCGGGGCTCGTGGACCTCTCCGCGCCGGAGTCCGCTCCATTCGCAGCGTCGGCCATTGTGCGCAGTCTGACCGACCCGCTCGGCGGGTACTTCACCCGCAGTGGATGATGTAGTCGTGCCGCAGAGCAAGGTGCTGAGTTGAGCCGGCTGTCGGTCGAGGAGATCGATGGCGTCGCCGTCGTCCGAATCCAGCGGCCGCCTGCGAATGCCCTCGCGCCGGACCTCCTCGCCGAGGGCGCCGAGGTCGTCGAGCGCCTTCGCGCCGACCTGCCGGCGGCGGTCGTGATCACGGGCTCTGGCGGCTTCTTCTCGGGCGGGGTGGACCTGAAGCTGACGCCGACACTGCCCGAGGCGGAGCAGCGCGGCATGGTGGCCGGGATAAACCGGCTGTTCTGCGACTGGTACGGCCTCCCGTGCCCCGTCGTGGCGGCCGTGAACGGCCACGCGGTTGCCGGCGGCCTGATCCTCGCCCTCTGCGCGGATCGCCGCATTGGCGCCCGCGGCGCGACGTATGGCCTGACCGAGGTTCGGGTCGGCGCGCCGTATCCCGCCGCGGCGCTCGGCGTCGTGCGGGCGGAGCTCGAGCCGCGCGCGACGCGCGAGCTCGTGCTCGGCGGCGAGCTCGTCGATGCCGAGCGGGCGCTCGAGCTCGGCGCGCTCGACGAGCTGCGGGAGCCCGGGGAGGTGCTCGACCGCGCGGTGGCGGTGGCGGCCGACATGGCCGCGCTTCCGACGGCGACCTTCGAGACCGTCAAGGCGCAGCTCCGAGGCGAGGCGCTCGAGGCGATGCGGTCGGGCGCCGCGGAGGACCCCCTGGCTTCGGGCTGGCTCTCCGACGAGATGCCGGAGGCGGCGAGGGCCGCCCTGGAGCGCTAGCCCGGGACCGCGGCGAGGCGGCGGCGCTCGGTCTTCGCCACGAGCGCGAAGGCGTCGGTGTTGGAGCCGCGTCGCACGGGGCGGGGAACGATCGGCCGCGAGCCCCGCAACGGCTTGAGCTGCGCATGCGTGTGCTCCCACGTCCCGACGAAGGCCCGCGGGTTGAGAGCCCCGATTGCGAGCCCCCGCTGGCCGTACAGCAGGCCGACCGCGCGCTCGGAGTGGACGCGCCGGAGCATCGATCTGCCACGCGGGAAGTAGCCCGCGGCAACGCTCGACCCGTTGGACGTCATTCGCGGACGAACACCTCCCCGTCGCGCTCGACGACCTTCGCCGTGCCAAGGGGGACGACGCGGGTGAAGGCCTTGAAGAACGCCCCGAGGCCCGGCACCTTGGCGAACGTCCCCTGCGGCCCGACAACCATCCGGCCGGTCTCGACGTCGTAGGCGCTCTGGTGCCAGGGACACACGAGGCAGCCGTCGGCGCCGATCGAGCCGCCGGCGAGATCGGCGCGCAGGTGCCGGCAATGGCGGGATACCGCGTACCGCTTCCCGTCGACGTTGACGACCGCCCACGACCCGGCTCCGGTCACGCTACCCGGCCCGAGCTCGTCGGCGCTGCCGACTCGCGTCTCGGACATCGGGGCCATTGTGACACCGGCGATCGGATACGGTCGCGCACGCCGTGGCGTCCGACCCACCGAGCCCGCCCGCCTCGAACCAGCAGCTGATCGAGGGCTTCTACGATGCGTTCTCGCGGCTCGAGGCGGACGCGATGGCGGCGTGCTACGCACCGGATGCCCGCTTTTCGGATCCCGTCTTCACCGAACTGCGCGGAGAGCGCATCGGGCAGATGTGGAAGATGCTGGCCTCCCGCTCGACCGACCTCGAGGTCAATGCGAGCGAGATCGAGGCGGATGGCGACTCAGGCTCCGCGCACTGGATCGCGACCTACACGTTCAGCCAGACCGGGCGCAAGGTCCGAAACGACGTGCGGGCGAGCTTCCGGTTCTCCAATGGGCTCGTCGTCGAGCACGTCGACGACTTCGACTTCCGCGCCTGGGCCCGGCAGGCGCTGGGCAGCGCTGCCGGCGTGCCGCCGCTCACTCAGATCTTCAGGACGCTGGTGCGCCGTCGGGCGGCGGCGAGCCTCGACGAGTTCGCCGAAGGCTCACGCGGCGGCGGCTGAGAGCGGGAAGCTGACGCCGGTCAGCTTCTCCGAGAGCTCCCACAGCCCCTTGGCGGCCTCGGTGTCCTTGGCGGCATTCGTACGGCCGACGAGCTTCGGATGCCCCCGCTGCTCGCGGAAGCCATCGGGCCCGACGTAGCTTCCGCCCGGGACGTCCACGGTGGCGGCGTAGAGGGTGGGCAGCGCGCCCATCTCGTCGCTCTGCGCGAGCACGAGGTTGCTGACCCTCATCACGGTGCTCTGGATGAAGTTCTGCGTGTGGCTCTGGAGGTTCGTGGCCGCATAACCGGGGTGGGCGGCCACGGCGCGGATCCTCGAGTCGGCGGCGTCGAGGCGGCGCTGGAGCTCGAGCGTGAAGAGCAGGTTGGCGAGCTTCGACTGGCCGTATGCGGGCCAGCGCGAGTACCCGCGCCGCTCCCAGTTCAGGTCGTCGAGGTCGACCTTGCCGATCCGGTGGGCGGTGGATGACACGGTCACGACGCGGTCGGTGATGTGCGGGAGAAGGAGGTTCGTCAGCGCAAAGTGCCCGAGGTGGTTGGTGCCGATCTGAAGCTCGAACCCGTCCTTGGTCCTGCCCTCCGGCGGCGCCATGACGCCGGCGTTGTTCACCAGGACATCGAGCTCCCCCTCCCAGCCCTCGGCGAGCTCGCGGACCGAGGCGAGGTCTGCGAGATCAAGCCGGCGCACCTCACGCTCGCCGGGGATCGTCGCGGCCGCCTTCTCACCGCGGGCCGGATCGCGGACCGCGAGGACGACGTGGGCGCCCGCCCGCGCGAGCTCGCGAGCCGCGACCAGGCCGATGCCGCTGTTGGCCCCGGTGACGAGCGCGGTGCGCCCCTCCTGGCTCGGGATGTCGGCCGCGGTCCACTTCTCCAAGCTCATGGGACCAATCTAGTCGCCCGGTGGAGGCCGCGCGCGCTGATTAGATGCCGCTCATGCAGCTCTGGCAAGCGATCCTCCTCATCCTCATCGTCGACGCTCTCGTGGCGTTCGCGATCGTGCGGCTCCACCACGAGGCACCGAGGGGGAGCTGGTTCTCCGACAGCCAGCGCGCAGCGGCTGCATTCGCCGTCACCGGCACGATCTTCGCGGTCCTCGTGGGCTTCGTCTTCCTACTCGCGTTCCAGAGCTTCCAGAACGCCCGGTCGAGCGCTAAGGACGAGGCCATCGCGGCCCTTGGCCTCTTCAGCAGCGCCGACCGCTTCGCAGTCGGCGACCAGGCACGCCTACAGGCGGACGCGATCTGTTACGGGCGCGCCGTCGTGTCGATCGAATGGTCCGCGATGGCGGACGAGCGGAGGAGCCCCGTCGTCGACGGATGGATCACCTCCCTGAACGAGGCCTTCAACGGCGTCCCGCTGCACGGCGCTGCCGAGAGCGATGCCGCCCAGAACTGGTACACCGAGATCGACGCCCTGCAGCAGGGCCGGCAGGGACGGCTTGCCGAGGCGCCGCGAGTGATCCCCACGACCATCTGGATCCTCCTGCTGATCGCCGGTCTCGCCGTAATCGTCTTCTCCCCGCTCTTCTCCGATGCCGGCGAGCGCCTTTGGGCGCAGGCTGCGCTGGGCATTGCTGTCACGACCGCGGTGGCGGCGAGCCTCCTGACCGTGAACTTCCTCGACCGCCCCTACGGCGACCACGAGGGCGCGATCGAACCCACGGCGATGCGCTCGGCGCTCGCCACCATGACCCGGAGCCTGCCTGCGGCGACGAACCGCGCGGTCGAGGGCCGCTGCGACGAGGCCGGACGGCCCACCGGCTGAGGGCCGACACGTCGGCGCTATTCGTTACGATTCGTGTATGGCCAAGAGAGTGAATGTCACCCTCGGCGACGGTGACGCCGCCAAGCTCTCGCGCCTCGCCGAGCGCGCGCACGTATCCGACGGGACGCTCGCCCGCTCCCTGCTGATCGGAGCGATCGAGGAGGCGGACCCTGATCCGCGGACGGTGACCGAGATCCTCGAGGGTGTGCCGGGGCTACTCGAGCGGATCGAGAGCGCGGAGGATCAGGTCGAGCGCGGGGAGTACCGAGAGCTTTCCGAGTTCTCTTGAGGTGGCTCGGGTCGTCGTCACGGCGACGGCTCACGCGGACCTCTACGAGCTGATCCGCAGCCATAGCCTGCCGGCGGACACCGAGTCCCGGCTTGCGCGGGCGCTCGCTCCCCTCGCGACATTCCCGAAGCTCGGGCCGGAGCTCGGTGGGCGCTTCGCCGGCCGCCGCTTCATTCTGGGCCCGTGGCGCTGGATGCTGGTCGTCTACTGCTGGTATGAGAATCGCGACCTGGTCGCGATCCTGGCGATCGTCGATGCCCGTTCGGCGGGCTCGCCGGCGGGCCGGCGACGCTGACGGCCTACTCGCCCCAGCGAAAGCCGGTCGCGCTCGGCGCGGGGTCGAGCGGGCTGACCTGCAGGCCGTCGGGGACGCTCGGGTCGTTGTAGCCCGAGGGGGCGCAGTCGTTGGGCGTGTCGGGGTGGAAGAGCGACGCCAGGTACTGGATGTGCCCCCGGCCGACGCTCACCTCGCCTTGGCCGCCTGAGTAGACCGCGATCCCCTCGCGCTCGCAGTGCTCGTAGACGGAGGAGATCTCGCGCAGGGAGCCCCACCGTGAGGGCTTCGAGTTGATCGCTTTCGGCTTCCACTCGAGCGACGTGACGTCGGCGAGCGAATGCAGCGGCGCGTCCCAGGTGACGCGGTCGCGCTGCGGCTCGAGCACCGGGCGCGTCTCGTCATTCACGTCGGGATCCTCGAGGTAGGGATCGGGGAAGGCGTCGACCACCGCTCGGTAGAGCTCGGGGTCGGTCTCGACGTCGACCGGGGTGCCCTTGTAGTGGCCCTTCAGGTCGAGCACGTCGACCCCCGCGACCTCGGCGATCTCCGCGATCAGGTCCGCGTCCCAATCGTTCTCGGGGTCGAGCTTGAAGCGCGTCGTCGGGTACTTCGCGAGGCGCTTGGTGATCGCCTCGGTGGAGGAGCGCCGCTCCTCGTCGCCAAACGTCGTGAGGCGGGTCGAGCAGACGAACCGCACCGGCCTTGGCGCGATGCCGAGCGCCTCGTGGAGGGGAACGCCGCCCTGTCGCAGCGCGAGGTCGAGCGCGGCCGACTCGAAGGCCCAGCGGCGGTAATGGTCTGAGAAGTCGCGCACCGGCGGCGCACCGGGAAAGAGGTCGAGCTCGCCCATGAGATCGCAGAGCTCTCCCAGCGTGCTCGGCCCACTCAGGTCGTGGACCGGGCCCGCGTCGCGGTGGGCGATGTGGTCGAGCTGCTCGTAGATGACGTCCTCGCCAAGCCCCTCCTCGCCACCCCCTCGCAGGTGGATGACCGTCGAGGGGCGCGTGAAGTCGCCGTAGGTGCGGTCGCGGTCGGAGAGCTCGTAGCTCTCGATCGACAGCGGGAGGTCGGCGATCCGCTCGAAGAAGCCCATCAACAGATCAGCCTAGCTGCGCCCCCTCGCCGCCCTGGCGTAACCTCAGCCCATGTCCGTCATTCACACCTGCTACCGGATCACCGACATCGACCGCTCGGTTGCCTTCTACGAGAAGCTCGGGATGGAGGAGACCAGGCGGATCCCGATTCGCGACGAGGCGACGAACGTCTTCATGGGCATCCCCGGCGACGGGGAGCGCCTGGAGCTGACCTTCAACCACGGCAGGACCGAGCCCTACGACATCGGCACGGGGTACGGCCACATCGCCATCGCGGTCGAGGATCTCGACGCGACCCTCGAGCGTCTCGCCGCCGACGGCATCGACCCGGAGAAGCCGCCGTACACGGTGAGCGAGGGCGGCTCGCGCCTCTGCTTCGTCCGAGACCCCGATGACTACCGGATCGAGCTGCTCGAGCTCGCGCCCAGCGATACCTAGGTCGCGTCCCCGGCAAGCACCCGGTTCGCCAACAGCGCGTAGGCCTCGATCGCGACGGCGAGGTCCTCGTCGGAGGTGTCCTCCGCCGGGGTGTGGCTGAGGCCGGCGATCGAGGGCGTGAACATCATCGCCGTCGGGACCACCCGGGCCACCTCGGCCGCGTCGTGGAGCGCGCCGCTCACGAGCACGCGATCCGAGCCGGCGACCTCCTCGCAGACGGCCCGGGCTGAAGCCACGAGATCGGGGTCGAACCCGATCGGCTCGATGCGCCAGATCGCCTCGCTCTCCCACCCGCATCGCCGGTCGGCCGCCGCCGCCTCTGCGGCCTTGAGCGTCGCATCGAGCATCGCCTTCAGCTGATCGGGGTGCGCATGGCGCAGATCGACGAGAAGGTCTGCCTGGCCCGCCACCGCGCTGACGATGCCGGGCCGCAGCTCCAGCGCCCCGGTCGTCGCGCGCCCATCGTGATCGCTCGCGATGAGCTCGATCGCGAGCGCCGCCTCGGCCGCTGCGAGCCCGGCGTCGTGACGCACGTTCATCGGCGTGGTCCCGGCGTGCGACGCCTGGCCGATGAAGCGCAGCCGCCGGCGCTCGATGCCGACGCACCCCGCGACGGCCGCGGCCTGAAGCTCCTCCGCCTCGAGCACCGGGCCCTGCTCGATGTGCAGCTCCAGGTAGGCGCCGAGACCGGCGCGCCGCGAGCCGGACTCGAGCGCTCGGTCGAGCTCGACGCCGTTCGCGGCCAGCGCGTCCTCGAGGCGCTCGCCGTCGTGGTCGGTCAGGTCGCGTACGGCGTCGGGGTCCAGCGTGCCCGAGAAGGCGGAGCTCCCCAGCAGGCTGCGCCCGAAGCGCGCGCCCTCCTCGTCGGCCCAGTCCACGAGGACGAGCGGGCGTGGCGGAACCTCGCCGGCGTCGACCCAGGCGCGCAGGACGCCGAGGCCCGCCATGACCCCGAGCGCCCCGTCGAGCCAGCCTCCCTGCGGGACCGAGTCGAGGTGGGAGCCGAGTGCGAGGGCGGTCCCGCCGTCGCCGTTCAGCCGTGCCCACACGTTGCCGGCCTCGTCGCGCTCCGGCTCGAGGCCGATGTCCGCGAGGAGCTCGCCGAAGAAACCGCGCGCCTCGCGCCACGTCTGGGTCCATGCGACGCGGCGCGCGCCGTTGGGCCCGCCGGTCCGCGCGTCGAGCTCTCGCAGGTCGGCGATGACGCGGGCCGCGTTGATGCGCGGCCCGGGCTTCTTGCTCATCCTCCCACCCGCTCGCGCCGCAGTGCCTGCCCGAGGCAGTGAGCGCCGCCGCCGCCCAGGGTGAACATCTCGAGGTCGGGGGCCAGAACCCGGAGGCCGTGAGAGGCGAGCGCTTCGTTCAGGCGCGTGGCGCCGGCCGCCGAGAGCACCCGGTCGTCGCCGAGCGAGATCGCGTTCGCGCCGAGTGTGAACGCGTCGTCTGCGGAGAGCTCGATGAGGCCGAACCCCTTCCCGCGAAGCCAGGAGACGAAGCCGTGCGACAGCGCCTCGACGGCGGCCGCGACGAGCCGCTCTGCGACGACGCCGATGAGCACGTCGATATGCACCCAGCGCTCGGCGATCGGCTCGACCCGGACCTCCCAGCCGTCGTCGGCGAGCCAGCCGGCGAGCTGGCGGGCGGCCTTCTCCTGCGTGCGCGCCTCGCCCGCGCCGATCACGGCGAGGCCCGGCTCGAGGATCATCACGTCGCCACCCTCGAGCGTCCCGGCGCTGATCATTCCGCGGATCGGGATCTCGGACTCCTGGTAGAAGCGGATCACGGGCGCGTACTCGCCGCGCCGCCACGGCTGCGCGGGCTGGGTGACGACTGCGCCCCGCGCCGTTGCCACGCTCGAGTCGCGGGCGAAGACCTGGTAGGGGAGCGCGGGGTCCGGATCGAGGAAGTGGCAGCGCACGCCGGCCTGTTCGTAGGCGTCGACGAGCTCGGCGTGTTGGGCCCTGGCGGCGGCGGGGTCGAACGTGTGCCCCGCCTCCAGCGTCGCGAGCGAGATGGCGCTCGTCGGCAGCCAGCGGAAGTTGTCGGGCGGGCACAGAAGGACGTCGAGGAGGCGCCCGTGCTCGGAGTCGACGCCCCAGTCCGGCTCGCCGCTCAACCCGCCACCACCCGGATGGTGCGAAGGCTGCGATCCACGGCGCCCCGGACCTTCCCGCCGTGCGCGAGGGTCTCGCGGATGTAGTCGAGCGTCTCGACCGTCAGTACCTCGCCCGGAAGGACGTTGGGGATCCCCGGCGGATAGGTCGCGAGCGACTCGGCCGCGACCCTGCCCTCGGCGTCGGCAAGCGAGACGACGTCCTGGGGGGCGAGGAAGGCATCGCGCGGTGGCATCCGGAGCGGTCCCCAAGGCGGCGGGGCCGCGAAGGGTCTGGCCGGCTCGTGCTCGACCTCGCCAAGGACCGTGATCGCGTGCCGCAGCGCGCCGAGGAGCCGCTCGACGTCGTCCGCTGCGGGGGCGCCCATCCCGAAGACCGCGACGACGACGCTCTCAGAGGCGAGCTCGACGTTCACATCGTCGAGCTCGTGCATCAAGGCGGCGACGCGATGACCGGTGGTGCCGGCGCCGCGAACGTCGACCGAGAGCCGAAGCGGGTCCCAGCCATGGACGCCCGCGCGCTCCCCGATCTCCTCGTCGAGCACGTCCAGTCCGGGCATCGTGCGCACCGCTGACCGTGCCTCCTCGACGGCGTCGATCGTCTCGGCGAGCAGCGCTTCGCCACGCGTCATCGCGTGCCGGCGGGCGGCGTCGAGCGAGGCGCAGAGCAGGGCGCTGGGACTGGTCGACTCGGTGAGCGTGACGGCGCGGTCGAGGTCGGAATCGTTCACGCGCTCCGTCGAGCCGAGGTGCAGGATCGCCGACTGGGTCAGGCTTCCGAGGATCTTGTGCACCGAGGAGAGGACGACGTCAGCTCCCTCGGAGAGCGCGCTGGCCGGCAGGCGGTCCGAGAAGCGCAGGTGCGCGCCCCATGCCTCGTCGACCAGGAGCGGGACCCCTCGTGCGTGCGCGACATCGGCGAGGCCGGAGATGTCGGCCACGGCGCCGAAGTAGGTAGGCGAGACGACCATCGCGCCGATTGCGCCTGGAGTCAGCTCCAGCGCACGATCGAGGCTCTCGGCGGTCACGCAATGAGCGATTCCCAGCTCGGGATCGACCTCGGGCGCGACGAACGTCGGCTCGAGGCCCGCTACGACCAGGCCGTCGATCGTGGAGGAATGGACGTTCCGCTGCACCACCACCCTCCGGCCCGAGTGGCGAACGGCGAGGCAGGTGGCCTTGTTGCCCTGGGAGGCCCCGTTGATGAGGAACCAGCTCCGCTGGGCGCCCCATGCCTCGGCGGCGAGGTCCTGCGCCTGCTGGAAAGGCGTCGGCTCCGGCGGCGGTACGTCGATGCCCTCGATCAGGGCCGGGATGTCGAGATCGAACGCATTCGCCCCCAGCGCCTCGAGCGCCTCCGGATCGACTCCGGGCCCTCCCTTGTGGCCCGGGACGTGCATACGGCCAGGGGCGCGGCGCGCGTACCGCACGAGAGCCTCGAGGTAGGGAGCTCGGGCCTGCGCGTCGCTTACCGGCACCGAGCGAAGCTAACAGCCCGCCGCAGCGCGGGCCAGCCCGCTCAGCGCGCGCGCCGAAGGTCCGCGCGCGCCCGGCCGTCGCAGAGCGTCCCGCTCTCGTCCGGCCCACGTTGAAGGCGTGAGTCAGGCGCAGCGAGGACTTCGCCGCCGCGCTTGTGCGAGCGTGGCCGGCCGAGGTGCTTGCGGACCCCTTCGGGCGCCAAGTCGGTGCGGTCGAAGATCAACGAGGTCTTCGGCTACGAGGGGCTCTTCTGCATCGACAGCTCACGATCGCCGCCGTCTCCGAGCGCGCCGCGGCGAACCTCGTCCGCCGCGCCGACGACTTCGGCCTGCCGAAGCCGCCCAGGGGCTTCCGCTTCCGCACCCCGGCCGAGCACGTCGGCCGGCGAGTGCACCCGTAGAGCGTCAGTCGACGAGCCGGCGCTCCACAGCCCAGCGGCCCAGCTCGTGCCGGTTCGAGAGCTGGAGCTTGCGAAGCACCGCGCTGACGTGCGCCTCCACCGTCTTCGCCGAGATGGAGAGCTCCAGGGCGATCTCCTTATAGAGGTAGCCGCGGGCGATCAGGCGCAGGACCTCACGCTCGCGCAGCGTCAACTGGTCGAGCTCGGGATCGATCTCGGCCTCCGGGATCTGGCCCGCGAACGCGTCGAGAACGAAGCCGGCCAGGCGTGGGGAGAAGACCGCGTCGCCGTCGCGGACCCGGGCCACGGCATCCGCGAGGTCCGGGCCCGAGATCGACTTCGTCACGTATCCGCGCGCCCCCGCCCGGATGATCGCGATGACGTCGTCGGGGGCGTCGGACACCGAGAGGGCGAGGAACCGCTGAGCCGGGCGGGTCTCGCCAACCCGGCGGATCACCTCGACTCCGCCGCCTCCCGGCATGTGAACGTCCAGCAGGACCACGTCGGGCTTCACCTCGGCGATCGCCCGGACCGCCTCCTCCACGCTCCCCGCCTCGCCTCGAACGTCCAGATGGCCCTCGAGCTCGGATCGCACCCCGGCTCGGAAGAGCTCGTGGTCGTCGACGATGACGACGCTGGGCGCGCTCATCGTCCCGGCTCCCGCTCGAGCACGAGCTCGACCTCGGTCCCCTCGCCGGGATTCGAGCGCACCTCCGCCCGCCCGCCGTTGCGCCTCATCCGGCCGACGATCGATTCCCGCACGCCGCGGCGGTCCGCCGGCACGGACCCCGCGTCGAATCCCGGGCCGCGGTCGCGCACGAACACCTGGATCCGGTCCGAGTCCGCCTCCGCGTAGACGGCGATCGGCGAGGCGCCCGGCGCGAACTTCGCCGCGTTCGTCAGCGCCTCGCGCGCGGCGGCCACGACCGCCTCGGCGGCCTCGTCCAGCTCCGCGTCGCCCACCGCGATGACGTCGATCGTCACCCGCTGCGCGTCCTCAACCTCCTCGGCCGCGGCGCGGAGGGCGCCGGCGAAGCTCGAGCCGGCGGCGGCCGCGTCGCCGGCGAGCCAGCCGCGAAGCTCGCGCTCCTGGCGGCGGGCGAGCGCCGCGACCTCCCGCGGGTCGTCGGCGCGCTTCTGCATCAGCGTGAGGGTCTGGAGGACAGAGTCGTGGAGGTGCGCGGCGAGCTCGGCGCGCTCCTGAGAGCGGATCCGCTCGGCGCGCTCGAGCGCCAGGTTGCGGCCGAGCCTCCAGAGGAACGGCGCGAGGATGAGCGCGAGCGCGACGAGGACCACGACCGCCGTCAGCGCCGCGTCGCCGGCCGCCCCGAGCACATGGTTCGACGAGAGGAAGAGAAGTGCCGCGCCGACCACCAGCGCGATCGCGAAGCCGCCGCGGTAGAGCTCGCCAAAATTCGACCGCCTCGGCTCCGCGGCGGCGGCAGGGACCGGTTCCGAGCGTTGGGCGGGAGACGGGGCCCGGGCGGGCGAGGCGGCGCGAGATTGCCGCCAGAGGAGCGCCGCACCGGCCGCCGCGAGGACGACCGGCCAGACCAGTGCGTCGCTCCACCAGATCCCGAGCTCGCGGAAGACCAGCAGGGCCGCCAACGTCAACAGAGCGGCACCCGCCGCCACCCGCCACCCGCCGATCCGCATCCCCCGCGAGCCGACGTGAAGGAGGGGCCGACCGCCACCCTCCGCCGGAAGGGTCGCCCAGGCGACTCCGTAGGCGAGCAGCAGGAGCCCGCCCGTCGCAACAACGGCGACCGCGAACGCGACGCGCAGGATCACCGGGTCGATCCGAAGCCGCTCGGCGACACCGGCCATGACGCCGGCGATCACGCCGCTCTCGGGGATGCGGCGAAGGTGGCGCGGTGGTGCCTGCGCGGCCGCGGTCACGCTCTAATCGTGACGGCTCGCAGGGCTATCGCCGGCCGTCGCGCTCGGAGAGGCCGCTCACGAGCAGGATGAGCGCCGGCCACGGCGGCGAGCGCCGCCGCGATCCAGCCCCAATCTAGGGTCGCGGCCCCGGTGCGGTCGAGGACGAGCAGCCCACCAAGGGCCGCTATGGCGACCCCGGCGACCAGCGAGACCGGGTCGGGCCTCACCGCGCTCCCGCCTTGCACGCCCGCGACTCGGCCGCGCGGAGTGCGGTCGCGTCCGCTCCAAGGCCGTGCTGGCCTGCGCTCAAGGATGCGTCGTCGGAGTTGACGACCGTCAGGTCGCCCGCGTCGATCCCGGCGTCGAGCACGAGCCGCGGGGTCGCGGTCGACCCGTCCTGTTGATCATTGTCGACGTCGAACCCGCTCGACTGCACGCCGGCCACCGTCGCCTGGCCGGCGCCGGCGTGCGCGTTCGCCTCGACGCAGACGTTCGAGGGAACCGCGATGACCTCCTCACCAACGCCGAGCCTCGTCTTCAAGCGGACCACGGTGGTGCGCTTCCAATCGATGCCGCGAAGGTCGACGGCGAGGCGACCCAGGCCGAGCCGGTAGCCGTTTGCGGGAATCGCCGCGGCCGAGACCGGGTGGTACTCGCGATCGCCGACCCCGCCCTTCCACTCGAGATCGGCGGCCGCTGCGCCCCCAACGCCAAGCGCGAGGGCCAGAGCGGGCACGATGAGCCAGCGGGCACCACCGCGGAAGGCGGCGACGGCCAGGACGGCACCGAGAGCGATCACGACGATCGCCGCGGCGAGGCCGTGCCCGGTCGCGGTCGCGAACACCCCGGCCGCGACCACCGCGACGAGGCCAGCCGTGATGGCGACGGCCACGCCGATCACCGCCAGAACACGCAGGGCCGTGCGGCGCCTGCCGCCCGGCGCCCCGGTGGCGGCTTCGCCCTCCTCGCTGTCGACGAAGAGGGCGAAGCCGATATACGCGAGGAGTCCGAGGCCACCGAGGAAGAGCGAAACGACGAAGCCGATCCGGAAGATCACCGGGTCGACGTCGAAGTACTCGCCCAGCCCACCGGCCACGCCGGCGATCATCCGATCGCTCCTCGAGCGCAGGAACCGGCGCGGCGGCTCGGTCGCGGGTGGTTGCACCTGGGTCGTGTCCTCATTCATGGATAACTCCCGTGTCGATTGCTTCTTCACCGGAGGCTCTCAGCGCAATGCTCCCTCGTCTATCGGGAATGACCCTTAGGCGACCCCCGACTCCCCCGACCTTCCGCCGCCTTCCGCGGCTGGTACCGTTGCCACGTCGCCGATGGACGACGACCACCCTCCTCGAAGTACCGGGCCGCATAGGGGCGAGAGCGCACTCGAGCGCAGTCTGCTTTGACCGCTCTGCTTCTCGTCCTCCTGCTGCTGCTGGTCGCCGTCAACGGGCTGTTCGTCGCCGCGGAGTTCGCCCTCGTGCGGTCGCGACGATCGCGGCTCGAGGTGCTGGCCGAGCAGGGGGCTCGCGGGGCGCAGTCGGCGCTGGCCGAGCTCAGCCGGATCGACGAGTACCTGTCGGCCTGTCAGGTCGGCATCACGATGGCTTCGATCGGGATCGGCTTTCTCGGCGAGCCCTCGCTCGCGAAGTTGCTTGAGCCTGTTTTCGGCGGGTTCTCGCACGGAGTCGCGGCGGCGATCTCGCTGACGATCGCGTTCGTGCTGGTGACGGCGGTTCACATCTCGTTCGGAGAGCAGGTTCCCAAGATGATCGCGATCACCCGGGCGGAGAGAACCCTGCGGAGGCTGGCGCGTCCGCTCGCCGTGTTCCGCTCGGCGAGCGCCCCGTTCACGGTCGCGTTGACGAAGCTCGCGAACGCCACCGTCCGGCTGTTCGGCGTCAGCCCCGAGGCGCTCGAGGAGCGCCACACCGAGGCGGACGTGAGGGCGATCATCGAGACGTCGGCAATCGGCGGCACGCTCGACCCTGGCGAGGCCGGGATGCTCTCGGGCGTCTTCCACCTCCACGAGCAGGCGGCGCGGGAGGTGATGACGCCGATTCCGGCCGTGATCACGGTCGACGCCGTCTGACACCGCCGAGGCGGCACTTCGCCGCTGCATCTCCTCCGGGCACACGCGCCTCGTCGTCATCGAGGACGACAACCCCGACAAGGTCCGCGGGATCGTCCACAACAACAGCCTCGCCCGCCTCTACATGAACGCCGGCGCCGAGGCCTCGATCGAGCCCGCGATCCGCGAGGTGCCGATCTTTCCCGAGACGAAGCCGCTCGACGATCTCCTGGCCGACTTCCAGCGCCAGCGGAGCGCGCTCGCCGTCGTCTTCGACGAGTACGGGCGAACGGTCGGCATCGTCACCGTCGAGGACATCCTCGAGGAGGTCGTCGGCGAGATCGAGGACGAGACCGACCCTCGCTCCGCGTCGGTCCGCAGGCTTCCCGACGGCGACTACTACGTGCGCGGGCACGTCTCGCTCGGCGACCTGGAGGACAACGACATCCATCTGCCCGTCGACTCCGACGCCTTCAACTCGATCGGGGGCTACGTCTTCTCGGAGCTCGGCCGTCTGCCGAAGCGCGGCGACCGGATCACCGCCGACGGCTACGAGATCCGCGTCGAATCGGTGCGCGACAACCGCATCGTCGCCGTGCGCATCCACGCGCGTGCGACGGCTGAGTTCCCGATCGCGACGCCGGCGCCCGCGCCGAGCGAGCCGGCGGGCCCCGAAAACCGCTAGGTGCGGCTTTCGAGCCTGCGGATTCCGTCCGTGGCTGCTCCTAGCTTGCGGACAGCGATCGAGAAAGGGGCAGCCGATGTGGGTCGTCCGGCTCACCGACAAGCAGCTCGAGATCCTGAAGGGGATGCTGAGCGCCGAGGATCACCTCGGCCCCGCATTGCGAGGCGCGCTGGAGGCCATGGAGCTGGCGCGCTGGGATGACCTCCCGGAGGCCCACCTCCCGTGGGCCGACATCGCCGACGCGGCGCGCCGGCAGGGGATCTCGGAGGCGGACGTAATCTGGGACCTGGCAGGTAAGGACGTGAGGGGCGCCAGCCCCGAAACCAGCATGTAAGGACGCCGAAGGCGTCCGCAAGCTGTTCCGGCAGCGCGACGCCGCGGCTCAGTGCGGCTCGACGAAGCACGAGCCCGAGCCGAATCTCTGATTGTTCGTCTCGTCGCTCTCGTCGACGACGTTCGTCGCGTCGGCGACCACAGTCGCGCTGCCCTGAACGCCGCGTTGTCGACCCGCTTCATACCCACCGACTGGGCGTAGGCGCGGAAGAACGCCTCGGTGCCGAGCTTCCAGGCGCGGCCGCTCGGGATCGGCCCGTGGCCGAGCTCGTATGCGGCCGAGCGCACGCTCTTCGGAACCTCCGCGAAGGGATGCTCCGCGAGCTCGCGCTCGTGGCGGAGGATCTGGGTCGCCTGCGGGAGCGACCAGTTCTCGTAGTAGAAGAGCTGGTTCGCCTCCGCGTACGCCTTCATCGCCGGTGCGGCCGCCTTTGCCTGCGCGTCGAGGTCCTCAGTACTCATAGAAGCCGGCGTCCGACTTCCGGCCGAGCCTGCCAATGCCGACCATCTCCACGAGGCGGCCGGGCGGCCGGTGCGCGGGCTCGCCCGAGTCGGCGTACAGCGCGTCGCCGATCGCCTCCGCGACGTCGAGGCCGATGAAGTCGAGCAGCCGCAGCGGTCCCATCGGGTGGCCGGTTCCAAGGGTCATGCATGCGTCGACGTCCTCGGCGCTCATGCCCGTGCGCTCGAGAAGGCGAACCGCGTCGAAGAGGTAGGGGAAGAGAAGCCGGTTGACCACGAACCCCGCCTCGTCGGGAACGTGGATCGGCGTCTTGCCGAGGGCGCGGCACCAGGCCTCGGCGCGCTCGCTCGCGCCGTCGCGAAGGCCGTCCGGCGTGCAGAGCTCGACCAGCTCCATGCGGTGCACCGGGTTGAAGACGTGGAGCCCGAGGACCCGGTCGGCGTGGCCGCTGCGCTCGGCGAGCGCGGCGATCGGCAGCGAAGAGGTGGTCGAGGCGAGGTCGGCGTCGGGGCAGGCCTCGCCGAGGGTGCGAAGCAGCTCCACCTTCTCGTCCAGGTCCTCCTTGATCGCCTCAACGACGAGGTCCGAGCCCGCGAGGTCGGCGGCGTCGGTGGTGACCTTGACCTTGCCCGCAACGGCTCCGTCGACCTTCTTCGCGAGGTCCTCGATCGTCTCCTCCGCCCGCCATGCCGAGGCGTCGCTGCGCGCGAGCAGGCGCACGCCGCCGAGCGCGCTCGCCGCGGCGGCGAGGCTGCACGCGATCGTGCCCGCCCCCGCGACCGCGGGACGCGAGTAGGTGTCTGCGCTCATCGCTCCCAAGCCCCCATGGCCACCGTTCCTATCATGCTGTGTGAGATGGCGAGCGCTGGATCGGAGACTGCACGACACGGCGGAGCGCTCGTCGGGGGAGCGAGGCGCTTTGCGGCGGCGACGATCGCGGCCGTGATGCTCCTGGCGGCCTTCTCCCTTTGGACCGTCATCCCGTTCGGCTGGATCTGGATCGGATCGAAGATCTCCAGCTCGCAGGCCCCCTCGGCGGGCCCCTACATGCTGGTCTTCTTCGGGATCGTGATCTCGATCATCATCGTCGTCTTCGTCCTCGCCTGGCTGAACCGCCTTTACGAGAGACTCGTCGGCACGACGAGGGTCCACGTGGAGCGGGTGATGCTCTGGCGCAGCCTCAGCGACGAGCGCAAGTCGACCCGACGCTGGTCGGTGATGGAGGCCGTCCTCCTGAGCTCGGTCATCGTCGCGTTCGTGGCGATGGGCGTGTGGTTCCTGTTCATCGCGGGGAACCCGCTTCCGAGCCAGTAGACCCATCGGGCTCGCCAACGCATCCTCGCTGAGACTGATTGACTCGTCAGTCAGATATCGTCCGTCGCGTCCGCACAGAGTCCGATCGGAGGCATCCCATGGCTAGCAACGGCAAGTTCAGCGGTCGAGAGGTCGTCATCGTCGAGGCGGTGAGAACCCCTGTCGGGCGCGGCCACGAGGAGAAGGGCTATTACAAGGACACCCACCCCTCGACGCTCCTCGCAAAGACTTACTCCGAGCTGATCGACCGCGCCGGGATCGACGCCTCCGAGGTCGAGGACGTCGTCGCCGGCTGCGTGCAGCAGTTCGGCGAGCAGGCGATCAACATCGGCCGCAACGCCTGGCTCGAGGCGGGCCTTCCGATCGAGACTCCGGCGACGACGGTCGACCGCCAGTGCGGCTCCGCCCAGCAGGCGGTGAACTTCGCCGCCGCGCTGATCGCCTCCGGCGTCCACGACGTCGCGATCGGCGGTGGCGTCGAGCACATGGGCCACATCTCCTTCGCCGACTCGCTCGAGGTGCAGAAGGAGCACGGCTTCGCCTTCTCCCCCCAGCTCATGGAGCGCTACAACCTCGTGCCGCAGGGGATCTCGGCCGAGATGATCGCCGACAAGTGGGAGATTCCCCGCTCCGAGCTCGACGAGATCGGCCTTCGGTCGCACCAGCTCGCCCACCAGGCGACCGAGGAGGGCCGCTTCGAGCGCGAGATGGTGCCGTTCGGTGTCAACGGCGACACCTACGTGACCGACCAGGGCATTCGACCCGACACCAGCCTCGAGAAGCTCTCGACCCTGAAGACCGTCTTCAAGGAGGACGGCAAGGTCACGGCCGGCAACTCATCGCAGGTCTCTGACGGCGCGGCCGCCGTGCTCCTGATGGCCCGCGAGAAGGCCGACGCCCTGGGCCTCACCCCGAGGGCGAAGATCGTCGATCAGACGACCGTGGGCGTCGACCCGGTGATCATGCTCACCGGGCCCATCCCCGCGACGAGGAAGCTCCTCGATCGCAACGGGATGAAGATCGACGACATCGACCTGATCGAGATCAACGAGGCGTTCGCCTCCGTTGTCGCCGCCTGGCGGCGCGAGCTCGAGCCCGACATGGACCGCGTCAACGTCAACGGCGGCGCGATCGCCATCGGCCACCCGCTCGGCTCCACGGGCGCCCGCCTGATCACGACGCTCCTGCACGAGCTCGAGCGCTCCGACAAGTCGGTGGGCCTCGTGACGATGTGCTGCGGCGGCGGCCTCGGCACCGGCACGATCATCGAGCGGGTCTAACCGCCACTGGGAATCGTCGGCCGCGACCACGTCCAGGTCGCGCCCTCACGCCCCCTGCATCGCCTGCATGTTCTTCATGATCTGCTCTTCGACCTCGGCCATCTCCTTGGCCGGGCTGAACTGCAGGTACTCGGTTCCGGCGTCGGCGCGCTGCAGGTGGCCGGGTGGGATGTAGAACGCGTCACCGGGCTCGTAGGCCTCCTCCTGGCCGTCGATCGTGAAGGTGACCCTTCCCTTGAGCACGTAACCCCAGTGCGGGCAGTGGCACTGGTCGTTCGGCAGTCCCTTCAGCATCGGGGTCGAGTCGATGTCCTGCTTGAAGGTCACGAACTCGATTGAGTGCCCGTCCACCTCCTCGTGCCACGACTCGACCGGCCCGTAGTCGTCGTAGGTGGCGTTGTCCTTGGAAACCTTCGGCACGGAAATCCCCTTTCGTCGATTCCGGCCGAGGCTACGGACGGGCGGGCCCCGCGTCATGAGGCGTTCGCCCCATCTTTCGCGGGGGCTCAGGGAGCGGCGCCGGCGACGAGCTCCTCCTCGGGGAGGAGCCCGTGCTGCATCGCGAAGAGGCTCGCGGTGGCACGCGTCGAGGTGCCGATCTTCGAATAGATGTGCTCGACGTGGTTGCCGACGGTCTTTGGCGAGATCACCAGCCGCTGGGCGATCTCCTTGTTCGAAAGCCCTCGCGCGAGCAGCTTCAGCACCTCGATCTCGCGCTGCGTGAGTCCGGCCGGACCCTCGCGGCGGCGCATGACGCGGTGCCCCGCGGCGCCGAGCAGCGCCTCGACGGCGTCGGCGTCCAAGCGCCCTGACTTGACCTCGGCGCGAAGCTCCGCCGCGGCCTCTTCGGCCGGGCGCTCGGGCCGGTAGGGGCGCGGCTCGCGCATGGCCTGATAGGCGTCGGCAGCCCCGAGAAGCCGCGCCGGCCGGGAGATCGCCGCCCCGGCCAGCCCACGGGGATAGCCCGAGCCGTCGAGGCGCTCGCGATGCTGCACCGCGATGTCCCCGAGCGGCCGGAGCGCCTCGGACTGATGGAGCATGCGATCGGTCAGGTAGGGGTGGGTACGGACGCGCTCCCACTCGCCGGGGCCGAGCGGCCCCGGCTTGTCCCAGATCGCGTTTGAGACGCCGAGGCGGCCGAAGTCGTGGACCAGCCCGGCGCGCCGGAGCGTGCGAACCTCGTCCTCCGCCATTCCGAGCCGGCCGCCCGCCGCCGCGACGAGCTCGGAGACGGCCACGGCGTGACCGAGGGTGTAGGGGGACTTCAGGTCGACGAAGTTCGCGACCGCGCGCAGCGCGGCGTCGAACCGCTCGCCCGCGACGACCTTCGCCAGGGCGGGCTCCGCCTCGATCACCGAGTCCCAGGTGCCGATCGCGTCGAGATCGCTCAGGATCAGTTCCCCCTCGTCGATGATCAGCGTGCAGAGGGCGGGATCGAACTGCCTGCCGCTGCGCTGCCGCGCCAGGTCCGTCGCGCCCTCCACGCCGCCGACGCGATGGGCCACCTCGATGAACTCCGCGAACTGCGCGAGGCGGGCCGCCATGGGCACCTCGTCGCCGGAGCGCTCGCCGGGCCAGCCCTTGCCGTTCCAGAACTCGTAGGCGCCGCCGAGCGCCTCGACCACGCCATCGTCGAGGCGGAGCTCCTCGGCGAGCGCCCGCGCGGTCGCGATGTGACTCGAGATCATCTGGTCCATGTCGCGCCGCCCCGAGACCGCGAACTCGAGCCCGATACGAAAGCGGTGAAGCGGAGGGTTGCCGGCCCCGATTCGCCTCATGGTCGCGGCCATGCCGCGCAGGCTCGGGAACTCGTACTCGAACTTGTCGGACTTCAGCCCGATGTCGTCGCCGAACCACTTCGCCTGCTCGTGGGCGTCGGAATGGCACCCGACGCTGACGAGCATCGCGGTGTAGTAGACGATCGCCCGCTGGTCCTCGTCGAGCCCCATGCGCTCCGCGAGGCGGAGCGCGATCAGGCACTGGCGCAGGGCGTGCTCCATCGGCTGTCCGAAGCCGAGGTCGACCCCGAGCGAGAGTGCGGCGACGAGCTCGGCGAGGCGTACGTGGGCGCGGTCGACGTCCGTCACCGGCCGAGGTTATCCCGCCAACCGCCCCCCGACGAACTGCACCATGCCCGCCAGCCGCTGGTGGATGCTGCCGTAGCCGCGCTCGCGCAGCGCGCCCGTGATCTCGTCGGCCTCGAAGACCCGCATCCCGCTCGTCCGCTCGATCACCGGCTTCAGCGGCCGCAGCGTGACCTGGCGGCGCACCGAGGTCATGATCGCGATGCGCCCGCCCGGCCTGAGGACGCGGGTCATCTCGTCGAGCGCGGCGAACGGGTCCGAGAAGAGGTGAAGGGCCGCGAAGCAGCACGCGGCGTCGAAGGTGTCGTCGCCGAACGGCAGGTCGGTGGCGTCGGCGCGGAGCAGCGCGAGGTTCTCCACCCCGGCGCGCTCGGTGTCGGCGACGCCGCGGGCGAGCATCGTCGGCGATGCGTCGACGCCGGCGACGAGGCCGTCGGGCCCCACCGTGCGCGCGAACTCGCGCGAGAAGTTCCCGGGCCCGCAGGCCAGGTCGAGCACCGTGTCGCCCGAGCCGAGGCCGAGGAGCAGGCGCGCGATCCGCACCTCCTCGGACATCCCGGGTCCGGTGAGCCCCTTGGCCACCTGAGCCAGGGCCGGCCGCCACCACCGCTCGTAGATCACGGGGACGAGCCGCGTCAGCATCAGGTCCTGCGTGGTTCCGGTCGACGGGAGCTCGCCGCCGATCAGGTCGAGGTAGCCGGCGTCCATCGACCCGTCGCCGGCGCCGGGCTTCATGAGCTCCCGGGCACGGTCGATCGCGTCGCGGAGCGCCTGTGCCATCGGGTCAGCCCGCGACCGAGCGGGGCCCGCGCGGGTCGCCCGAGTGCTTGGCGAGGTCCTCGAGCCGGGCGATCTGGCGCTCGCCCTCGACCCGTGCCGGGTCATCCGCGGGCAGCGGCTCGATCAGGCGCCTGATGCGGTTGCGGATCTGAAGCGCGAAGTGCGGCGTCGAGGGTCCCGCGAGGGCGCGGATGTCGTCGACCGTCGCCCGCCCTCGGATCAGGCGCTCCGGCTGTTCGGCCTCGCTCATTTCGCGGCGGACCCTACCTTGACCGCCTCGGCCAGATCGTCGAGCTGGGCCTGGAAGCCAACCGAGACCGTGTTCGCGTCGCCGATCACCCAGACGTGGTTGTAGACGGCGCGAGTGGGGTCGCTCTCGTACCCGGGCTTGAGGTCGAGGAGGTAGCTGCGAAGCCCGGGCGGAATGTCGGTCGAGCTCGTCGTCAACAGAAGCGGCCCCCAGGTTCCGCCGGCCGAGAGCGCGGCCGCGGCGCCGGCGTCGAGCGGGCGCGCCGCGCTCGCCACGACGAACCCGTGCCCCGGGTCGTTGATGTTCCACCCGAAGCTCCCGTCGACGTAGCGCGCGAAGTCGATCGCGTTCGAGACCGGGTCCTCACCGGCCACGCGCTTCGCGCCCGGCGAGACCTTCTTGATCAGGTTGAACGCGCGCTCGGACACCGCTGAGGGCGGGCCCAGCACGTAGACCGGCGTGCCGGCGTTGTGATGCAGGGCGCGCAGGGTCGCGAGCGGGGGTGGCCCCTCGCCGGCGAACAGCACCGGGTCGCCCGACCTCGCTGCCCATGCCGCCGCGGGCATCGCGTACTCCGGGCTCGTGGAGCTCGCCACCACGATGTGCTCCGGCGGCGACCCGGTGAGCTTCTTCCGTAGGCGGGCGAGCTCCGCGGCGACGACGGCGGGATCCGAGCCGGGCACCCTGGTGGCCTCGAGACCCTTGGGCGTGCTGACCCTCCCGATCGCGAAGACCTGAGCCTTGTTCGTCTCCTTGGAGCCGGCGGGCGCGAGCGTCCCGAGCGCGTCGGCGGTGATGGAGGGGACGCCCTCGGCCCCTCCGACGAGCTCCGGCGCGCTGACGGGCTGGGCCACCAGCGAGGCGGCGGCGATGGACTCCTGCCACGAGTCGGCCGGCACGAGCGTCACCGCGGCCGGCCCGGGGACGCCGCCTGTGGACGGGTAGGCGGCGAGTGCGACGCCGGCGGCGTCGGTGACCTCGTCGACGCCCCCGACCCGAGTCGTGTTCTGCGTCGCGAAGGCGGGGAAGCCGAGGTCGGCGGCGGCTTCGGGCTTCGCCTTGTGGAGGACGATGCGCGGCGCGGGAGCGCTCGTCGACTCCTCGTCGCCGTCCCCGAACAGCGCCTTGCCGGCGAAATACCCGCCGACGGCGATGCCGCCTGCAACCAGGACGGCACCGAGGACGACGAGCGCCCGGCGGAGGAGATAGCGGCCGCGCACGGGCGCGAACCGTACCCGTACACCGCCGAGCGTCCTTCGCCGGGGGCCATGAGCGGGGTCGAGGGACGTTCGGGGGTTTGGAGGTGGTACCCGCGTCCCTACCCGGTGGTAGAGTCTGGTTGACTGACCAGTCAATCAGCCGAAGCGGGAGGTCCAATGAACTTCGCCTACACCGATGAGCAGCTCGAGTTCAAGGACGAGTGCCATCGGTTTGCGGCCGACGTGATCCGCCCCGTCGCGCCGCAGCACGATCGCGACGAGTCGACGCCATGGGAGGTCATCAAGGCGGCACGCGAGCAGGGGATGCAGGGCATCGACCTGATCCAGCGTTTCGGCGGCGATCCCGACGGCGTCCTCGGCGCCATCTACGCAGAGGAGACGCACTGGGGGTGCGCGGGGATCGCCCTGGCGCTCTCCGGCTCCAGCCTCGCGGCGGCCGGCCTCGCCTCGTCCGGCACGCCCGAGCAGATCGCGCAGTGGGTCCCGCAGTGCTTCGGCCTCGGCGACGAGATCAAGCTCGGCGCCTACGCGGTGACCGAGCCGCAGGCGGGCTCCGACGTCAAGAGCCTCCGCACGACGGCGAAGCGCGACGGCGACGAGTGGGTGCTCAACGGGACCAAGGTCTTCATCACCAACGGCGGCATCGCCGACGTCCACGTCGTCGTCGCCACCGTCGACCCCGAGCTCGGGCACCGCGGGCAGGCTTCGTTCGTCATCGGGAAGGGGACGCCGGGCATCGAGCAGGGCAAGAAGGAGTCGAAGCTCGGCATTCGCGCCTCGCACACCGCCGAGGTGATCCTCGAGGACTGCCGCATCCCCCTCGACAACCTCCTCGGCGGGATGGACAAGCTCGAGCGCAAGCTCGAGCGCGCTCGCTCGGGCGAGTCGTCGGGCCGCGCCTCGGGCGCGCTCGCCACGTTCGAGCTGACGCGCCCGATCGTCGGTGCATCGGCGATCGGCATCGCCCGGGCCGCCTACGAATGGACCGTCGGCTACCTCCTCTCCGACGGCGTGATCGACGACCCCATCAGAGCGCTGGCTCGACGAGAGCTCGACGGCCGGACGCCCGCCCCTCGAGCGCCAGTCGGTGCAGCAGCGCCTCGCCGACGTGGCGATGGAGATCGACGCCGCCCGCCTCCTCGTCCAGCGCGCCTCGTGGATGGGCCGCAACGGGATCCCGCTCACCGGCGGCCAGGGCTCCATGTCGAAGCTCAAGGGCGGCGACGTCGCGATGTGGGCCACGCGGACCTGCATGGACCTCGTCGGGCCATACGCGTTGAGCGCGGAGTGCCCGCTCGAGAAGTGGTTCCGCGACGCCAAGATCTACCAGCTCTTCGAGGGCACGGCCGAGGTGCAGCGGCAGGTCATCGCGCGGATGCAGGTGGCCGAGTACCGGCGCCAGCTCGCCGAGGGCCTCGAGGTCGCCGCCGACGCGATGGCGACGAACGGCGCCGCGTCGAACGGCAAGCCCGCGGCCGCCGCACAGGTCGCCGTCTGACGCGCATTCCCTAAAGAGGCGCCCCTCTGGGCGGGAAATACCTGCAATTCGCGTTGCAGAACCGCCTAAAAATGTTAAGGATTGCTTGCAATCGCGCGGCGGATTGGTAATCTCGGCCGCCGAACGGCCGTGGCAGCCCGCTGCCCGCCTTGCCCTTCTTGACTGTGATCGGACAGATCAGACGATGGCGCCTACTCGGCGCCGTGATCGCCTGCACCGCGATGTTCGCGGTCGCCGGGGTCGCAGCCGCGCCCGCGCAGGACCTCCACTCGCAGCTCCAGCACAAGCAGGCGCAGCTGAAGCAGGCAAAGACGCGCGAGGGGGTCCTCTCGACGACGATCCAGCGCTACGACACGGAGCTGCATCGCCTCCAGGGCCAGGTCGCCTCGCTTCGCAACCAGATCGCGATCGCTCAGGTCCAGCTGCGGCGCGTCAAGGCCGAGCTCGCGCACGACATGCAGCGCCTCCGCGTCCTGAGAGGCCGCCTGCACCGCGCCCTCAAGGCGCTCGAGCGGCGCCTCGTCGCGATCTACAAGTCCGGCGAGCCCGACGTGATGAGCGTGATCCTGAGCGCGCACGGCTTCGATGATCTCGCCACCCGAGCCGACTACCTGAAGAGCATCCAGCAGCAGGACACTCACCTCGCAGCGAGCGTTCGCAACCTCCGCAACGGCGCCCGCCACACCGTGAAGCGGGTGACCGGCGAGCGGAACACGATCGCCGACCGCAAGGCGCAGCTCGAGAGCGCTCAGCGGCAGCTCGCCATCCGCCAGGGCCAGCTCGCGACGGCTCGCGCCAACCAGCAGTCCGCCCTTCAGGAGGTGAAGGACTCCCAGGTCAAGCTCGAGGGCGACGTCTCCGCCATCCAGGGCAAGATCGCCGCGCAGATCGCCGCCGCGCAGGCGGCGGCCGCGACCGCGCCGTCCGTCCCGGTGCAGCCGGCCGGTCCCGTGCCGGGCGGGGTCAGCTCCGCGGGAATGATCTGGCCGGTCAACGGGCCCGTGACCTCGCCGTTCTGCGAGCCGAGGCCATGGGAGAGCTGCCATCCGGGCATCGACATCGGGGTCCCGACCGGGACGCCGATCCGCGCGGCGGCAGCGGGCACCGTGATGTTCACGCAGCCGGAGGCATCGAGCGGCGGCTACGGCAACTACACCTGCATCGATCACGGCAACAACCTCTCTACCTGCTACGCCCACCAGGAGCGCTTCGCCGTCTCCCAGGGCCAGCACGTGAGCCAGGGCCAGGTGATCGGCTACAGCGATTGCACCGGCCTCTGCTTCGGTCCGCACCTGCACTTCGAGGTGCGGATCAACGGCCAGGTGACCGACCCGATGGCCTACTTGCCATAGACCCCGGTCTCGATCTAGAATTGCTGAAGGTTTGGTTGCGACCCTGCCGATAACAAGCTGAACCGCGATTGCGCTTCCTCGATCGCGCGCGCTACGGACGGATCCGAATGAGCAACGGCACAGCCATCGCCCAGCGCCCCCAGGCTCGCGCCTACCTCGCCGGCACGGGGGTTTCCCTTACGCTGGTGGCGGGCGCCGTCGCGGTGTTCGTGGCCGTGGGCGCGTTCGTCGCCTTCAAGGGGCTTCCCTTTGGCGGCCATGGCGCGAGCGGCGGCAGCGTCACCCTTCGCGCCCAGGCGCGGGCGGCCGCCGCCAACGCCGGCGCAGCGCGCGGAGGCGCTCCGGGCGGCGTTGCCGGGACCCCCGGCGGAGCCGCCGCAGGCGCACGGGCGGCCGCGGGCGGCGGCGGGGGCGGAGGCGCGGGCGGCCAGGCGGCCAACGGCGGCGCGACCAGCACCGCCGGCGGCGCCCCGGCGCCCGGCACGGTTACGCCCGGCGGAAGCCCGGCTCCGGGCGGGACGACGGGCGGTGGCCAGCCGCCACCTCCCACTCCCACTCCAACTCCCACTCCCACGCAGAGCCCCGGCGCGATCCAGGGAGCCGTCAACGGCGTCGACAGCGCCGCCGGCAACCTCGGGGTCCACACCGGCCTCGGTGATGCGACCGGCCCGATCACCAAGCCGGTCGACGACGCCGTGGACGGCGCCGTCAAGGGCGTCGGGGGGACCGTCGGCGGCGTGCTCGGCGGCGGCTAGCCGCTCTCGAGCTCCCGCTCCATCCACCGCAGGGCGACCTCCTGCAGCTCGCCATCGTGCTGGACCGACCGGTGATGGCCGCCCGGCACCACGACCAGCTTGCGCGGCTCGGCCGCCCGCGCGTATAGCTCCTCGCTCCAGGTGAAGGGGATCCTCTCGTCACCGCGCGCGTGCGCGAGGAAGAGCGGCTTCGTCCCCATGAGCGCGACTGCGTCGCGGAGGTCGTGCTCGCCCAGCCACGCCTCCAGGCCCGCCGTCGCCTCGGGCGAGGCGCGGAACTCGAGCTCGCCCGAGCGCAGGCCGCGCCGCAGGTCGTCCTCTCCCGCCGGGCAGATCGCGATCGCCCCCGCGATGGCGTCGGCGCTCGCCGCCGCGTGGATCGCCATGAAGCCACCCATGCTCGAGCCGCGCGCGCAGATGCGGCGCGGATCGACGCCGTCGAGGGTGGCGAGAAACGTGGCCATGCGGCCGACGTCAGCGAGGGCCGCTGCGCCCATCTCGTCGTCGGACTCACCATGCCCGCGCTGGTCGTACGCGAGTGCGGCCCAACCGCGGGCCGCGCAGGCGCGGGCGAAGTCGGCGTGGTTCTCCTTGCGCGACCCGGCGCCGTGCAGGATGAGCATGCCCGGGTGACTCCGGGAGCCGGGCTCGGGCAGCCAAAGCAGGTACGGGCGCTCGCCCTTGACGCCCGCGGCGCTCGGCTGTCTGGGAAGGCGGCTGCCAGCCACGGGCCGCAAGCTAGTCACAATGCCCCTTCCATGAGCCCCGTCGCAGAGATCCCGCGCGTCGAGGGGTCGGCGGTCTACCCGCTCGGCTCGCGCGTCACGGAGCGCGGCCACCTAGAGGTGGGGGGCTGCGACCTGGTGGAGCTCGCGCGCGAGTTCGGCACACCCGCCTACGTCTACGCCGAGGACGACATCCGCGCCCGCGCGCGCTCCTTCCTCGATGCGTTCCGGGCGCGGACGGACGACTTCGAGGTGATCTACGCGAGCAAGGCGGCGCCGTTCGTCGCCGCGTGCCGGATCGCCCGCGAGGAGGAGCTGTCGATCGACGTGGCCTCCGGGGGTGAGCTCGAGGCAGCGCTGCGGGCCGGCTTCGACGGTGACCGGATCTACCTCCACGGCAACAACAAGACCGAGGCCGAGCTTCGCGCCGCGATCGACGCGGGGGTCGGCCACGTCATCGTCGACTCCTTCGACGAGATCGCACGGCTCGAGCGGCTCCTCGACCGCCCGCAGGACGTGTTGATCAGGGTGACCCCCGGGATCAAGGCATCCACCCACTCATACGTCCAGACCGGCCAGCTCGACTCGAAGTTCGGATTCGGCCTCGACGACGGGCTGGCCGAGCGGGCGGCCGAGAAGATCCGCGCGTCGAGCCGCCTCGACCTGGTCGGCCTCCACGCCCACATCGGCTCCCAGATCTTCGAGCTCGAGCCGTACACCAGGGCGATCGAGGCCCTGGCGGGCCTCGCCGGAGAGGACTGCCGCCTGCTCAACGTCGGCGGCGGGCTCGGCATCGCCTACACCAGCGAGGACTCGCCTCCCTCGATCGAGGACTACGTCGACGTGAAGGTGCGCGGCGTTCGGGCCGTCTTCGGCGATCCGCCGCGGATCCTCGTCGAGCCCGGGAGGTCGCTCGTCGGCTCCGCCGGCGTCACGATTTACACCGTCGGCACGGTGAAGGAGATCCCCGGGGTCCGCACCTACCTCGCGGTCGACGGCGGGATGTCGGACAACATGCGGCCGATGCTCTACGGCGCCCGCTACGAGGCCCTCATCGCCGACCGCGCCGCGGAGCCGGCGGACACGGTGGCCACCGTCGCCGGGATGCACTGCGAGTCCGGCGACGTGCTGGTGCGCGACGCCAGGCTCGCCTCGCCGCGGATCGGGGACGTTCTCGTCACGCCCGCGACGGGGGCCTACGGGTACTCGATGGCGTCGAACTACAACGGCGTCGCGCGCCCCCCGGTCATCCTCTGCCGGGACGGCGACGCGGTCGTCGCCGTGCGGCGGGAGACCTACGACGATCTCCTCTCCCGTGATGCCTGACTCGGCGCGGGTCGGCCTCCTCGGCCACGGCACGGTCGGCTCGGCGTTCGCGACCCTCCTTGCGGAGCGGGCGGAGGCAATCGGCGCGGCCTGTGGGAGGCGGCCGGAGCTCGTCGGCATCCTGCGGCAGTCTGAGGGCGACTTCGACGAGATCCTGTCCTCGTCCGAGGTGGTGGTCGAGCTGATCGGCGGCACCGACCCGGCGCGCGACTACGTGCTGCGGGCCCTCAGCTCGGGACGCCATGTGGTGACCGCCAACAAGCAGCTCGTGGCCCAGCACGGCGACGAGCTCTTCGCCGCCGCCCGCGAGGCCGGCGTTCAGCTTCGCTTCGAGGCCGCCGTCGCGGGGGTCGTACCGGTGATCAGGGTCATCCAGGAGAGCCTCGCCACGACCGAGATCACGAAGGTGTTCGGCATCGTCAACGGCACGACCAACTTCATCCTCTCCGAGATGGCGTCGACGGGCGCTAGCTACGCCGACGCGCTCTCGCGAGCCCAGGCGCTCGGCTACGCCGAGGCCGACCCGAGCGACGACGTGGGCGGTGCGGACGCCGCCGCGAAGATGGCGATCCTCGCGCGGCTCGCCTTCCACACGCCGGTCGGGCTCGACGACGTCTATTTCGAGGGCATCACGGCCATCCAGCCCGACGATCTGGCCTATGCGAAGGAGCTGGGGCTCTCGCTGAAGCTCCTCGGGGTGGCCGAGCGGCTCGAGGGCGGGATCAGCGTCCGCGTGTATCCCTGCTTCCTCTACCCGGGCCACCCGCTGGCGCCGGTGTCGGGACCGTTCAACGCCGTGATGGTCGAGGCACCGGCCATCACCGAGATCACGATGTCGGGCCCCGGCGCCGGTGGGACGGAGACGGCGACGGCCGTGCTCGGCGACGTCGTCTCGATCCTCGCGGGAGAGGCCCCGGTCCACGAGCCCCGCGAGCACCTGCCGATCGTGCGGGAGGCGGTCTCATCGTTCTACCTCCACCTCGAGGTGGCGGACCGCCCGCGCGTGCTGGCTCAGGTCGCCGACGTCCTCGGCCGCAACGAGGTCTCGGTGCGAAGCGTCGTCCAGCGGGGGCTCGGCGCCGACGCCCGCCTCGTCATGGTGATGCACGCCGGCCCGGAGGAGCGGTTCTACACGGCGCTCTCCGAGATCGCCCCGCTCGACTTCGTCCGCGCCGCCCCGCGAGCGATACGGGTCATCGAGGAGGAGTTCATCTGAGCCCGCAGCCGCTCATCGATCGATACCGCGATCGGCTGTCGATCGAGCCCGGCGACCCCGTGGTGACGCTCAACGAGGGCTCGACGCCGCTGGTCGAGGCGCCCGTGATCTCGGAGCGCGTCGGCGCGCGGGTGCTGCTGAAGCTCGAGGGCGCGAACCCCACGGGCAGCTTCAAGGACAGGGGCATGACGCTTGCTGTGTCGCGGGCGAAGGGCGCCGGCGCCGAAGCCGTCATCTGCGCGTCCACCGGCAACACGGCAGCAAGCGCGGCCGCGTACGCGGCGCGTGCGGGCCTGCGGGGCGCGGTGATCGTGCCCGAGGGGAAGATCGCGATCGGAAAGCTCGCCCAGGCGCTGATGCACGGCGCTCGCGTGATCGCCCTGCGCGGCAACTTCGACGAGGCGCTCGCGATCGTGCGCGAGCTTGCGCGGCAGCACCCCGTGGAGCTCGTCAACTCCGTGAACCCACACCGGATCGAGGGGCAGAAGACGGCCGCGTTCGAGGTTTGCGACGAGCTGGGTGGCCC
Source organism: uncultured Actinomycetes bacterium (assembly GCA_963823245.1). GTDB lineage: Bacteria > Actinomycetota > Thermoleophilia > Solirubrobacterales > 70-9 > JAWVFM01. The sequence continues at coordinate 253,597 of CAWGKQ010000012.1, read as the reverse complement.
GCCCGACGCGCTCGCGATCCCGGTTGGGAACGCGGGCAACATCACCGCCTGGTGGCGAGGCTTCGGCGAGTATGGCGTCGCCCCTCTCCTCTACGGGTTCCAGGCCGCCGGCGCCGCACCGCTCGTGGAGGGTCATCCGATAGCGCATCCGGAGACGATCGCCTCGGCGATCAGGATCGGCAACCCAGCGCGGTGGGAGGAGGCGATGGCGGCCGTCACAGCCTCGCGCGGGCGCATCGCAGCGGTCTCCGACGAGCAGATCGTCGACGCGTACCGGCTTCTCGCCTCGAGCGAGGGAGTGTTCTGCGAGCCGGCATCGGCTGCATCCGTCGCCGGCGTGCTGGCGCACGGCCTGCCCGCCGCCGACGGCGGCGCGCCGCCCGAGACCGTGGTGTGCGTGCTCACGGGCCACGGCCTGAAGGACCCCGATACCGCCCTGGGCAAGGCGCCCGCGGTCATCGGCTGCTCGAACGACCTCGGGGAGGTCGAGCGAGCGGTCTTCGACTGAGCGTCCAGACCCGGGAACTTCCGTCCAGATTCCGATCCAGATCTCACCGAGCGGGTAGTACGGCCGAAAATGATGCAGCGCTCGTCGCGGATGTAACCCGCGCCCTCGCGCGCGCAAGAGATTCGTCGAGCGCGCGGCGGGTTGTCTGCGAGGGCGCGGCGAGATTGGTCGCCTCACAGCACGCTGGTCGACTTGACCACGCTATGCGGGGCAAATCCGACCAGCACACTCGACGGGTTCGCTTTCGTCACGAAGCTGCGCTCGAATCGCCTCTCTCTCGCTGCCACGTGTGAATCGACGGCCGAGAACCTGATGCGGTGCTCCACCGCGCCTGGTCCCTCCTCGCTCCGCCGCTCTGCTCTGTATGCGGGTCGGCGACCGAAGCCGGCGAGGCACTCTGCGGCCGGTGCGCCCGCCCGCTCGCCCGCGCCCGCCCCCTGTCCGTGATCGTCCCCGGCGCGGATTGGGCGCTCGCCGCGGCGGACTACGAGGGCACGGCGCGCGCGACCGTCAGCGCGCTCAAGTTTCGCGGCCGCCTTTCCGTCGCCTACTCGATGGCGGCCGCGCTCGCGTCCGCGGCCGGAAGTCGTATCCACGGCGCGGTCCTGGTCCCGGTTCCACCGGCGCCGTCTCGCCGCAGGCGGCGAGGCTTCGACCCGGCCGATGAGATCGCGCGCGCCTTGGCCATGCACACGGATCTCGGCCTCTCCCGCTGCCTTCGCAGGAGCAACGGCCCGCGGCAGGTCGGGAGACCGCGCCGGGAGCGCCTCTCCTTCCCCCCGGGAGTGACGGCCCGCGGAGGAAGCGTCCCGCCAAGCGCCGTCCTGGTCGACGACGTGGTCACGACCGGCGCCACCCTCGCTGCGTGCGCTCACGCCCTGCGGGCCGGCGGGGCCGGCGCGGTTGGGGCCCTGGCCTTCGCGCGGGCGACGTGACCCACCAGCCGCAGCCGAAGTCGGCGTAGGATTCGCCACGACCGACCGAAAGGAGCCATCGTGCGGATCGAGGTCAAGGGGCGGAACACGGAGGTGACCGACGATCTTCGGGAAGCGATCGAAAAGCGATTCGCCCGCGTTGGCAAGCAGGTCTCCGAGCACGCCCGGCTCGAGGTGGAGCTCAGCGAGGAGCGCAATCCCGCGATCGCCGACAGATGCGTCGCCGAGGCCACGCTGTACCTGAAGGGCATCACGCTCCGCGCTCACGAGGCCTCCCCGGAGATGCTGCACTCGATCCACGAGATCGCCGAGGACATACGGCGCCAGGTGAAGCGCCATCGGGAGAAGCGCCGCCGGCGCTGGGCCGCGCGAAGGTTCAAGGCGAGCCTCCGCCGGCGCGAGGCCTAGACCGCCGCGGTGGCCGTCACGAGCGCCAGCGAGATCTCCTCCTACGAGGAGGCCTGCGCCCAGCACGCCTGGAACGTCCCCGAGCGCTACAACATCGCGGCTGAGGTCTGTGACAGGCAGCCCGCCGATCGAACCGCGATGGTCTTCGAGGACTTCCGCGGCGCGGAGCGGACCGTCTCGTGGGCGGAGCAGCGTGCGCTCGCGAACCGGGCGGCGAACCTTCTCGCATCGCGGGGCGTGAAGCGGGGTGACCGCGTCGCCGTCTGCGCGCCGGCCTCGCCCGAGACCGCGGCGGTGTTCCTCGGCACCTGGAAGCTCGGCGCGATCCTGCTCTCCCTGTCCGTGCTCTACGGCGACGAGGGCATCGCACACCGGATCTCCGACTCGGAGCCGAAGCTCATCGTGACCGACGCCGAAAACGCCGACCGCATGCCCGGCCACCTTGTCGAGGAGGTCGTCACCCTCGACGCAAGCCTTCTCGACGGCTTCGACGACGACTTCGAGACCGTTGACACGGCGGCCGACGATCCGGCCCAGATCTACTACACGTCCGGCACCACGGGGCTGGCGAAGGGCATCCTTCACGCCCACCGCTATCTCCTCGCCCACGAGGAGTTCGGGTACTGCCACCAGGTCACCGAGTGCGAGCTCTTCCACGGCATGGGCGAGTGGGCATGGGCCGCCGGCATCTGCCCGCTGGTGGGCCCCTGGCGTTATGGCGCGACGCAGTTCGTCTATGCCCGGGAGGGCGGCTTCGATCCGCACAAGCAGCTCGCGGTGCTCTCGAAGCACGCGGTGACGAACGTCTTCACGACGCCCACCGCGATGCGGGCGATGATGGCGGTCGAGGACGCGGGAGAGCGATACCCGCAGCGCTTCCGGCGCGTCTGCTCGGCCGGCGAGCCGCTCAACCCCGAGGCGATCCGCTGGTTCCGCGAGCAGTACGGCGTCACCGTCCTCGACTACTACGGCCTCTCGGAGTCGTACCCGCTGTGCGCGAATTACCCGTTCATGGAGGTGCGGGAGGGCTCGATGGGCAAGCCGATGCCGGGCTGGGACGTGCGAATCCTCGACGAGGATGAGGACGAGGTGGGGGTGGGGGAGCGCGGCGAGATCTGCCTGAGGGCCCGCTCGAACCCGCACTATCCGCTCGGCTACTGGCGGAACCCCGAGGCGACCCGCGAGGACTTCGAGGGCGAGTGGTTCCACACGAAGGACGCCGCCGAGCGCGACGAGGAGGGCTACTTCTGGTACGCGGGCCGCGCGGACGACGTGATCATCTCGGCCGGTTACCGGATCGGCCCGTTCGAGGTCGAATCAGCGTGCATCGAGCACCCCGCCGTCCGCGAGGCGGCTGCGGTCGCATCGCCCGACGAGGTCAAGGGGCACGTGGTGAAGGCCTTCTGCGTCCTCGCCGAGGGCAGCGAGCCGTCCGACGAGCTCGCGGCCGACATCAAAGGCTTCGTCCGCGGCCATCTCTCGGCCTACGCCTATCCCCGAAAGATCGAGTTCGTCGACGAGCTGCCGAAGACGCTCACGGGGAAGATCAGGCGAATCGAGCTGCGCGAGCGAGAGTCGGCCTAGCCGACACGCTAGCGCCTGCCCCGCGGGCCGTCTTTCATATCCAGTCGGATATACTGAGGCCGTGAACTCCGCGCAATTGATCCACTCGGCCCGAGAGGCCGCCGGCCTCACGCAGGCCGAGCTGGCGGAGCGAAGCGGGACTTCACAGGCAACGATCTCCTCGTACGAGCGCAGGACGAAGGCCCCGACGGCCGAGACCCTCGAGCGTGTGCTCGCGGCCGCCGGTCGTCGGCTTGTCACCGCGCCGGCCACGCGCCCCGTGCGCGTCCCCTCCATGTCCGAGTTGGAAGAGCGGGCGCGGATCCTCTCTCAGGTCCTCCAGCTCGCGGAGGCCTTGCCGGCGAAGCGCGAACGGCCCTTGACCTACCCTCGTCTCCCCGGATGAATGAACCGCTCTCGGTCCCGATCGTCGAGAAGGTCGCGGAGCTGCGCCGGCGGCTCGAGGGGGCGGATATTCCGTACGCGTTTGGCGGCGCTGTAGCACTCGCCTACTGGACTCGCGAGCCCCGAGGCACTCGCGACATCGACATCAACGTCTTCGTGCCGAGCGAAAGTGCCGAATCCGTCTTGGCAACCCTCCCCAACGGCATCCGCTGGGATGAGGAGAGCGTCGATCGAATCAAGCGCGACGGGCAGATCCGCCTCCCCTGGGACGACATACCCGTGGACCTCTTCTTCAGCTACGAGGAGCTGCACGACGACGCCGAGCGAAATCGTCGGACCGTCCCCTTCGAGGGCGGCGAGATCCCGATCCTCGGGCCCGTCGAGCTCGCGGTATTCAAGGCGATGTTCGACCGCACCCGCGACTGGGCGGACATCGAGGAAATGCTCCTCGCCGGGACGCTCGACGTGGACGCCGTGCGGGAGCACCTCGAGCGCCTCGTCGGCGAGGACGACCCTCGCCTCGAGCGGCTGAGCGAGGCCGTGCGACTGGCGGACGCCGGGGACTAGGGTTCGAGAGGTACGTCAAGTCCGACGCCGTCGTCGGCGTCCCTCCCGCGACCGTTACCCTCATAGACGGTGGCCGCAGGCAAGGGAATAATCGACCGCGCGCTGCGCCTCGGCGAGGGGCGGCAGTTCAAAGACTACGAGCGGCGCGTCAAGCAGATCAACCGCATCGAGGCGGAGATGGAGCTGCTCGAGGACGCTGAGATCCGCGAGACGGCAGGCGAGCTTCGCGAGCGCGCGAAGGGCGGGGAAGCGCTCGACGACCTGCTTCCCGAGGCGTTCGCCCTCTGCCGCGAGGCGGCTCGCCGCAGCATCGGCCAGCGCCACTTCGACGTCCAGCTGATCGGGGGCATGGTGCTCCACGACGGCTCGATCGCCGAGATGAGGACCGGTGAGGGAAAGACGCTGACGGCGACCCTCGCCGTGTTCCTCAACACCCTCGCCGGCGACGCCGTCCACGTCATCACGGTCAACGACTACCTGGCCAAGCGCGACGCCGAGTGGATGGGCCCGATCTACGACGCCCTCGGCGTCTCGGTCGGCGTGATCCAGACCGACCAGGACCCGACCACTCGCCATCCGCAGTACGCGGCCGACGTCGTCTACGGCACGAACTCCGAGTTCGGCTTCGACTACCTCCGGGACAACATGGCGGTCCAGCTCGAGGAGACCGTCCAGCGCGGCCACCATTTCGCGATCGTCGACGAGGTCGACAACATCCTCATCGACGAGGCGCGGACGCCGCTGATCATCTCCGGCGCGCCGGAGCAGGCGGCCGACCTCTACTACACGTTTGCGCGCCTCGCGAAGCAGCTCAAGGGCGAGCCCACCAAGGAGAAGCTCAAGTCGCTGGGCGAGGACCGCGACACGTCCGAGGCCGACTACGACTACGAGTACGACGAGAAGCACAAGACGGTGGCGCCGACCGAGCCCGGGGTCACCAAGGCGGAGAGGTTCCTCGGGGTCGACAACCTCTACCTCTCCGAGCACGGCACTCTTGTGAACCACCTCGTCCAGTCGCTCAAGGCCGAGTCGCTGTTCAAGCGCGACAAGGACTACGCCGTTATCGACGGCGAGGTGAAGATCATCGACGAGTTCACGGGCCGCATCCTCGAGGGCCGCCGCTGGTCCGAGGGCCTCCACCAGGCGATCGAGGCGAAGGAGGGCCTGGGGATCCGCGAGGAGAACCAGACCCTCGCCACGATCACGCTCCAGAACTACTTCCGTCTCTACGAGAAGCTCGCCGGAATGACGGGGACCGCGCTCACCGAGGCGAACGAGTTCATGAAGATCTACGAGATGCCGGTGGTGGAGGTCCCCACCAACCGGCCGATGGTCCGCAACGACCAGAACGACCAGATCTACAAGACGAAGGGCGCAAAGTGGAAGGCCGTCGTCAGCGAGATCACCGAGCGCCACGAGCGCGGGCAGCCGATCCTCGTCGGGACGATCTCGGTCGAGATCTCGGAGATGCTCTCCGGCGAGCTCCGCCGGGAGGGCATCGAGCACGAGGTGCTGAACGCCAAGCCCGAGTACGCGCAGCGCGAGGGCGAGATCATCGCCCAGGCGGGGCGCAAGGGCGCCGTGATGATCGCCACCAACATGGCGGGCCGCGGCGTCGACATCAAGCTCGGCGGCAGCCCCGACAACCTGGCGAGGGCCGAGCTCAAGAAGAAGGGGCTTCAGGAGGGCTCGGAGGCCTACGAGGCGGCGCTCGCGGAGGAGACGAAGCGCTTCGAGGAGCTGACCGAGGCCGAGGGCGATGAGGTGCGCGAGGCCGGTGGCCTATTCATCTGCGGCACCGAGCGCCACGAGTCTCGCCGCATCGACAACCAGCTTCGAGGGCGCTCCGGCCGCCAGGGCGACCCCGGCGAGTCACGGTTCTTCCTCTCGGCCGAGGACGACCTCGTCCGCCTATTCGCCGGCGACCGCATCTACAAGATCCTCGACCGGCTGGGCCCGGTCGACGACGAGGGCGAGGAGTACCCGCTCGAGGCCAAGATGCTCTCGAAGCAGATCGAGAACGCGCAGAAGAAGGTCGAGCAGCAGAACTTCCTGATCAGGAAGCGCGTTCTCGAGTACGACGACGTGCTGAACGAGCAGCGCCGCGTGGTCTACAAGTACCGGCGCGAGATCCTCGAGGGACGCGACATGTCGGACGTCGTACGGGAGGAGCTCGGCGACGTGATCGCCCGCATGGTCGGGGAGTACACGGAGAGCGAGATCTTCGAGGACTGGGACCTCGCCGGGCTCGAGGCCCAGGCCGGCCAGCTCTGGCCGCTGTCGGTCTCGCTCGGCGGCGACGACGCCGCCCGCTCCGACCGCGATGAGATCACGGGGGTCCTGACCGAGGACGCGATCGCCGCGTACGCCAAGCGCGAGGAGGAGCTCGGCGAGGAGCTGGTGCGCTTCCTCGAGCGGCAGATCCTGCTCCAGATCATCGACAACCGCTGGCGCGAGCACCTCTACGAGATGGACTACCTGCGCGAGGGCATCCATCTCCGTGGCTTCGCCCAGATCGATCCTCTCGTCGCCTACAAGAACGAGGGCTTCGAGATGTTCCGCGAGCTCATGAACTCCATTTGGGAGGAGTTCGCCCGGGTCATCTTCCACGTCGAGGTGACGATCGAGCCGACCGACTTCGAGCCCGAGCCGGCGCAGGCGCCGCCGGCCGTCTCCTACTCGGGCGGCGGGCCCGAGCAGCCTTCCGCGCTCGCGGAGGCCGCCGCGGGTGGTGGCGCCGTGGCCACCGCGGCCGCTCCCGAGCCGGCGGGCGTCGCCGGCGCACCGGCCGAGGAGGGCGGCAACGGGGCCGGCGAGAATCCGGTGACGGTCGTCAAGTCCGACAACGAGAAGATCGGGCGCAACGACCCCTGCTGGTGCGGCTCAGGCAAGAAGTACAAGAAGTGCCATGGGGCCTGAGGCCCCGGCCGCCGTCATCCAGTTCATCAACGCCTTCAACGCAGAGGACCTCCAGCGGCTCGGCGATGTCCTCGACCCGGACGTGGTGATCCACTCCGCGCGCGGCGCGCGGCACGGGATCGACGAGGCCATGGCCTGGGCGCGCCGGGTACCCGAGGGCGAGCTCCATCAGCGCATCGAGCTCGACTCGATCGAGGTGGAGGGTGATCATGCGATAGCGCTCGTTCGCAAGCAGTGGTGGTGGCATGGGTCGGACAAGCTGGCCCGCGAGGACGAGATGGCGTGGGTGTTCGAGCTGCGCGACGGGAAGATCCGGAGCTGGCGGCCGGAGGACCGCGAGTGACCGGTCCAGTGGTCGAGACCCGCGGTCTGAGGAAGTCGTACGGCGACGTTGAGGCTCTGTGCGGCGTCGATCTCACCGTCCAGCGGGGCACCGTCTACGGCGCTGCTCGGCCCCAACGGCGCCGGAAGACGACCGCGGTTCGGATCCTGACCACGCTGCTTCCGCCCGACGGCGGCACGCGCTCGGGTCGACGGGCTCGACGTGGTCGAAGACGCCGCACGAGCTGCGCGAGCCGCATCGGGCTCGCCGGCCAGTACGCGGCCGTCGACGAGAACCTCACCGGCGCCGAGAACCTCGAGATGGTCGGCCGGCTCTACCACCGGCCGCCGGCGAGGCCCGCGGACCGCGCCCGCGAGCTGCTCGAGCGCTTCGAGCTCGACGACGCCGGCCGACCGCCTCGTGAAGACCTATTCCGGCGGCATGCGCCGCCGGCTCGACCTGGCGGCGGCACTCGTCGTTCGCCCGCCGGTGATCTTCCTCGACGAGCCGACGACTGGCCTCGACCCGCGCAGCCGGATCGGGCTCTGGGAGGTGATCGAGCGCCGTCGCGCCGCCGGGACGACGGTCCTGCTGACGACCCAGTACCTCGACGAGGCCGACCGCCTGGCCGATCGGATCGCCGTGATCGACCACGGCCGGGTGATCGCCGAGGGAACCTCCGAGCGAGCTCAAGCAGCGGGTTGGCGGCGAGCGGCTGGAGGTCACGCTCGCGGACTCGACGCACGTCGAGGCGGCGCTCGTCGGCGCTCGCCACCCTCGCGCGCGAGCGGCCCGTCGGCGGAGGACGGGGTCGTGCGCGTGCCCGTCGAGCGAGCGGCGCGGCGCGATCGCCAGCGCCGTGCGAGCGCTCGACGACGCCGGCGTCGAGTTCGAGGACATCGCGATCCGCGATCCCGACCCTCGACGACGTCTTCCTCACCCTCACGGGCCGGCCGCCCGAGGAAGCCGAAGACCGAGCGATGCGGACGGCGGACGCGGCACGATGAGCCGGCTTCGATTCGCCGTCGCCGATTCCCTCGTGATCGCCGTTCGGGGGCTCAAGCGCATCCAGCGGCAGCCCGATCTGCTGACCGCGTTCACGCTCCAGCCGATCATGTTCGTGCTGCTCTTCGTCTACGTGTTCGGCGGCGCGATCCAGGTCGCCGGGGTTCGGCGACTACGCAGACTTCCTGATGCCCGGGATCATCGTCCAGTGGATGGCGTTCGGCGGCTTCGCCACCGCGCTGGGCCTCGCCGAGGACATGAACCGCGGCCTCATCGACCGCTTTCGCTCGCTCCCGATGGCGCGGTCAGCCGTCCTCACCGGACGCACGCTCTCCGACATCGTCACCAACTCGCTCGCCTTCGCGGTCATGATCGGCGTCGGCCTGATCGTCGGCTTCAGCTTCAGCGCCCCGGCGCTCGGACGTCATCGCCGGGATCGGGCTGATGCTGCTGATCGGCTACGCGTTCTCGTGGGTGTTCGCGTGGGTCGGGCTCATCGTCTCGTCGCCCGGAGTCGGCGAACGCGTACGGCTTCATCATCATCTTCCCGCTCACCTTCCTCTCGTCCGCGTTCGTGCCGCCGCAGACCGCTGCCCGAGCCGCTGAAGACGTTCGCGACCGACATCAACCCGTTCTCGTACATGGTCGACGCGGCACGGGCGCTCTTCGTCGGCACGCCGGCCGGGAACGACGTCTGGGTCTCGGTTCTCTGGTGCCTTGGGCTGATCGCCGGCTTCAGCACGCTGGCGGTCGCCCGCTACCGCCGCGCCGTGGCGAGCTAGGCTCCCTCCATGGCCGAGGCAGGAGCTGAGCGCACGATCTCCGAGCGCGTCGAGGAGGTACGCGACGGCCTGACGCTGCTCGCGGACTACCTTTGACCCCGACGCACTCGCCGAGCGCGTAGCCGGCCTCGAGCAGGAGATGCAGCGCCCCGGCTTCTGGGACGACCAGGAGCAGGCGGCGAGGACCTCGGCGGCGCAGGCGGCCGCGCAGCGGCGCCTGGAGACGTTCACCTCGCTTCAATCGGACGCGTCGGATCTCGGGGAGCTGGTCGAGATGGCAGCCGATGATCCGGAGATCGCCGCCGAGCTGGAGGCGCAGCTCGATTCGGTCGAGCGGCGACTGGCGGAGCTCGAGGAGGCGCGCCTCTTCGGCGGGCGCTACGACGCCGGCGACGCCGTCGTGACCGTGCGCTCCGGCGCCGGGGGCACGGACTCGCAGGACTGGGCCGAGATGCTCTTGCGCATGTACCTGCGCTGGGCGGAGCGCCGCGGCTTCGCCGTCGAGATGGCCGAGGCGTCCGAGGGCGAAGAGGCCGGGCTCAAGTCGGCGACGTTCATCGCCCGCGGCGAGAACGCCTACGGCCTGTTCAGCGCCGAACGCGGCGTTCACCGGCTCGTCCGCATCTCGCCCTTCGATGCCCAGAGGCGCCGTCACACCGCCTTCGCCGAGGTCGACGTCGCCCCCCTCACGGACGAGGGGGTCGAGGTCGAGCTCGACGACGAGGACCTCCGCGTCGACACCTATCGAGCATCGGGGGCCGGCGGCCAGCACGTGAACAAGACCGATTCGGCGGTCCGGATCACCCACGTGCCGACCGGGATCGTCGTTCAGTGCCAGAACGAGCGCTCGCAGGCGCAGAACAAGGCGACGGCGATGAAGCTGCTGCGCGCCCGCCTGCTCGCGGCCGAGGAGCGCAAGCGGGCCGAGGAGCTGGCGGCCGAGCGCGGGGAGCGCGCCGACGTGGGCTGGGGCTCGCAGATCCGCAGCTACACGCTCCACCCGTCGCAGCGGGTGAAGGACCACCGGACCGGCCACGAGGTCGGTGACGCGCAACGCGTGCTCGACGGCGACCTCGACGGGTTCGTCCGCGAGTACCTCCTGAAGGCGGCAGCGGGGAACTAGCGTGGCGGCGAGGATCGCGGTGGGAGTGTCCGAGGAGCTCGACCCGGTCGAGGCCTTCGCCACGGCGACCGCGGAGGCGCGCGCCGGACTGGATGGCGCGGCGTGCGATCTGTGCCTCGTGTTCGCGAGCGCGCAGCACCTCGGCCACGCCAAGTGGATCATGTCGTCGGTGTACGATGGCCTCGATCCATCGCACCTGCTCGGTTGCGGGGCCGGGGGCGTCGTCGGGGCCGGGCGTGAGATGGAGGAGGGCCCGGGGGCCGTTGTGTGGGCGGCGTCCCTTCCCGGGGCCGAGATTGGGATGCACCGTCTCGAGGTGGTCGAGTCCGGGGGTGTCGAGGCGGCCGAGGACCGGCGCGAGCTCCGCGGGCTCGACGATGGGCGGCTCGGCGACGCCCTGATCGTCCTCGCCGACCCGTACACGTTCGCTGTCGAGATCCTGCTGAAGCGCCTCAACGACGCGCGGCCGGGAATGCCGGTGCTCGGCGGCCTGGCGAGCGCCTCGGCCGCCGGGTCCGCGTCGCTCATGGTCGACGGCGACGTGGTCGACGCCGGCGCGGCGGCCTGCTCGCTCTCGGGCGTCCCGATCGTGCCGTGCGTGTCGCAGGGCGCGACGCCGGTCGGCCCCGAGATGACGATCACGGTTGCCACCGGCAACGTCATCTCCGAGCTCGCGTCCAAGCCCGCCATCGAGCGCCTTCGCGAGGCGATCGCCGAGCTCGAGCCCGAGGAGCAGGCCCTCGCGGCGCAGGGCCTGATGCTGGGCATCGTGATCGACGAGAACCAGCCCGACTACGACCGCGGTGACTTCCTCGTCCGGCCGATCATCGGGTCGGATCCCGCTGCCGAGACGATCGCTGTCGGGGAGCGGGTGCGCGTGGGGCAGACGGTGCGAATGCACGTGCGCGACGGGGCCTCGGCCGACGAGGACCTCCGCGCCGCGCTGCGGACGCAGGCGATGGCCCTCGGCCCCGCCGGCGCCGCCGGCGCGCTGCTGTTCACGTGCAACGGCCGCGGCTCGCACATGTTCGACATCCCCGACCACGACGCGGCCGCGGTCGAGGACGCGCTCGGCGCCCCCGCGGCGGGCTTCTTCTGCGCCGGCGAGATCGGGCCGGTCGGCGGCCGCAACTTCCTCCACGGCTTCACCGCGACGCTCGCGGTGTTCGCGGGCGAGTGATGGATCTTTCGGAGCTGGTCGCGGTGGCCCTCGCCGAGGACGTCGGCGCCGGGGACGTGACGGGCGATGCCGTCGTTCCCGGCGAGGCTCACGCGTACGCGCGGATCGTTCAGAAGGCGCCGGGGGTCTTGTTCGGCCTGGGCGTTGCCACTGAGGTCTTCCGTCAGGCGGGGGCCGGCGGGCTCGAGGCGCTCGCCGGGGAGGGCGAGTGGAACGAGGACGTGCCTCTGGACGTCGCGCGCATCGCCGGACCCGCGCGCCTGATCCTGGTGGCCGAGCGGACGGCCCTCAACTTCCTGGGACACCTCTCCGGCATTGCGACCCTGACGGCCCGCTTCGTCGACGGCGCCGGCGCGGCCGGCGCCAAGGTTCTCGACACCCGGAAGACGACGCCGGGAATGCGGGCCCTCGAAAAGGCGGCCGTGAGTGCGGGTGGCGGCACCAATCACCGCATGGGCCTCCACGACGCGTTCCTGATCAAGGAGAACCACCTGGCGCTCGCGGGCGGCATCACCGCGGCGGTCGAGGCCGCGCGCGCGGCGCGTCCCGACCTCGAGGTGGAGGTCGAATGCGCAGACCTCACACAGGTCCGGGAGGCGCTTGCGGCCGAGGCGGATCGGCTCCTTCTCGACAACATGGGCCCCGAGCTCCTGCGGGCGGCCGTCGCGCTGCGCGACGCCACGGGCGGCGCAAGCCTCGAGGCCTCCGGCGGGATCACCCTCGATAACGTCGCACGGATAGCCGCGACCGGGGTCGAGTACATCTCGATCGGTGCGCTGACCCACTCTGCGCCGGCGCTCGACCTGTCCCTGCTCGTCGAGCCGGATCCGCTGTAGGGTCGAGCCATGCCCCCCACGAAGGCCCTTCGGAGCAAGCGGGAGAAGCTCGTCACCCGCCACATGGAGTCCGAAAACCGGCACGAGTTCGACGTCACGATGGAGACGTTCGACCATCCCCGTTACGAGCTGATCGCCACGGGCGACGTATTCGACGGGGAGGCCGAGGTTGACGGCTACTTCGAGGAGACTCGCACCGCGTTCCCCGACCAGCGCAACGAGATGATCGCGCTCCACCACTCCGACGATGCCGTGATCGTGGAGGCGAACCTCTACGGCACGCACCTCGGGCCCTATCGCGGGTTGCCGCCGACCGGCCGGGCGTTCGAGATGCGCTTCTGCGCCCTCTTCCTCTTCGACGAGGACCGGCTGATCTGCGAGCGCGTCTACTTCGACGCCGGCACCGTCCTGCGCCAGCTCGGGATCGCGCACGACCCGCTCTCCCTCACTGGCCGGCTCGCAACGGTCGTGAACCATCCGGTCACGGTCGGCCGAGCGCTCCTGCGCCAGGTCACGAGCCGCTAGCTACTTCAGGAGCCGTGAGAGGCGCCTGTCCTTCAGCACCCGGCCGCCGGTCTGCTCGGCGGGGCAGTAGGTCGTGGAGTGCTCGGCGAAGTGGACCGCGGCGAGCACCTCGCCGCAGCGCGGGCACGGCTCGCCCTCACGACGGTGGACCTTGAGCGGCATCGGCATCTTGTCGGGCACCGTGGCGCCGATGACCTCCTCGTAATGGTCGATGGCGGCGCCGAGCACCGGCAGCGCGTCGTGGAGGCGCTCGATCTCCGCGACCGAGAGATCGGCGCCCTTGCGGAACGGGCCGAGCCTGGCCTCCCACAGCACCTCGTCGACCCACGACCGGCCGATACCGGCGATGTCGCGTTGGTGGCGGAGAAGCGGGTGGAGCTGGCGCGGCTGGTCGACGATGCGGGCGAGCTCCTCGACGGGCGGCGCCGGCCAAGCCTCGGGGCCGAGGGTCGCGACCATCTCGTCGTTCGAGACGTCACCCGCCGGCAGGACCTTCGCCCATGCGCGCTGCTTGGTTCCGAACTCGCGCAGCCGCAGCTCGCGGCCGTCGTCGAGGCGGATCAGCACCCGGGACGCGCGGTCACGAAGCGAGGCGCGCTTGTCGAACACCTGGAGCCGTCCGGCCGACATCAGGTGTACGAGGAGCCCGAGACGGCCGAGATCGTCGTCGCCGGCTGAGAATTCGACCAGGGGCATCTTCCCGATCCGCCTCACCTCCTCGATCCGGCGGCCGGCGAGGGCGCCCAGCGGGACCTCCACCGACTTCAGGGCCACCATCCCGGGCGCCAGCGCCGATTCCACCTCGGCTCCGCGCAATGCGGCGTCGAGACGCCGCGCCGTGATCTCGACCTCGGGGAGCTCCGGCATGCCACAGAGCGTAGGCGCGACGCCTCGCCACGGAATATTGTGACGGGGTGCTTGCCGAAGCGATTCGCCTGGCACTGGCAGGGGTTCTCGTCGTCTCGAGCGTCGCGAAGCTCGCGAGCCCGGCTACGAGCCGGGCGGCCTTCGCGACCTTCGGCATCGAGCGCGAGCGCGCCCAGCGGATCGTCTGGGCCGCGCTGATCGCGATCGAGCTCGGCCTCGCCGTCGGGGTCGCGGCCGGCGTCACGCTCGCCGCGTATCTCGCCGCAGGCCTCATGGCGGCCTTTGCCGCCGCCCTCGCGATCGTGATCCGCCGCGGCCGGGCCGGAGCCCCCTGCGCTTGCTTCGGCGCGCGCTCGACGGTCAGCACGGCCGCGGTGGGGCGGAACACCCTGCTCGCCGCCGCCTTCCTCGTCAGCACCGTCCTCCCGTCGACGGCGCTCTCCACCGACCAGTGGCTCGGCCTGGGACTCGCGGTGGCGCTCGTCGCCGTAGCCGCGCTCGCCGTCGCCGTGCTGGCACTGGCGAGGGAGGTGGGCATGCTCAGGCTGCGTCTCGGTCCCGACTCCGCCCTCGAGATCCCCGAGGAGGGACCGGAGCTCGGGTCCCGGAGCCCACTCGTCGATCGCTTCGACGCCGCCCCGCGGACCGCGCTCGCGCTCGCGGTGTTCGTGTCCGAGGGATGCCGCGCCTGCCAGTCGCTCGAGCCCGCGATTGCGTCGCTCGCGGCCGAGCCTCGGATTGCCGTCGCCACCTTCCCCGAGGGCACCGAGCCCGACGTATGGCGTGAGGCGCGTGTGCCCGGTAGCCCGTTTGCGGTCGCGCTTGCCCTTGACGGGACGGTGCTCGCAAAGGGCACCTTCAACAACCTCGCTCAGCTCGAGAGCGTCTTGGCGACCGCCGAGCGGCGCCAATCGACCATGGCGAGCGCCGCCGGTGGCTGACGAGCTCGGTAGCGCGCTCGAGTCGCTCGCCGCCTCGAGCTCCCGCCGCGGGTTCCTCGCCCGGGTTGGCCGGGCCCTGGCGCTGATCGCCGGCGGCGGCATCGTGGCGAAATCCCTGGAACCGGACGACGCGGACGCCTTCCACTTCTGCGGCCACACATACACCACCGGCTCGTGCGTTCACCCGCTCGGCCTGCCGAGGCTCGATTCGAACGGCTATCCGCTCCGGCCCTCGGACGGACGCCCGGTCGACAACGTCGGCCGTCTCGTCGACCACGCGGGGCTGCCGATCGACGAAGACGGCCACCTCCTTCGCGACGCCGACGGCCGTCCGCTTCCGCCGGCGCCTCGGACCAGGGTCTGCGACGAAACCGCGCGCCTTTACGGCTTCGAGGCGCACCTCCAGGGTGCCTGGTACCGCTGCTGCGGCGGGACGGTCCGCAAGCTCTGGGACTGCTGCGCCCACAACCACAAGCGCATCAACGGCGACGCCGCGCTGCACGGGTACTGCTACGGGTCGCGCAAGGTCTTCTGCGTCACCTACTACCAGACGAAGGTCCCATGCTGAGGGGGTTGACGTGAGCACCGAGGCGATCGTCCTCGCACTCGCCTCGGTCCCGGTCGGGCTCACGGGCACGTGGTCGCCGTGCGGGTTCTCGATGATCGAGACCCTCGGCCTGCGGGGCCATTCCGGCCAGATGCCGACGACGATCGCGGCCTGCGCCACCTTCCTCCCCGGCGCGCTGGCGGGTGGCGTCCTCACCTTCGGCCTGTTGGGGGCCCTCGGCGAGCTCGTCCACGGGATCGGCGGACAGCTCTCCTACGTCTTCGCCGCCACGATCGCGGCCATCGCGGCCGTGGCCGAGGTCCGCCGCGTGCGGATCGTGCCGCAGGTGAGGCGGCAGCTTCCCGAGACCTGGCGCTGGCGCATGCCGCTTCCGGTGGCCGCGGCGCTCTATGGGGTCCTGCTGGGCCTGGGGTTCACGACCTTCGTCCTCAGCTTCGGCGCCTGGGCCCTTGCCGGCATCAGCTTCGCCGTCGGCGATCCCTCGGTGGGCGTGGCGATCGGGCTGGCCTTCGGAGTCGGCAGGGCGTTGCCGATCGTCGTGCTCGCGCCGCTCGCCAATCGCCCGGTGGGGATCCGCGCCGTCGCCGCCATGGCCGAGCGCCCAGCGCTGTACGGGCGCGCCCGCCTCGGCGACGGCCTGGCGCTGCTGATCGTCGCCACGACGCTCGGCGCCGCGGCGGCGACCGCGGCCCCGGGGCACCCGATTCGCGGCGCCGACCCGTCCGCCACCGGGGCCCAGGTCGCCTTCCAGAAGGGCCGCGACGCGCGCGCGCTCCTCCGGCGCGGACACCAGACCATCGACCTTCCGGGCCGCGAGCCGGCGATCGGCGGCGGGCTTGCGGTCGTGCGCGTCGGAGACGGCCTCGAGATCCTGCGACGCCGCGACCGCCGCGTGCTCTCGCAGCTCGACATGCGCGGTGTGTGGGCGAGCGCGATCTCGGGTCGCTGGCTCGTCGTCGGCCAGAGCCGAAACGGCGGCGACATCCTCCGGGCACGCCGCCTCGTTCGCGGAAAGCCGGCCGGCGGTTCCCACGTCGTGGCCCGGGTCAACCATCCCAGGCGGCTGGGGCACCCCGGCGTCGACGGGCGGACCCTCGTCTACGCCGTCGCGAGACCCGGCAGCTCGATCGTCGCCTGGCGACGGCTGGGCAGTGGGCGGCGGGGTGTCGTCGCGCGCTCGCACCGCGGCATGGTGTGCTGCGCCTCCGTTCATGACGGGCGGGTCCTGTTCATCCATGCCATCCGTGCCCGCGAGGGGGCGCAGGAGACAAGCGCTCCGCCCCTAGTCCAGAGGGTCATGCTCGGGAGCCTCGGCTCCCGCCGCGCCCATCCGGTCTACACCCGCCGCTCGTCGCACGGGACCCTGTTCTCGACGGCGCTCACCGGGAGGCGCGCGTACGTGACCGTGCTGCACCGGCGGAGCGCCCGAATCCTGACGATCCAAAGATGACTCGTCGGGCCGGCCCGACGCTCGCGGCGGCCGTCATCGCGGCCGGGTGCGTCGCCTCCTGCCGACCGAACCAGGAGGCGGGGGCCGAGGCCGGGGTGCGGCAGGCCGTTCGCGGGTACGTCGAGGCCCTCGACGCTCGCTCGGGCGGCCGGGTCTGCTCCGTGATCGCCTCGGACGCGCTGGCGAAGCTCGCTGTCCCGAAGCGCCGGGGCTCATGCGCGGCGTCCATCGCCGCCTCGATCGGCTACCGGGATCCACGCGGCTATCCGGTGTGGAGGCGAACGGACCTCGAGCGGTTCCGCTCCATCGCCCTCGGGGAGGGGACAGCGAGGGCTACCGTGCGGGTGAAGACGATCTTCGCGGACGGCAGGGAGCCCTCGATCGAGGATGACGTCGTCTACCTCACCCAGCGCGACGATCGCTGGCTCATCGCGAAGCCGAGCGCGACCCTCTACCGCGCGATCGGGGCCTCGACCCCGCCGCTGTCGGCCCTCAGGGCGCCGTAGGCGAGGGCCCGGAGCTAAACTGGACTCTGTCATTCGCCCGATTCGAGGCTGGTCGCCAACGCGTGAGCCAGCCGGGTCCGCGAACATAGAGCGAAAGGTCAGCATGCAAGAGCTGAGCGTTCTTCACCCACCCGGAACCGAGGAGCTCTCCCCGGAGGAGGTCGGCGTGCTCTCGGACGAGGTGCGAGCCCTCGCCGCCGAGCGGAACGCCGTGATCCTCGCCCACAACTACCAGCTGCCGGAGCTGCAGGACGTCGCCCACCTCACCGGCGACTCGCTTCAGCTTTCGCGCGAAGCCGCCTCGACCGAGGCGGACGTGATCGCCTTCTGCGGCGTTCACTTCATGGCCGAGACCGCGTCGATCCTCTCGCCGTCGAAGACTGTGCTCATCCCCGACCCCAAGGCCGGCTGCTCGCTCGCCGAGTCCATCAACGCCGACCAGCTCCGCGCCTGGAAGGCCGAGCATCCCGGGGCGGTGGTCGTGATGTACGTGAACACCTCCGCCGAGGTCAAGGCCGAGACGGACTATTGCTGCACCTCCTCGAACGCCGTCAAGGTCGTCGAGCATGTGTGGCGCGAGCACGGGCCCGACGCGGAGATCCTCTTCGGCCCGGACATGTGGCTCGGATCCTTCGTCGCCCGCGAGCTCGCCCTGGCCGACGACCCGCAGCGCTACGCGCGCTTCCACGTCTGGGACGGGGAGTGCCACGTTCACGCCGGGATCCGCCCGGCCGACATCGAGGCGATGCGCGCCGACCATCCGGGCGCCGAGTTCCTGATCCACCCCGAGTGCGGCTGCTCGACCCAGGCCATGGAGTACGTCGCCTCAGGCGATGTCGATGCCGAGGGCGTTCAGATGCTCTCGACCTCGGGGATGCTCCGGCACGTCGAGGCGAACCCCGAGGGCGAGTTCATCGTCGCGACGGAGACCGGGATGCTCTACCCGCTTCAGGAGGCGGCGCCGAAGGCCCGGCTCCACGAGGCGAATCGGATGGCGTTCTGCAGGTACATGAAGATGATCACGCTGCCGAAGCTCCGCGACTCGCTGCGCGAGATGCGCTTCGAGGTGAAGGTTCCGCCACCGATCGCAGAGCGCGCGCGCCAGCCGATCGAGCGGATGGTCGCGATCGGCTAGCCCCTCCCGGGGCCGCTCTCAGCGGACGCGCAGCGCCACGGCGTGCACCCTGTTGTGGTGCCGGCGCGGCTTCTTCTTGATCTTGATCGTCCGGTTGCCGAACAGGCAGACCTTGGTGTTCGTGCAGGCGATCGTCTGGACCTTGTACTGGCCCTTCTGGTCGTACCTGTGATCGACGCTCGCGCCGTTCGCCTTCGAGCCGTCGCCGAACGTCCACGCCGCGCTCTGCAGGTGGCCGCCCTCGCGGTCCCTGAACTTGATGCTGAACGTCACCTTCTCGCCGACCTTCGCACTGCAACGGGCCGAACGTGGTGCCGCTCAAGTTGTAGCGCTGCTCGCAGCCGTTGGCCGCGTTCGACCAGTCGCGCTGGAGGATGTAGTGGTGGCCGTTGATGACCTGGTTGAAGGCGTTGACGCCCGGCGTTCCGCCGAGGAACGCGCCGTAGTCGTCAGCGGTGTTCCGGCACTGGTCGGCGCCCTCCTGGCCGTTGTTGCGAGTTGAACCACGCGTTGAGCAACGGGTCCTCCCTCGCCTCGTTCGTCTCGTGGCTCAGCGTGCTGAGCTGGTCGTCGATGCCGCTCGCCTTGCCGTTCGGGTAGTTCTCGGTGCCACACCCTTGCGGGTCGATGGGGGTGAAGGCCTCGTTCGCGTAGATCGTCCCTCCGCTGGTGCTGTTGAACGAGTGGTACGCGCAGAACTCGTGGTCGAAGCATCCTGCGCCCGCGATGCCCGACGAGTCGAAGCAGGTCCCGATCCCCGGCGGCAGGAATACGAAGTACTGGTTCGTGAGCCCGCGCGGGAAGCCGTTCGCCGCGACGACGCTGTTGACCTCGTTCGAGATCTGCAGGTCGGTCAGGCAGACCGAGAAGCTCGTCGCGATCCCGGCGTAGGGCGGGCAGCCGCTCGTCGGGAACGCCGTCGTGTCGGTTGACGGCGGCGCCGAATGACATCGTCGACGTCGCGAACTTGCCGCTCGAGTCCTTGTACTGCGCGCCGACCGAGTAGGTGTCGGTCGGCAGGTTGTGGTCGGCGGACGACGTCCTTCATGAACGTCGTGATCCCCGACGCGTACCCGGCGGGGAAGGAGGTGCCGGGCGGCTGCCAGAAGATCGCGAACTGCTTGTTCGACGGCATCACGGGGCCGCCGTGGTAGTCGAGGTTGCCGTTCGCGGCGAAGCGCGAAGGCGACGCCGGCCCCTGGCCGTTCAGCGGCATGTAGCTGGCCGGGCCGTTCGGAGTCTGTACGACGACCGCTGAGGCGGTGGCCGGAACCGCGACGAGCGCCCCGGCGACGAGCGCCCCTGTGAGCAGAGCCCGCCTGCGGTTGGCTCCACGCTTCGCTCTCTCCTTAACGAACGACATTCCTCGGTCCCTCCTGATTTGCTGACTGAGACAGAGCTCGGACGCCTGCGTTCCGGCCCCACACCGAGCCGACGTCCCGCTTCGCGCGACCCTACAGGGGTGGCCCAACGGGTGTCAAGCCGGTCAGGCCCCGCGCCTGAGCCTGATCCTCTTCCTCTCGGTGTTGGGCTTGCCGCCGGTCGGCGTGTAGGTGACCTTGGCGCTGACGCTGACCTTGCCGGTCCTCCTGAGCTTACGCGCGGCCCTGCCCCTGGCCCTGACCTTGAGCTTCGTCGTCCCGGCGCTCACGGCCTTGCCCTGAGCGGTTCGCCTTGTGGATCGGCTTCACGCCCTTGTCGCCGAGCGTCAGCGTCCCGGCGCTCGGGACGGTCACGGCCAGCGTCGCGGTGCCGTTCTGCGTGTTCCGCTCCACGCTGCCGAACGTGAACGTGTTGGGCGGCGGTGGCGGCTTCGTCACGGTCACCCTCGGGCCGGTCGCGGTCGCGTTGAGGCCGATGCTGCTGGTGATCGTCGCCGTCACCTGGTAGGTGCCCGCGGCCGCGTAGCATGACCGGCCCGCCGTGGTAGTCGAGATTGCCGTTGGCCGCGAAGGGCGTCGGCTTCGCGGGTCCGGAGCCCGCGAGCGGCTGGTAGCTGTCTGCCCGCCGGCCTTCGTCACCACCGCACTCGCGGGGGAGGCGACGCACAGCGCGAGCGCCGCGATGGTTGCGCAGATGCCGAGTGAGCGAGCAAGCACGAAATGGACCTCCCTGGTCAAACGGGCGCCGACGATAGCCGCGGCCCGATGCGTGTCAATTCCCTCAGGTGCGGGCGGTTGCTGTCCGCCGGCCGGCATAGCCTCCGTCGGCGTGGGCTCCAGCGCTAATCTCGCCTCGGTGACCCACCTGCGACCGGTTCCCGACCTGAAGCCACCGGCGCGCTCCGGCGAGCCCGGCGAGCGTCCCGAGCCGACCATTCCCGAGCTCGAGCGCTGGGCGACCGTCCTGCGCGGGGAGTGCGTGCGGATGCTCGCAGTCGCCAAATCGGGCCACCTCGATTCCTCGCTCTCTGCAGCCGACATCGTCACCGCGCTCTACTACCGCGTCCTTCGGCACGACCCCGAGCGTCCGGACTGGCCCGCGCGGGACCGCTTCGTCCTCTGCAAGGGCCACGCGGCGCCGATTCAGTACGCGGCGCTCGCCCACCACGGCTACTTCCCGCCCGGCGACCTCATGGGCGTGCGCCAGATCGGCTCGCAGCTCCAGGGCCATCCCGACATGAACCGCACCACGGGCGTCGAGGTGTCCACGGGCTCGCTCGGGCAGGGGCTCTCCATGTGCGCCGGGATCTGCCTCGCGCTGCGGCTCGACGGCCTCGCCGACACGGCGCAGGTGTTCGGCGTGCTCTCCGACGGCGACTGCCAGGAGGGCCAGACGTGGGAGGCGGCCACGGCTGCGACCCACTTCGGCGTGAAGAACCTCACGGCGATCGTCGACTACAACCACCTGCAGACCGACGGGACGACCGAGGAGGTCATGGACATCGGCGACGTTCGCGCCAAGTTCGAGGCCTTCGGCTGGGACGCCGTGGAGATCGACGGCCACGACATGGCCCAGGTGGTCGAGGCGCTCGAACGAAGCCGCACGCTCGACCGGCCGGCGGCGATCGTCGCGCAGACGAAGAAGGGGCGCGGCGTCTCGTTCATGGAGGGGCGCTTCGGCTTCCACGGCAAGCCGCCCACCCCGGAGCAGGCGACCGACGCGCTCGCTGAGCTCGAGGCGACGCTCGAGGAGCAGACCAGGGCCCTGCAGGCGGCGGGGGACAAGAGCTGATGCCGGCGGAAGCTCAGCTTCCATCGGCGCGAGTGGGGCGGCGTCAGGCGGCTGCAAGTCTTCGCCTGACTGCGTCCTCGGTCGCCGAAATAGCTTCGGCTATTTCGGCTCCCTGCATCCTTGCCATGCTCGACTTTCGCTCGCCTGAGCACCACCCCACCCACACCAATGGAAGCTAAGACCGAGCCCATCGCCACACGCCACGCCTACGGCGACGCGCTCGTGGACCTGGGCGAGCGGCATGACGACGTGGTGGCGCTCGACGCCGACCTGGCGGTCTCCACTCAGGCGATCAAGTTCGGCAAGCGCTTTCCGGAGCGGTTCTTCAACGTCGGCGCTGCCGAGGCGAACATGATGTCGATGGCCTGCGGCCTCGCCGCGTCGGGCAAGCGACCGTTCTGTTCGACGTTCGCCATCTTCGCGACCGGCCGCGCCTACGACCAGGTGCGCCTGGGCATCGCGCACAACGAGCTGCCGGTGACCATCGGCGCCTCGCACGGGGGCGTCTCCCTCGGTGAGGACGGCGCCTCGCACCAGATGATCGAGGACATCGCGCTGATGCGGGTGATGCCGCGCATGCGGGTGGTCGTCCCCGCCGACTACAACCAGGCCTACTGCGCCACGACCGAGGCCTACGAGCTCGCGCAGCCCACCTACATCCGCTTCGGCCGCCCGGCCACGCCGAGCGTGTACGAAGGGATCCCCGAGTCGCTCGGCGCGGGCGTCGACGTGCTGCGCGAGGGCAAGGACATCACGCTCGTCGCGACCGGCCACATGGTCTGGCGCGCGCTCGAGGCGGCCGAGTCGCTGGAGCGCGACGACGGCGTGGAGGCCGAGGTCTTGAACGTGGCGGTCGTGAAGCCGCTCGACGCGGAGACCGTGCTCGGCTCGCTGTCGAAGACGGGGGTCGGGGTGACGGCCGAGGAGCATCGCGTCGTCGGGGGACTCGCCGACGCGGTCCGCGAGGTCGCGGCCGAGCAGCACCCGGTTCCGATCTTCGCTGTCGGAATGGGCGACGAGTTCGGCATCTCCGGCACGGGCGAGGCGTGCATGGAGCACTTCGGGCTCACCGCACGCGGCATCGCCGACCGCGCGCGCGAGGCGCTGGTGCTGAAGCCGATCGTCTCCCGCCCGCCGTTGTTTGGCCCGGAATGGACCTGAGGGGCTTTAGCCCCGAATGCAGCAGGTACGGGCGCGCAGCGCCGGCAACGGTTTACCTGAGCGTTCGAGTAAGCGCTCTGTAAGCGGCCGCTTACAGACTGCGCTACCCTGGCGCGGCTGTCTCACCCGCACGCATGCGCCCGACCGGGCGCAGGAATCGCGCGGGCGCCGCAGAACATCCCAAGCCCATGGCCCTGCTCGGATCGAGAACCAGCCGCCGCGAGCGTGCCCGCCGGCCCGCTCACGACGCGCGCCCTCAGGCGGCCCCCGATCCGGCGCGCACCCGCCCACCCGTCATCGAGCTTCACGACGCGACCGTCGTCTATCCGGGCGGGCACGTGGCGCTCGAGCGCGTCAGCGCCTCGATCAGCCGCGGCGAGTTCACGTTCGTCGTCGGGCCCACGGGGTGCGGCAAGTCCACCCTGATCAAGCTGCTGATCCGCGAGGTCGAGCCCGCCCAGGGCCACGTGCTCATCGCGGGGCGCGACATCAACCGCATCCCGATCAAGAAGGTGCCATTGCTGCGGCGCCGCATCGGGTGCGTCTTCCAGGACTTCAAGCTGCTGCCGAACCGGAACGTGTACGACAACGTCGCCTACGCGCTCCAGGTGACCGGCGGCAGCCGCCGGGAGATCCGGCGCAAGGTCCCCGAGATCATCCGTCTCGTCGGCCTCCAGGCGAAGATCCACAGCTATCCGGATCAGCTCTCCGGCGGCGAGCAGCAGCGCGTTTCGATCGCGCGGGCCTTCGTCAACCACCCGCCGCTCCTGCTGGCGGACGAGCCGACGGGCAACCTCGACCCCGAGACGTCGATCGGGATCATGCAGCTCCTTTACCGGATCAACCGCACCGGCACGACCGTCCTCGTGGTCTCCCACGACCGCGAGATGGTGGACAAGATGCAGCGGCGCGTGATCGCGCTCGAGGCGGGGCGCCTCGTCCGCGACCAGGCCGCCAGCGGCTATCACGAGGAGTCGACCACCGAGTTCGCCGCCCGAATCCGCGCCGAGATGGGCGTGGGCGACGAGGGCGGCACGAACGGCGACCCGGCCGGCTGATCGATGCGCAGGATCCCCTTCTTCGTCGCCGAGGCCTTCCGGGCGCTGCGCCGCAACGCTGCCCCGAGCCTCGCAGCCGTCGTGACCATCCTCGTGACGACGGTCCTGCTCGGCGTCCTGATCCCCGTTCTCAAGGCCAGCTCGGAGACCACCTCGTCGGTCCGCTCGCAGCTCGCGCTCCGCGTCTTCCTCTACGACGACGCGACGAAGGCCCAGGTCGCGGCGACCGGGAAGAAGATCCGCAACATCCCGCACGTCGAGCGGGCCAAGTACGTCTCGAAGGCGGAGGCGAAGAAGACGCTCCGCAAGGAGGTCGGCAGCGGACCGCTTCGCCAGGGCCTCGACCAGCTGAAGGCAAATCCCCTCCCCGCCTCGTACAACGTCTTCCCCGACAATCCGGACAACCTCAACCAGATCCGCCATGCGATCGACCCGACCGGCGCGAGCGGCAAGTCGCAGCCGATCACCTCGGCGATCCAGGGGGTCAACGACTCCCATCAGGCCGCGAACAAGATCCGCTCGGTCACGGGCGCCGTGAAGATCGTGCTCATCGTGATCGCCGCTCTGCTCCTGATCGCCTCCGTGATGCTCGTCGGCAACACGATTCGCCTGTCGATCTACGCGCGCCGGCGCGAGGTGGAGGTGATGAGGCTGGTGGGCGCGACCAACTGGTTCATCCGCTGGCCGTTCGTCATCGAGGGCGTGATCGTCGGGCTCGCCGGCGCCGCACTGGCGGTCGGCATCCTCTACCTCGGCAAGGTGACGATCGTGGATCCCCTCGCCAGCGACTTCACGCTGATCAACAACTTCTCGACGGTCGGGTTCGTTCCGCTCGTCGCCGCCCTGGTCGCCGCCGCGATGGGAGTCTCCGCGCTCGGCAGCGGCGTCACCCTGCGGCGCTTCCTCCGCATCTGATCGCCTTAGCTCCACCTTCTATAAAGGAGCGGTGACCGGCTCCCCGCATAGGGCTGCGCCATGAGCGCCGATCGCCGCCGAGGCTTCGTGTTCGGCGCGATCGCCGGCATCGCGATCGCGCTGGCCGGCGTCGCGATCGCGTACGCGGTCCTCGGCCCGTTCCGAGAGAGCGCCGTCGACCAGGCCCGGACCCAGGTCGAGGACAACTACTTCCACGCCGTCAACGGGAAGTTCCTCAACGACGCATCGATCGCCGGCATGGTCAACCAGCTACGGCATCGCTACCACGACCGCTTCTCGCGCTACCTCGACCCGCAGAGCCTGGAGCAGTTCGACTCCGACACCTCCGGCCAGTTCGAGGGCGTGGGCCTCACCGTCAGCGGGGTGAAGCGCGGGCTGCGGGTGGCGAACGTCATCCCCGGCACCCCGGCGCAGCGCGCGGGCCTGAAGAGCGGCGACCTGATCACGGGGGCTGACGGAAAGTCGCTGGAGGGCAAGCCGACCGACGCGTCGGTCGCGATCATCCGCGGGGCGCCGGGGACCTCGGTGCGGCTCCGCGTCGTCCCGAATGGCAAGGGCGAGGCGCGGACGATCTCCGTCAAGCGCGCCGACGTCCAGGTGCCGGCGGTTCACGGGCGAATGACCAATGCCGACGGGGAGCGGGCGGCCGACGTTCGCTTCGCGACCTTCAGCGCGGGGGCACACGGCGAGCTTCGAAGCGCGGTCGACCGCCTCTACCGTCGCGGCGCGAAGGGGCTCCTCCTCGACCTCCGCGGAAACGGGGGCGGCCTCCTGGAAGAGGCGGTGCTTGCGGCCAGCGTCTTCATGCAGAAGGGAGAGCGCGTTGTGTCGACCAGCAGCCGCACCCAGGGCCATCGCGTCTACAGGGCCGCCGGCGGCCCGGTGGCCCGGAAGCCGATCGTGGTGCTGGTCGACCACGACACCGCATCGGCCGCGGAGATCCTGACCGCGGCGCTTTCCGAAGAGGGACTGGCGAGGGTCGTCGGCACTCGCACCTTCGGCAAGGGAACGTTCCAGCAGGCCATCGACCTCCCGAACGGCGGCGCCCTCGATCTGACGATCGGCCGCTTCTTCACCGCCAACGGAAGCTCGACGCTGAACAAGGGCATCAAGCCCGATGTCCACGCCGCCGACAACCCGAACACGAGGCATCGCGACGAGGCCCAGCGCAGGGCTCTCGCGATCCTCGGCCGCGAGATCCGGGCCGACCGGTGAGCGGAAGAGGGAGGGGCCTCGGGCGGCGCGTCGCCGCGATCTCTGGGCGCGGCCGCTTTCGCGAGGCCGAGCCGCTCTTCGAGCGGGCGCCAGGCGCGCCGCTTGCGCGAGGGTCCGCGGACGTCGGCGAGGGAGACCTCGCGCTGGTCGACTTCGGGCCCGGCGGGGCACGCGCTCTGCGTTCGCTTGGGCGCGCCGACGTACCACGCGAGGTCGTCGCCGCCCTGCTCTGGGACGGCGGGTCGGACCGCGGCTTCCGGCGGGTCGTGACCGACGAGGCGGCGAGGAGCGCCTCGCGCGCGGTCGAGGTTGGCGCGGCGAGGCGCGACCTGACCGCGCTGCCCACCTTCACCGTCGATCCGGCCACCGCGCGGGACTTCGACGACGCGGTCTCCGCCGAGGCCGACGGGGACGACATCCGTCTCTTCATCCACATCGCGGACGTCGCGGCCCACGTGCGACCCGGGTCGCGCCTCGAGGCGGAGGCTCTTCGCCGTGCGACGAGCACGTACGTCCCGGGCACGGTCGAGCCAATGCTGCCGGGATCGCTTTCCGACGAGGCCTGCAGCCTCGCGCCGGGGGTGGAGCGGCTGGCGGTGACCGCGCAGATCCTCGTGGGTCCCGACGGCGTCCCGCGGTCGGCCGGCTTCGAGCGGACGCGCATCCGCTCGGACGAGCGCCTCGACTACGACCAGCTCGATCGTGTCTTCGACGGGCGCGAGACCGCTCCCGCGGCTGTCGCCGACCCGCTTGCGCTCGCGCGCAGGGCCGCCGCGGCGCTGGCGGACCGCCGGCGGGTCGGCTCGCTGGAGATCGAGTCGTTCGAGCCCGAGTTCGAATTCGACTCCGACGGCGCCGTCGTGGGAGCGAAATCGGTGGTCCAAACGGAGGCGCACCGCCTGATCGAGCATCTGATGATCCTCACGAACGAGCAGGTCGCCGAGCTCTGCGAGCGGCGTAAGGTCGCGACGCTCTACCGGGTCCACGAGCGCCCCGATCCGGCGCGGGTCGAGCGCCTGGTGGCGCAGCTCGCGTCGCTCGATGTCCCCACGCCGGCCGTGCCCGAGGGCCTCGCCCCGAGCCGGGCGGCCGAGCTGGTGGGGGAGATCAGCCGCCTCGTCGCGCGAGAGGCGCGCAGGCGCGGGCACGGGCGCGACGCCTACGCTGGCCTCGTGCTGCGCTCGCTGAAGCAGGCCTACTACAGCCCGCGAAACCTGGGTCACGCCGGCCTCGGAAGCGCCGCGTACTCCCACTTCACGTCGCCCATCCGTCGCTATCCAGACCTGGTGGCTCATCGCGCGCTGCTGTCGCTGATCGGCGCCGGCGAGTCGGCGCCTGAGCGCGCCCGCGTCGGCGATGTCGCCGTGCACAGCTCCGAGCGCGAGCGTGAGGCGATGGCCACCGAGCGCAGGGCCGACAAGGCGTGCTCGTGCTACCTCCTGGAGCGCGAGCTGCGAGAGGGGGGCTGGGGCGTTCGCTTCGAGGGCGAGGTGTCCGGGGTCGTCGGTGCGGGGGCGTTCGTCCGCTTCGGTGGCGAGCTGGGCGACGTGTACGAGGGGTTCCTGCCCGCGCGCCGTCTTCCTGGCGAGCGCTTCGACCTCAACGAGACCGAGACAGCGATCGTCGGACGGCGCAGCGGCACGGCGATCAGGCTCGGCGACCCGGTCGCGGTGGCGGTCGACTCCATCGAGGCCTCCCGCGGGCGCGTCGACCTGATGGCTGAGACCAGGACCGCCGACCGAGGCAAGCAGCGCACCCGGCCGCCGCGCAGACGCCCGCCGAAGGGATCGCGCGCGAGCCGGGCGCGCGCCGGACGCCGCCGAGGGGAGCGTTAAGTGCCGACTCACGCAATTACGGCCCATCTCTGGCGGCGTCCTCACGTGAGGCGGCACTGATGGCCAAGAAGCCGAGAAAGCCCGCCTCGGGCGATGTCGCGACCAACCGCAGGGCGGGCCACAAGTTCGAGTTCCTCGAGCGCTTCGAGTGCGGCATCGAGCTGGTGGGCAGCGAGGTCAAGTCCCTGCGGGAGGGGAGGGCGCAGATGGCCGACGCCTACGCGACGGTGGACGAGGGCGAGGTGTGGCTGCGAAACCTTCACATCCCGCACTACGCCCCGGCGAGCACGCAGAATCACGAGCCGGAGCGCCCCCGCAAGCTCCTCCTCCATCGTGCCGAGATCGAGCGCCTGGTCGGGCGCACGTCGCAGCGCGGGCTCACGCTCGTGCCGACGCGAATCTACTTCAAGGGCCCTTGGGCGAAGGTCGAGCTCGCCCTCGCGCGAAACAAGGAGGGTCGCGACCGGCGGCGCGAGATGCGCGATCGCGACATGCGGCGAGAGATCGACCGCGAGCTCAGGCGGCGGGGAGGGTGAACGCGCGCGTTCAATGGGCCGGCCGCACGCCGCCGCCGGTCCGCCCATGCCACGATACGGGCCCGGATGGGCCTGTTTCGCAAGAAGGACGAGAGCCCGGGGGGCGCCGCGCAGTCGCCCGTCCCCGCAGCTCCGCCTCCGGTTGCGCAAACGGCGTCAGCGTCCCAGGCTCCGCCCAGCGTCGCGCCGCCAAGCGCTGTGCCGGCCGACCCAAGCGCCGGTCCCGCCACGCCGGCCCCGGAAGCTCCCGCGCCTGGCGTGACACCGGCCACCCCCTCCGTGACGCCCGATCCGTCTTCCTCGACCACTTTGGAGGTCACCCCGACCGCGACCGCACCCACGCCCCCCTCGCCAACGGCGCCGGGCCCGCTGACGCCGCGGGAGCGGCGCAAGCAGGAACGGGCCCAGAAGCGCGCCGAGAAGACGGCTGCGAAGAAGCAGGCCGCCGAGGCGAAGAAGGCGATGCGGCAGGCGAAGAAGCAGGAGGCCGAGGCGCGCAAGCAGGCGAAGAAGGCTGCCGGCAGGACGCCGTCGGCGCAGCCCGCGGAGCCCCCGGCGGGTCAGGTCGCCAGTCCGGCGACGCCGCCCGCCGCTCCGCCCGGGCCGTCAGAGCCTGAGCCGTCGGCCGCACCGGGTGCCGCACCGCCCGTTGAGGCGGCCGCAGCCCCCTGGTTCTCGCCCCAGGCGCCCCCGCCCCTCGAGCCCGGCGCAGGCGCCCCGGCGCAGCCGTCGCCAGCCGCCGCGCCTGAACAGGCGGCGCCTGCGACGCCCACGCCGCCGACCCCAACCGAGCCGCCGCCGCCGATCGTCCCGCTCAGCTCTGAGGGCGCCCCGGCCGCAGAGGCCGGTCCCGCCGCGGCCGTCGAGGAGCGAGCGATCCGCGAGGCCGCCGAGCGTGAAGCGCTGGCCAAGCTCGAGCAGGCCGACCGCCAGGTGACGGAGGAACGAGTTCGCACGGACGAGGAGCGGCTCCGCAGCGAGGCGGACCGCCGGATCGCCGAGGTCGCGAGCCTTCAGGAGGAGACCGAGAGCCGGCTCGCGGATCGAGGGACCGCCGAGGCGGCAGCGCCTCAGGCACCCGCGCCACCGGATCAGGCAGAGCGACCGTCGGTGCCCGAGAGCTCGCTGATCGCCGAGCTCCGCGCAGCGGAGGAGCAGCTCGCGCGGCGACGGCAGCAGGAGGAGGCGCTGTCGCGCGAGCTCCAGTCGACCGAGGACCGGCTCGCCGAGGGCCAGCGCCGCACCGAGGAGGCTCTGGACCGCGCGGCGAAGCGCCTCGAGGAGGTTGAGGCGCGCGCCTCCGAGGCCGAGACGAGGGCGACCCGCGCCGAGCGACTCGCGCGCCTCAAGGCCGAGGAGATCGCCCGCGAACAGCAGCTTCGCGAGGTGCTCGACCGCATCTCAGATGCCGAGCAGCGAGCGACGGACGCCGAGGAACGCGCGCGAGCGACGGTTGTGCGAATCGAGGAGGAGCCCGAGAATATCGCCGGCGAGGTCACCTCGGAACCGCCGAGCCTCTCCCTCGCCGAGCCTCCCGCGAGGCCCGAGCCACCCGAGCCCGAGCCAGCCGAGCCGGAACCGGAGCCCGCTTCACCCCAGGCCGTGCCCGACGAGGAGCCGGAGCTTGAGTCCACGGCGACCGAGCCCTTCGAGGCGGTCCCCGAACCGCCGGCGCCGGCGCCTTCGGCCCCGGCAGGCGAGCCAATCAACCTCAATACGGCGAACTACGAGCAGCTTCGCTCGTTGAAGCTCTCGGTCACGCAGACCGGCCGCATCCTCGCCTACCGCGAGCGAAGCGGCGGCTTCTCCTCGCTCGACGAGCTGGCGAACATCCCGGGCTTTCCGAAGGCGTTCCTCGACGACCTGCGCGCCCACCTGACGCTCTAGCGCCTAAAGGCCGTACTCCTCCATCAGCTTCAGCCAGACCTCGCTCCTCGTGGGGAAGGTCGGCACGGCGTGCCAGAGGCGGTCCAGGGGCACCCGCCCGGCGACGGCGATGGTCGCCGCGTGCAGGAAGTCCGCCGTCTCCGGACCCACGAATGTCGCGCCGACCACCACCCGCTGGTCCTCGTCGATGACGAGCCTCGTGGTCCCCGGCTCGCCACGCCCGTGGAAGCTGGCGCCGGCGGTCGCTGAGGTCTCGACGTCGACGCCGCGCGCGTTGATGCCCGAATCCTGAGCGGCGGACAGGGTGTGGCCGACGGCGGCCACGGAGGGCGTGGTGAAGACGACGCGGGGAGCGCCGGCGGCCTCGGCGACGGCCGCGGCGTCCTTGCCGAGGATGTGGTCGCCGGCGATCCGCGCCTGGTACTTGCCCATGTGGGTGAGGAGGGCTCGTCCGTTGACGTCGCCCACCGCGTAGAGCCACTCGTGGCCGGCGACCTGGAGCTGGTCGTTTGTGTCGAGATAGCCGTCGGGCTCGATCCCGACCGACTCGAGGCCGATGCCCTCGACGCGCGCCGTGCGGCCGACCGCGACGAGAAGCTGGGAGGCGCTGACCTCCTCGCCGCCCTCGAGCTCGACCGTGACGCCGCCGTCGCCGCGGCGCGCGGCCGAGGCCTTCGCCCCCTCGCGCAGATCCACCCGGCCTTGCGGAGGCCGTCGGCCACCTGCTCGCCCGCGAACGGCTCCTCGCCGGGCAGGATCCGCTCGGCGGCCTCGATCAGCGTCACCTGGGCGCCGAGCGAGCTCCACGCCTGGGCCATCTCGACGCCGACGGCGCCGCCGCCGAGGATCGCGAGGGAGTCCGGAACCTCCTCGGCGGTCGTCGCCTCGCGCGGGGTCCACGTGTGCGACCTCGGCGAGGCCGTCGACGGGCGGAACCGCGGCCGTCGAGCCGGTAGCGACAACCACGGCCTTGCGGGCGGTGAGGACGCCGTCGTCCACGCGAACTCGCCGATCCCCGTCGATCGCGCCCCCTGCCCCGGAACAGCTCGATCCCGCGGTCTCGCAGCCAGGGAAGCTGGCCGGAGTCATCGCGGTGGGAGATGACCTCGTCGCGGCGCTCGAGCGTGGCGCGGGGATCGGGGTCGGTGCTCTCGAGGCGCTCGGCCGCGCCGCCGACGCGCGACGTCTCGGCCAGCGCCTCGACCGGCCGCAGCAGCGCCTTGGAGGGCATGCAGGCGTAGTAGGAGCACTCGCCCCCGACCAGCTCGGCCTCCACGATGGCGACCTCGAGCCCTCCGTCCGCGATCCGGCCGGCGCACACCTCGCCGGACGAGCCCGCGCCGAGGACCACGACGTCGAACTCGCGCTCCGCCATCGCGGGATGTCTACCCGATGCCGCGGGCGAAGAACGTCTCGGCTACGCCGACGCCGAGGGCGGCGGCGAGGCCGAGGTAGGTGACCGCGACGAGGGCACGGGTGCGGGCCGGGATGGCGTGGTAGGCCCGGGCCTCCGGTGTGTTGCGCGCCCGCCACCGCCGCCAGCTCTCGACGCCTCCGAAGATGAGGATGAGGAACAGGATCGGGTTCGGGAACGCGATCGCGATCGCCACCAGCCCGAGGAGTCCCACGAGCCAGATCGTCGGCGACAGCGCGGCCATCGCGCGGCCGCCGTCGAGCGGCAGGACGGGGAGGAGGTTGAAGAGGTTGAGGAAGAAGCCGACGTAGGCGAGCGCGCGCCAGAAGTCGGAGCCCGTGGCGAGCCAGATCCCGAGCGGGACGAGCGAGGCGAGGCGCCGAGGATCGGCCCCGCGAGGCCGACCCGCGCCTCGGCAGCGGCATCGTCGCCCATCGATCGGGCGGTGATCACGGCGCCGAGGAAGGGGATGAACATCGGCGCCGACGCCTTCACGCCCTCGCGGCGAAGCTGGATGACGTGGCCAAGCTCGTGCAGGAACAGCAGGGCCACGAAGCCGGCGGCGAACGGCCAGCCCCAGAGCAGCGCGTAGGCGGCGATCGAGACGAACGCCGAGCCGAAGGTGGCGAGCAGCTTCACCTTCGGAAGCAGGAGCAGGAGCGTCTTGCCCTTGGCGATGAGGGCGACGAGCGTGGCGCCGATGCCGGCCGCCCGCTCGCGGAGCTTCCGCCCGCGCCCGGACCCCGGCTGGACCGGCTCGTAGAGTCCCGGTGTCGCGCTATCGGCCATCAGCTCTCATCGTCCAATACTTCAGTAAATGTAGTCTCACGAGGCTAGACTTCATTGCACATAGCACGGGGACGAATTGGTTTCGACTTGGTCGACTCGTGCGAACGGTTGCAGGCCGAGGTTCCCGGTGGCCTCGTAAAACCCGGGAAATGAATAAGTGCGGACCACGAGTTCGCCCTCGCCGCTTAGTTCAAGCTAAGTAGGTGAGGAGTCGGCCCTCCCAGCCCGCGGGGAGGGGCACCGGCTTCAGCAGCGGGCTTACCTGAAGCGGCTCGCCCTCGCCGCCAGGGGACATCACCAGGGGGCTGGTCTTCCGGATTCACCCGTCGGCGCGGACCCGGAAGGCGAGATCAAGCGCCGGATAAGCCTGTAGACGCCGATCGTTACGCGACCGAGGACGCGGCTTCGATGCCGCCGTCTCCACTGGACTTCTAGCGACGGGACGTGACGACGACCCGTGCGCCTTCGGCCGGGATCATCGTGACGTTGCGATGCACGGCGTGCTCGGGCTCGGGGTCGTCCGCCTCGATGTCGAGGCGACGGGCCATCGAGGCGAGCACCACTCGCTGCTCGGCCATCGCGAGCGCGGCACCGAGGCAGCGACGGATCCCGCCGCCGAACGGGATCCACTCATAGGTCCCGGGCTTGTGGTCGATCCAGCGCTCGGGCCGGAAGGCGAATGGGTCGGGGTAGACGTCGTCGCGGTGGTGGACGAGCAGGATGCTCATTGTCACGGGCGTATCCGCGGGCACGCCGTACTCGCCGAGGCGCCACGGCACCATGACCCGCCGGCCGATGATCGGGATCACCGGGCGCGAGCGCATGCCCTCGGTGATCGTCGCCTCGACGACCTCCTCGGCCTCCTCGTCGGAGCGCACGGCCTCGACGAGGCGCTCCTGAGCCTCCGGGAAGCGGACCAACCGCTCCCAGGTCCAAGCCAGCGAGTTTGCCGTCGTCTCGTGGCCGGCGAGGACGAGCGTGAGCAGCTCGTCGCGAAGCTCCCTGTCGGTCAGGGCCTCACCGTCCTCCGTCCGCGCCTGGAGAAGCAGCGAGAGGATGTCGCGACGCTCGTCGAGGTCCTCGGCTCGCCGCCGCGAGGAGATCACGGCGTAGGTCGGCTTGTCGAGGATCGTGAGCCCTGCCTTCGTGAGCCCGACCGGTTCGTCGCGACCGATGTTCATCAGCTCGCCGAGCTGGGCGACGGGCAGCGTCGACGCCGCGACGAGATGCTTGGTGGCGAGGCGCAAGCCGTACTCGGGCGTGCCGAAGGCCGGGCGCCCCTCGATGCCGAAGATCCCAGCCATGATCACGTCGAGCGTGATCGCCTGCATCCTGGGCGCGAGCGCGAACGGCGTGCCGACCGGCCACGTGTCGATCTCCCGCTCGGCCGCCTCGGTGATCATCTCCGCGTACTTCGCGATCGCCTCGCCGTGGAAGGCCGGCAGCAGGAGCTTGCGCTGGCGCATGTGACGCTCGCCCACGGCGGTCAGCGTGGAGTTCGGGCCCACGATCGGCCGCAGCGGCGACTCGCCGGTGAGCGACGGCGCCTGCTCCGGCTTGGCGGTGAAGAGCGACTTCACGTGGTCGGGATGCGACGTGATCACCGGGCCGCCCGGCACGACGCCGCGCATCCGGAACACCTCGCCGAGCTCCCGCCTCGCCCGGAAGACGAACTCGATCTGGCGCTGGTTGAAGCGCAGCACCTGGACGAGGCGCGGGAGGGGGATGGCCGGGGGCGCCGGAAGCGACGAGAGCTCACCGGGCTCGATCGGGCCGGCGGGAGAGGGTGCCGCCTGGCCGACCAGCTCGCTCGCGCGGTTCTCCTCGGCGGCTGGAGCGTCAGCGACGACGGTCATTGCGCCTTTCATTGTTACACGATTTGATGTCGAGGTTTGTGTGACCTTGCGTCCTAGAGCGAGAGGACGTGCGCGGTCCGCGGGTCGACTCGGCCCTCGAGGACGTCGAGGTATGCCGCCTGTACCGCGTCGAAGCCCTCCCCGCGACGGACCTCGAGCCAGCCGTCCACCCACTCGCAGAAGGGGTGCCACGCGTCGGCGACCCGGTTCTCCAGGCCGCCCCTTCCCCAATCCTCGGACCGCTTGACGACGCGGTCGGGGGCGAAGAACAGCGTCGGCGCGGGGCCCGGAAGCTCGCCGGACGCCGCCGCCATCTCCTCCCAGTGGGTGGCGCCGACGGCCATGCTGTGGGCGAGCTCGTCGCCGAAGCGCTCGTGCACGGCACGCCGAACGTCGCCGTCGCCGGCGACGTCGACGAAGGTCGCCCGCCCGGCCTCGAGGGCGGGGATGTCCTCGTAGAGCACCACCCGGTCGTAGATGCCGAGCTCCCCCACGAACTCCGCGCTGCGCGGCGAGGTGAGGCCGACGACCTCCACACCCTCGCGCTGGGCGAGCAGGAACGCCGCGCCGATCGCCGTCTTGCTCGAGGCGCTCGAGATCATCACGGGGCTTTCGGTGGCGAGGCCGTCGTCGTCGAGCTGGTCGTCGATCAGGAACGAGGTGAAGTAGAGCGGCCGCAGGAGCATCTGGAGCTCCTCGGTGTCGTCCTTGTAGAACGGGTCGGTGTCGGTCGCGAGGTAGCGCTGGTAGGCCGAGGGCAGCTCCGCGCGGTGCGGCGATGCGTCGACGAAGCCACGCTCGTCGGCGTCCGCCGGAGTGACGACGAGGTGCGAGGAGGGCGGCAGGTAGCCGTAGACGCGGGTGCCCCCCTCGACGCCCTCGGCGTTGCTCTCAGTCACGTCGGCAAAGCCCCACATCGGGACGCGGCCCCAGCCCTCGGCCTCGACCGGGAAGAAGTTCCAGTAGTTCATCGCGTCGCCGAAGACGCCGTAGGTGATGTTGTTGGCGGTAAGCCCGAAGGTGTCGACGCGCAGAAGCGCTTCGCCCTCCGCGGGCTCCGGCGGCTCCGACTCGTCGATCTTGGACTCGCGGAGGTCCTTCCGCATGACGAGGAAGTCGGTCATGAAGTCAGCATGCTCTCACGGCATGACGGCAAGCGTGATACTGCGCGGGCGGTGTCGAAGGAGAACGTCGAGGCTGTCCGGAGGGTGTTCGAGGCGGGCGCCGCCAATCGCATCGAGCCGCTGCTCGCGTTCCTGCCCGAGGACGTCGTCTGGTACCTCCCGTCGAACTGGGTCGAGGAGCACGAGTACCGCGGCCACGAGGGGGTGCGGCGCGTGATGGCGATCTGGCTCGAGAACTTCGACGGATACAGCGCTGACCCGGTTGAGCTTCGCGAGGCAGGTGACGACGTCGTGGGCCTGATTCGGCTGTCAGGGCGGATCAAGAGCTCGCGGACGGTGGTCGAGCAGAGGCTCGGGGCGGTGTACTCCGATATCAGGGACGGCCAGGTTCACCGTGCGAGTTTCTTCCTCAGCTGGGAAGAGGCGCTCGAAGCGGCGGGCCTGGACCCGTCCGAGGCCCGGCACACCTAACCACCATCAAGGAGAAAGAGCAAATGGCAACCATCCTCTGCGTTCTCTATGACGACCCCGTCGACGGATACCCACCGGCCTACCCGCGCGAGGGGATCCCCGAGATCAAGTCTTATCCCGACGGCAAGAGCGCGCCCACGCCCGAGGCGCTCGACTTCACGCCCGGCGAGCTGCTCGGCTGCGTCTCGGGCGAGCTGGGGCTGCGCCCGTTCCTCGAGCGCGAGAGGCACACCCTCCTCGTCACAGCCGACAAGGACGGACCGGACTCCGAGTTCGAGCGGGCCCTGCCGGACGCCGACGTCGTCATCTCGCAGCCCTTCTGGCCCGCCTACCTCACCGCCGAGCGGATCGCCAAGGCCCCGAACCTGAAGCTCGCGATCACCGCCGGCATCGGTTCCGACCACGTCGATCTCCAGGCGGCGATCGATGCCGGCATCACGGTGGCGGAGGTCACCTACTCCAACTCGATCAGCGTCTCCGAGCACGTGGTGATGATGATCCTCGGCCTCGTCCGCAACTACATCCCGTCCTACCAGCAGGTGGTTGCGGGCGGCTGGAACATCGCCGACTGCGCCGCTCGCTCCTACGACGTCGAGGGGATGCAGGTGGGCACAGTCGCCGCCGGCCGCATCGGCTCGGCGGTGCTCCGTCGCCTGAAGCCGTTCGACGTCGGGCTCCATTACACCGATCGCCATCGCCTACCGGCGGACGTCGAGTCTGAGCTCGGAGTGACCTTCCACGAGAGCGCGGCGGAGATGGTCCCGAACTGCGACGTGGTGACGATCAACGCCCCTCTCCACCCCGAGACGGAGCATTTGTTCGACGAGGAGATGCATCGCGCGGATGAGGCGGGGCGCCTACCTCGTGAACACCGCTCGGGGCAAGATCTGCGACCGCGACGCCGTGGTTCGCGCGCTCGAGTCGGGCCAGCTCGCGGGGTATGCGGGCGACGTGTGGTTCCCCCAGCCCGCGCCCAAGGACCACCCGTGGCGCTCGATGCCTCACCACGGGATGACGCCGCATGTCTCTGGCACGAGCCTCTCCGCGCAGGCCCGCTACGCGGCGGGGACGCGCGAGATCCTCGAGTGCTGGTTCGCAGGCAAGCCGATCCGCGACGAGTACCTGATCGTCGAGGGTGGCCGCCTCGCCGGAGCGGGAGCCCATTCCTACAGCGAGGGTGATGCGACCGGCGGCTCCGAGGAGGCGAGCCGTTTCACGTCGGCCTGAGCCGGTAGCGGTCGCGCTCGCGATAGCCGTCGGCCTCGTCCTGGCCGACGGCTCGGTCGTGGTGCTGGCGCTGCCCGAGATCTACCGTGACTTCGACGTCTCGGTCAGCGCGGTCACCTGGGTTCTCATCGCCTTCAACATCGTCCTCGCCGCGGCTGCCGTGCCCGCGGCGCTGGCGGCCCGACGCATCGGGCCGGCCCGGGCGATGGCCGCGGGCCTCACGATCTTCGCGGGCGGCAGCCTCGCCTGCGGCCTCTCGCCGGGCATCGCGACGCTGATCGCCGCCCGCTGCGTTCAGGCCCTCGGCGGCGCGGCGGCCGTGACGGGGGCGCTCGAGCTGCTTCCGTCGCGCGTCGGATCCGAGCGGCGCGCTGTGGCGGTGTGGGCGACGGCGGGGGCGGTTGGCGCCGCGATCGGGCCGGCCGTCGGCGGCGTGCTGACGGAGCTGGTGTCCTGGCAATCGATCTTCCTCGTACAGGTGCCGGTCGCCGCGGTCGTCGCGGCACCGGTGGCTGGCCTCGCGCTTCGCGAGGCGCGTCCCGGGACGATCGCGGGCGAGGTGCGCGCCGCGGGCCGGCCTCACCTGGCAGCGAACGTGGCGCTCGGTCTGGTGTCGGCGGCGATTGCGGCGGCCCTCTTCCTGATCGTCCTGCTGCTGATCGACGGGTGGCGCCACTCGCCGATCGTCGCGGCCCTCGCGGTGACGGTCATGCCTCTCGCGGCGCTCGCGACCAGCCCGCTCGCGCGAAGGGTCGAGGACGCGCGGGCCCGGGCGGCCGCCGGGGCGATCCTCGTCGGCGGCGGCCTCGCAGGGCTCGGGCTACTGCCCAAGGCGCTCATCGTCGCGACCTTCCCCTCGCAGATCCTCGTGGGAGCCGGCCTCGCGCTCGTGCTCTCCGCGCTCACGGAGACCGCGCTCGCCGGGCGGGCGCCGCAGGCGATCCACGGAGGCTGGACGATCGCCGCGCGCCATGCCGGCGTGGTCGCCGGCCTTCTCGTGCTCATCCCCGTCTTCACGTCCGATCTCGTCGAGCAGCGCGACGCGGCCGAGCAGGCGGGCACCGCCGCGCTCCTGGACGCCCGCCTTCCCGCGCTCTTCAAGGTCGATCTCGCCAACCGGCTCCACGACCAGCTGACTGCCGAGAAGGGGAAGGTGCCCGTCGTCGCGCCGGCGTTCGAGCCCCTTCCGACCGATCCCGAGGAGCGCTCCGGCGCGGTCGCGCTGCAGTCGACGCTTCAGGACCAGCTCGACCGCGCCGCGACGCACGCCTTCAGCGCCTCGTTCCTGATCGCCGCGGGCTTCGGCCTCGCCGCGCTCATCCCGATCGGCCTCGCGCGCCGAAGGGTGGAACTTTGAGCGGGCGGGCCCTCATCGCCGGCGCCGTCGCTGCCTCGCTTGCCCTCGTCGTCACCTCGCTTGCTCTCGGCGGCGCGTCGTACGAGCCGAAGCCCGTGCGGGACCCCTGCCAGCCGCGGGAGTGGCGCTCCCCGAGCGGCCTCGACGAGATCGCCCAGCAGATAACGCTCTCGGCGCTTGACGGCGCGGCCTGCGACCTTCACATCTCGCGCGAGACGCTGGCCCTCGCGCTGGCGACGCCGCAGGGCCGCGAGCGCTTCATCAACGACCCCCACCTTGGCGATGCCCTCCGCGCCGGCCTGCTCCGGGCAATCGACGATGCCGAGCGCGCCGGTGCGATTCCGGGGATCGTCGCCACCGGCCTTCGCCGCGTCGCCGAGGGCCTCCCGGCCGACCAGGTCGTCGCCGCGGTCAAGAACGCGAGCAGGCTCTTCGGCGAGGCGCAGGACGTGCTCGGTCAGATCGAGGACTTCTTCAACGGGCTCTAGGCGGCGGGCGCCGCGAACCAGCGCTCGAGGCGCTCCGGCGTGAAGAGCTCGCTGCGCGGGTCGACGAGGCGGCTGAGGACGTCCCGGAAGTCCTGCGCGGCCTCGGGGTCGCGCTCGAGTCCGGCGAACACCGCCTCTCCTCGTCCGCGGCGCGGAAAGCGGGCGAAGTTGAACGACCAGTCGTACGCCTGGGCGGCGCGCGCGTTGCGGTCGGACTCGTAGGCATCGAGCTCCGGGTCCTCGCCCAGGAGCGCCCGCGCGAGCTGGTGCGCGCCCTCGAGCGCGTCGCCGATTCCCTGCGCCGTCGAGGGGTGCTTGAAGTGTCCGGCGTCACCGACGAGCGCCCACCCGGGCCCGGCCGCCGGGCGGAAGTACCCGCGCAGCATCGTCTCGGGCGCCACGCGCACCTCGGAGGTGCGCTCCGCCGCGTCGATCCATTCCTCCTCGAGGGTCGCGGGAAAACGCCGGATGCCCTCGAGGTAGGCGGCGGTGCGAGCCTCGGCGCCGCCGCGCGTCAGCTCGGCGGGGCAGTTGAGGATCACGAGCCCCACGTCGTCTTCGCAGTTGCCCCAGCTCAGGACGCCGGCGGCCTCCGCGTGGAAGTGCATGTACGGGGTTTCGGGAAGGCCGCCCCAGTACGCGAAGAGCATTCCCATCTCGCCCGCCAGCCGATCGCGCTTCTCGAGCCCGAGTGCGCCGGCGACCGCCGAAGCCCGGCCATCGGCGCCGATCACCCACCGAGACTCGATCGTCTCTCCCGCCTCGGTGATGACGCCTCGCACGGGGTCGGCGCTCGTGCCGCCGCCGACGAGGCCGGTGACTCGCTCGCCAAGGCGAGCCTGGGCGCCTGCTGCGAGGGCCGTGTCGAGCAGGGCCTGGTCGAGCACGAGCCTGCGGGGTGCCGTGCACAGGGTGTGGCCGGCGATCGGCGTGAACGCGCCTGAGATCTCGTGGTCGAAGACGCGAAAGCGATGCTCGATGAAACGGATCCGGTGGCGGCTGCGGAGAAGCTCGAGCGCGCCGAGATCGTCGAGCAGCGCGAGCCCGTTCGGCCAGATCCCCTGGGTGGAGAGCGTGTCGCTCGGGAACTCGTCGCGATCCACGAGGAGGACGTTCCAGCCGCCTCGGGCGAGCTCGATGGCGAGGGGCGAGCCGGCGCACCGGGCGCCGACGATGACCGCGTCGTAGCGCTCCATCGCGCTCATGGTGGCAAAGCCGGCGCTAGACGACGGTGAGCTGGAGCACCGTTCCGACCGCCCCGCAGCCGAGGACGACGTAGAGGACGGTCAACTTGGCGTGGAACCGCAACAGGATCGCGAAGGTCGCGATCGCCATCAGCGCCGTGTAGACGTCGACGACGCTGGTCTTCACGATCTGGACGGTCACGGCCCCGATCAGCCCGACCACGGCCGCGGCGACCCCGAGGAGAAAAGGCCGCAGCCGCTCGTTCTCGGCGACGGCGACGAGGTGGCGGTGCAGGAAGATCGGGAAGACGAAGGCGGGCAGGAAGATGCCGACCGTGATCGCGAGGGCGCCGCCGAGGCCGGCGGCCAGGTAGCCCACGAACGTCGAGAAGATGATGAGCGGGGCGGGGAGGATGCCGCCGATCGCGAGGCCGTCGACGAACTGGCCGTTCGTCAGCCAATGGTGCCCGTTGACGGCGCTGTCGTGGAGGAACGGGATCACGGTGTAGGCGCCGCCGAAGGTGAGCAGCCCGGCCTTCAAGCCCTCGAGGAACGTCTGGCCCACAAGCGAGACCGTCACCGCGCCGCTGAGCACGAGCGCCACAGCCAGCGGCGAGAACGAGTTCGCGCGCCCGGCCCAGCGGCGACCGTTGGTCCACAGCTCGTAGAGGAGCCCGCCGCCGAGCAAGACGAGCACGAAGCTCGCCGACAGCACGAGGGTGACGACGAACGCCGCGGTGGCGATGACGGCGAGCGGGACGTCCGTGACGAAGTTGTCCGCGAAGCGCACGAGCGCCCTGGCCACCAGCCCGGCCACGGCGGCGGTCAACCCATAGAAGAGGTTCTCGAGGTGTCCGGCCAGGTGGGCTTCGACATAGAGCGCCGAGAGCCCGAGCATGAGGACGAAGCCGGGCAGCATGAACCCCAGCCCCGCCGCGAAGCCGCCAAGCCTGCCGCCGCGCAGGCGGCCGAAGTACACGCAGAGCTCGTGCGCCTCGGGGCCCGGCAGCACCTGGTAGACGGCCAGGAGCTTGGTGAAGCTCTCGTCCGAGAGCCACCGCTCGTGGTCGACGCACTCGTGCTTGATCATCGCGATCTGCGCAGCGGGCCCGCCCCAGGCAAGCGCCCCGAACCGCAGGAAGCGGAAGAAGATCGAGGCGGGGGTGTCAAGCGTCGCGCTCATGGTCGAGTTCGGACGGCGCTGGAGTCGCCGGTATCGCGGGCGGCGCCGCGCCGCCGCGACGGCGACTAGCTTGACGCGCGGTGGCAGGATCGAGCAGGCCCGCGGGCCGTCACATCGTCGCCGGGGTCGACGTCGAGCGGGAGGCGGAGTTGCTGCGGAGGCTCCCCGTTTTCGCGGGTGGCTCACTTGCCAAGCGAGCGCCCCTGATCCGCATTCGTCGGGCCCGGCGCCGTCCGCAGCGGCTCGGGTTCGCGGTTCCCGGGGAATGGCGCATCTCGGTGACGGCCTACCCGGGCATCCGCCCCGGAGACCTCCGCGAGACCCTCCTCCACGAGCTGGTGCACCTGCATTGCGGGAGCGAGCCGGGCCACCGCCGCTGGCACGGCCCCGCCTTCAGGGAGACCCTCCGCCGAGCGATGGAGGAGGCCTACGGGGTCAAGGGAATCGCGCCGTCGAGCGCACTCCACGGCGCGTACGCCGAGGCGCTGGAGGCGCTCCGAGCGACCCGTGCGGGCGGCCGCGGGACCCAGCTCGAGCTACCCCTCGCGGCGTAGCCGAGCGGCGACCTTCGCGAGGGTCGTCTCGACGCTCGCTGGCTCGTACCGCACCTGCCGGTGGGTGAAGCGAAGGACGGTGAGTCCGGCCGCCGTCAAAGCTTGGTCGCGTAGGCGGTCGCGCCCCTGCTGCGCCGGCGTTCGGTGGTAACGGAGTCCATCGGTCTCGACCACCAAGGCGAGCTCGGGCCAGTGGAAGTCGACGCGGAAGCCGTGAAGGTGCTCCTGGGTCAGTGGAGGCGGTAGGCCGGCTCGTCGCGCGATCGGCAGGAACAAACGCTCGAGCTGCGAGTCGGTGAGGGTGAATGCGGCGCGGTCGAGGAGGCTGCGGAGGGGAGCGACGCCGGGTAGGCGGTGTCTCGAATCGAGTGCGTCGCGGAGCACATCTGGACTGACGAGGTCGAGCTTGTCCGCCTCGTTGACGGCGGCCACGAGCACCCAGGGTCGAAGCCGGGTGGCGAGATCGACGAGCGTGCGCACAGGGGTGGTCACGGGGATGCCCTGGTGGCGGTTGAGATCCGCGACGAGGCGCCGGCTCCGATGGACGATGAGGCCGGGCTGGCGCACGCGCCGGGACGTGGGCACCGAGATCTCTATCGGGCCTTCTCTGTCGCGACGTATACCCCACAGCGCGGCCGCGCTCTCAAAGCTCAGCCCGGCCTCGGTCCCGCCGCTGGGGTGGAGGCGGCCCCGCGCGATTCGGTGGCGAATCGCCTGCCCGCTGAACCGACCCGGCGCAGCTGCGAATGAGTGATCTGCCCGTGCTGCTCCGCAGCGAGCCGCCAGGCCGAAGAGTGGTCGATTGATGCCCCTATAGGGGCACTAAGTGACCAACCTCGAGTGACCAACCTCGTCGAATTCGCCCCCCTCGCCGATCTACTAGTCTCGGGCCGCATGAGCGACCTGGGCATCGACATCGCCTCGGAGGGGCAGGCGCGCGTGCTGAGGCTGCGAGGCGAGCTCGATCTCGCCAACGCCGAGCAGCTCACCGAGGCGCTCTCGACGCTCGAGCCAGCGCCCGAGGACCGTGTGGTCATCGACCTATCCGAGTGCGACTTCATCGACTCGGCCGGGCTGTCGGCGATCCTTCACGGGGCACAGCAGGTCTCCAAGGCCGGCGGGTCGGTGCGCATCGCGTGCCCGGAGGGCCACCTTCGGGACCTGCTGCGGATCACCGCCATCGACCAGTCGATTCCCGTCGTGGGAACGCGGGACGAGGCCCTCGCCGCGCTCGGGCT
Source organism: uncultured Actinomycetes bacterium (assembly GCA_963823245.1). Lineage (GTDB taxonomy): Bacteria > Actinomycetota > Thermoleophilia > Solirubrobacterales > 70-9 > JAWVFM01. The sequence continues at coordinate 210,365 of CAWGKQ010000012.1, read as the reverse complement.
CGAGCCGAGCTAGGCGCCTTCGCGAACCGGCGCTCCGGCGCGCACCCCCGCTGGGCCCTCTTCTCTCCGCAAAATGCGCAAATCCGCCTCACGCGTCCCGGTGGGCTGATGTAGAGTTGTTCGCGCGGTCCGGGAGAGAGCGCAGCCCGCGAAAGCCAAGCGCGAAGCGGCTCTCAAAGGTGACTGACAAGGCTTATTTCGTGCGAAGGCTACGCGCGAAAGCAGGCAAGGTCGTCACCCCCGGGCCCGTTTTTTTTGGGCTCTTGTCCGGTGGCTTCTCTACCGTGCGAGGCGCGGCGATGAGCGCCGCCGACCGGTAGCGGCAACCTGCGGCCGCTCGGTCGTGCGACCGGGGCGCAGCCCGGGAGCAGGGCGCTGGGAGGTCGACCCCGGACCAGCCTCGCCAGCTAGCCCGCCCGCTCCCATTGCCCGAGTCCGGAGGGCCGGGCCAGATGACGCCTCAGGTGTACGGCGAGTAGATCAGAGGGACGAGGGCGATGAGCCCGCGCCGCGCGACCCGTGGATCGACGTCCCCGTCGCGACGGCGGTCGCGCGCGTTCAGCCAGCGCTCACGCTCACCGTCGCCGCGCGGCGGCTCGGGCCACCCAGACGTACAACGCCCACCCGATGCCGGTGAGAACGATGAGTCCGGGGATGATGTGGAGAAGATGCTCCCCTAGGAAGGGCACCATTCCATGAGTTAGCCTCGGCATATGGAGGGCCGACCTTGAGGACACTCGTCACCGGCGGCTCGGGGTTCGTCGGCGGCCGGCTGATTCAGAGCCTCCGGGCCACGGGCGACGAGGTCCGGGCGCTCGCCCGCTCCGACGCCGCCGCTGAGGCGGTCGCCGCCCTCGGCGCGGAGCCCGTCCGCGGCGACGTGACCGACCGCGCCTCGATCGAGGCCGGGGCGGCCGAGTGCGAGGTCGCCTTCCACTCCGCCGCCAAGGTCGAGGACTCCGGTCCCTGGGAGGAGTTCGAGCGCGTGAACGTCGACGGCACGCGCAACGTGGTGCGCGGGTGCGCGGCCGCCGGCGTTCGCCGCGTCGTGCACGTCTCGACCGAGGCGGTCCTCATCGCGGGCGACCCTCTCGTCGAGGTCGACGAGACGACCCCCAGGCGGACCGATTCGAAGGCGCCCTACTCCCGGAGCAAGGCCCTCGCCGAGGAGGCCCTGCTCGCCGAGTCGGGCATCGAGCGCGTGATCGTGCGACCCCGGTTCGTCTGGGGCGCGGGGGACACGACGCTCCTGCCCGAGATCGCGTCGATGGTGCGCGGGGGCCGCTTCGCCTGGATCGGCGGCGGCCGCCAGCTGACCGACACGGCCCACGTCGAAAACGTGGTCCACGGGCTGCGCCTCGGCGCCGAGCGCGGCGGCGACGGAGAGATCTACTTCGTCACCGACGACGAGCGCGTCGTCTTTCGCGACTTTCTTTCCGAGCTCATCCGCACCCAGGGCCTCGAGCCCCCGACGCGGAACGTGCCCGGGGCGCTCGCCGAGACGATCGCGGCCGCCAGCGAGACCGCCTGGCGGGTGTTGCCCCTTCGCGGCCGGCCACCGCTCTCCCGCTTCACCGTCTGGGTCTCCTCGCAGGAGTGCACGATCGACATCTCGAAGGCGAAGCGCGAATTGGGCTACGCACCCGTCAAGGCTCGCGCCGAGGGCCTGGCCGAGCTCGAGGGCCCGGCATGACGAAGATCAAGCGAAAGGACTTCGACCGCGAGCTCGCCACGCTCCAGGTCGAGCTGGTGAAGATGCAGGACTGGGTCCGCCAGACGGACCACCGCATCCTCGTCATCGTCGAGGGACGCGACGCGGCCGGGAAGGGCGGGACCATCAAGCGGATCGTCGAGTACATGAACCCTCGGCATGCCCGCGTGGTCGCCTTGCCGGCCCCCACCGAGCGGGAGCGCACCCAGTGGTACTTCCAGCGCTACGTCCCGCACCTGCCGGCGGCGGGTGAGATCGTGATCCTCGACCGCTCCTGGTACAACCGCGCCGGCGTCGAGCGGGTGATGGGCTTCTGCACGGACGCGGAGTACTGGGACTTCCTGCGGACGGCGCCGGAGCTCGAGCGAATGCTGATCCGCTCCGGGCTCCAGATCGTGAAGTACTGGTTCTCCGTCTCCGACGAGGAGCAGGAGCGCCGCTTCCAGCGCCGCATCGACGATCCGCTTCGGCGCTGGAAGCTCTCGCCGATGGACATGGAGTCGCGAAAGCGCTGGGTCGAATACTCGAAGGCGAAGGACATCATGATCGAGCACACCTCCACACCGGACGCGCCATGGTGGGAGGTCGACTCCGACGTGAAACGTCACGCCCGCCTCAACTGCATCTCTCACCTGCTCTCGCTCGTGCCCTACAAGGGCGTCGAGCACCCTGAGATCGAGATGCCCCCGCGCCAACCGGACCCCGGCTACAAGCGTCCGGCGAAGGAGCGGCTCAACTGGATCCCGACGCCATATCCGTAGGCAGGAACCCTGGATGACCATTGCCGGCAAGACAGCTCTGGTGACCGGTGGCGCCCGCGGCATCGGCGAAGCCGTGGCCCGCGAGCTCGCCGCCCGCGGCGCACGCGTGTCGCTCGTGGGCTTCGAGCCGGAGCGGCTCGAGGCCGTGGCCGGCGAGCTTGGCCCTGACCACGTCTGGTTCGAGGCCGACATCACCGACCCCGATTCACTCGAGGCCGCCGTCGCAGGGACCCTTGAGGCCCTCGGCGGCATCGACATCCTGGTCGCCAACGCGGGGATCGCGAGCTTCGGGACAGTTGCCACGATGGACCCGGACGCCTTCGCGAGGACGATCGAGATCAACATCGTCGGCCAATTCCGGACCGTTCGGGCGGCGCTGCCGGCGATCCGTGATCGGCGGGGCTACATTCTCATCGTCGCCTCGCTTGCCTCCTTCGCCCACCTGCCCGGCATGTCCGCGTATTCGGCCAGCAAGGCGGGAGTGGAGGCCTTCGCCAACTCACTGCGAGGAGAGGTCGGCTTCGAGGGCGTGGGGGTGGGCACCGCCCACCCGTCGTGGATCGACACCGACATGGTGCGCGACGCCGACGCCGACCTCGGCGAGCTCGGGGAGATGCGCGGCAGCGCCCCCGGCTTCCTGGGCAACACCCTGCCGGTGAAGGAGTGCGCGCGCCAGCTCGTTGACGCCATCGATCGCCGCGCCGGCCGCATTTGCGTGCCCCGCAGCGCGATGGTCGTTCAGTGGCTGCGAAGCGTGATCGGGGGCCCGGTCGCGGCCCGCATGATGCGGCGCCGGTCGGCCGAGGTGGTCCCGGTGATGGAGGAACGCGTCGCTCAGCTCGGGCGCTCGGTCAGCGAGCGCACCGAGGCCGTGGACACGAAGCTCTAGGCGCCGTTCGCCGAGAGCTCGAAGACGCGTCCCTCAGGGCCTAGGTTGACGATCGCGCTCGGCCCGAGGTGGGACTCGCAGCCCCAGCTCTCGTGGATGTGGCCGCAGAGCACGAGCGGGGGCTCGGCGCGCTCGATCGCCGCGAGGATCGCCCGGCTGCCGAGCTGCACGCCCGCGCCCGAGATGTCGCAGTGTCCGAGCGGAGGCGAGTGCACGAGCAGCACCGCACCGGCGGGACAGTCCTCCAGGCGCGCGGCGGCCTCCTCCTCGGTGAGGTCGAAGCTCCAGTCCCACGGCGTCGTTGGCACTCCGGCGCCAAGGCCGAAGAACTCGACGCCGTCGATCTCCGCGCCGCTCCCGTGCAGCACGGTCGCCCCGGCCCAGTCCGCGGTGGCATCGCGGAGGGCGTCCTCGGTCTCGTTGTTTCCGGGGACGAGCAGCGTCGGACGGTCGATCGCCGTCAGCGCCGCGACGGTCTCGGTGAGCCCGCTGTGGACGGACGCGAGGTCGCCGATCGCCGCCACGACGTCGGCCTCGGCGCTCCGCTCGACGAGCCGCTCGGCCTGCCGGAGGTCGCAATGGAGGTCGCTGAAGGCGAGTAGCCGCACGGCGCACCGATCGTATTCACCGAACGTCCCTCGCTACCGCGTATAGCCCCCAGCGCGGGACGTTCGCCCTGGCGAATGTGAGCGAAATCTTGCGTCTGTGACCACCGTCACACACAAACGCCAGTACCCCTGACAGCCTTCCGCGCTCGAACACGCCCCGAGGCAGGCGTCGCCGATCGACGCCTTTGAAACCAACCGCCCGGGGAGTCGACGCCCGCGCCGCCAAGGCGCGCCCTGCGACTCGGCTGCCGCACGCAGCCGCGAATGAGCGCAGGCGCGAGCGCGCGGGCGAGCACCGAACGGAGGTGGTTCAGACGTGTTCGCAACGAAGAAGAAGCTAATCGGAGTGACCGTGATGGGCACGCTCGCCGTCGTCGGCGCCACGCAGGCGGCCGGCGCCCCCGAGCATGCCAAGCAGCACGCCCACGCAGGCATCCGGGCCGAGGTCCGCAATCGGATGGTCGCCGCCACGCAGCACCGCGAGGACGCGGCGCGCAAGGCGAGGGCTCATGAGGGCACGGCGACGACGAGCTCGGCGAGCGGAAGCACCGCCTCGCCCGAGTCCTACGGCGTCTCGCAGTCGACTCTCGACGCCATCGCGGCGTGCGAGTCGGGCGGCGACCCGTCCGCCGTCTCGGCCGGGGGCACGTACCGCGGCCTCTACCAGTTCGACCAGGGCACCTGGGAGTCGGTGGGCGGCACGGGCGACCCCGCGGCGGCCTCGCCCGCGGAGCAGAGCATGCGCGCCGCGATCCTGTACTCGCAGAGCGGCTCGAGCCCCTGGCCCGTCTGCGGGCAGTAGCCCCGAGCCTCTGAGGCTCTAACGCGCGCCTGCGCCGCTGCCGATGCAGAGGGCGTGCAGGCGACCGACTACGTCCTCGTGCGAGGGCTCCACGAGACCCGCGGGGCTCTCGCACGCTGAACGACGACCCGTGGCCGGTCCTCACCCGGTGGTTCGCGGGCGCGCTCGCGGTCGCCGTGGTCGTGCTCGGCGCGGTTTGGGCAGTCTCGTCGAGCGTCCTTGCGGACCCGACCCCGCTCTCGCTTCCGGGGCTCACGCAACCCGCGGAGCCGCTCGACGTCGCGTACGTGCTGTTTCGCAACTCCCTGGTGCTCGCTCTGCACGCGATGGCCTGCGTCGCCGGCTTCATCGCCGGGAGCTCGCTTCCGTTGAGCGCCGCGAAGCGGCGCGGGCTGAGCCGTCGCATTCACGAGCTCGCGCGCCCGATCGCCGGAGCTGGTCGCCCTATTCCTGCCGCTCGCGGCTTGGACCATCGCGAGTCGCCGCGACGAATGGGGTGACCTCCTCGCCGCGACCTTCGCGACCGGGCGATAGCGATTCCGATACTGATCGCCGCGGCGACCTGGGAGGTCTACGTGTGGCCGGTCATCCTGCGAGCGGTCACCGGCGCCTGAGCCGCGCTACCGAGCCTCAGTGGGCTTCGGCGGGCTCGCCCTCCGGTCCGAGCACGGCCTTGCGGAACGTCTCCTTCTCCTCCTCGAAGAGGAACCCCCAGAGGTGCTTTCGCTCCAGAAGGGTCCGCCGTTTCGTCTCGAACACCGCCTCCCGCGGAAGTTGCGTGATCCGCTCGGCGAGCTCGAGCGCCCGGCCGACGACGTCGCCGCCGGGCGCGATGACCTCGCGGACGATCCCGAGCTTCTGCGCCTCGGGAGCCTGCACGATTCGGCCTGTGAGGCATAGCTCCTGGGCCACCGTGGCCGGCAGAACCGCGCGCGCGGCCGCATAGCTCGGGGGAATCCCCCGCGGGAGCTCGGGATAGCCGAAGGTCGCGGTCGAAGCCGCAATCCGGAGATCGCAGAGCAGGGCGAGGGCGAAGCCTCCCGCGACGGCAGGCCCGTTCACTGCCGCGACGATCGGCCGCTTGCATTGGCCGACGGCGTCGAAGGCGAGCGTGCTCGTCTCGACCAGGCGCCGCCGATGCTCGCGGTTGCCTCCGAATTGCGTCGTGTCCATGCCGGCGCAGAACGCGCTTCCGGCGCCGGTCAGGACCACCGCCGCGATCTTCTCGTCGCCGGCGATTTCCCCGAACACCCGGGCCAGCTCCTCGCGGAGCTCGATCGAGAGCGCGTTGCGCTTGTCGGGACGATTCAGGGTGACGAGCGCCACCTCGCCCCGAAGCTTCATCGAGAGGACCCGACTCACCGCAGGAAAGGTAGTGAGCCGCGCGCCGGGGGGTCGCCGCGGGGCCGCTAGGCCGCGAGGCGCCCGCGGCCCGATCGGGCCGGACGGCGGCCCGTGCGCGCCAGGTCGGCGCGCGCGTCCCGAAGGAGCTCTGGCTGGAACTGACGGAGCTGCTCCTCGATGCACCGTTGGCAGGAGCATTCGGGAACGGCAAGTCCGGTTTGAGGGCAGCTCTTCATCGGCGTCCTCCGTATCGGCACGCAAGTACCAAAGCTAGAGCCTCCGGAGGTCGGAATCTCCGGCACATCTCCTGCACTCCGGCCGCCTGCGAGACTGCCGCCGTGCCAGCCGATCCAGACCCCGACGTCGAGCCCGCGACCGAGGCGGAGGAGGCCCCGAGCGGGCCCGGGGAGCGTGGCCTCGAGCCGGCGGCGGCAATCGAGCGGGCGCACGTCGAGGCCCCCACCCGCGGCAACCGGCGCCTCGAGAGGCTGCTCGAGCGCGCGAGCGCCGACCCGGAGCTGCGCGCGTGGTGGCACATGGCCCAGGTCAACTCCGAGCGATTGCGGATGTCGGATCACTCCTGGGTGCACATCCGGATCGTCGTCAACATCGCGCTCCGCCTCCTCCGCCTGCTGGTCAGGGGCGGCATCGAGCCGGCGATGGTGTCCGACCACGGCATGACCGAGCGCGATGCCGAGGTGGTGGTCGCCGCGGGCGCGCTCTTCCACGACGTCGGGATGTCAATTCACCGCGCGGACCACGAGGCCTTCAGCCTGTTCCTGGCCGAGCGCAAGCTCAGGGAACTCCTCGACGGCATCTATGACGAGCCGGCCCGGACCGTGGTCGTCGCCGAGTCGCTGCACGCGATCATCGGCCACCGCCGCCGCGGCGAGCCCTACACGGTCGAGGCGGGGGTCGTGCGCGTCGCCGACGCGCTCGACATGGCACACGGCCGCTCGCGCCTCCCGGTTTCCTCCGGGCAGGTCGGCATCCACGCGCTCTCGGCGGCGGCGATCGACGAGATTTCGATCCAGGGCGGCACGGACCGGCCAGTGCGGGTGGAGATCAAGATGAACAACTCGGCCGGCGTCTTCCAGGTCGACGACCTGCTCGCGACCAAGCTGCGCGACACGCCCCTCGAGGGCCAGGTCGAGGTCGTTGCCACCGTCGAGGGCGAATCCGAGAAGCGGCTTCTGGGAGAGTTCCGCGTGTGAGACGACGGCGGGTAATCGCGGTTCTCCTCGCCCTGGCGGTCATCGCGCTCGCCGTGACGGCCGCCGCGTCCGCGCGGCGAGGCGTGACGATCCGCAACGGGCCCATCGCCTTCTCGAGCAATCGCGACGGCGACAATGAGATCTACGCGATGCGACCGGATGGCACCCGGCTTCGTCAGCTCACGCGCAACGCGGCGAACGACTACGCGCCCGCGTACTCGCCGGCCGGCGACACCATCGCGTTGGTCAGCGACCGGGGCTCGGACTTCGAGATCTTCAGCATCGCTGCTGACGGGGCCTCCCCGCAGGACCTGACCAACAACTCGGCCTATGACGACGACCCCTCGTTCTCGTCGGATGGCTCGCGGATCGCCTTCGAGCGCGGCGACGAGCCGAACCGCGACCTCTTCACGATGGCCGCCGACGGGACCGACCAGCAGCGCCTCACGAACAACCCCGGTGACGACTCCGCCCCCGCCTACTCGCCCGACGACCGCCACATCGCGTTCCTTCGGGGTCACGGCAACCATTCGGAGATCTACACCGTGACCACTGACGGAAGCGACCACGAGGTCGACGTCTCGAACGACAACGTTCGCGACTACGCGCCCGCCTATTCGCCGGACGGTGGCTGGGTCGCGTACGCCAGGAACTTCGGCAGGACGACCGAGATCTGCCGCCTCCGCCTCTCCGACGGGCGCCTCCAGCGGCTCACCCACGACAACGTCGGCGACTTCGGCCCCGTCTACTCACCGGACGGGCGGTTCATCGCCTACGAGGCGTCCGCGGGCGGCGGGCTCGACATCTTCACGATGCGCGCCAACGGCACGCACGTGACGCGCCTCACACACGGGCACGGCGATGACGCCTACCCCACCTGGGCGCCGGCGCCCTAGTCGAGGCACTGCCCACGAATCCGTCGCGGGTAGGCTGAACCCTGTCTTGTCAGCTATCAGAGATCAGAGGGGAATCCATGAGAGGAAGGATCCTGAGCGTCGGGATCGCCGCCGCGGCGCTCGCGGTGGGCTCGGTTGCGCCCGCGCTCGCAGGAAGCGGAAAGGTCAAGCACTTCGAGACCACGGTCACGATCAAGACCGACCAGGCCGCCGGGAGAATCTTCGGCAAGGTCAAGTCGGACAAGACGAAGTGCGTCAACAAGCGGAAGGTGATCCTGAACGTCGACGGCACCGACGTGTTCCACGGCAAGGCCGGCGATGACGGAAGCTACGGAATTCGCACCTCCGACGGCTCGCCGCTCGACCCGGGCAATTACGAGGTCCACTCGCCGAAGCTCAAGGTCAACGACAAGGTGGTCTGCGACCCCGGCGATTCCAAGATCGTCACCCTCAACTGAACCGCTGACGCGGATGTGGTCGGGCGCCGGCTAAACGCCGGCGCCGGCCGCGCCGCGACCCTCGCCGGCCGCGAACCTCGCTGCGCCGCCGAGGCCGACCGCGATCGCCGCGGTGCCGAGCTGTGCCTCGAGCGCTAGGCCTTCGGCGAGGGGCAGACCCGAGCCCTCGAGGGCGGCGCGGCGATCGGAGAGCATCGTCTCCTGCGGGAAGCCCGCCAGGCCCTCTGCGATCTCCAGCGCGCGATCGAGTTGCTTCCCCGCGGGGACGACCTCGTTGACGAGCCCCCAGGAAAGCGCCTCGGGCGCCTCCACGACGCGGCCGGTGAGGATCAGCTCGAGCGCGCGGCCCATTCCGACGATGCGCGGCAGCCTCTGGGTGCCGCCGTCGATCAGCGGCACGCCGAAGCGGCGCTCGGTGTACCCGAGCTTCGCGGTCTCCGAGGCGATCCGCAGGTCGCACCACAGGGCGAGCTCGAAGCCGCCGGCCAGGCACCAGCCCGAGATCGCCGCGATCGTCGGCTTCGACGGCGTCAGGCGGGTGAACCCGAGCGGCCCGTCGCGGTGCGCCTCGAGCCACTCGTCGAGGCTGGTTTCCGCCGGATCGGTCTCGGCCAGGGCCTTCAGGTCGGCGCCGGCGCAGAAGGCCTCGGGGTCGCCGCCCGTGAGAACGAGCACGCGCGCTTTCTCGTCGGCCTCGAAGCTCCGGAACCCGTCCGCAAGCAGCCTCGCCGTCTCGTCGTCGACGGCGTTTCGCCGCTCGGGCCGGGTGATCGTGAGGATGGACGCGGCGCCCGCGCGCTCGTAGGTGACCTTCGGCACGCCGGGATCCTATGGGGCGGGGTAAGGGCTGGTTAGGGGAGGGGTGACCCGGGAGGCCACGGCGAAGACCAATCGTTGCGTGATTGTGGTCGCTATGGCAACCAAGACCCCACAACGAACCGCGGGAGCGGCCGGAAACCGCCCCCTTCGCCGCTAGTTGAAGTACCCCGCGCCTACGGCTGCGGGCGGTGGACCCGCTCGAGCTCGCGGCGAAGGCGTTCCTTGCGGCCCTCGTGCCGGCCTTGGATGAAGGCGCCGATGATCACGAAGAGCGCGAAAAAGACCATCACGCCGAACGCCCAGTAGGTGACCTTGCGGTCGTCGGTGGGGCCGCCGATCCCGATTCCGTCGGCGGCGAGCGCTGATGGCGCCATGCAGAGCAGCGCCACCGCGGCGGTGGTGACGAGGAGGCTGAGACGAGCGAGGCGTCCCCTCACGCGGCGAACTCTACAACGGCCGGCTTGCTCTAAGGTGCCGCGCGGTGCTCGCCGCTCCCGCATGAACTCCCGCACGCCGATCGTGCTTGCCGTCGTGGCGGGCATCGCCCTCCTCATCGTCGCCGTGATCTACTGGGCGGAGCCCGCCGGCTCGCTGCCGTCGTTCTTCCCCGGACATCAGGCGGGTGACAGCGAGCACCACGTGAAGCACGGAATCGCCGCCCTGGTCCTCGCCCTCGCCTGCTTCGTCTTCGCGTGGTTCAAGAGCGGGCCGCGCGAGAGCCGTCGCACCTGAGCCCGAATCCCAGATGGACCCGATCTCCTACTTCCACGCGATCATCCTCGGCATCGTTCAGGGGCTCGCCGAGCCGTTCCCAATCTCGAGCCTCGGCCACGCGGTCGTCATCCCGCACCTGCTCGGCTGGAACATTCATCAAAACGCCGACTACTTCCTGGCATTCCTGGTCGCGACGCACCTGGCCACCGCGATCGTCCTGTTCGTCTTCTTTATCAAGGACTGGATGCGAATCTTTCGCGGGCTCGGCCGGTCGCTTCGCGATCGCGAGATCCGCGCCGACGACGTCGACGCAAAGCTCGGCTGGCTGCTCGTGATCGGGACGATCCCGGCGGGACTACTCGGACTGCTGCTCGAGCATTCGCTTCGCTCGCTCTTCGCATCGGCTACGGCGGCGGCCGCCTTCCTGATCGTCAACGGCTTCCTTTTGCTTCTGTTCGAGCGCTGGCGAGCGAGGGCCCCGGCGCCGGACGATTGGAGGGGCGACTCCGACCCGCGGATCGCGAAGCTCACCTGGGGGGAGGCCTTCGGCGTCGGGACGGCGCAGGCCGCTGCGCTGATTCCGGGCATCTCGCGTTCGGGCATCACGATGGGAGGCGGCCTGCTCTTCGGGCTCTCGAACGAGGACGCCGCACGCTACTCGTTCCTCCTCGCCACCCCGATCATCGGTGCCGCAGCCGTGCTCAAGCTCCCCGACCTCTTCGGCAGCGCGGGAGACGGGGTGCGCGGGCAGGCCCTGGTCGCGGCGATCTTCGCCGCCCTCGCGACGCTCTTCGCGGTCAAGTTCCTGCTGAGGTTCTTCCAGACCAACCGCCTGACGCCCTTCGGCGTCTACTGCATCTGCGCCGGCGTCATCGCGTCCATCGTCTTCGCCCTCGACTGAGAAGCACGAACGCCCGCCGCAAGGCGGGCGTTCGGTGTCTCAAGAGGAGGCGCGCGACCCGGGGCAGGGAGTTGAGGCCGCGCGCGCACGAGAGAGGATCTCGTGATCGGCAGTTTGCGGGCCTCGCCTGAGTCACGGGTAAAGATCCCGAGAACCCCCGCCAAGGGTCCGCGAAACCACCGAGATTGCGGCAATTTCGCCCGTGAAAGTCCTGTGAAGGCGGAAGGTCGCATCGGGGGACCCGGCTACGATGAACCCCGACCGCGCGTGCCGTGTTCGCGCGGGCCCTGAGATGAGCCCGACACCAGGCACACCCCGCCTCGCAGTCATCGACACCGATTCCGGCTTCCTTCGCGTGCTCGCGAAGCGGCTCGGCGGCGCGGGGTGGGAGTATCGGATCTTCTCGGGCCCGGTGCCGGCCAACGAGCTCGCCGTGATGAAGCTGAACGCGGTCCTTGTCGACCTATCGGCGATCGAGCCGTTCGGCTGGGATTTCCTCGAGCGGATCAGCGGGATGATGCCCGGCCTCGGCATCGTCGTCTGTACGCAGGGCGCGACCGTTGCCCAGCGGGTGCGCGGCCTGCGGCTCGGGGCGGACGACTGGGTCAACAAGCCGTGTCATCCCGAGGAGGTCATCGCCCGGCTCGAGGCGGTGACCCGCCGCCACCGGCGAGGCGAGGCGCGGGCCGACGTCGGGCCCGTGGTCGCCGGCGAGCTGGAGATCCGCGCCGACCAGTTCGAGGCCTACGTCGCGACGAAGCCGCTCGGGCTCACGCGGCGCGAGTTCGAGCTCATGCAGACGCTGGCCGAGGCGAGCGGACGGGTGCTGGAGCGGGAAGACATCTACCAGCGCGTCTGGGGCTACGCCATGGCGCACGGCGACCGCTCGGTCGACGTCTTCGTCCGCAAGCTGCGCTCGAAGCTGCAGCAGCACTCGCCCGAGCTGGCGGTACATCCACACCCACTTCGGGATCGGCTACAGGTTCGAGGCCGAGCCGATTTCGCCCGATGCCGCGGAAGCGCCGGTCGCGATCGCGGACGAGGCCGTCGGAGAGGCCACGCCCGCCGAGCCCTCGGCGGCGATCCGCTCCTGACCGAAGCGATAGCCGATCCGGGCGTGCGTGTGGATGTAGCGCAGGTCCGGGAGCGCGGCCGCTAGTGCGCTCCGCAGCCGCGCGACGCAAGCGTCAACGGCGCGCTCGGTGATGTCCTCACCCGCGTCCCAGACGGTGGCCAGCAGCTCCTCGCGGGTCACGATCCGGTTGGGCTGGCAGGCCAGCGCGGCGAGCAGGCCGAGCTCCCGTGGCTTGAGCCGCAGCATCGAGCCGTCGGCCGTCGCCATGTAGTCCCGGGGTCGCACGCGCAGCCGGCCGTCGTCGTAGCTCGGCATCGGGTCGTTGGCGCCCAGTCCCCGCTGGTGCTTCACGCGTCGCAGGCTTGCACCGAGCACGCCGTCGCGAGTTACCTTCCGGTAAAGAGTGCGTTGCAGCTCGGTGGCGAGGTGCTCCTGATTTCACACCCTGTTCACAACGGCGCTACAGATAGATAACAAGCTTCCCCCCGCCCCCTGGGAGCCTGCGCTCGACGGCCTGCTCGGCCGCTCGACCTGGAACCCGATCGAAGGAGAAGCTCGTGACCAAGAAGCGCTCGTTCGCCGTGGCCGTGTGCGCCGCGACGGCGGCAATCGGCCTCGCCGCATGCGGAAGCAGCAGCGATAACAGTAGCGGAGGCAGCAGCGGAGGCGGAGGCGGCGCCTCGATCCCCGGCGGAACCATCAACGGCGCGGGGTCGACGTTCGTCCAGCCGCTCGTTGAGGAGTGGGGCAAGTCCGTCTCGGGCTCCGACGGCCTGACCGTGAACTACACGGGCAACGGCTCCGGCGCCGGCCAGGCGCAGCTCATCAACGGAACGGTCGATTTCGCCGGGTCCGACCCGCCGCTCGAGCCCTCGCAGCTCAAGGACGTGCAGTCCAAGAACGGCACGCCGGCGGTCCAGATCCCGGTCGCGTTCGGGGCGGTCACCGTCTCCTACAACGTCTCGGGCATCGACAAGGGCCTGAAGCTCGACGGCGCCACGATCGCCGACATCTTCGCGGGCAAGATCACGAAGTGGAACGACCCCGCGATCGCGAAGCTCAACTCGGGCGTCAAGCTGCCGAGCACCGACATCCAGGTCGTCCACCGCTCGGATGACTCGGGCACGACGAAGCTCTTCACCACGTTCCTGTCGGACTACTCGAAGTCCTGGGAGAGCTCGGTCGGAGCGGACTCCACGGTCAAGTGGCCGACGGGCACCGGCGCCAACGGCAACGACGGCGTCGCGGGAGCGATCAAGCAGACCGACGGGTCGATTGGCTACGTCGAGCTCGCCTACGCGATCCAGAGCGGGTTCACGACGGCTTCCGTGAAGAACTCGGACGGCAACTACGTGGAGCCGAGCCTCTCTTCGTCGCAGGCCGCGGCCGCGAACATCAAGGTCCCGTCGAACCTCGGGATCATCTCGGTCAACGCCCCCGGCGCCGACTCGTATCCGATCACCTCGGCCACGCACCTGATGACGTATCAGGACCTCTGCAAGGCCGGGCAGTCGAAGACCGACGCGGAGAACGTGGTCGGCTTCCTGAACTACGCGCTCGGCGCCGGTCAGGCGACCGCGAGCAAGCTCGACTACGCCGGCGATCCGCCGAACGTCCTCGGGCCGGCCCAGAAGGCCGTCAGCGGCCTCGAGTGCAACGGAAAGCCGGTCGGGCTAGCCGGCCTCGGCCGGCACTGAGCCGGACGCGTGGAGGCAGGGCAACTCACTGCCGGAGGCGGCGACCGCTCCCTGAAGGGGCGGTCGTCGCTCTCCGCCTTCGCCGACAAGGCCCTCAAGTGGGGCCTCTTGGGTCTTCTCGCTGGCGGTCCTCGCCCTCCTCGCGTACTTCTTCATCCGCCTCTTCGTCGAGGCGCAGCCGGCCTTCTCGAAGTTCGGGATCGACTTCGTCTTCGGCAACAACTGGGACGTCGCCGGCAATACCTTCGAGGCGCTGCCGCTCGTCGTCGGCACGCTCATCACCTCGGCGCTGGCGCTCCTGATGGGCGTGCCGATCGCGGTCGCGACGGCCGTCTTCCTCGTCGAGCTCTGCCCTCAGCGGGCCAAGGGAGTTCTCACGATCATGGTCGACCTGCTCGCGGCGGTGCCCTCCGTGGTCTACGGCCTCTGGGGCTTCTACTTCCTGATCCCGACCCTGAAGCCGGTCGAGCAGTGGTTCACCGACACCTTCAGCTTCATCCCGTTCTTCGGCGGCGCCGGGACGCTCGCCGGACCCAACTACTTCATCGCCGGCCTCGTTCTCGCGATCATGATCCTGCCGATCGTCAGCGCGATCAGCCGCGAGGTGCTCACGACGGTCCCGGCGGACCACAAGGAGGCGGCCCTGGCGCTCGGCATGACGCGCTGGGAGATGATCAAGACGGCGATGCTGCCCTACGCTCGCCGGGGCATCGTCGGCGGGTCGATGCTCGGCCTCGGCCGTGCCATCGGCGAGACCATCGCGGTGGTGATCGTCATCGGTGACGCGCCCGTCATCGGGCACACCATCTTCGACCAGGGTTACACGCTCGCGGCGGTCATCGCGAACGAGTTCGGCGAGGCCGCGGCCCAGCCGACGCATCGCGCGGCGCTGATCGGCGCCGGGCTCGTGCTGTTCGTCCTCACGTTCATCGTCAACGCGATCGCGCGGCTGGTCGTCTCGCGCTCGGAGCGCGAGACCGGCGTTGCCCTCTCCTCCACCGCGGAGCTCGGGGCCTGATGGAGGCGAGCGCTCTCCACGCGGCCCTCCCGCCGATCAGCCCCGGCCGGCGGCGCAAGGACAAGATCGCGCGGTGGGGCCTGGGGGCCGCCGCGGTGGTCGCGCTCGTCCCGCTCCTGCTCGTCCTCTACTACCTGATCAAGCGCGGGATCGGGGTCCTCAGTGTGAGCTTCCTCACGACCGATCCGAACACGGGCTTCCTCGGCGGCGCGGGCGGGATCAAGAGCGCGATCCTCGGCACGATCGAGATCGTCGGCCTGGCCGCGCTGATCTCGATTCCGGCCGGCCTGGGCGTCGCCGTGTACCTGACCGAGTACGGAAAGAAGGGGCGCATCGCCTCCACCGTCCGGTTCTTCACCGACGTGATGACGGGCGTGCCGTCGATCATGTTCGGTCTCTTCATCTACATCACGCTGGTGGTGACGAAGGTGGGGGGCGAGAGCTTCACCGGCTGGAAGGCGTCGATCGCGCTGGCGCTCCTGATGCTCCCGATCGTGAGCCGATCCTCGGAGGTCGTCCTCCACCAGGTGCCCGACTCGCTGCGCGAGGCCGCGCTCGCCCTCGGCGCGCCCCGCTGGAAGGTCATCTTCCGCGTCGTCCTCCCGACGGCGCTCCCGGGCATCGTCACGGGATGCCTGCTCGCGGTCGCGCGCGGCGCCGGCGAGACGGCGCCGCTGCTGCTTGCGCTGTCGATCGCGAGCGGGACCACGCTCAACCTCAACGGGCCGATGAACGCGCTGCCCCTGACGATCTTCTCCGACCTGAAGCAGCCGAACGCCGATCTGGTCAACGCCGCATGGGGCGCCGCGCTGACGCTGGTCCTCCTGGTGCTCGTTCTGAGCCTGATCGCTCGCCTCATCCAACGAAGGAGCAGCCTCTGAAGAGGCCCCAAGGAGCCGCCTAACATGACCACTGAGCCGAACACGATGACCGAGCCGACAAAGCCAACTGAGCAGACCGAGCAGGCTGCGTCAGCCCCGACTGCGCAGGGGGCCACTGGCCCTGGGCAGGCGCCTCCAGCCGCCGCCTCTGCGGCGACCCACCGCATCGCGCTCGAGAACCTGAGCGCGTACTACGGCGATCACCGGGCAGTGAAGGACGTGGACCTCGCCTTCGAGCCGAACCGCGTGACCGCGATCATCGGCCCGTCCGGATGCGGCAAGTCGACGATGGTCCGCTGTGTCAACCGCATGCACGAAGAGATCCCCGGCGCCCGCTCCGAGGGCAAGGTCATGCTGGACGGCATCGACCTCCAGGCACCGGGCGTCGACGTCGTCTCTGTGCGCCGTGCCGTCGGGATGGTTTTCCAGAAGCCGAACCCCTTCCCGACGATGTCGATCCACGACAACGTTGCGGCGGGCCTGCGCTTCACGGGCGCGCCAAAGGCCGAGATATCCGACCGCGTGGAGTCGGCGCTCCGCGGCGCCGGCCTGTGGGCCGAGGTCTCTGACCGCCTCTCCAAGCCGGGCGCGGGCCTCTCGGGCGGGCAGCAGCAGCGTCTGTGCATCGCCCGCGCTCTCGCGGTCGACCCGAGCGTCCTGCTCATGGACGAGCCGTGCTCGGCCCTCGACCCGGTGGCGACGCTGAAGATCGAGGAGCTGATCGCCGAGCTGAAGGACCGCGTGACGATCGCGATCGTCACGCACAACATGCAGCAGGCCGGCCGGGTGGCCGACACCACGGCATTCATGCTGAGCGGCGACCTGGTCGAGGTCGACGAGACCGAGAAGATCTTCACCAAGCCGGCCGACGAGCGGACCGAGCAGTACGTGAGCGGGAAGTTCGGCTGATGGGCCAGCAGACACGAGCCGAGTTCCGCGACGAGCTGGCCCGGTTGGAGGAGAGGGGCCTCGACGGCCTCAACCTGGTGACCGTCGCGCTCGACCGCACGATGGAGGCGGTGCAGCACCAGGACATCGAGCTGGCCGAGCTCGTGATCGCCGACGACGACGTGATCGACGGGCGCTACCTCGAGATCCACCAGTCGATCCTGACGCTGCTCGCGACGCAGGGCCCGGTGGCGACCGACCTACGCCTGATCGCGGCGATGCTGCACGTGATGAAGAACATCGAGCGGATGGGCGATCAGTGCGTAAACATCGCCAAGATGATCCCCCTCGCCGGCCACCATCCGCCCGCCCACGAGGACATGCTCAAGAACATCGAGACGATGGGCAAGCAGGTTCGCACGCTGATCACCCAGGCGCGGCGCGCGTTCGCCGAGCGAGACGTCGACATGGCCCGCGACCTGGTCCGCCGCGACGACGTGGTCGACAACCTCAACAAGGAGTGCTTCAGGCTCGCGCTCGAGCTCGGCGACGACGCCGACCGCCGCGAGTGGGCCATGACGATGCTGCTCGTCTCGCGCGCGATCGAGCGGATTGGCGACAACGCCGTCGACGTCGGGGAGCAGGTGGCGTTCCTCGTCACGGGCCTCTTCCGCGAGTTCGAGGATGCCTCGCATCCGGGCGAGAGCGTTCCCGAGCCCTCCTCGGCCTAGCGCGCGAAGGTCAGGCGGCTGGTGCGGGGCGAGCCGTGAGGCCCGCGACCACCGAGTCGTGGATCTCCGTGGCGCGCGGGCGGTACGGCGGATGGACCTCGCAGATCACCGGGGCGTCGCTTCCGGCGAGCGCCGGCGTGATCTCCTCCAGCGGCAGCGTCCCGCGGCCGGGAGGAAGATGAAGGTCGAGGCGGAGCGGGTCGACTCCCAGCTCGGTCTCTCCGCGCACGAACTGCCTTGCGCCGAGGTTGTCGTGGAGGTGGAAGACGGTCACGAGGTCGAGCACCGGCTCGATGAACCGCGCGAGCGAGGTGTGGCGGAGCTCGGCCACGATGTGCGCGTGGCCGAGGTCGAGGCAGACACCGACCGCGTCGGAGCCGGTGCGCAGCGCCAGGCCCCGGAGGCTGAGGGGGCTGGCAGAGACAGGATCGGGTCCCGGATAGACGGGCGCCAGGTTCTCGATCGCGATGCCGACCCCGCGCTGTTCCGCGAAATCGGCGTGACGGGAAAGCGACGCGGCCTCGCGGACGATGACGTCCTCAGCCGCGGGCACGTCCGGGAAGCCGAGTGCGTGGTAGACGACGTGGGCGGCGCCGACGTCGGCGGCGTAGGAGATGAGGCCGGCGAACGCATCGTCGCCCCCGGGAGAGCCGAGTCGGAGCCCGGCGGGGGCGTGAACGACCACGCCGAGCTTCGTGCCCTCCATCGAGCTCGCGACCCCAGCTGCGTGCGTGGAACGATGGGTCGCGGTGGACAGGATCGAGGCGGGCGGCGCGTCGATCTGCAGCCAGCCGAAGCCGGCGGCCTCGAACGACTTCACGAGGGCGGGCGCCGCCCACCACTCGTGGGGGACCGTGAGCCCGAGCCTCGCCCCGATGGCTTCGGGATTGAGCTGCGCCGGCGCATTTCCGCGGCGGCCCCTGCGGAGCGACGGGAGCACGGTCGGCATCACGTGCATTACGAAGACCGTACGCAGAAAAACCCTGCAAATAGTGAATTCACGGTCAAGGCGCTGTGAAGCCTGTGTTACCAATGGAGCGCACCCGGCGGGCCTTATCCGCCAGGTCTGGGAAGATCGTGAAGATGCTCTGTGCGGCGATCGACATCGGCTCGAACACCACCCGCGTCCTGGTGGCCGAGCCGAACGAGGGCCAGCTCCGCAAGGTCATGGAGCAGCGGGCCTACAACCAGATCGGACGGGCCGCCACGCACGACGGCGCGATCGACGACGGCAAGGTCGCCGAAGTGGCGGATATCGTCGCGACGCAGGTTCGCCTCGCTGAGGAGCTCGGCGCCGAGGCGATCCGGATCGTGGCCACGGCGGCCATCCGCGAGGCCACGAATCGCGACGAGATCGTCGGCCGGATCGCGCGAGAGTGCGGAATGGGCGTAGAGGTTCTCAGTGACCAGGAGGAGGGTCGCCTAGCGTTCATCGGCGCCACGAAGACGCTGGGTCACCCCGTGGGGGGGCAGATCGGCGTCGTCGACGTCGGCGGCGGATCCTCGGAGGTCATCCTCGGGACTATCAGCGAGGGTGTTCGGGAGGTGAAGTCCTTCAAGATCGGGTCGGGGTCGCTCGCCGACGACTTCATCGACAACGACCCGCCGTCGGCGTCCGAGATCCGCGCCGTCCGCGACCACATCGGCGATTTCTTCGACGGGGTCGAGCTCGAGAAGCCCGATCAGGCGGTCGCGGTTGGCGGTAGCGCCACATCGTTGCGAACGCTGGTGGGGGCCGTGCTTGAGTACGAGACGCTCGAGCGGGGCATCCGCGTCCTGGCGAGCGACCCGGTCGAAGACGTCGCGAAGCGCTTCGAGCTCGATCCACGCCGCGTGCGGATCCTCCCCACCGGGGTCCTGCTCTTAGAGAAGCTCTCCGAGTTGCTCGGTCAGCCGCTCCAGATCGGCAAGGGCGGCCTCCGGGAGGGGATCATCCTCGACCTCCTCGGCGCCTCGAACGGCGCCCCCGCGAAGCTCGCGGCGTAGCGGGCTCTCCGAGCTCGCTACTCAGCCCGGCTGATCGCCTGGTAGCCCGTCCCGCGCCAGCGACTGGTTGGCGAAGCGCTCGTCCCCGGTGATCTCGGTTCCGAGCCACGATGGAGGTTCGAACACGTCGGCCTCGGACTCGGACTCGAACTCCACCTCGGCGACGACCAGCCCCTCCAGCTCGCTCTCGTAGGTGTCCACATCGGCCACCAGGCCCCCCTCGTCCAGTGATACGCGCCGGCGGCGCTTGGCAAGACGTCGCCCGTCGGTGAGCGGCCAGAGCGCATCGAACTGCTCCCGCGAGATCTCCACCTCGACTTCGTCTCGCACCTCGCCGTGTCCTCGCTTCACCGTGAGCACGCGGCGCTCGCCGATGGCCCGGAGCCGGATTTCGACGTCTGCGCCGATGATCAGATACCCCTGCCGCACCTCCTCGGCTACGCATTCCGAGAGCCACGAAGGCGGACTGGCGACCCGAAACTTTCGCTCGATTTCGGACTTCACAGTTGCATCCAACGCGATTGTCCCGCGATCGCGCAGCGGGTTACGCTATCCGCCATGGCCAGAGCCCGGCCCATCGAGGGACTGGACGCGGCGCAGCCGTACGCTGAGGCCGCCCAGCGGATCGTCGCCGTTCGCGCCGCTGAGCTTGCGGAGCACTCCGGCGGCGTCCTCGACACCGACGACATCGAGCGCGTGCACGACATGCGGGTCGCCAGTCGCAGGCTCCGGGCGGCGCTCGAGATCTTCGAGCCCTGCTTCGCGAAGCGCCTCTGGAAGTCGGCGCTGAAGGACACGAAGAGGCTCGCGGATGCGCTGGGCGAGCGGCGCGACCGCGACGTCTCGATCACCATGCTCGAGGACTTCGCCGCCCGGATGCCGGCGGCCGACCGCGCCGGGATCGCGAGCATGGTCGCAGACGAGCGGCGCCAGCAGGCCGAGGCGAACGAGGCTCTCGCGGCGTTCGTCACCGAGGAGTGGCTCGACAGCCTCTCCGATCGCCTGCGGGAGCTGGTCGATGGGGCGGAGGCCGTGGCATGAAGGCGAAGAAGGTCAAGAAGCTCGACCCCGGGTCGTCGCTTGCGGAGAACGCGGCTCGGATCGTCCTCGTGCGCCTCGACGAGCTGCGTTCGTTCGTCCCCGACGCGCTCGAACCCGGAGAGCCCAAGGCGCAGCACAACATGCGGATCGCCGCGAAGCGCGTCCGGTACATCCTCGAGACGACCGAGCTGTGCTTCGGCCGGCCCGCAGCAGAGGCCCGGCGCCGCGCCCGCGACCTCCAGGACGTCCTCGGCGAGCTGAACGACTGCGAGGTGATGCTGCCGCAGGTCGAGCGCCACGTCGCGAGGCTGCGCGCGTCCGACGCCGAGGCCGTCCGGGCGCGGGCCGGCGACGCGCCGGACCTCGAGCCCGAGCTCGCGGCGCGTGCCCCGAACCGCACCTCCTATCGCGGCCTCGAGGTCCTCGGGGTCTACGTGGAGGCGCGACGCGGCACGCTTCACGACCGCTTTCGCGAGCTCTGGGCCGAGCAGGAGCGCTCGGGCGTCTGGGATCGGCTCGAGCGTGCCGCCGAGCGAGTGCTGACGCGGGAGCGGGAGCGCCGCCGGGCCGCCGAGCGCGCGGAGCGCGCCCGCCTCGAGCTCGAGCGGGCCGAGCACGACGAGCGCGAGGCAGCCGAACGGGCCGAGCGCGCGGCCGCGGCGCTCGCGGAGGCGAGGGCGGCCGCGGACACCGGGAACGGCCAAGGCCCTGCGGCCGCTCCGGCACCGCCGCAGACGGCGGAGTCGTGAGGCCCCGCGCCGCGGCGACGGCGCTTCTCACCACGAGCTCCCTTCTCGCGCTCGCGCTCGCGCCGGCGCACGCGGGCCCAGCGGTGGGCCTCGACCCCTACTTTCCACACGCCGGCAACCGGGGTTACGAGG
Organism: uncultured Actinomycetes bacterium; assembly: GCA_963823245.1. GTDB lineage: Bacteria > Actinomycetota > Thermoleophilia > Solirubrobacterales > 70-9 > JAWVFM01. Next base: position 189,050 of record CAWGKQ010000012.1, on the reverse strand, counting down.
TCGACCACTACGGCCTCCGGCTCTCCTACGCGCGAGGGTCGGGGCGCCTACGCGCCCGCACGACGATCGACGCGACGGCGACGGAGAGCCTCCCCTCGTTTGGCCTCGACCTGCGAGGCCTTCGGGTCGGGCGGGTGGACGTGAGCGGGCGCCGCGCGCACTGGCACCGCCACGGCCAGAAGCTCATCGTCCGCCCGGCGCAGGCGATCTCGGCCGCGGGCCGTTTCCACGTCGCTGTGCACTACGCGGGCAAGCCGCAGCCGGTCACCGATCCGGACGGAAGCCAGGAGGGCTGGCTGCCCACGAGCGACGGCGCGGCGGTCGCGGCCGAGCCGCAGGGCGCGCCGACGTGGTTCCCCTGCAACGACAAGCTGACGGACAAGGCCAGCTACGAGGTCGCCATCACCGCGGCGCGGCCGCTCGTCGGTGTCTCGAACGGGCGCCTCGCGGCCGTCGCGGGCCACGGCCACCGGCGGACCTTCCACTGGACCGAAGCCGAGCCGATGGCGACCTACCTCGCCACGGTGGCGATCGGGCGGTTCCGGCTCGACCGTTCGCGCGCCGCCGGGGTCCCATCATGGACCGCGATCGACCCCTCGGCCGGCTCCGCCCCCGAGGTTCGCAAGACGGGCCGGATCGTCCGCTTCTTCGAGCCTAAGTTCGGGCCTTACCCGTTCGGCACGCTGGGCGGGATCGTCGACCCCTCGAGCGCCGGCTTCGCGCTCGAGACGCAGACGCGGCCGCTCTACACATCGGTGCCGACGGCCGGCCTCGTCGCCCACGAGCTCGCGCACCAGTGGTTCGGGGACTCCGTCGGCCTCAGGCGCTGGCGGGACATCTGGCTCAATGAGGGCTTCGCGACCTTCGCCGAGTGGATGTGGCAGGCGCACGAGGGCGGCCCGAGCCTCCGGCGCCACTTCCGTCAGGCCTACGCAACGCCGGCTAAGGATCATCCGGCGTGGGACCCGCCGCCTGGAAGGGTGGGCGGACCGAAGCACCTGTTCGCGCCGTCGGTCTACTTCCGGGGGGCGATGGCGCTCGAGGCGCTGCGCGAGCGAATCGGCTCTCACGACTTCTACACCCTCCTCCGCGACTGGACCGCTCCCCACCGCTACGGAAACGCGACGATCGGGCAGTTCGTCGACCTCGCGGAGACCGTGAGCGGCCGCAAGCTCGGTCGCCTCTTCCGCGTCTGGCTCGACCGCCCGGGCAAGCCGCATCGCGGGTCCTGGTAGCGCCTGGTCGTTCACAGGACCGTATCCCTCCATTTGCAGGTTCTTCACGTGGTGAGGGCCGGTCACGTCGAACCTTCCGGGTGAAATCGATGCGAAAGGACGGGAACGACGATGATTCCCTCACCGGCCACTGCGAAGGCCGACCTCCACTGTCACTCGACCGCCTCAGCCGTCGCGAAGCTCGGCGTCCAGCGGGCCCTCGACCTCCCGGAATGCGCGACCCCGCCCGAAGAGGTCTATGCGCTCGCCAAGGCGCGCGGGATGGACTTCGTCACCATCACCGATCACGACACTATCGACGGCTGCCTGGAGATCGCGGATCGGCCCGACGTCTTCGTCTCGGAGGAGCTGACCGCCCGCTTCCGCGGTGAGGAGCAGACGGTCCACGTTCTCTGCTTCGGCATCACGCCGGCGGACCACTCCGAGCTTCAAGCGCGCGCGGGCGACCTCGAGAGCTGCGCGGAGTACCTCGCCGAGCGCGACATCGCCTGCGCCCTCGCGCATCCATTCTTCGCGGTCGCCGCGCCGCTTCGCCCGCGCCACCGCCGGCGCCTCGCGGAGCTATTCGGCATCTGGGAGGTGCGAAACGGCTCGCGCGCCCCGGAGCTGAACCAACCGGCGGCCGTCTACGCGGAGACGAACGGCGCGTGCGGGATCGGCGGCTCGGACGACCACGCCGGCGTTGACATCGGGCGGACCTGGACCGAAACGCCGGTCGCGTCGACGCCGGAAGAGCTTCTCGATCACCTCCGAGCGGGCCGGGCAGAGGCCAAGGGGGCGCAGGGGTCCGCCGCCAAGTGGGCGCACGCGGCGATCGCGCTCGGAGCGCGCGTCCTGGCCGGCAGCGGTGACGCCGAGGGCGACGGGCTCGACGCCGCGAAGATCCTCGAGCTGGCGGGGAGAGTGGTGGCCGACGGCGAGGAGCGGGGCGGCGACGGGGCCGCGGGCATCGGGCCCGAGCACGCCCGGGCGCTGCTTGCGGCGTGGGTGCGGTCGGTGAGCCTCGACCCCGAGGCGGCGGCGGACCCGGCGGTGCTCGTGCGCGCGATGCAGGCCGACGACTTCAGCCACTCCGACCTCTACCGCCGCGCCCGCGCCTCGCACGAGCTCCGCCTGCGCGCCGCGGTCGAGGCGGGGTCGCAGGCGCTCGCGAGCGGCGAGGGCTACGGCGAGGCCGGTGCGGCGCTGCTCGCGGCTTGCGTACCCGCGATTCCCTACGCGCCGGCAACGAGCTTTCTCGCCCGCGAGCGAGCGAAGCTCGAGCGGCGCGACTCCGAGCTGCCCCGCGTTGCGGTGGTCGTCGATGGCGCGGGCTCGATGCACGGCGTCACGCACACCGTGGAGCGCATCCGCGAGCACGGCGTGCCCGGCTACGACGTCGACGTGGTGGGGACCGATTCCCGGGTCGATCGGCGCCTGCCGGCGGTGCTCGAGGCCGAGGTCCCGTTCTACCCCGGCCTGGAGGTCGGCGTGCCGAGCGTCCCCGAGCTCGTGGAGACGCTCGCCGACGGGCGCTACGACCTGATCCACGTCACGGCGCCCGGGCCGGCCGGCATCGGTGCCGCCCTCGCAGCCGGCGTCTCCGGCACCGCGCTCGTCGCGAGCCACCACACCGAGCTCGACGCCTATGCCGCGGTTCGCGGGGGCGATCCCCGCCTCGCGGTCGCCATGCGGGTGGTGCTCTCGGGCCTCTACGGACGCTCGCGGCGCGTCCTGTCGCCGAGCGCCTCAGCCGATCGGTCGCTGGAGGCGCTCGGGGTGCCGGCTGACCGCGTCGCGCGCTGGGTGCGAGGCGTCGACGTCGAGATGTTCGACCCGGCGAGGCGCGACCCAGGCTCCCTCCCGGGCGAGATCACGGTGCTCTACGCCGGACGGATCGCGCGCGAGAAGGGGATCGAGCTGCTCGCCGATTCCTACGAGGCGGCGCGCGAGCGCGACCCGAGGCTCCACCTCGTCATCGCCGGCGGCGGACCCGAGGAGCAGTGGCTTCGAGCTCGGCTCGGCGAGACGATCACGTTCCTCGGCTGGCTCGATCGCCCGGCGCTCGCTCGCGCGTACGCGAGCGCCGACCTGTTCCTGTTCTGCTCGCGAACCGACACCTACGGCCAGGTCGTCACCGAGGCACAGGCGAGCGGCCTGGCGGTCGTCGCGGTCGGCGAGGGCGGGCCGGCGACGCTCATCCAGGACCAGCGAACCGGTTGGCTCTGCGCGCCGGATGCAGGCGAGCTCGCAACAGCGCTGGCGCAGCTCGCCGCCTCGCGCTTCCTGCGCGCGCAGCTTGCCGCGGCAGGCCGCGAGGTGGTTCGGGGCCGGAGCTGGGACGCGAGCTTCGAGCAGCTCGCCGCCGCTTATGACCGCGCGCTCGGCACCCGGGCTCGCAATCCGGCGCCCGGTCCGGCGCTTCGCGCCGCCTGAGTCGCGCGGCGCTCTAGCATGGCTCCCGAGGAGAGATTGGAGCCAACCCAGATCGAGACCCAGGGAAGCATCGCGGCCACGTCCCAGCCGCCGGCCGCTGCCGAGCGAGCCGACGACGGCGAGCCCTCCGTCGACCTCGAGGACCCTTCCCTCTACAACAACCGCGAGCTCTCGTGGCTCGACTTCAACGACCGCGTGCTCCAGCTCGCGGAGGACTCCTCGGTGCCGCTGCTCGAGCGGATCAAGTTCTGTGCGATCTGGGAGGGGAACCTGGACGAGTTCTTCATGGTCCGGGTCGCCAACCTCCACGACCAGGTCGAGCTCGGCCGCGATGCACGCGGCGCCGACGGGCTCTCGGCCGACGAGCAGATCGATGCGATCGCCGACGTTGTCGCGGCCCAGCGAGACCGGATGGCGCGCTGCTTTTCGGGGGAGCTCGTCCCGTCGCTGGCCGAGCACGGCATCCGCTTCATCTCGGTGGCCGACGCGTCCGAGGACGAGCGACTCGAGATGGAGCGCCTCTACGCGGCCCGAATCTTCCCCGCACTGACGCCGCTCGTGATCGGGCTCGGCCGCCCGTTTCCGTACATATCCAACCTCTCGCTGAGCCTGGCGGTGATCGTTCGGGACCCCGACCAGGGGACCGAGGTGCTCGCGCGGGTCAAGGTCCCGAAGGAGCTTCTCGGCCGTTTCGTGCGGCTCGAGGGGGAGGGGGCGCCGTTCGTCGCCCTCGAGGACGTGATCGCCGCCAACCTGGACTCGCTCTTCCCGGGGATGGAGATCGTCGACCACGCCCTGTTCCGGGTCACGCGCGACACCGACTACGACGTCTCCGACGAGGCCGACGACCTGCTCGAGGCGGTCGAGGAGGAGCTTCGCCGCCGCCGCTTCGGCGAGGTGGTCCGCCTCGAGGTGGAGAGCGCCATGAGCCCGCGCATCCGGGGCCAGCTCGTGGAGGCATTGAAGATCTCCGAGCGGCAGGTGTACGCGGCGCCGAGCCCGCTCGACCTCTCCGACCTCTGGGACATCGCGGGCATCAGCGGCTACGGTGACCTCAGCTATCCCCCGTTCGCCCCTGTGACTCAGCCGCGGCTCCGCGGCGAGGAGGCCCAGCCCGGCGACGTCTTCGCGGCGATGCGTGAGGCCGACGTTCTGGTTCATCACCCCTACGACTCGTTCGCGATCTCCGTCGAGCGCTTTGTGGAGCAGGCGGTGGCGGACCCCGACGTGCTGGCCATCAAGCAGACCGTGTACCGGACGAGCGCCGACTCGCCGCTCGTTCCGTCCCTCATCGAGGCGGCCGAGCGCGGCAAGCAGGCCGTGTGCCTCGTCGAGCTGAAGGCGCGCTTCGACGAGCGCGCCAACATCCAGTGGGCGAAGAAGCTGGAGGAGGCGGGAGTGCACGTCGTGTACGGCATTCCGGCGCTCAAGACGCACGTCAAGTGCATGCTCGTCGTCCGCCGTGAGGGCGACGGCGTGCGCCATTACGCGCACATCGGAACCGGCAACTACAACCCGAAGACGGCCAGGATCTACACCGACGTCGGCCTTTTCACGTGCGACCCGGAGCTCGGCTCCGACATCGCCGAGATGTTCAACTACCTCACCGGCTACGCCCGCCCACGCCGGTACCGCAAGGCGCTGATCGCGCCGTTCAACCTCCAGCGTGGCATCCTCGAAGAGGTCGAGAAGACGATCGCCGCCCACTCGCCCGAGCGCCCGGCGAGGATCAGGATGAAGATGAACTCGCTGCTCGACGCCCCCTCGATCCGCGCCCTCTACCGGGCCTCGCGGGCCGGGGTGCCGGTCGAGCTCAACGTCCGTGGGATCTGCGCCCTCCGCCCGGGCGTGGCCGACGTGTCGGAGAACATCGGTGTCGTCTCGGTGGTCGGCCGCTACCTCGAGCACTCGCGCATCTACTCGTTCGAGCGGCCGGGCGAGGAGCCGCACATCTACATCGGCTCGGCCGACCTCATGCCGCGCAACCTCTACAACCGGGTCGAGCTCGTGGTGCCCGTGACCGACCCGCAGTGCCGCGACGAGCTCATCGACGTGCTCAACCGGAGCCTGGCCGACAACACGAACGCCTGGGACCTCGGCCAGGACGGCCGCTGGACGCGCCGGGAGCCCAGCGAGCCCCCGCGCGCCGTCCAGCGCGAGCTGATCGATCGGGCGCAGGCGCGCGCCTCCGCCGACCCGGCGTCCCTCTAAGCCATGAGGTGACAGGGTCCGGGCCACGATGGCCCCTGGTGCCAGCACGCCGGCCTCATCTACAAGACCGGGAAGCCGAAGCCGTCCTGGCGCGGGTATGCGACGCCGTGCGCTGAGGAACGCCGCCGGGGCCGGTCTTACGATCGGGACATGCCCACGAGAAGGGTCATCGCCCACCTCGATATCGACGCCTTTTACGTCGCCCTCGAGCTCCTGCGCCGTCCCGAGCTCAGGGGGAAGCCGCTGATCGTGGCCTGGAACGGGCCAAGGGCGGTCGTCACCACCGCCTCCTATGAGGCGCGGCGCTTCGGCGTCGGCTCCGCCATGCCGGTGTCGAGGGCCCGGCGCCTCTGTCCGGACGGCATCTATCTGGTCCCGGACATGCCGCACTACCGCGAGCGCTCGCGCGCGCTCATCGACCTGATCGGCGACCTGGAGGCCCCCGTCGAGCAGGTCTCGCTCGACGAGGCCTACATCGACCTGACGGAAATCGACACGCCGATCGACGTCATGAGCGAGCTCGTGCGGCGGATCGACACCGAGCTCGGCCTCGACGCCTCGGTGGGGATCGGCCCTTCGAAGCTCGTTGCAAAGGTCGCCTCCGACGCCGAGAAGCCGCGCGGCTTCGTAGTCCTGAGAAGGGAGCAGGCTGCGGCGCGCTTCGCCGATCACCCGCCGCGGCTGATCCCGGGGATCGGCCCGCGCACGGCCGAGCGGCTCCGCGCGATGGGCATCGAGACGATCGGAGCTCTCCAGCGTCATTCGGTGGAGGATCTCGTGGCGGGATTCGGCGATCGCGGCGGGCGGTCGCTGCACGATCGCGCGCACTTTCGCGACGACGGCGAGGTGGCGACCGAGCGCGCCGCGAAGTCGCTCTCGGTCGAGACGACATTCGACACCGACGTCACCGACGTCGCCGAGCTCGAGCGCGTGCTCGACGATCACGCGCGCCGTCTCGCGGCGGGGGCGCGCGCGAAGGGAATCCGCGGGCGCACGGTAGGGATCAAGGTCCGGACCGGAGATTTCACGACGACGACGCGGGCCCGGACGCTCCCTACGGCGACGGACGAGCCCGACCGGATCGCGGAGGTCGCGCGTGCCCTGCTGGCCGCCAACCGGCCGACTCGCCCGGTGCGGCTGCTCGGCGTCCGGCTCGCCTCGCTCGAGGGGGCCGGGGACCCGGCCGACTCCGCAGGCCAGCAAGCGTTGCGGCTCGCTCTGCCCGCCTGAGGGCCTCGCTGAGCCGGGTACCATTTTTTGGGCGATGATCCGGGGGACGAGGGTCGTGGTGGCGGTGGCGCTCGCGATGGCGGTGGCGTCGCTTGCGTTGCTTGCGCCGGGGGGCTCGGCCGCACCGCCGACCTCCCGCTTGTTCTCGAGCGTGAACGTGTTGTTCTCCTCGCCGATGCATTCCTACGACGCCGCGCGCATGGCGCGCGGGGGCATCCGGACGGCCCGGCTGTCGTTCGACTGGTGGGGCGTGGAGGGGACGCCGACGCTCTATAGCTGGCGCAAGCTCGACCGCTGGGTCGGCAACCTCGCAAGCCAGGGGGTGACGACGGTTCCCGTTCTCTTTGGAGCACCGCTCTGGGCCGTGGCCGAGAGCGTCCCCGGAGGCTCCTCCCACGTGCCGCAGGCCCCGAGGATGATCCCCGCCACGTCGCCCGGTGGTAACGCAACCGCGTACCCGCCCGTGAAGGCCTCCGCGGAGGTCGCTCACTGGCAGGCCTTCGTAGGGGCGGCGGTCCACCGCTACGGACCGAACGGGTCCTACTGGAGCGGCGCCTACGAGGACGACCATGCGGGCGCGACCCCGCGGCCGATCAGGACCTGGCAGGTCTGGAACGAGCCGAACATCCCCGGCGCCTTCTGGCCGAAGCCGAACGTGGAGCTCTACGGGAAGCTCGTGCGGGTCACCGCCGACGCCATCCGTAAGGCTGATCCCGCCGCGAGTGCCCCACATCCGCAGCTTCTTTGACGTCGCGGCCTTCCACCCATATGCCCAAGGGATTCATGGAGTGGTGAATCAGCTGAAGCGCGTCCGGCGAACGATGCGCGAGCACGGCGACGGTGGCACGCCCCTCTGGGTGAGCGAGATCGGCTGGGGATCGAGGAAGCGGCACCCCAGCCAGTACAACTTCGGCCGCCACGGCCAGGCCCGGATGGTGACGAACCTCTTCTCTGCGCTGTCGCGCGAGCGTCACCGCCTCCATCTGAGCAGCGTGACCTGGTTCGACTGGCGCGACTCGCTGAGGAACGTCAACGCACCGTGCCCGTGGTGCGACCACGCCGGCTTGATCGACAAGCGGAACCACCGCAAGCCGGCGTGGGACGCCTACCGGCGGTTCGTCACCGGAACCGGCTGTGAGACCTCAGCGGGCGTCGGCGAGCACGGCTCTGGCCGCGTTGCGGCCGTTGAGGCCGATGACGCTCCCGCCCGGGTGCGTGGCCGCGCCGCACAGGTAGAGGCCGTCGACGGGGGTGCGAGCGCTCAGCCTTCGCTCCCACATCTGGTCGGGTAGGCACTCGCCCTGGAAGATGTTCCCGCCGGTGAGGCCGATGCGGCTCTCGATGTCGGCCGGCATCAGCACCTCGTGCTCGATGACCAGGTCGCCGAAGCCCGGGGCGTGGCGCTCGATCATGGCGAAGAGGGCGTCGGCATCCCCGTCCGCCTCATATGGCGCGTACTGGCAGAACGCGCTGATCAGATGGCCGCCCGGCGGCGCCGGCGAGGGGTCGGCGGCCGTTTGGCAGTAGATCTCGGCGTAGCCGAGGGCCGCCTCACCGTCCTCGTAGCGTTCGAACGCCCTCTGGCAGGCGTCGAGGCCGTCGGTCACGTCGACCGTGCCGAGGGCCGGCCAGGTCTCACCGCCGGCGGCGGTCCACGCCGGCAGGCTGCGCAGAGCGGCATTCACCTTCATCACCGGAGAGCGGACCTTCCACTTGCGAAGCCGGCCGGCGTAGTCCTCGGGGGCGCTCTGCCCCAGCATGCGAAGCGCCACCTTGGGGTCGGCGTTGCAGACGACCGTGGGCGCGCGCACGATCGTCCCGTCCTCGAGCTCCACGCCGTGCACGGGATCGATCGCGCCGACCTCGACCCCACACGCGACCGTCGCCCCGGCCTCCAGCGCCGCCTCGCAAATTGCGAAGCTCACCTGGCCCATGCCGCCCTCGACGTACCCCCAAGATCCCGGAATGGCCGTCGAGGACGCCCATGTGGTGCATGAGGTGGATCGCTGCGGTCCCGGCCGTGCGCGGGCCCGCGTGGGCCCCGATGAGGCCCTGCGGGCACAGGGCGTCCTTGATGCGCGAATCGGCGAAGTGCTCGTCGAGCACGTCTGCGATCGAGGCTTCGAAGACGACATCGGTCAGGTACCCCTCGCCGCCGAGGAGCTCCTCGATCTCGGCTCGCGAGGGCGCGTCACCGACCCAGGTGTCGCGCGGCCCCTCGCGGAGGAGCCGTCGGATGCGATCGAAGCGCTCGTTGTAGGCGGCGAGGCCGCGGATGTCGGCCTCGGCGAAACCGGCTTCGCTCAACGCCGCCTCGGTGCGCCGTGGATCGAGCCACTGGACGAAGGCCGTGCCGTCGCTGAACGGGATGAAGAGCTCAGGGTCGGCGATGCGGGTCCGCAGCCCACGGCGGCGAAGGCCGAGCTCCTCGATCACCACGGGATCGAGCAGGCCGACGAGGTATGCGCAGGGGCTGGCCTCGTAGGCGGGATCCGAAAACGGTCGCTCGAGCGTGCACGCGCCGCCGACGCGCTCGCGCCGCTCGAGCACGAGCACCCGACGCCCAGCCCGGGCGAGGTACGCGGCCGCCACGAGGCCGTTATGGCCCGCGCCGACGACGATCGCGTCCCAATCCCGCTGCGCCAGCTCCGCGACCGGCTCTGGAAGCCCCAGTTCGCCGAGTCGGGCTGCAACATCGCTCACGGTGAGGAACGTACACTCGGCCGCGAAATGACCGTCGCCGCCCCGCCCCGCGACCTCACCGCGCCGATCGGCGACCGACCTCGCCCGCCTGATCCGCGAGGGCGAGGTCACCTCGCGTGAGGTGGTCGAGCGGCACATCGAGACCCTGATGCGCGCCGACGTGAACGCCGTCGTCGTCGAGCGCTACGACGAAGCGCTCGCCGAGGCCGACGTCGCCGACGAGCGGGTCGCCGCCGGGGGCGAGGACCTGCCGGCTCTCCTCGGCGTTCCGTTGACGATCAAGGAATCGATCGCCGTAGCCGGCCTGCCGAACTCAGCGGGGCTCGAGAGCCGCGCCGGCCGTCACGCCGAGGAGACCGCCACGGCCGCCCAGCGCATGCTTGACGCCGGGCCGATCCTCCTCGGCCTGACCAACCTCTCCGAGCTGACGATGTGGATCGAGTCCGACAACCGCGTCTACGGCCGCACGGTCAATGCCTACGACCGTCGCCGCACCGCCGGTGGCTCGTCTGGAGGCGAGGGTGCGGCCGTGGGCTGCGGCGGGTCGCCGATCGGGCTCGGAACCGACTTCGCGGGATCGATCCGCCTGCCAGCGTTCTTCAACGGCGTCTTCGGCCACAAGCCCTCCCGCGGCCTCGTGCCGTTCACGGGCCACTTCCCGACGTCCGACGGTGAGGCGATGCGGATGTCGGTGCTCGGCCCGATCGCCAGGCGCGCCGAGGACCTCGCGCCGGTGCTCGCGCCTGATCGCCGGCCCCGATGGCGCCGATCGCTTCGTCACCGGCGATGTCGAGCTGGGCGACCCGGGCGAGGTCGAGATCGAGGGCCTCGACGTCGTGATCAGCGAGGGGGCGAGCTACCTCCCGGTCAGCCGTGAGCTGCGCGAGGCGCGCGAGCGAGCCGCGGGCGCCCTCGCCGCCACGGGCGCCAACCTTCGTCGCGAGAACATGCGCTCGATCCGCCGAGCTGTGGAGCTCTTCCTCGCCGCGGTCCAGGAGGGCGCTGGCGTCTCGCTCGCTGAGTTGATCGTGGCCGAGGGCGGCGACGCGGTCACATGGCGCAGCGCCTTCCGTCGCGACAACCCGCACACGCCCGCGACGCTCCTGACGCTGGCCTCGGAGCGAGCGGGCAAGCACACGCCCGAGCGCCGGATCCGCAAGGCGCGCGCCGCCGGCGCAATCGCTCGAATCGGAGATCGAGGCCACGATCGGCGATGGAGTCCTCCTCCACCCGCCGCACCCCCGGGTCGCTCCCCGCCACGGCTGGACCGTCGGCCGCCCCTGGCTCCTGGCGCCGACGGCGCTCTTCAACCTCCTCGGGATGCCCGCGACGCAGGTCCCGCTCGGCCTGGGCCGCAAGCGCCTGCCGGTGGGAGTGCAGGTGGCCGCCGCTCGCGGCAACGACCACGTCTCGATCGCCGTGGCGATGGAGCTGGAGCGCGCCCTCGGCGGCTGGGTGCCGCCGGAGGAGGCCTAGCCGAGCCGCGAAAACGGTTCGTTGTGGCCTGGCGGGACCGCGCTCGCAAGGGGCGGGCCTGTCGCGCGCTAGCTCCCCGAGTACTCCGAGTACGGGTACCACCACTCCTTCGGCGCGATCTCCGTCTCGATGTGCACGTGCTTGGTCTCCTGGAAGGCCTCGAGTCCTTCGCGGCCGAGCTCGCGGCCGAGGCCCGACTGCTTGAAGCCGCCGAAGGGCCCGGCGTCGTTGTCGGTGAGCGGGTCGTTGAACCAGACCGTCCCGGCCCTGATCTCGCGCATGCAGCGGACCATCGTCGCGAGGTCGGCCGTGTAGACGTTGGCGCCGAGGCCGAAGCGCGTGGAGTTGGCGAGCGTGATGGCCTCGTCGAGGTCGGTCGACGGGGACGAGCGGGGCCACGGGGCCGAACGTCTCCTCGCTGAGCAATGCGGTCTCGGCGTCGGCGCCCGTCACAACGGCCGGCGCGAAGAAATGGCCTCGGTCGTGCCCTCCCTCGCCGCCCCCGGTGACGATACGCGCCCCCGCCGCGACCGCGTCCTCCACCTGCTTCACAACCTTGTCGCGCTGCGCCGCCGAGACCATGGGGCCCACGTCCGTGGCCGGGTCGGTCGGATCGCCGACGACGAGCGCCGCGGGTCGTTTCCGCGAAGGCCTCGAGGTAGTCGTCGTACACCTCGCGGGCCACGTAGAAGCGCTCGGCCGATGTGCAGACCTGCCCGGCGTTGAGGAACGCGGCCCAGACGCCGCCCCTCGCCGCAACCCCTATTCGCTCGGCCACGTCCGCGCAGACGATGAAGGGGTCCTTGCCGCCCATCTCGAGGTTGATCCGCGCGATGCGCTCGGCGCATGCCGCCGCGATGCGCTTCCCGGTCTCCACCGAGCCGGTGAAGGCGACGCAGTCGACGCGCTCGTCGGCGACCAGCGCGGCCCCGACGTCTCCGGCGCCGGCGAGCAGGGAGACGACGCCGGCCGGCAGATGGTCGAGGCAGTCCGCGAGCGCAAGCGTCGAGAGCGGGGTCAGCTCCGACGGCTTGCACACGCAGGGGTTGCCGGCCGCAAGCGCGGGCGCCAGCTTCCAGGCGAGGAGCAGGAGCGGGTAGTTCCAGGGCACGATGCACGCGACCACCCCCACCGGCTCCTTGACCACGAGGGCGAGCTGCGTCGACTCGATCGGCGGGATCACGCGGCCGGCGGAGTCGCGGCCGATCTCGGCGTAGTAGTCGAAGGCGGCGGCGGTCCAGCCGACCTCGTCGCGGTTCTCGACCAGCGGCTTGCCGCCCTCGGCCGTCATCAGAGCGGCGAGCTCGTCGGTGCTTTCGCGAAGCCGCTTCGCGATCTCGTGCAGCATCTCGCCTCGCTCGCCGGCCGGCGTGCGCTCCCATCCCGTGGCCGCCTCGCGCGCCGACGCCACGGCGGCGTCGAGCTGCTCGTCGCCCGCGGCCCCGACGGTCGCGATCACCTCTTCGGTGAACGGGTTCTCGACAGCGAGGCGGCGCCCCATCGCCGGCGACCCGCTCCCCAGCGATCCAGAGCCTCGTCTCCATCGCCGAACGTCCCTCGCTACCGCCCATAGCCCCCCGCGCGGGACGTTCGCGGAGTTACTGCTTCGCCTTCTCGGCCGCGACGTCCTCGCCGGCCACGCGCTTCTCGTAGGCGCGGCGGCGATCCCAGTCGATGTTGACCAGCACGCGGTCGGCCTTCAGGAAGCGCCCCACCGCCTCCCGCGCCGGGCGCGGGAGCACGGTCATGGCCTTGTTGATCCGTCCGACCGCCCGCGGCACGAAGACGTCCACCCGCGGGCGCTCGAGGGCGTCGACGATCTCCGCAGCGACCTCCTCCGGCTCCGCGACGTGGACGCCGCGGGGTGTCTCGGCCCCGGAGATGAGCTCGGTGTTGACGAACGAGGGCATGACGATCGAGAACTCGATCGGCGTCTCGTCGAGCTCGGCGCGCACCGCCTCGGTGACACCGACGACGGCGTGCTTCGTGGCGCAGTAGGTCGCGACGCCCGGGAACCCGCCCTTGCCGGCCACCGACGCGAGGTTCACGATGTGCCCGCGGCCGCGCTCGAGCATTCCGGGCAGCGCGATCTTCATCCCGTAGATGACGCCGTGGACGTTGATGTCCATCTGGCGGATCGCGGTGTCGTCGCGCTCGTCGAGGAACGGCCCGACCGGCATGATTCCGGCGTTGTTGATGAGCACGTCGAGGGGGCCGAGCTCGCGCTCGGCCTCGTCGACGAACCCCTCGAACGAGGTGCGATCGGTCACGTCGAGGTGCGTCGCTATCGTCCCGCCGCCGAGCGCGGCCGCGGTCTCGGCCGCTAGGTCCGCGTCGAGATCGCCGATGGCGATTCGCGCGCCGCGGGCGGCGAGCGCCCTGGCGGTCGCCTTCCCGATTCCGCGGGCGCCGCCCGTGATCGCGATGACGCGGCCGGCGATGGGGAGTGGGTCGGCGGCCATCAGGACGGCCTCCGATAGACGCTCACGACGCACGCTCCGCCGAGCCCGATGTTGTGCTGGAGCGCAAGATCGGCGCCGTCCACCTGCCGGGCGTCCGCGGCCCCCCGAAGCTGCCAGGTGAGCTCGGAGCACTGGGCGAGCCCCGTCGCCCCGAGCGGATGGCCCTTCGAGATCAGACCGCCCGAGGGATTCACCACGGGACCGTCGCCGCCGTAGGTGGTGGCCTCGGCCTCGACCAGCTTGTGGCCCTCGCCCTCGTCGGCCAGCCCGAGCGCCTCGTAGGTGATGAGCTCGTTGGCCGAGAAGCAGTCGTGCAGCTCGACAACGTCGACGTCGTCGACCTGTTCGCCGGCCTCCTCGAGCGCCTGCTTCGCTGCCTGCGCCGACATGTCGTAGCCAACGAGCTTGATGCAGGACTTCTCGTCGAAGGTCGAGCCGAGGTCGGTGACCATCGCCTGCCCCGCGAGCTCCACCGCCCCGTCCCAGAGGTCGTTCTCCTCCACGAAGCGCTCCGAGGCGATCACGGCGGCCGCCGAGCCGTCGGAGGTCGGCGAGCACTGGAGCTTCGTGAGCGGCTCGTGGATCATCTTCGCCGCCTTGATCTCGTCCATCGTGTAGTCGTCCTGGAACTGGGCGTAGGGGTTGTTGACGGAGTGGTGGTGGTTCTTCCAGCCGATCCACGCGTAGTGGTCGGGCTGGGAGCCGTAGCGCTCCATGTGCTCGCGGCCAGCGTTCCCGAACATCTGCGGCGCGGGCGGTGACTGCTCGGGCTCACGGACCTCGAACATCGCCATGAAGTGCTTGTCCATGGGGTTCGTGCGGTCGGTGTACTTCGCTCCGAGCGACCCCATCTCCATCTTCTCGAAGCCCACCGCGAGCGCGCAATCGGCGAGGCCGCCCTTGACGGCCTGGCGCGCCATGAACAGGGCGCTCGAGCCGGTGGAGCAGTTGTTGTTCACGTTCATCACCGGGATCCCGGTGAGCCCGAGCGCGTAGATCGCCCGCTGCCCCGACGTTGACTCGCCGTAGCAGTAGCCGGCGACGGCCTGCTCGACCTTGTCGTAGTCGACTCCGGCGTCGTCGAGCGCCTTGCGAGCGGCCTCGGCCGCCCACTCGGGGTAGTCGCCCTCCTTCGTGCCGGGCTTCGAGAACTTCGTCATCCCGACGCCGATCACGTAGGTGCGGTTGCCGTTTCCGTTGCTGCTCATGGGCTCCTCTCGCTCGTCGACCGGGCACGCTACTAGCCGCGGTTGTCCCTTGACACGTCCGCGCTGGTCGTGAATTCTCCCTCAGACGCTACCGGCCGGTAGGTTTCGCGGCCGGGCGGGGTGGAGTAGGAGATGATCGGGGCTGCATCGAGCCGTGTCGCCGGGTCCCTGCGGGGATTCGTCGGCGAGGCGGGCCGGAAAACACGCCGCCCCCGGGCGTCCTCTGAGGAGCCCCTCTCCGGCGAACGTCCCCCAGTCGGGGCTATACGCAGGGTGCAGGGACGTTGAGCGCACGAGGGCCTCGCCGACCGTGCCGAGCTCGAGTCATACATACTTCGCCGTGTGGCCGAGGAATGGCGAGTCGAGGTGGAGCTGGGCGAGGAGGGGCACGGCCTCTCCGTCGGCGAGCGTCTGCGCACGCTCGACCTCGACGACGACGCCCGCGAGCGCCTCGGCGACCGCGTCGTGGTGACCAGGGACGGCTCGCGGATGTTCCTCTACGCCCGCTCGCCCGACGAGGCGGCGTCGGCGTCGCAGGTGGTCGAGTCGCTCGCCAAGGAGGACGGGATCGAGGCGACGACCGAGCTCACGCGCTGGGACGAGGAGCGCGACTCATGGGTCGCGACCGCGGGGTCCGAGGGCGACGACTCCGGCGAGGCGGAGGACGCCGGCGAGGCCGAGTGGGAGGCCCGGATCGTCCTGCCGTCGTTCCGCAAGGCCCTCGAGGTGGCCCACCGCCTTCGCGACGAGGGCCTCGAGGTGCGACGGCGCTTCCGGTTCGTCCTCGCCCTCGCCCCGACCGAGGAGGCGGCGAACGAGCTTGCCGAGCGCCTCCGGGCGGAGGTCCCTGACGCCGAGTCGATCGACGTCGAGCGCGCGACGGGCGTCACGCACCCGGTCTTCGTGATGCTGGGCGCGCACGAGCCCGAGATCGCGCGCGACCTCGGGCTCTAGCGCTCCTCAGCGCCTGCGCCGCGCCGGCACCACCAGCACGGGCCGCTCGGCCTCGTGCAGCAGCTTGAAGGGCGTCGATCCGAGGATCACGCCCTTGAGCGGCGGCTCGCCGTAGCTGCCGACCACGATCATTCGCCCGTCGCGCTTCGCCGCGACCTCCTCGCAGCGCGTGCGCCGGGTGCTTCGCCACGAGCTCGACCTCGGCCTCGACGCCGGCCGCCTTCGCCCGCTCGAGCCCCTCGGCCGTCACCTTCTCCGCGAGCTCCTTGACCGCCGCGCGCTGGCTCGGCACCTCGCCGCCACCGTACCCGCCGGGCGCGTAGCCGAAGACCAGACACGACGTCGTCGCCGAGCGTCTTCGCCAGACTCGCAGGCTGTGGCAAGCGCCGCGCGGGAGCAATCCGACCCGTCGTATCCGACGATGATCTCTGACATTGCAACGCCCTCCTAATCCGCCATGACCGAGGCCGTGCCCTTGACCTCGCCGGTGAGGATGCCGGGGTCCGCCACCTCGGTCTTGCGCTTGAAGAACGCCGGGTAGACGACGTTCGCAGATGACTAGCGGGATGAGGCCAATCAGCATCAACCCGATCCCGATCGCGACGGGGGCCCCGACCCCGAGGAAGTCCCCGGAGCTCGTGTTCACGGGGTCCTGGTAGAAGGTCAGCGCCTTGACGAAGATGCCGAGCAGGAGCATAGGCCGCCGACGAACGGCGTGAGCCCGACGAGGAAGAAGTTCTTCGCGCTCTTGAAGAGCTCCTTGCGGTAGAAGATCGCGCAGGCGAATCCGGTCAGGCCGTAGTAGAAGCAGATCTGGAAGCCGAGGCCGACGATCGAGTCGTCGAGCACGTTGGTGCTGACGTTGATGATGAACAGCGTCCAGACCAGCGACACGGCGCCCATGACGAGCGTCGAGACGTCGGGCGTCAGGTAGCGTGGGTGGACTCGCCCGAAGATCTTCGGGATCGCGCCGAACCGGGCCATCGAGAGGGTCGTTCTCGCGGTCGGCAGGATCGTCGTCTGCGTCGAGGCCGAGGCCGAGGTCAGGACGGTGATGATGAGCAGCTTGTCCAGGGGCGAACCGAGAACATGGCCCCCGAGCGCCTTGAGGACGTCGTTGGGGTGGTTGGTGAGGAAGTCCCGGCCGCCGTAGGCCTGCGCGGCGGTCGCCACGAGGAGGTAGATCCCGACCAGCATCAGAGTGCTGACCACCGCCGCCTTCCCCGGCCCGTTCGAGGTTTCGTCGGATTCCTCGTTGACGCACACCCCCGAGTCCCACCCCCAGTAGATGAAGACCCCGAGCAGGACACCGTTGATCAGGGCCGAGAACGGGATCGCGAAGGGGTTGAACCAGTCGAGGGCGACGTCGACCGAACCGATTCCCGGATCGCTGTACACCTTGATCAGCGCGACGACCGCGAACAGCGTGAGGGTGAAGATCTCGATGCCGAGCAGGACGTACTGCGTGCGGGCCGAGATCTCGATCCCGATGTAGCAGATCCAGGTCATCACCGCGATCCACAGAGCGGCGATGATCGAGATGTCGAGCAGGTTGCTGGCGGCGGCGTCGAGCCCGAACAGCAGGAACGTGTAGACGCCGGCGATGTAGGCGAGCGTGGCCATGACGACAACGTCGGCCGCGACGATCACCCAGCCGGTGAGCCAGCCGAGCCGCGGCCCCATCGCCTTCGTCACCCAGGTGAAGCTCGTCCCGCAATCCGGGTCGGCCTTGTTCATGTAGCTGTAGGCGGCCGCGATGAGCAGCATCGGCAGGAACGAGACGAGGAGGACCGCCGGCGCATGGAGCCCGACGCCGGCGATGACCACGACGAAGCCCAGCGTGGCGGCGAGGCTGTATGCGGGCGCCGTCGAGGCGACGCCGATGACGAGGTTCGAGAGGAAGCCGAGGGCCCCCGTCTTGAGGCCCTTGCCGCCGACCTCCGCTCCTGCGGGATCCGACGCTACCGACGCGCTCTCCATCCGTCGCTCCTCTCCTCGACTTCGCGACTCGGTGGGCGCACCTTATGCGGCGGCGCGGATCGCTGCAAGGACGCCGCGGCCCAAATTGCCGGGCCGGTCTTGTACAAAGCGTCCAACGCCGGCAAACCGAGTTCACCCATGGCTGGCTTGCGGACTCATCGCTTTGGCTATACCGTTGTCCTAGTCGATCGATCGACGGGAAGGAGAGCCCATGGCAACCTCGAGCGCCGCGCCTCGGACCACGACTGGCGCCGACCTCCAGGAGCTGGCACGCAAGCACCTGTGGATGCACTTCACGCGCATGGGCGGCTACGACTCCGAGCACGAGGTGCCGATCATCGCCCGCGGGGAGGGCCCGTACGTCTGGGACGATGCACGGAAACCGTTACCTCGACGGCCTCTCGGCGCTGTACTGCGTCAACGCCGGCCACGGTCGCACCGAGCTCGGCGACGCCGCCGCGCGCCAGGTCGCGGAGCTCGACTTCTACACGGTGTGGAGCTACGCGCACCCGCGGGCGATCGAGCTGGCGACCCGCATCGCCAATCTGGCGCCGGGCGACCTGAACCGGGTCTTCTTCACCTCGGGCGGCTCCGAGGCGGTGGAGTCGGCGATCAAGCTCGCCCGCACGTACCACCAGCACACGGGCAACCCGCGCAAGCACAAGTTCATCACCCGCGAGATCGCCTACCACGGCACCACGCTCGGCGCGCTCTCGGCGACCGGGATCCCGGCACTCCGCGAGCCCTTCGAGCCACTGGTCCCCGGCGGGCACCAGGTGCCCGAACACGAACAGCTACCACTGGCCCGAGGGCCGGGATCCACTCTGGGCCGCCGAGAAGATCGCCGACAAGATCGAGTACGAGGGCCCCGACACGGTCGCCGCCGTGATCCTCGAGCCGGTCCAGAACGCCGGCGGCTGCATCCCGCCGCAGGACGGCTACTTCCAGCGCGTGCGCGAGATCTGCGACGAATACAACGTCCTGCTGGTCTCCGACGAGGTGATCTGCGCCTGGGGACGCCTCGGGCACTGGTTCGGGTGCGAGCGCTACGGCTACGCGCCCGACATCGTGACGATGGCGAAGGCGATCACCTCGGCCTACGTGCCGATGGGGGCGCTGGTCGCGTCCGACAAGGTCGCCGAGCCGTTCATGCACGGCAAGGCGATGTTCACGCACGGCTTCACGTTCGCCGGCCACCCGGTCGCCGCCGCAGTCGCCCTCGCCAACATCGACGTCTTGGAGCGCGAGGACCTCCCCGGCCACGTGCTGCGCAAGGAGGGGGAGCTCCGGGCGATGCTGGAGTCGCTGCGCGACATCCCGATCGTCGGCGACGTCCGGGGCGCCGGGTTCTTCCAGGCGATCGAGCTGGTCAAGGACCAGGAAACGAAGGAGAGGTTCACCGACGAGGAGTCGGAGTCGCTCCTTCGCGGCTTCCTCTCGGGAGAGCTCTACAGGCGCGGCCTCATCTGCCGCGCCGACGACCGCGGCGACCCCGTGATCCAGCTCTCCCCGCCGCTGATCTGCGACACGGAGCAATTCGAGGAGATCGAAGCTGTTCTGCGGCCGGTCCTGACCGAGGCCTGGCGGCGGATCGACAGCGGCGCGCCGGCGAGCCATCGGCGCGAGCAGACCGAGCTCGAGCTCGTCGATCGAGGCGTCGATTCCGGCGAACCGGAGAGGGTTCGGCGCGAGCCCTGAGCCGGCGGCGCGCGATGCTCACAGTCGGCGAACTCGTGTCGGAATGCGGCCTTGAGCTGGTCGCGGCCGACGGCGAGGCCGACCGTCCGATCCGCTGGGTCCACATCTCCGAGCTCGAGGACCCGACGCCGTGGTTGTCGGGCGGTGAGCTCCTGCTGACGACCGGCATCCAGCTCGGCACGCCGGCCCGGCAGCGGCGCTTCGCCGCGCTCCTCGCCGATCACGGCCTCGCGGGTCTCGGCTTCGGCACCGGGTTTGGCCACCGGAGAATCCCGAAGGCGCTGTCGGAGGCGGCCGAGCACGCCGAGCTGCCTCTGTTCGAGGTGCCCTACGAGATGCCGTTCATCGCGATCACCGAGCGAGCGTTCTCGACGGCTGGTCAACGAGCAATACGACGTGCTGCGGCGCGACGCCGACATTCACGAGCGCCTCGAGCGCCTCGTGATCGAGGGCCGCGGCCTCGACGCGGTGGTGGAGGTGATCGCCGGAGCCGCCGGAGGCACGGCGGTCGTGCACGATGCGGCTGGGAGCGAGGTCGCGCGCGAGCGCGAACGGCGGCGGTCTGGACGAATCCGCGCTCGATGCGCTCGGCGACGAGGTGGCGCGCCGGGGGGCGAGCGCGTCGGTGGGCCCGTTCGAACCCAGCCATCCCGCGCTCGCCGGGGCGATCTCGGTGCCGGTGCCAGGGCGTCGCGGCGGCTCGCCTGTCGCTTGGCTCACGGTGGCGGGTCGCGACGCTCCGCTCGCCGAGTTCGAGCGCCTCCTGGCGCGCCACGCGGCGATGGCCGTCGGCCTCGAGCTGATGCGCGAGCGCGTTGTGCGCGAGACGGAGCGGCGCCTGGCCGGAAACGTCCTCGCCGAGGCTCTCGGAGGCCGCCTCGATGCAGACGAGCTGCGCGGCCGTATGCGGCCGTTCAGCGTCGGAGAGCGCGCGGCGCTCCTGCTCTACGAGCTCGACGATCCGAGCGCCGCGGAGGGGCCCCTCGAGTCGGCGCTCGCGTCGGCCGGGTCGGGCGGGCTCGTCGCCACGACCAGCTCGGGGTCGCGTGAGTTCCTCTGCGCCGTGGTCGACGGCGACCACGGCGACCCGGTCGCGATTGCCCACGAGACCCGCGCGACCCTCGCCAGAGGCGGCGGCGACGTCCGCGTCGCCGCGAGTCGCGTGCTCGGTGTCGGGTCGCTGCGGCGCGGTTTCCACGAGGCGCGCTGCGCGCTCGAGGCGACGGCCGTCACCAACGGCGACCGCCGCGCGCCCGAGGTCGCGACCCACGAGGACCTAGGCGCGTTCACGCTCCTGCTCTCGCTCCAGGACGACGACGCCCTGCGCCTCTACAGCGAGGGCATCCTGGACCCCATCGAGCGAACCGAGGGCGACTACGCCGACGAGCTGCTGCGCTCGCTGGAGGCATTCATCGAGCAGAACGGCAACTGGGAGCGCGCGGCGCGCGAGCTCTACTGCCATCGCCACACCCTCCGCTACCGGATTCGCAAGGTCGAGGAGCTGACCGGCCGCGACCTCTCCCGCGCGACCGATCGGATCGAGGTCTGGCTCGCGCTCCGTGCGAGGGAGCTGGTGCGATGAGGGTCGCGGTGCTCGGCGCCGGGGGGACGATCGCGCCGGCCATCATCCGGGACCTCGCCGAGTCCGAGGAGGTGGCCTCCCTCTCGTTGCTGGACTTGGACGCCGAGCGCGCCGCCGCGGTCGCGGACCAGCACGGCGGCGGTAAAGCCGCCGCGACCGCGGTCGACGCTCGCGCCGATGGCGCCCTCGCCGCCGCCCTCGCGGACTGCGACGTGCTCGTCAACTCCGCGAGCTACAGAATCAACCTCGACGCGATGCGCGCCTGCCTCGAGACCGGCTGCCATTACCTCGACCTCGGCGGCCTCTACCACTTGGCCGCGAAGCAGCTCGAGCTGGGAGACGACTTCGAGAGCGCCGGCCTACTCGCCCTGCTCGGCATCGGCTCGGCGCCCGGCAAGACGAACCTCATGGGGGCGATCGCGAAGCGCGAGCTGGGTGGGTCCGTCGAGCGCATGGACGTCTCCGCCGCCGGCCGCGACCGCGAGCCCCCGGTCGGCTTCAGCGTGCCCTACGCGCTGCGGACGATCGTCGACGAGCTGACGATGCCGCCGATCGTGGTGAGGGACGGAGCGCCCACCGAGGTGGCGCCGCTCGACCCAGGCGGCACGGTCGACTTCGGCGAGCCGATCGGCGAAGCGGACACGATCTACACGCTGCACACCGAGATGCTCACGTTCCCGACGAGCTTCGGGTGCAGCCAGGCGACCTTCCGTCTCTCGCTCTCGCCCGGCGTCGTCGACCGAGTGCGGGAGGTGGCCTCGGCCGGCGACGAGGCGATCGACGCCGCCGCTCGCGATGCCTCGCCTCCGTCGCCGCAGACCGTGGCGGTGCATCTCGTCGAGGCGACCGCGGGCGACCGCGCGGCGCGGGTCCGTGCCGTCACCGAGCCGATGGCCGACTGGGGCATCGGCGGCGGCGTCGTGTCGACCGCCAGCCCCGCGGCGGCCGCGGTGCGCATGCTCGCGCGGGGCCAGATCGAGGCTCGAGGAGCCCTGCCGCCGGAGCTCTGCCTCGATCCCGAAGAGATGTTCGGCGAGCTGGAGAGCCGGGGATGCAGGCTTGAGACAAGGATCCGGGAGGCTGAGCGGACATGAAGGTCGGAGTTCCAAGCGAGGTCAAGGCCGACGAGTACCGGGTCGCGCTGACGACCATCGGCGTCCGCGAGCTCTCCGAGCACGGGCACGACGTGCTGATCCAGAAGGGCGCGGGGGAGGGGAGCTCGATCTCCGATTCGGCGTTCGAGGCGCAGGGCGCGCGGATCGTGCCGACGGCCGAGGACGTCTGGGGCGAGGCCGAGCTTGTGTTGAAGGTGAAGGAGCCGCAGCCGGAGGAGGTGCCGCTGATTCGCTCCGACCTCACGCTCTTCACCTATCTCCACCTCGCGCCGGCCCCGGAGCTCACGAAGGGGCTCCGCGACTCCGGCGCGACCTGCGTCGCCTACGAGACGGTCGAGGACTCGAGCGGGCGGCTCCCCCTGCTCGCGCCGATGAGCGAGATCGCTGGGAAGATCGCGACGCAGGCCGGGGCGTTCATGCTCGAGAAGCCGCTCGGCGGACGGGGCATCCTGCTCGGCGGGGTCCCCGGCGTCGCGCCGGCGAACGTGATGATCATCGGCGGCGGCGCGGTCGGGATGAACGCGGCTTTCATCGCGATCGGGATGGAGGCGGACGTGTTCGTCTACGACACGTCGATCGACCGGCTGCGCGAGCTCGACATCGCCTTCGGGGGACGCGCGTCGACCGTCTTCAGCTCGGTGCTCTCGATCGAGGAGCGCCTGCCCGACATCGACCTCGTGATCGGGGCCGTCCTGCTGCACGGTGCCCGCGCCCCGCGTGTGATCCGCCGCGAGCAGCTTCAGCTCATGAAGCCGCAGTCGGTGCTGGTCGACGTTGCAATCGATCAGGGCGGCTGCTTCGAGACCTCGAGACCGACCACGCACACGGATCCGACCTACGAGGTCGACGGGATCATCCACTACTGCGTCACCAACATGCCCGGGGCGGTGCCGATCACGTCGACCTTCGCCCTCACCAACGCCACCCTTCCCTACGTTGTCGCCCTTGCCGACCACGGGGTCGAGGCGGCGGCGCTGCGCGACCCGGGCCTGAAGCTGGGCATCAACGTGGCGAGGGGACGGGTGACCCACCGCGCCGTCGCGGAGGGGGTGGGCGCCGAGTACGCGTCGCCGGACGACGTTCTCGGTATCCCGCAATCAACGAGAGAGCGATCGACCAGAGAAGGAGTTGGAGCAAGTTGAGCAGCACCTACGCAGTCGTTAACCCGGCCACCGGCGAGAAGCTCGAGGAATACCCCGAGATCTCCGACGACGAGCTCGACGCCGCCATCGGCAGGGCCTGGGATGCGCGAGACGCGCTCGCTGCGATGTCGGTCGGCGACCGCGCCGGGAAGACCAAGCGCGTTGCGGAGCTCCACACAGAGCGACGCGAGGCGCTCGCTGCGATTGCGGTCAAGGAGATGGGCAAGCCGATGGAGCAGGCGCTCGGCGAGGTCGACTTCTGCGGCGACATCTACGGCTACTACGCGGAGCGCGCGGAGGATTTCCTGAAGGACGAGCCGATCGAGCTCATCGGCGGGGAGGGCTCGGCTGTGATCCGCCGCTCCTCGATGGGCCCGCTCCTCGGGATCATGCCGTGGAACTTCCCCTACTACCAGGTGGCCCGCTTCGCGGGTCCGAACCTGATCGTCGGCAACCCGATCCTGCTGAAACCGGCGCCGCAGTGCCCGGAGTCGGCCGAGGCGATCCAGGCGATGTACGAGGAGGCCGGCTTCCCCGAGAGCGCGTACCAGACGATCCTCGCGACCAACGAGCAGATCGCCGAGAAGGTGATCCCCGACCCGCGCGTGCGCGGTGTCTCGGTCACCGGCTCCGAGCGGGCCGGCGCCGCCGTCGCCGAGGTAGCCGGGCGCAACCTGAAGAAGGTCGTGCTCGAGATGGGCGGCTCCGACCCGTTCATCCTCCTCGCGACCGAGAACCTCGATGAGGTCGTCGACGCCGCGGTCGAGGCGCGCCTCGACAACACCGGCCAGTCCTGCAACGCCGCCAAGCGGTTCATCGTCGTCGACGAGCTCTATGACGACTTCCTCGCGAAGCTCACGGAGAAGATGAAGGCGGTCGAGCCCGGGGATCCGGCCGAGGACGCCGCGATGGGCCCCCTCTCGTCGTCGACGGCGGCGGATCGCCTTCAGGACCAGCTCGACCGCGCGAAGGCCCAGGGCGCCGAGATGGTCCTCGAGGGTGAGCGCAGGGACAACTTCTTCGGTCCGACGGTGCTCGCCGGGATCAGCCCCTCGAGCGACGCCTATCGGGAGGAGTTCTTCGGCCCGGTCGCGAGCGTCTACAGGGTCGGCTCCGAGGAGGAGGCGATCAAGGTGGCGAACGACACGCCGTTCGGGCTCGGCTCTTATGTCTTCACGACCGAGCCCGAGCAGGCCGATCGCGTCGCCGACAGCCTCGACACCGGCATGGTCTTCGTGAACGGCGTCCTCCTCGACGGCGCCGAGCTGCCGTTCGGGGGCGTCAAGCGCTCCGGCTTCGGCCGCGAGCTCGGCCCCTACGGGATGGACGAGTTCGTCAACAAGAAGCTGATCCGCGTCTTGAAGTAGCAGCCGCGTCGATCGCCAACCACCCCGGATGGCAGCGAGGGGGGGCGAATCCGGTTTCGTTGGGCCCTGGAGGGAAGGTGGATGGCCGCCGTGCTCCGATGCGGCAAGAGCTCATTCCTGAGCCACTCGAGCGCCGCGGCCCTGTGGGGCATCGAGGACGATCACGGAGGACCGATCGACGTCTCGGGCCCACCCTCCCTGGCTGCCAGGCCGAACGGCATCGTCTACGTCGCCGAACAGGGCTTCGCGACCACGACATCGTCCACCACAGCGGCATCCCCGTGACCAGCCCCGCGCTCACCCTTGTCGACCTCGCGGCACAGGTCAACCCGGAACGCCTCGAGCGCGCGATCACACCGCCGACAAGCTCGACCGGATCGACCCGGGCTCCCTTTGCCGAGCCGTAGACGCCATGCCCCGCCGTCCGGGCTGCGCGGTGGTCCGCCGGCTCCTCGACCGCCGCACATTCCTCCTCACCGACTCAGAGCTGGAGAGAGGGTTCGCGCGAATAATTCGCCGAGCTGACCTTCCGCCCCCGCTCACGCAGCAATGGGTCAACGGCTTTCGCGTCGACTTCTACTGGCCCGACTTGGGCCTCGTCGTCGAAACCGACGGACTGCGCTATCACCGGACGCCGAGCGAGCAGGCGAAGGATCGGCTCCGAGACCAGGCGCACACGGCCGCCGGCCTGACCCCGCTGAGATTCACGCATGCCCAGATCCGGTACGAGCCCGAGGCCGTCTCGGCCACCCGTCGAGCCGTCGCGGAGCGCCTGCGTGGCAAGGGCAGCGAGGGAGACCAAATCCGTTTCGTTGCGTAGTTGTGGTTGCGATAGCGACACCAATCCCGCATCCGACGAACGCGGCCCGGGCTATAGCCTGGCGCTGGCGTGGACTTCGCGATCTCCTGCTTCGCCACCGACGACGCGATCCAGCCCGCCGAGCTGGCTCGCGAGCTGGAGCAGCGCGGGTTCGAGGCGCTCTTTTTCACCGAGCACACGCACATTCCGGCGAGCCGCGACACTCCGTATCCCGCGGGGGGCGACCTTCCGCCCGAGTACTGGCGCACCTACGACCCGTTCGTCGCGCTCGCGACGGCGGCGGCCGCGACCGAGACGCTCAAGGTCGGGACGGCGATCTGCCTCGTCGTCGAGCGGGACCCCATCGTCACGGCGAAGGAGGTCGCAAGCGTCGACCGGCTCTCCGGCGGGCGCATGATCTTCGGGGTGGGGGCCGGCTGGAACCGGGAGGAGATGGCCAACCACGGAACGGATCCCGACAGCCGCTTCGGGCTTCTGAGCGAGCGGATGGAGGCGATCAAGGAGATCTGGGCCTCCGACGCGCCCGAATACCACGGCCGCTACGTCGACTTCGACCCGATTTGGTGCTGGCCGAAGCCGGTCTCGAAACCCCACCCGGAGGTGCTCGTCGGCGGCAACGGCCGCACGGTTTACGATCGCGTTCTCGCCTACGGTGACGGCTGGCTGCCGAACCGCATCGGCGACGACGACAAGATCATCGCCCGGGTCGCGAAGATGCGGCGCCTCGGCGAGGAGGCCGGCCGCGGTCCGATCCCGACGAGCCTACAGCTTGCGCCTCGCGACCCGGCCCTGCTCGAGCGCTACGAGCAGGCGGGGGTAAAGCGCGCGGTCTACATGCTCCCCGCCGCCGAGCGGCCCGAGGTAGAGCGGAAGCTCGACCAGTACACGGCGGCGCTGAACGACTACTCCTCAGCGGGCGGCTAGGCGTGGCGGCGCCCTTGCGAACGCTGTACGGTCGGTAGGGCAAGGAGGCATCTCCGTAGACGGACCACTCCCCCAAGCCGAGCGAGAGCTCGCACTAGACCTGCCCGCCACCAAGGAGAGCGTGACCGCGGCGCGCCGCAGCGCCGCCTCGTTCGCGGAGCACGTGGGCGCCGACCGAGCCGCGGTGGAGCTGGCCGTCGGGGAGGCGGTCGGCAACGCCGTCCTTCACGCCTACCGGGAGGGCGCGGCGGGCCGGATCCTGGTCGAGGGCCTCTGCGACGACGGTGAGCTCCTCCTCACGGTCAGCGACGAGGGGGTCGGCATGCGGCCCGACCCCGAGTCCTCAGGCCTCGGGTTCGGCCTCCCGCTCATGGCGCAGCTCTCAAAGGCCGTGGAGATCACGGCGCGGGGAGACGGCGGGACCGCCGTCTGCATGCGGTTCGCGATCGGGGGGGCGCGCTGATGGCGACCACGATCCCCGCGAGTCATTACGAGGCGATCGTCGAATCCTCCGACGACGCGATCCTGACCAAGGACCGAAACGCGACGATCACCAGCTGGAACCCGGCGGCGGAGCGGCTCTACGGCCACCGCTCGGCCGATGCAGTCGGGCAGCCGATTTCGATCCTGGTGCCGGACGAACGTCGGGGCGAGGAGATCGAGATCCTTGAGCGGATCCTCGCCGGCAACAAGGTCGACCACTACGAGACGGAGAGGGTGACGAAGGACGGGCACCGCGTGTTCGTCTCGCTCACTATCTCGCCCCTTCGCGCCGAGAGCGACGAGATCGTCGGCGCGTCCGTCATCGCCCGCGACATCACGGCGCGCAAGCGCGCGGAAGAACGCGCGTCCCGGCTCCAGGACGTGACGACGAAGCTCGCCCGCGAGATCCAGCCGGAGCGGACCGTCAGCGTGCTCCTCGAGAACGCCCTCCCAGCGCTCGGCGCCGCGGCCGGCGCGGTGGCCGTGCTCGACCGCGACACCCAGGAGCTCGAGATCATCGGTAGCGCGGGCTATAGGCAGGAGGGAGTCGACCATTTCGCGCGGATGCACGTCGACGCGGACCTGCCGATGACGGAGGTGGTCCGGACCGGCGAGGCCCTCTGGCTCGTCGACAGCGACGAGATCTTCAGCCGCTATCCGACCCTCCCGGGCGAGCGCAGCGACTTCGCTTCGCTGGCGATCGTTCCGTTCGCAATCGGCGAGGAGGAGCCCTTCGGAGCGGTCTCGTTGAGCTTCTCCGAGCCGCACGTGTTTCTGCAGGACGAGCGGGCCTTCATGGTCACGATCACGACCCAGGCGGCGTACGCGCTGGAGCGCGGACGCCTCTTCGAGGCCGAGCGGATGCGTCTGCAGCAGCTCGCCTTCATCGCGGAGGCCAGCGAGCTGCTCGTGGAATCGCTCGACGTCGAGCCAACGCTCAGGCGGCTGGCGTCACTGGCCGTGCCGCGCATCGGCGACTGGTGCAGCATCGAGCTCCTCGACGAGGATCGGCGCCTGCGCAACGTGGCCGTCGCGCACATCGATCCCGAGCGCGTCGTCCTTGCGGAAGAACTTCAGCGCCGCTACCCGCCGAACCCCGACGCCGGCACCGGCGCTCCGCACGTGGTCCGCACCGGAGAGTCCGAGCTCTACCCGACCCTCCCGGACGAGCTCATCGCCGAGGGGGCGGTTGACGAGGAGCACCTGCGGATGATCCGCGAGCTCGGGATGGTGTCGGCGATCGTGGTTCCCCTCAGGGCGCGCGACCGGAACCTCGGAGCGCTGACTCTCGTGGCGGCCGAGTCGGGCCGTCACTACACCGAGCAGGACCTGGGCTCGTCGAGGAGCTCGCGCGCCACGCTGCGCTCGCCGTCGACAACGCCCTGCTTTACCGGCGCGAGCACGAGGCGGCCCTCACCCTGCAGAGGGCCCTGCTGCCCGAGCGCGTGCCAGCGCCACGCACCATGGAGATCGCGCTGCGCTACCTCCCGGCTGCGCCCGGGGTCGAGGTCGGTGGCGACTGGTACGACGTGATGGAGACCGGCAGGGGCCGCGTCGGCCTGGTCATCGGCGACGTCGCCGGTCGGGGCCTCAAGGCCGCGACCATCATGGGCAAACTCCGCACCGCCCTGCGTGCGTACCTCATCGACGGACACGATCCGGCGGGCGCGGTGGAGCGGCTGAACTCGATGATGCAGGAGTTCGCCGAGCCTGTGATGGCGACCGTCGCCTGCCTCGCCGTCGATCCGATCGCCGGTCGGGGCGAGTACGTTCGGGCCGGCCACCCGCCGCCACTCCTGCGGGACCCACGCGGCGCCGTGATCGACCTCGACGAGGCGGGTTTACCGCCCGTGGGCATGCCGACTCCGTTGCCCTTCTCGCCGACGTCGTTCGACCTCGAGCCGGGAAGCATGCTCCTCCTCTACACCGATGGCCTGGTCGAGCGGCGGGACGCTGGGATCGGGGCGGGGATCGCGCGGCTGAGAGATGCCCTCGCGGCTGCGTCCGACGACGCGGAGCGTTGCGCCGAGGCGATCATCCACGAGCTCGCCGGTGGCGATCTCGTGGACGACGCGGCGCTCGTTGCGCTGAGGTTCCTCGGGCCATGATGTCGCGTCGCTTGAACAACGCGCATGATGCCCAGCTCGACCTCACCGAGTCGCAGGTCGGCGAGGTCCGGGTCGTAACCGCGAGGGGCGACGTGGACGTCTCGACCTCGGAGCGGTTCGGCAAGCTCCTGCGGCGCGTCGCGGCCGAGCCCGGGGGGCCGATCGTGATCGACCTCACCGGTTGCGCGTTCATCGATTCCTCCGGGCTCGCAGCGATTCTTCACGCGGCCGGGCGCCGGGACGGCTTTTCGATCGCGGGCGGAACGGGTCCGCCCTCCGAGGTCCTCGCGCTGACCGCGATCGACCAGACCATTCCCGTGCACGACACCCTCGAAGAGGCTGTCAGCGCGGCCGACCGCGACGAGTAGCGGCGAGCTTCCTTAGGGCACGGCCGTCGCCTCGGCCGCGACGGCGCCGCCGCCGCGGGCGCCCGACACCCCCTCCTCGTCCCGCGTCATGCGGTGCGCGAAGTAGACGGGGATGATCGAGAGGATCACCACCACGACGGCGACGGCGTTCACCACCGGGAGCTGGCTCGGAGTGCCCCGGAAGAGGATGTTGAAGATCCAGATCGGGAGCGTCTGCTGGCCTCCGATCGTGAAATAGGTGACGATGATCTCGTCGAAAGAGAGCGCAAAGGCGAGCAGCGCGCCGGCGGCGAGCGCCGTGCGCATGCTCGGGATCGTCACGTACCAGAACGTCTGCAACGGCCCGGCACCGAGGTCGGCCGAGGCCTCCTCGATCGCGCCGGAGGTGCGCCGGAGGCGCGCGACGACGTTGTTGTAGACGACGACGATGCAGAAGGTCGCGTGCGCCACCGCCACGGTGACGAGGCTGAGGCTCACCCCGAGCACCTGCGTGAAGGTGTCGTTCAGGGCGACGCCGGTGACGACACCCGGCAGGGCGATCGGCAGGATGACGAGGAACGAGATCGTCTCGCGGCCGAAGAAGCGATGGCGGGCGACGGCGAGCGAGGCGAGCGTGCCGA
Organism: uncultured Actinomycetes bacterium; assembly: GCA_963823245.1. Classification (GTDB taxonomy): domain Bacteria; phylum Actinomycetota; class Thermoleophilia; order Solirubrobacterales; family 70-9; genus JAWVFM01. The sequence goes on along the minus strand of CAWGKQ010000012.1, from coordinate 158,949 downwards.
GGAGGATCGCGACGGCAGTGGCGCCGAGCCCGACCTTGATCGAGTTCAGCAGCGCGTCGCGCGGCCCCGGCTCGTTGAAGGCCTTGTCGAACCAGTGCACCGTGAACCCCGGCGGCGGCCACTCGAGGATGTGCGCCGAGCTGAAGGCGTAGATCGCGATCACGAGCAGCGGCAGGTAGATGAAGGCGAGCGTCACGCCGACGCCCGTGCGCAGCAGAAGGCTCGCTCGCCGCGAGAGCCTCATAGCTGCTCGAACGCTCCAAGGCGCCGCGCGATCAGCAGGTAGACGACCATGATCGCGAGCGGGACGGTTGCGTACGCGGAGGCCAGCGGGAGGTTCTGCGTGAAGTTGATGAAGATCAGGTTCCCGATGAGCTGCGTGTTGGAGACGATCTGCGGCGTGACGTAGTCGCCGAGCGTGAGGGAGAAGGTGAAGATCGACCCGGCGACGACCGCTGGGAAGGCGAGCGGCAGGATCACCCGGCGGAAGGTCGTGAACGGCCCCGCTCCGAGGTCCTCGGACGCCGAGATCAGGGAATCCGGGATCCGCTCGAGCCCGGCGAAGATCGGGAGGATCATGTACGGGAGCCAGAGGTAGCTGAAGACGATCCAGATCGCGACGACGCCGTGGCCGGGACCCGCGATGCCGAGGGGGTTGAGCACCCAGTTGAGGGCCCCATCTGTCGAGAGGATCGTGTACCAGGCGTACACCTTCACCAGGTAGCTCGACCAGAGCGGCATGAGGACGGCGACCACCAGCGCCGCCTTCGTCTTCCGCCCGGCGATCTTCGCCATGTAGAAGGCGATCGGGAAGGCGAGGAGCGCGTCCGTCAGCGTCACTGCCGCGGCAATCGCGACCGTGCGGAACGCGACCGTGCGGAAGACCGACTCGTTGAGGATCGTGCTGAAGTTGTCGAGCGTGAAGGTCTGCTCCGGCAGACCCGTGATCGCATTGCTGGTCCAGAACGCAGCGACGAGCAGGATCGCGAGCGACCCGAGGTAGACGAGCACGAGCCACCCGAGCGGCGCGGCGAGGAGGGATCCGACCTGCAGGCGCCTCCGGCCGTGGAAGAGGCCGGCGAGCTTGCGGCCCACCGACCTCTTCGGCGCCGGCGCTAGTGCGTCAGCCGCCTCCATTCAGGCGTTGCCGACGAGCGGCGCTTCGGTCATCCCTTGATCGACGTCCAGGCGTTGACCCAGTCGTTGTAGTCCTTACACGAATCGCCGCGGCTGTCCTGACAGTCCGCGGTGGGCGTCTGCCAGTAGTAGACGCGCTTCCAGAACGAGGGCGTAGCCGCGTGGTACTCCTGGCAGAACTGCGGGTCGTTCGGGTACTTGATGACCTTCGCCGCCGCGGTCAGAGTCGACGGCACGCAGGCCTTGCTCTGGGCAGGCGCCTCACCGAAGAACTGCGCCACCTCGGCATTGGCCTTCGCCGAGGTGATCCAGTTCATCCACGCGTACATGCAGTTCGGGTGCGCGGCCTGAGAGCTGATCATCCAGGTGTCCGACCAGCCGGTCGCGCCCTCCTTCGGGAGGAACCCGAGCGGCTTCGCCGGAATCGTCGCCACCGGCTTGTTCTCGCCCTTGAGCGCGAAGTACTGGTACTGCCACGTCGCGCCGACGACATCGTCGCCGTTCGCGAACGACGAGATCTGCTTCGTCGCGCTCGACCAGTACTCGCCCACGTTCGCCCGCTGCTGCTTGAGCAGGTTCACCGCCGCGTCGAACTGCTTCTGATCGAGCTCGTACGGATTGGTGATCTTGAGGCTCGGGTCGTGAGACTTCAGATACACCGCGGCGTCGGCGATATAGATCGGGTCGTCGTAGGCCGAGATCTTGCCCTTGTACTTCGCCGCCTGCTTCGGGTCGAGGATGATCGACCACGAGTCCGGCGCCGGCTTGACGTCGTCCGGGTTCCACATCAGGAGGTTCGGCCCCACGGCCGTGGGGATCCCGTAGTGGACACCGTCGAACGTGTTGTACGCCTGGTTCTTGATGTCCGAGAAGATCGTCTTGTAGTTCGGCACGAGGTCGACGTTCACCGGGCGAGACGTTGCCGGCGTCCACGAGGCGCTCGGTCGCATTCCCGGAGGCGGACACGCCGTCGTACTGGCCGGTCCGCATCAGCTGGACCATCTGGTCCGACGTCCCCGCGTCCTTGCCGTTGACCTTGCAGCCGGTCTGCTTCTCGAACGGCTTCGTCCACTGAGGCTCGACGTAGCCGGGCCACTCAACCAGGTTGAGCGTCGCCCTCGTTCTTGCCGAGCTTCTGGAGCATGTCCGTGTTGCGGCTGCCCGAGCTCGACGACGAGCCGCAGCCGGCCGCGAACACGGCCATGAATGCGACGAGACAGCCGGCGATCGTCCAGGCGATCCGCTCGGGTCGGTTCAACGTTCCTCTCACAGGGGTTCCCCTCTCTCGTTTTCATCTGAGACCGGCACCGCCTGCTCGGCGCGCCAGCCGACCTCCACCTCCTGCCCGCCCTGCTCGAGCGCCTCCTTCGAGGTCGTCTCGAGGTTCTGGCGGACGACCAGAAGCTTTCCCCCTGCCTGCAAGTCGATCAGGTACCGCGTCGTCGCACCCGCGTACGCGACGTCGATGATCCGGCCGCGCTCTGTGACGAGGTCGTCGCGGCTGTCGGCGGCGGCGAGCAGCCGCACCTTCTCGGGCCTGACTCGTGAACCGGCGCCCTTCGCGCTCGAGCACGTTCGAGGCGCCGACGAAGCCGCCGACGAACTGCGTGGCCGGCCGCTCGTAGACCTCCTCGGGCGTCCCCACCTGCTCGATGCGGCCGGAGTTGAACACCGCGATGCGGTTGCTCATCGTCAGGGCCTCGTCCTGGTCGTGCGTGACGTAGATGAACGTGATGCCCACCTCGCCCTGGATCTCCTTGAGCTCCACCTGCATCTGCTCGCGCAGCTTGAGGTCGAGGGCGCCGAGCGGCTCGTCGAGGAGGAGGACGCGGGGGCGGTTCACGATCGCCCGGGCAAGGGCAACGCGCTGGCGCTGCCCGCCGGAGAGCTCCCCCGGCTTGCGGTCGCCGTAGTCGCCCAGGCGGACCATCTCCAGCGCCTCGGCGCGGCGGCGGCGGCGCTCGTCCTTCGCGACCTTGCCGATGCGCAGGCCGTACTCGACGTTGACGGCCACCGACATGTGGGGGAAGAGGGCGTAGTCCTGGAAGACCGTGTTGACCTCCCGGCCGTACGGCGGCAGGCCGGTCACGTCGGCTCCCCCGAGCTCGACCGTCCCCTCGTCGGGGTCCTCGAAGCCGGCGATCAGGCGCAGCGTCGTGGTCTTCCCCGAGCCGGACGGACCCAGGAGCGTGAAGAACTCGCCGCGGGTGATCTCGAGGTCGACGCGGTCGACCGCGACGACGTCGCCGTAGGTCTTGCGAAGACCGGCGAGGCGAATGTCGGGGGCGGAGGTCTCAGGCGCGGCACCGCCGGCGGTAGGACCGCCGGCCCCCTCGACGCTGACCGCTGTGCTGGACTCCACCTCGCCAAACCGCCCGTTGCTCCTTGGGCGTTGTCCACGCTATCGAATCGACAACGCACGATCCGAGGCCGGACCGGCGCATATTGCCGGTCCGGGCTAGACGATTCGGCGTACGGGCGGCCGCCGGGCGGCGTCCGCGGCCTAGAGCGGGGCCTTGTGCCTGACGACGAACGAACCCGGGTTCTCATACCCGAAGCCCTTCGCCCAGCCCGGGCCCTGCCCGGGGGTGTCGGAAGTATCGAACCGCAGTCCGGCGACCGTCATCCACACATGGCCCGAGTTAGCGTAGACCGAGATCCACCGTCCCTTGCCGCGATCGGCCCAGCCCATGAAATCGGCTGCGTGCGGCCGGTCGACGAGCCCGGCGCCGTGGAGCGCGTAGCTCACCGAGCCGGAGCAGTCGTAACAGCTCGAGTGGAAGCTGGCGTGGCCGCCGCCCCAGCAGTAGGGGTGGCCCTTCGCGATGCGGTTGCCCGAGGCGATGACCTTCTTGACCGCGGCCGGCGCGCTCTTCGGCGCGACCGCGAAGCCGTTGACGATCTTGGCCTTCGCGCCGGCGACCGTGGGCGGTGGGGAGCCACCTGTCCCGCTGCCGGCGCCGGTGCCGCCGCTGTCGGCGAAGGCGGCCGTCGAGCCAAGTGCGAGCCCGGCCATGACGACGCCGAGAACGGCGAGGCGCCCGGCTCGGCGAGGATGAATTCGGGTATGCGTGGTCAAACCGTCTCCTTCGTCGGCCTACGGGGTTAGCTGACGGGCTAGCGCTAAAGGAGTTGCGCCCCCACCCGAGGGTGGGCTCGCCCCAGTGATTCGGTTCCCCCGTTCCCCGCCTAGAGGTCTGGGCGGGGACTCGGCATTTCCGGTTACTGAAGTCGCGGCAGAGTAGCGGATCGCTCAGACAACCGCAAACACCTACTAACAATCAGGTGCGGATTGCTACTAGCTAGGCGCGGCGGCCGGCGCCGGGTGCGCCTTCGCCCACTCGACGATGCGCTGGGAGTCCTGTATCGCCTCGCCGTCGTCGGTGACGAGGACGGGCACCGCGTGCTGGCCGGTGAGCTTCTCGACCTCCTTGCGGCCCTCGGTCATCACATGCATGAATCCAGGGCCGATGCCGAGGCCGCGCACCTTGATGACCTCGGGGTCGTACCCGGCCTCGGTGACCGCCTTGTAGGCGTTGTGGCACGGGTGGCCGTGAGGGGGTCGGATGGTCTGAACGGTGGTCCAGCAGACGTAGAGCTTCATCGCGAAAAGCCTATAGGCGTGAGACTTGCCCCTGGTAGCTTCCAAGGAGTGAAGCTCGACGGCAAGACGGCCCTTGTCACCGGCGCGACCGGGGGGCTCGGCCGAGCTATCGCCAAGGCCCTTGCCGAGCGCGGTGCGACGGTCGTCGTCAGCTCGCGGAAGGCCGACGAGCTGGTCGACCTCGCGGCCTCGCTGCCCGGCGACGGGCACCGGCCGATCGTCGCCGACCTGGCTCTCGAGGGCGCCGCCGAGCGCCTCGCGGGCGAGGCGGGCGAGGTCGATGCGCTGGTGGCGAACGCCGGGGTCTCCGGCACCGGCAGACTCGAGGACTTCACCGAGGAGCAGGTCGCGCAGACCGTCCGCGTCAACCTCGAGGCGCCGATCCGTATGGCGCGGATCCTCGCCCCCGGCATGGCCGCGCGCGGCACGGGCCATCTCGTCTTCATCGCCTCGCTGGCCGGAAAGGCCGCGAGCGCCCCGATCCTCGCTCTACAACGCCACCAAGTTCGGTCTTCGAGGATTCGCGCTCGCGTTGCGCACCGACCTCGCGGTTAGTGAAGTCGGCGTGTCGGTCGTTTCACCGGGATTCGTTCGCGAGGCCGGCCTGTTCGCGAAATCGGGCGCGAGCGACGGCGGCCTCGGCACGACGACGCCGCAGCGCGTGGCGCACGCGGTGCTCCGCGCGATCGAGCGCAACCGCGCGGAGGTGGCCGTTGGCCCGCTCCGTCAGCGCGCGCTGTCCCACTTCGCGCTCGGCGCGCCGAGCGTCTCGGCGCGAGTGCAGAGCGGCGCAAGGGCCCAGCGCGTGGCGGGCGGCGTCGACGCCGGCCACCGGGCGAGCGCGGCGGCGGACGGGAAGCCGAGCGAGCGGTGAGCGGCGACTCCTTCGGCGCCCGCGACACCCTCGAGGTCGGCGGCCGCTCCTACGAGATCCACCGCCTCGACGCCCTGCAGTCGAAGTTCGACGTCGCGCGCCTTCCGTACTCGATCAAGGTCCTGCTCGAGAACGCGCTCCGGCTCGAGGACGGCGAGTCCGTCACCGCCGAGAACGTGGAGGCGATCGCCACCTGGGACGCGGGCGCGGAGCCGAGCGTGGAGATCCCGTTCCAGCCCGCGAGGGTGCTGATGCAGGACTTCACGGGCGTGCCGGCGATCGTCGATCTCGCCGCGATGCGCGACGCGATCGACGAGCTCGGCTCGGATCCCTCGCGGATCAACCCGCTGGTGCCGGTGGACCTCGTGATCGACCACTCGGTCCAGGTCGACGCGTTCGGGAACCCGCGCGCGTTCGACATCAACGCCGACCGCGACTACGAGCGCAACGGCGAGCGTTACGGGTTCCTGCGCTGGGGCCAGCAGGCGTTCGACAACTTCCGCGTCGTCCCGCCGGCGACCGGCATCTGCCACCAGGTCAACCTCGAGTACCTGGGGCAGGTCGTTTTCACGAACGAGCGTGAGGGCGAGGCGCCGCAGGCGTACCCCGACACGCTCGTCGGCACCGACTCACACACCACGATGATCAACGGCCTCGGCGTGCTCGGGTGGGGCGTCGGCGGGATCGAGGCCGAGGCGGCGATGCTCGGCCAGCCGATCTCGATGCTGCTGCCGCGCGTCGTCGGATTCAGGCTCGACGGCGAGCTGTCGGAGGGGGCGACCGCCACCGACCTCGTTCTCCGCGTTACCGAGATGCTGCGCGAGCGCGGCGTCGTCGGGAAGTTCGTCGAGTTCTACGGCCCCGGGCTCCCGGGCCTCGGTCTCGCCGATCGGGCGACCATCGGGAACATGTCGCCGGAGTTCGGATCGACCTGCGCGATCTTCCCCGTCGATCGAGAGACCCTCCGCTATCTCGAGTTCACCGGCCGCCCGACCGAGCTGATCGAGCTGGTCGACGCCTACGCGCGCGAGCAGGGCATGTTCCACGACGAGCAGTCGGAGGAGGCGAGCTTCTCGGAGACCGTCGAGCTCGACCTCGGCGAGGTGGAGCCCTCGATCGCGGGGCCGAAGCGGCCGCAGGACCGCATCGCCCTGACCGACGCCAAGGGCGCCTTCATCGAATCGCTCAAGGAGTTCGACCCCGAGGCCGCCGAGGCGCTCGGCAACGGCTACGACGAGGCGGTGGCGGACAGCTTTCCGGCGTCCGACCCGCCGGGGGAGGACCACAGCGACGGTCGCGGCAAGCCCCGGAAGGTCGGCGGGACAGCGACGGCTGAGCGGGCCGCCAATCCTGTCGCGGTCACGCTCGACGACGGGACGGAGTTCGACCTCGATCACGGCCGGGTCGTGATCGCGGCGATCACGAGTTGCACCAACACCTCGAACCCATCGGTGATGGTTGCCGCCGGGCTCCTCGCCCGCAAGGCGGCGGAGCGGGGCCTCGAGTCGAAACCCTGGGTGAAGACCTCGCTCGCTCCCGGCTCGATGGTCGTGACCGACTACCTCGATCGCGCCCGCCTGACCGAGGATCTCGACAAGCTCGGCTTCAACCTCGTCGGCTACGGATGCACCACGTGCATCGGGAACTCCGGCCCGCTCGCCGATGAGATCTCCGCCGCGGTCAACGACAACGACCTCGTTGTCTGCGCAGTGCTGTCGGGCAACCGCAACTTCGAGGGGCGTATCCAGCAGGACGTGCGCAACAACTACCTGGCCTCGCCGCCCCTCTGCGTCGCCTACGCGCTCGCCGGCCGCATGGACATCGACCTGCTCTCCGAGCCGCTGGGCGAGGGCTCCGACGGCGAGCCGGTCCACCTGCGCGACATCTGGCCGTCGTCGGAGGAGATCAAGCAGACCGTCGCCGACGCGATCCGCTCGGACATGTACCGCTCGAGCTACTCCGACGTCTTCACCGGCGACGAGCGCTGGCGGGGCCTCGACACGCCGGCGGGGGACCGCTACGAGTGGACCGACTCCACCTACGTTCGCAAGCCCCCCTACTTCGAGGGCATGGACGCCGAGCCCGCGCCGATCGAGCCGATCTCCGGCGCGCGCGCTCTCGCGGTGCTCGGCGACTCGGTCACGACCGACCACATCTCCCCGGCGGGGGCGATCAAGAAGGACAGCCCGGCCGGTCGCTGGTTGATCGAGAACGGGGTCGAGCCGCGCGACTTCAACTCTTACGGATCGCGGCGGGGAAACGACGAGGTGATGATCCGCGGGACGTTCGCGAACATCCGGCTGCGCAACAAGCTGGTCGACCGCGAGGGCGGGTTCACCCGTCAATTCCCCGACGGGGAGGAGACGACGATCTACGAGGCCGCGATGGCGTATGCCGACGAGGGCGTGCCGCTGGTCGTCCTCGCCGGCAAGGAATACGGATCGGGCTCCTCGCGCGATTGGGCCGCCAAGGGCACGGCGCTCCTGGGCGTGCGCGCCGTCATCGCCGAGAGCTACGAGCGCATCCACCGCTCGAACCTGATCGGGATGGGCGTGCTGCCGCTCCAGTTCGCCGACGGCGATTCAGCCGAGTCGCTCGGGCTGACGGGCGAGGAGACGTTCGACGTCGGCGATCTCGCCGGGGGCGAGGCCAAGACGGCCGAGGTGACGGCGCACCGCGACGGCGCCGACGACGTCACGTTCGAGGCGACCGTCCGGCTCGACACCCCGAACGAGGTCGGCTACTACCGCAACGGCGGCATCCTTCACCGGGTCCTCAGGGACCTTCGCTAGCCGCTTGGCCGAGCACCGGGCCGAGCCGGGTTGACAGGAAGGGCCCGGATAGGCAAGAATGGGGCAAGCCCACCAGGGAGGCCGTTAGTTAGAGGGTGACTTGATAAAGCTCGTCCCCGGTTAGTCCCGCCTCCGGGGACGACCGCGTCGGCATCCCTCCCTGGCTACCGACGCGCAGGCGTGGGTGCGGGCCGCGTGGATCCCCTGCCTCCCGCGGCCCCGCCCCGCCATTCCCGCATTCAGACCTGGCGCTCGTAATTGGGCTTGTGACGTTCCGTCCACTCGATCGCGATGACGGTGCCCAGCGGCCCGACCGGGGTGAGGCTGGCGGCCAGCACGACGTAGGGTGCCTGGTGGCGGAAGCAGGCCGCCGCGATGAGCCCGAGCAGGGCCAGGTACCCGACGCCATGAGCCGCGCCGAAGATGAACGTCTCGGTGGGGAAGCCCGGGGCGAGCCAGAAGAAGCAGAGGGCGGCGAAGACGGCGAGCTCGATCCAGCTCGCGACCTTGACCCAGCGCCAGAGCGGCCCGGGCGCGGGCTCCCGCAGCCGCGCTCGGTCGCCGTGCGCGCTCTCGCGACGTCGCGCCAAGCGCTACGCGCTCAGCGCCGTGAGCACGATCCGCTCCTGCTCCAGGCGGTGGGCCGCCGGGGTAGCCCTCCGACGGCGCTGCGCGCGGCGGGCGGCCCACGTAGCGGAAGTCGACGCCCTCGGGGACTGAGCTCGGGCATGCGGCGGAACATGACGCTCCAGGCGCCCATGTTCTTCGGCTCCTCCTGGACCCAGAGGATCTCCTTGACGTTCGGGTAGCTCGCGAGCAGGCTGACGATCTGGTCGCGGGCGAAGGGGTAGAGGAGCTCGACCCGCGCGATCGCAACCGACGTGGCGTCGGCGCGGCGCTCGTGGCTCGCCATGTCGTAGTAGACCTTGCCGGAGCAGAGGATGAGGCGGGTGACGTCGCCGCGGCGCGCATCCTCCATCGTCGGGTCGTCGAGGACCCACTCGAACTTGCCATCGGTGAGGTCGGAGAGCTTCGAGGCGGCCGCCGGGAGGCGCAGGAGCCCCTTCGGGGTGAACACGACGAGCGGCCGGGCCTTGGCGATCCGCGCCTGGCGGCGGAGCAGGTGGAAGTACTGGCCCGCGGTCGTCGGGTTGGCGAGGCGGATGTTGCCCTCCGAGGCGAGCTGGATGAACCGCTCGATGCGGGCGCTCGAGTGCTCGGGACCCGAGCCCTCGTAGCCGTGCGGCAGGAGCAGCGTCAGCCGCGTCGTCTGGCCCCACTTCGCCTCGCCGGAGACGATGAAGCTGTCGATGATCACCTGGGCGGCGTTGCCGAAGTCGCCGAACTGGGCCTCCCAGAGCACGAGGCTCTCGGGCGAGGCGGCCGAGTAGCCGTACTCGAAGCCGAGGCAGGCGATCTCCGACAGCGGGCTGTTGTGGATCTCGAACGGGGCGAGCGAGCCGGACAGGTTCTGGATCGGCACGTACTTGAGGCCCGTCTTCTCGTCGGCGAGCACGAGGTGGCGGTGCGAGAACGTGCCGCGCTCGGTGTCCTGGCCCGTGATGCGGATGTGCGTTCCCTCGGTGAGCAGCGATGCGAACGCGAGCGCCTCGGCGTGCCCGTACTCGATCGGGCCGTCCTCGAGGATCTCGAGCCGGCGCATCAGCGGCTTGCGGAGCTTGCGGTGGATCGTGAAGCTCTCGGGGACGTTCAGGAGCTCCTCGTTCAGGCTCCGCAGGCGCTTCTCGGAGACGGCGGTCTCCACCTCGGGGCTCTTGGTCCGGTCGAGCTCGCCGGTCTGCATCGCGGTCGAGCTCGGGTCCTCGTACTCGCCCGCGTCCATCTTGCGCCGCAGCTCCTTGTGGATCTCCGAAAGCTGCGAGCGGCGCTCGTTCCCCTCGGTGTCGACGTCGTCGGGGCTGACCACGCCCTCCTTGACGAGCTGGCCGGCGTAGATCTCCGACACCGGCGGATGCGCCTTGATCTGCGCCGCCATCAGCGGCTGCGTGTACGCGGGCTCGTCGGTCTCGTTGTGGCCGTAGCGCCGGTACCCGATGAGGTCGATCACGAAGTCGCGGCCCCAGCGCTCGCGGTAGGCCATTCCGAGGCGCACCGCGGCGACGCATGCCTCGACGTCGTCGGCGTTCACGTGGACGATCGGGATGTTGAAGCCCTTGGCGAGGTCGCTCGCGTAGGGGGTGGAGCGGGCGTCCTGCGGATCGGTGGTGAAGCCCACCTGGTTGTCGGTGATGATGTGGACGGTGCCGCCGGTCGAGTAGCCCTCGAGGGCCTGCAGGTTGAGCGTCTCGGACACGACGCCCTGGCCCGGGAACGCGGCGTCGCCGTGCAGGAGGAGGGGCACGGCCACCCTCGCGGTGTGCTGGAGGCGCGGCCCGGAGTGCTGGGTCTGCGCGGAGCGGGCGCCGCCGGTCACCACCGGGTCGACGAACTCGAGGTGCGACGGGTTCGGGTAGAGGCGGACCTTGACCTGCTCGTCGTCGGCGGTGGTCGCCATGCCCTCGGCGCCGTAGTGGTACTTGACGTCGCCCGTGCCGGAGTGCGGGATCGCGGCGATCGCCTTCACCGCCTCGAGCGCCTTCGCGCCCTCGAACTCGGCGAGGATCGACTCGACCGACCGCCCGAGGTTGTGGGCGAGCACCGCGAGGCGGCCGCGGTGGGCCATCCCGATCACGACCTCCTCGGCGCCCTCCCGCGTGGCGAGCGTGACGAGCTCGTCGATCATCGGCACGACCGCGTCGAGTCCCTCGATCGAGAATACCTTCTGGCCGAGGTACGCCTTCTGCACGAAGCGCTCGAACTGGAAGACCTCGATCAGGCGGTGGAGTAGCGCGCGCTTCTCCGTGTCCCGAAGCGGCGTGCGGTGGTCGCCCGTCTCGATCATCTCCCGCAGCCACATCCGCTGCTGGTGCGAGGCGAGGTGCTCGATCTGGTAGGCGATCGTGCCGCAGTACGCCTCCTTCATCCGCGGCAGGACCTCGAGCAGCGTCTCGCCCTCCACCCCGATCCGCAGGATCGACGCCGGGATCTTCGACATCAGCTCCGGAGTCAGGTTGAGGTTCTCCGGCTCGATCGCCGGATCGCCCTTCGGCTCGCCGCCGAGCGGGTTGAGGCGCGCGGCGAGGTGCCCGTGGGTGCGGTAGGCCTTGAGCAGCGAGGTGGCGGCCTGCACGGCCTGGAGGAGCTCGGTGTCGGGCGGAGCAGGCGTGCCCATCGCCGGCGTGGACGGGGCGGCTGGCATCGGCGGCGCCGACGCCGATGCCGGATAGGCCGACGTGACGACGTTCGGCGAGAGGCCGAGGTCGCTCGCCACGCCCTCGTAGAACTTGTCCTCGCCCTGCAGGAGCTGGTCGATCCGGCGCAGGAACGATCCCGACTCGGCGCCCTGGATGACGCGGTGGTCGTAGGTGGAGGTCATCGTCATGACCTTCGAGATGCCGAGCGCCTTGATCCGCTCGGGAGCTGCGTGCGCCCACTCGACCGGATAGGCGAGCGAGCCGCAGGCGATGATGGTCCCCTGGCCGCTCATCAGGCGCGGCACCGAGGCGACGGTCCCGAGGCCGCCCGGGTTCGTGAGGCTGATCGTCGTGCCCTTGAAGTCGTCGGCGGTGAGCTTGTTCTCCCGCGTCTTGGTGATCAGGTCCTCGTAGTAGGTGTGGAACCCGGCGAAGTCGAGGCCGTCGGCACCCTTGATGCACGGCACCATCAGGCTGCGCCCGCCCTTGCGCTCGACGTCGACGGCGATCCCGAGGTTCACCGACTCCGGGTCGATCGCGAACGGCTTGCCCTCGCGAACGTCGAAGGACCGGCCCATCGCCGGCCACTCCTCCGCCGCCTTCACGATCGCCCATGCGATGAGGTGCGTGAAGGAGATCTTCATTCCCCGATCCGAAAGGACGCCGTTGAGCGCCTTGCGCTTGGCGTCGAGCGTGTCGACCGGCACCGTCCTGAAGGAGGTCGCTGTCGGGATCTCGCGGCTCTGGTTCATCGCCTCCGCGAGCATCGCCGCGGGACCCCGCAGGGGCTTCGGCCTCGCCGATCGCGGCCGGCGCAGCGGAGGCCCCGTCCTTGCCGTCGGCCGCCGCGAGCACGTCGGCCTTGGTGACCTTGCCGCCCGGGCCGGAGCCCTGCACGCCGCCAAGCTCGACCCCGTTCTTGCCGGCCGCGCGGCGGGCCACGGGGGTGGCGCGCGCCGCGCCGTTGCCGTCGGGCTGCGGGGTGTCGACCTGCGTCGGCGCCTCGCTCGCATCCGTGCCGGCCGTCGCCCCGTCGCCACTCGGGGCGCCGCCGGCGCTCATCTCGGCGAGCCCCTGGCCGACCTTGACGACGTCGTCGGGCTCGACGAGAAGCTTCGTGATCGTCCCGCTCGCCGGCGCGGGCACCTCGGCGTCGACCTTGTCGGTCGAGACCTCGATTACCGTCTGCCCCTCCTCGACCGAGTCGCCCTCCTTGACGTGCCACTCGAGCACGGTCCCCTCGGTCACCGACTCGCCCATCTCGGGCATCTCGATCTGAACGGTCTCCCCGGCCGGGCCCTCAGCCGATTTGGCCGGGGGCGCCTCCTCCTCGCTGACGTCGTCCTCCGATGAGGCATCGGCGGCGGGGGCGCCGCCGTTCGGATCGAGCTGGGCGAGGGCCTGGCCCACCTGGACCGTGTCGTCCTCGCCGACCAGAAGCTTCGTGATCGTCCCGCTCGCCGGCGCGGGCACCTCGGCGTCGACCTTGTCGGTCGAGACCTCGATGACCGTCTGCCCCTCCTCGACCGAGTCGCCCTCCTTGACGTGCCACTCGAGGACGGTCCCCTCGGTCACCGACTCGCCCATCGCGGGCATCTCGATCTCGACGAGAGTCGCCTCTGCCATTCCTCAGTTCAGTCTATGCCCTTGCCTCCAGCGCCACGCCGGGCTCATCGTCCCTGGAATGCGGCTTGCTTGCGTTGCGAAGCTCGAGGAGGGTGAGGACCGCACTCTCGCGGAAATCGAAGATTCGCTCGATGTCGCGGCGCGCGAAGAGGCGCTCGGCCAGGTCCCCGAGCGGGCCGAGAGGCTGGCGATAGACGACTCGGTCTCCTATTCGCGTGGCTCCACCGACCGCCTCGAAGCTGTGCGTGTGCTCCCAGAGCGAATAGGGGCCCCGCACCTGAACGTCGACGAACCGCCTCGGGGGCTCCCAGACGGCGATCCGGGACGTCCACCGGATTGGCACGCCGCGGAAGGACAGGCGGTAGCGGATCAGCGCGCCGGCCTCGATCGCGGGGGGTGTGCCGACGATCCCGAATCGCAGCCACCTGGGCGTGATGAGCTCCAGGCTTCGGGCGTCCGAGAAGAGGTCGAACACCTCGTCGAGGGCGAACGGCACGAGCTGCTCGCGCTCGTAGACCCGGTCGCGTCCGGCGATCACGTGGGAGCGGGCCGAGGGTGGACGCTCGCGCCTGCGCGGCGCAGCCGCAGCGCGTGGGCATAGATCCGCACAAGCGCGGCAACCGGCTGCGGCGGGTACCGCAGGAGGAGCCGGGTCATCTCCGCGCGGCTGATCTCGCGGCGCCGGAGGGCAAGGGAGGCCTCGAAGACCCGCCGGCCCGCCTGCGTCGAGGAGATCCGGACCTCGAGCCGGTCACCCGGTTCGGTGGCGAGGAGCTCGTATGTCTGGTCCATCGGCATGAATGGCGAGACGTGCATCCGCTTCTCGAAGCGCGCCCTCGCCGCTCCTCCATCCGCCGCCGCCACGTAGCGATGCCGGTCGCCCCACGGCGTGTTGGTCACCTCGGCGATGAGGGCCTCGAGGTCTCCTCCCGGCCCGTGCAGGTAGGTGAAGGTCACCGGGTTGAACCTGACGCCGGCGAATCGCGGCATCGAAAGGACCCGCACCGCGCCCTCGGGGGCAAGGCCAAGCCGTTCGCGGGTCAGCTCGCGTGCCTGGTCGGGCAGCGACGGCCCGCCCTGGAGGAGATCGTCCGCGTTGAAGCGGACTAGGGCGGGCCGCCGCGCCGACCAGAGGGGGTGATGGGAGAAGGCCTCCGGGAGCTCGTCAAGATCGATCAGCGCCATCCAGATCGGGTAGGAGAGCCGGTGCTCGACCCGGCCGAGGCGGCTGTGGGCGACGAAGCCGTCGTAGAGCGCCGAGGCGGTCACGCGGCCACCTCCTCGAGCTGGTGTGCGGGTTCGAACGACTCGAGGCTGTCGACCACGCGCATCCCGCTGACCGCGCCGTCCTCGTGGAATCCCCACCCCCAGTACGCGCCGCAGTAGTGCGTGTGCATGGCGCCGCTGATCTCGGACCAGCGTCGTTGGGCGACGAGGCTCTCGCGCGTGAAGACGGGGTGGGAGTAGGTCATCTCGTGAACGATCCGCCTCGGGTCGATCGCCTCGGTGCGGTTGAGCGTGACCAGGAGGCGCTGGTCCGTCGGCAGCCGCTGCAGGCGAGTCATGTCGTAGGTGACCGTGGTCCTCCCGGTCGGCTCGTCCATGAGGTGGAAGTTCCAGCTCGCCCACGCGCGCTTCCGCCGCGGCATTAGCGAGACGTCGGTGTGCAGAACGACCTCGTTGCGCCGATAGGGAATTGCCCCGAGGACCTCCCGCTCGGCCTCGGAGGGGTCGGCGAGCATGGCGAGCGCCTGGTCCGAGTGCGCCGCGATCACGACGTCGTCGAAGAGGTCGGCCCCTCCGTCCCAGCCGACCACGACGCCGGCGCCGAGCCGCCTGATCTCGCGGACGGGCGAGTTGAGGCGGATCCGGTCGGCGAACGACGCGGTCAGCGCCTCCACGTAGCGCCGGGAGCCGCCGACGATCGAGCGCCAGCGCGGCCGCCCGGTGATCTGGAGAGCGCCGTGGTTCGAGAGGAACTCGGCGAGGAAGCTCGCGGGGAAGGCGTCGAGGGCCCCCGGGTCGGCTGACCAGACGGCCGAGACCTGGGGCACGATCATGCGCTCGATGAAGTAGTCGGAGTAGCCGCCGCGCTCGAGGAACGACATGAGCGAGTCGTCCTCGTCGTCCGCCTCCACGAGCTCTCGGGCCTCGCGGAAGAAGCGGAGGAGGTCGGCGAGCATGCGATGGAACCGCGGGTCGAAGAGGTGGCTGTGCTTGGCGAAGAGCCCTCCGGGCGTCATCGACCATTCGAAGTCGCCGCGCTGATCGGCCACCGAGAAGGACATCGGCGCCCGCTTCGTCGCCACTCCGAGCTCGCCTAGGAGCCGCTCGAAGGTCGGGTAGTTGCGGTCGTTGAGGACGATGAACCCGGTGTCGACTCCGATCGGCCCCGATTGGGTCTCGACTTCGACCGTGTGGGAGTGGCCGCCGGGGCGGGAATCAGCCTCGAAGACGGTGATGTCGAAGCCGGCTCGGTTCAGCCCGCGCGCGGCGACGAGCCCGGCGACGCCGGTGCCGACGATCGCGACGCGCCGGCTCACGCGAGCGCCCTCTGCAGGCCTGCCCGCGCAGCTTCGCCGAGCCGGCGGAATGCGAGCCGGGTGGGAAGCTCGGCGAGCCGGAAGACCCCCTTCAGCTGCAGGTCGGCCTCATAAGTGATCTCGCACGCCCCAAACGTGCCGCGGGCCTCGATCGTGTCGATCGAAATCGCCGTTGGCGTCTCCGCGCGCAGCCGGGCGAACCGGGCCCCGTCGAGCTCGACCAACTCGTACTCGAGCTCGATCTCACGGCCGATGAAGCGAGTGGTCACCGCGAACCGGGAGCCGACCGCGAGATCTCCGGTGTCCACACGCCGGGCGCGCACGACGCTCGGGTCCCAACGCTCGAGGTTCGAGAAGTCCGCGACGAAGCCAAGCGCCTCAGCCGCCGGCCTCGAGGAGTGGACTGTGCCTCGGTAGCGCGCCATGACGTGCCTTAGAACGAGAGCGCTTCCTCGACGCGCGCCTGAGCGACCATGGACGTGAGCCGTCGCCACAGGAGGTCCGCATCCTCCGGCGCCGTAGCGGTCCGTCCGACCCGATCGAGGGGACGCTGACGGCGGTCGTGCCAGAAGGCGCCAGGCTCGCGATGCGCGGCGTCGGTGCCGACGAGCCACGTGGCGGTGTCGGCTCCCGCCGCCGGCTCCCGGAGAAGCGGCTTGAGGAAGCGCCGGAAGCGGGGCAGCGAGCGAGCGAGTCCCGGCGTGTCGACCCAGCCGGGGTGGCAGGAGGCGAACCCGACCCCGGTTCCGCTCCACCGGCGCGCGAACTCCGACGCGAGCACCACCTGCGCCCGCTTGGCATGCGCGTAGAGCCGGGGGCCGTTGAAGTCCGGGCCGTCCAGCTCGAGGTCACCGACCTCGAGCTCGGCGGTGTACATGCCGCCCGAGGAGACGAACACCACCGGCGCAGCGCCGCGACCAAGCGCCGGTCGCAAAGCGCGCGTGAGGGCGAACGGCCCGAGGACGGCCGTCGCGAAGGTCAGCTCGTGGCCCTGCGCGGTGAACTCGCGACGATCCGTCAGGACCCCTGCGTTGTGGATGAGGCCGTGGAGCTCGGGAGCGCGGCCGCTGAACTCGGAGGCAAAGCGAGCGACGTCGTCGAGATCCGACACGTCCAGACGCTCGACCGTGAGCAGCTCGAACGAGTCACCGCCGGCGGCCGCCGCGATCCGCTCGCGCGCGGCCTCGCCGCGCTCGACGGAGCGGACGGCCATGTGCACCGTCGCGCCTGCCTGCACGAGCTGCACGCAGGCGGCCTCGCCGATCCCCGAGCTCGCGCCCGTGACGAGGACGCGCCGGCCCGCGAGCTCGAGGGGATCCTCGTCGAATCGCAAGAGATGGCGCCGGGCGGCGAAGCCGAGCCTCGAGTAGCCGGGCAGGACCGTGCGGTCGGCGAGGTCGTCGGCGAGGCGGATCGTTCGAGAGGTCAGGCTCATTGGAAATGCTCTGTCAAAGGTTTGTCGATGGTAACCACGTCTGTTGTAGCAGATAGTATCAGTGTATGTCCAGAGTTCGTACAAGGTTGTCCGAGTGATTCGCATCGGCGAGCTGAGTCGCCGCACCGGTGTCGGCACCGATGCGCTCCGTGCTTGGGAGCGCCGCTACGAGCTTCTGGACCCGGTCCGCTCCGACGGCGGCTACCGCCTCTACGACGCGCGCGACGAGGGGCGTGTCCGCGCGATGAGGGCGCTGTTGGAGCAGGGAGTGGCGACGGCCGAGGCGGCGCGCATCGTTCGCTCCGGCGCGCCCACTGCCTCGGGCGAGGCCGCGGTGGACCCGGGCGCCCTCGTCACGGCGCTCATGGCCGCGATCGAGGCCCTCGACGAGCCGATGGCCAACGCCGTACTCGACGAGGTCGTATCGGCGCTCAGCATCGAAGCGCTCGCATCACGGGTCGTCTTGCCCGCACTCCGCGAGATCGGCGACCGCTGGGCGCGGGGCGGCTTCAGCGTCGCCCAGGAGCACTTCGGCTCGAACCTGATCCGGGGTCGCCTCCTGGCCCTGGCCAGGGGCTGGGGCGGCGGCAAGGGGCCAACCGCTGTGCTCGCGTGCGTCCCGGGAGAGCAGCACGACATCGGGCTGATCGCATTCGGCCTCGCTCTCCGAGAGCGCGGCTGGCGAATCACCTATCTCGGTCCCGACATGCCGCCGGAGAGCGTCGCGTCGACGGCGCGCGACGTCGATGCCGACCTCGTGGTTCTCGTCGCGTTCGAGCGCGAGCTCCTCGTCCGCTCGTCGGCGGAGCTCAGGCTCGTTGCCGACCGCCATCCCTTGGCCCTGGCCGGCACCGGAGTCGATTCGGCGATCGCGAAGTCGCTGGGCGCCCACGAGCTCGCCGGGGGCCCGCTCGAGGCGGCCCGGCTCTAGGCCACCCGGGCGACCACGTACACCTCGTTCGCGAGCGTGTCGTAGACGTCGGCGGCGACGAACGCGCGCGCCGGCGCGGAGTGGTCGCAGAACCCGCATCGCAGCGCCGAGCCGATCGCGATGGGTCCGTGAGCGGCGATCGGGATCTGGCAGCCCGGGCAGACCAGCGCGCCGTGACCAAGCACCTGCGCGCCGTCGCGGACGATCCGCCGCTCGAGCGCGGAATCGGCCCCGGCCGCTCGCCCGAGCCGGACCTCGGGAACTCCCGGATCTCCCGGATCGGCCGGAACGCGAAAGCTCATGGGGGAGATAGTAAGGTCGCGGCGAGCGAGTTGGAGGACGCGAGATGAGCTACTTCGTCACCGGAGCCACAGGCTTCATCGGCCGGCACCTTGTCGAGCTGCTGCTGAAGCGGGAGGGCACGGTCTACGTGCTCGTGCGCGAGGGCTCGAAGGGCCGGCTCGAGGAGCTCCGCGCGCGCTGGGGCGCGGACGAGGGCCGGATCGTCCCGATCGTCGGCGACCTCTCGCAGCCGCGCCTGGGCGTCTCCGAGGAGGACATCGAGCGCCTGCGCGGCGTCGACCACGTCTTCCACCTCGCGGCGATCTACGACCTGACGGCGAGCGCGGAGGCCCAGAACGTCGCCAACGTCGAGGGGACACGGCACATGGTGCAGTTCGCGGAGGCCGTCGAGGCCGGCTGCGTTCACCAGGTCAGCTCGATCGCGGCGGCCGGCCTCTACGAGGGGACCTGGCGCGAGGACATGTTCGACGAGGCGCAGAACCTCGACACGAACCCCTACTTCCGCACCAAGCACGAGTCCGAGGGCGTTGTGCGGAGGGAGTGCTCGCGCCCCTGGCGGGTCTACCGCCCAGCGATCGTGGTGGGCGATTCGGAGACCGGCGAGATGGACAAGATCGACGGCCCCTATTACTTCTTCAAGGTCATCCGGCGGATTCGGAACACGGTTCCGCAGTGGATGCCGATGCCGGGCATCGAGGGACGGGAGATCAACCTCGTCCCGGTCGACTTCGTCGCGAGGGCGATCGACCACATCGCGCACGTGGAGGGACTCGACGGCAAGGCATTCCACCTCACTGACCCCTCTCCGCTCACAGCGGGCGAGGTGATCGACGTGTTCGCGCGCGCGGCCCACGCGCCGCCGTCCTCGGTTCGCGTGCCGACCGTGGCGATCGAGGCCGTGAAGCCGCTCGTGAACGCGGGAATCTCGACCGTGCCGTTCGCCGGCTCGGTCGCCGACAGCGTTCTCGCGGATTTCGGCGTCCCGCGCGAGGTCCTCACCTACATCACCTACCCGACCCACTTCGACTCGCGGCAGACGCAGGCGGCGCTCGAGGGCACCGACATCCGCGTGCCGCCACTCGCCGCCTACGCCGACAAGCTCTGGGACTACTGGGAGCGCCACCTCGACCCCGACCTCTACGGCGACCGGACGCTCGTCGGGGCCGTTCGGGGCCGCCGCGGCGTGATCAGCGGCGTCGCCGAGGTGCTCGGCCAGCAGATCCCCGACGAGATCCTCCGGATCGGCCGCCGGCTTCAGGGGTCGGCGTCACTGGAGACCGCTGTCCGCGGAAAGGTGGTCATGGTCACCGGTGCGTCGTCGGGGATCGGCCGCTCGGCGGCGCTCAAGATCGCCGACGCGGGCGGGATCGTGCTCCTCGTCGCCCGCACGCCGGAGAAGCTCGAATCGACCAAGGAGGCGATCGAGGCCGGAGGCGGCAAGGCGTTCATACACCGTTGCGACCTCTCCGACATGGACGACATCGACCGGATGGCCGACGAGGCGCTGGCCCAGCACGGTCACGTCGACGTGCTCGTCAACAACGCGGGGCGCTCCATCCGTCGCTCGATCGCGCTCTCCTACGACCGGTTCCATGATTTCGAGCGGACCATGCAGCTCAACTACTTCGGGGCGGTGAGGCTGGTCCTGAAGCTCCTGCCCGTGATGCGCAAGCGCAGGTCGGGCCACATCATCAACATCAGCTCGATCGGCGTGCAGACGAACACCCCGCGCTTCTCGGCCTACGTGGCGTCGAAGGCGGCGTTCGACGCGTTCTCTCGCTGCATCGCGTCGGAGATCATGGACGACAACGTCCACATCACCGCGATCTACATGGGCCTCGTGCGCACGCCGATGATCGCTCCGACCAAGATGTACGACCGCTTCCCGACGATCACGCCGGAGGAGGCCGCGAACATGATCTGCGAGGCGATCATCCACAAGCCGAAGCGGATCGCGACGCCGATCGGCACTCTCGGCCAGATCCTCTATGCGATCAACCCGAAGTCGATCGACTACATCCTCAACAGCGCCTATCACCTCTTCCCGGACTCGAAGGCGGCGCGCGAGGGGCGCAAGGAGGGCGCCGAGCCGGCTGACCGGCCGCGGCCCAGCGAGCCCCCGAGCGCCGACGAGGAGGCGTCGCGCCAGCAGGTGGCGTTCGCCTCGCTCATGCGAGGAGTTCACTGGTAGACGGAGCCGTGACCCGGCTCCGCAAGCACTGGGGCTGGGGCTACGAGGACCAGCAGCCCGACCGGGCCGCGCTGGAGGCGGCCGCCGCGACGGTGCGCGAGCGGCTCGGCTTCGAGGTCGACCGCATCGACGAGCCGGTTGCGCTCGAGGCGATCGAGCTGCGCCCGCCGCGCGTGGAGGCCCCGGCCTCCCTCGCGGGCCTCGTGAGTGCCGAGCGCCGCGCCCGCGTGTCGCACGCCCTCGGCAAGTCGTACACCGACGCCGTCCGAGGCTTCCGCGGGGAGTTCGAGAACGCCCCGGACCTGGTGGCCTATCCGGCTGACGAGGGGGACGTCGAGCGGGTGCTCGCATGGTGCTCGGAGGATGGGATCGCGGCGATTCCCTACGGGGGCGGCACGAGCGTGGTGGGCGGGGTCGAGCCGGCGGTGGGAGGGGGCTACCGCAGCGCGGTCACCATCGACCTGAGAGGGCTCGACCGCGTGCTCGAGGTCGATCTCGTCTCGCGCGCCGCGCGCGTCCAGGCCGGCGTTCTCGGCCCGGCGCTCTCCGATCAGCTTCGGGAGCACGGACTGGCGTTCCGCCACTTCCCGCAGTCATTCGAGTACTCATCGCTGGGCGGCTGGATCGCCACTCGGGCGGGCGGCCACTTCGCCACCGTCTACACGCACGTCGACGACCTGGTCGAGTCGGTGCGCGCCATCACGCCGGCCGGGACCTGGGAGAGCAGGCGCCTTCCGGGCTCCGGCGCCGGGCCGAGCCCCGACCGGATGCTGATCGGATCGGAGGGCACCCTGGGGGTCATCACGGAGGCGTGGATCCGCCTCCACGCGCGCCCGGAGCACAAGCTCTCGGTCGGCGTCGGCTTCGACGACTTCACCGCCGGCGCCGAGGCGGTTCGCGAGCTCTCGCAGTCGGGCCTCTATCCGACCAACTGCCGGCTGCTCGACGCCACCGAGGCCGAGGTCACGGGTGCGGGCCCGCCCGGCAAGGCGCTGCTGGTGCTCGGGTTCGAGTCCGCGCACCACCCGGTCGACGAGCCGATGCGGATCGCGCTCGAGTGCGCGGGGGACCACGGAGGCGAGCACGGGGAGGTGAGGGGCGCCGGACAGCGCGACGACGCGAGCGGGGCCTGGCGCCAGGCCTTCCTCGCCGCCCCCTACCTGCGCGACACGTTCGTAGCCATCGGCGTCCTGAGCGACACCTTCGAGACGGCGATCACCTGGGACCGGTTCGCCGACTTCCACGGGCGGGTCATGGATACGGCCGCGGCCGCGATCGCCGAGGCCTGCGGCGCGCCGCCCGGCGGCCCGGGCTCGCCGCGCCTCTCCTGCCGCTTCACCCACGTCTATCCGGACGGCCCGGCGCCCTATTACACGGTCTTGGCCCCCGCGCGGCGCGGTGGCGAGGTGGCCCAGTGGGCGGAGATCAAGGCCGCCGTATCCGACGCCGTGATCGAGGCGGGCGGCACGATCACCCATCACCACGCCGTCGGCCGCGAGCACCGGCCCTGGTACGACCGCCAGCGGCCGGAGCCGTTCGCGCAGGCGCTGCGCGCGGCGAAGGGCGCGCTGGACCCCGCGGGGATCCTCAACCCCGGCGTGCTGCTCGACCCGGCGCGCTAGCCGGTGGGGCGCTGGACGTGCCGGTTCGTGCCCTGGGCCGCCCTCGGTAGCAGCGGGAACGCGAGGCGGGCGAGATCGGCCGCCCCGTCCCGGTTGGCGCGGTCGCCGGCGTTGCCGGCGGTGAAGTCGACGATGAGGTACTGGCCGGGCCGGTAGGCCAGAAGCTGGTCGAGGGCCGGGATCCACTGCGCGCCCTCGTTCCCCGAGGCCGCGTCGCCTACGCCGGGAACCGGTCGCGGAAGGGTCGACGGCCTCGTGGTGCTGAACTGCGACATCTCGGTGATGCGGTTGTCGAACCGCTGCCTGTTGTTCTGGGCGCGGTCGAGGGCGACCCCGACCTTCACGCCCCTGGCGTTGAAGTGGCATTGGAGTAGGCGCGACGTGCCGCTTGCGGAGCGGCGCAGGCGCGGGGCCGGCTGCGGATCGGCCTGGTCGACGAGCCGCTGGACGGCGGACAGCCGGATGCGGGCGCAGGGGGCGGCCGCGCTTGGGCCCGCGGGCGTGGAGGTGGCGGTCGCGCCGACGCCGCTGGTCGTCGCCCCGTCGCTGCCGCCGCAGCCGGCCGCGACGAGAGCAGTTAGGGAGAGGAGCGCTGCGATGCGCACCCCTTAGTTCTAGCCGCCGCCCTCCGCTCGGGGCGCCTTTCCGTCTTGTTTCAGCGGGAAGTCGACCAGATCCGGAAGAGCGGGCCGAGGCGACCCCGGCCCGCGCGAAGTACTACCGCCATCCACCTGCCCTTCAGCGCGAAGCCGCGAGTGGCCAACCGCATACACACCTCGGTGAATCACGTGAAGGCGGCCGGCCGCGATCCACCGCGACGAATAGCGTCGTCAACTCGCCCACCAGGCCCATACCGGGGGCGTTGGCGCCAAAGAGCGCACGAGTGGCGTCGCATGAACGCAAGAACAACCACCCACGCTCACCCTGTTCGAAAACGTCCCTCCACGGCCGGCGCGCCACAATCCCCACATGGTCCGGAGCGCCCTGTGCCCCGTCCTCATCCGGCGTGACGACGAGCTCGCCATCCTCGAGGACGGGCTGCTCGCCGCGCGGCGCGGGGAGGGGCGGTTCGTCGTCCTTTCCGGGGAGGCCGGGATCGGCAAGACCCGGCTCGTCCGCGAGCTGGAGGGACGGGCCGAGCGGCTCGGCGCGACGGTCCTCATGGGCGGCTGCAGCGAGGCGGAGATCTCGCTGCCCTACCTGCCGTTCGTCGAGGCGATCGGGAACTACATCGACGAGGTGGGTCCTGCGACGGTCGCCGAACGCCTGGGCGCGGCGCGGGCGCCGCTCGCCCAGCTCTTCCCGCAGCTATCGGATGCCGGCGAGGCAGAGCGGGTGGGCGACCCGGCTCAGGGCAAGATGCGCCTCTTCGAGTCGATCGTCCACCTGCTGACGGTCGCGGCCCGGGAACGCACGGTGCTGCTCGCGGTCGAGGACGTCCACTGGGCCGACGAGTCGACGCTCGAGCTGCTCGACCATCTCGCCCGCCGGCTCAGGGACCTCCCCGTGATGACCCTCCTCACCTACCGCAGCGATGAGCTTCATCGCCGTCATCCGTTCGTCCCGACCCTCCAGGCCTGGCGCCGCTCGGGCGCGGCCGAGCTCATCGAGCTGCACCCGCTCCCCGAGGGCGGGGTCGAGGAGATGATCGCCGCGATCCTCGGCAGCGACGACGTCGACGGCGAGCTCGCCGACCTGATGTTCCAGCGAACGGAGGGCAACCCGTTCGTGCTCGAGGAGATGCTGCGCGAAGCGCCCGACGAGGTCGGCTCCGGCGGTCGGGGGAGCGTCCGCGCCGTCCACTCGATGGAGATCCCGGAGACGGTCCGCGACTCAATCCTGCTGCGCCTCTCACGCCTCGACCGCCAGGACACCGAGGTCTTGGAGGGGGCCGCGGTGCTTGGGCGAAGCTTCGACGCCCCCACCCTCGTTGCCCTCTCCAACGTGCAGTCGAGCACCGTGCACGGGGCTATTTCCGTTGCCGTCTCCCAGCAGCTGGTGGAGGAAGACCCCGACCGCGCGGGCCATTACCGCTGGCGCCACGCGCTGACCCAGGAGGCGATCTACGAGGAGATCCTGACCCCGCGCCGCCAGGCGATCCACTCGCAGGCAGCCGACGCGCTCGCCGCGGCCGGCGCAACCCGGCCGGTCGACCTCGCGCGCCATCTCCTCGGCGCGGCGCGCTTCGACGAGGCGGTGCCCGTTTGCCTCGCCGCAGCGGAGGAGGCGGAGCGCTCGATCGCGTTCGGCGAGGCGATCGGCATGCTCGAGCGGGCCTTGCCCCACGTGAAGGATGAGACCGAACGCGCGCGGATGCTCTGCCGGATCGGTCAAGACCATTGGTTGAACGGCGAGTCCGCACGCGGCGAGCGGTTCCTCGAGGAAGGGGTTGGGGAGCTCGACCGGCTCGGCGAGCGGCTGGACGCGGCGCGTTACCGCATCGTCTACGGGCGCTGCCTGTGGGAGGGGAGCAAGCCGGAGGAGGCTCGGCGCGAGTACCTCAAGGCGCGCGAGGCCCTCGAGGGCGAGGGACCATCCGCCGACCTGGCGATGGCGCATGTGCGCCTCGCCGGCCTGGACGCCTTCGAGCTCGATTACCAGGGCTGCCTCGAACACTCGCGAAAGGCCGTGGCCATCGCCGAAGAGGCGGGCGCCGACTTCGAGCGGGTCTGGGGTCTCGGTTTCGTGGCGCTCGGGCTGCTCGACTCGGGCGACCACGCCCGCGGCTTCGAGGCGATGGACGCGTGCTACCGGGAGGCGTCGGAGAAGGGCTACTGGTACGTCGCCCAGAACATGACGTTCAACGACATCTGGACCCGGACGCACACGCTGGAGACCGAGCTCGACGAGCGACTCGCGAGGCCCAGCGAAGCCGGCGACTCGACCGTGGACCAGGCGAGCAGGGGGATTCTCGGTTCCTACGTGCGCAAGTCGCAGGGGGACCTCGTCGCGGCGCGCGAGGAGGGCGAGCGCGCCGTCGAGCTCTACCGCGAGCTCGGCTACGGGAAGATGATCTGGCGGTGCGAGGTGAACCTCGCGGAGGTGATCGCCGAGCTCGGGCTGCCGACCGAGGCGCGGGCGGCGCTCCCAACGGTCGCCACGCGGACCGAGCTTCAGGACATCGTCTACGACGCCGCCGCTCACATCCGCTCCGCCGAGTGCGCGGGCGAGCGCGACGAGGCGCTCGAACGGGCGCGCGAGATCGCCGACCGAGCAGAGGGCCTCGCCACCTACCGCGAGACGCTCGCCATCGGAGTCGAGGTCCTCGTGGCCGCGGGCGAGCTGGAGGCGGCGGAGCGCGTGGCGGAGGCGGGCGAGCGACGCGCGTCGACCGCGGGCGCGAGCTTCCAGGACGAGATGCGCGGGCGGCTGCTGCTGGCGCGCGGGCGGCCCGAGGCCGCGATCGCCCCGGCCAACGCCGCAATCGAGGCCGCGCGGACCGCCGGCTACCCGCTGGTCGAGCTCCGCCGCCGTTTGCCGCTCGCCGAGGCCCTCCACGCAGGAGGTGATCCCGAGTCGGCCGCGAGCGAGCTGCGGGCGGTCGCCGAGCACGCGGACGGTATCGGCGCGGCCCTGATCAGAACGGAGGCGGACGCTCTCGCCGCCCGCCTCGGGATCGACCTGCCGCCGCGGCCCGAGCCGACTGCACGGCAGGACGCGCAGCCGGACGTCGTCCCGCTCGGCGAGCGCCTCGTCACCTCGCTCTTCGCCGACGTACGCGGGTATTCGGTCCGAGCCGCGAACGCGGCGCCGCAGGACCTGGCCGAGGACGTCGCCGCGCTCTACCGGTTCGCCAGGGCCACGATCGCGAGCCAGGGCGGAATCGTCGACAAGTTCGCGGGCGATGCCGTTATGGCGACCTTCAATGTGTCGCAGACGAGCGTCGATCACTGCATTCGCGCGCTGGAGGCGGCGCTCGGCCTCCGCGATAAGGCGGCCCTCAGCGGGCTCGACCTGGGCATCGGCATCGCGGTCGGCCCCGCGATCCTCGGCCGCGGCGCCTCAGCCGACAACATCGCGGTCACCGGCGTGTCCACAAACCTCGCGGCGCGGCTCCAGGCCGCGGCCGAGCCCGGCGAGATCCTGCTCAGCGACGAGGCCCACCGGCGCGTCGGCCCGTGGCTTGCCGAGCGCGATCTCGAAACCGAGCGTGAGGAGCTCGAGCTCAAGGGCTTCGACGGCCGCCAGCCCGCCTACCGCGTGCCCGCCCCCCGCTTGGTAGAAACCGGCCCGTGATCGACCACGTCGTGATCACGGTGAGCGACCTCGAGCGCTCGAAGGCGTTCTACGAGCGGGCGCTGGCGCCGCTCGACTACCACCTGTTCACGGAGTTCCCCTCGGTCGCCGGCTTCGGGCCGACGGGCAAGCCCACCTTCTGGATCCGCCAGGGGGAGGCGACCGCGCCGGCACACGTTGCCATCGCGAGCCCCGACCGGGCGACGGTCGACGCGTTCCACGCCGCCGCGCTCGAGGCTGGAGGCACCGACAACGGCGGCCCGGGCGTGCGCGAGATCTACCACCCCGCCTACTACGGGGCCTTCGTGCTCGATCCCGACGGCCACAACATCGAGGCCGTCTGCCATAAGCCGCCCGACTGAGGGCCGCACCGCCCCTAACCTTTCCCGCGTGGAAAGCGCCGCCGAGCAGAGGCGCGCGGGCTCGGCCCCGACCGCAGAGCCCACCGCGCCCGGCCGCACCCGCTCGCCGCTCATGGCGACGTTCGTCGCCATGCGCCCGCAGGAGTGGATCAAGAACATCCTCGTCTTCGCGGGCCTCGTGTTCGCGAAGAAGTTCAACGACCCGTCCCAGGTCGTCGACGCCGTCCTGACCTTCGTCGCCTTCTGCGCGATCTCGAGCGCCGGCTACCTCTTCAACGACATCCGCGACGTGGCGCACGACCGAAGCCACCCCGAGAAGCGACACCGACCGATCGCCGCCGGCGAGATCACGACCGCCACCGCGTGGGCGGTCGCCGCGCTCCTGACCGTCATCGCGATCGACGTCGCGATGATCGGGGTCTCGCTCGAGGTGGCGGCGATCGTCGCGGTCTACGGGGTGACGACGGTCGCCTACTCGCTGATCCTGAAGCGCCTGGTGATCATCGACGTGATGACGATCGCGTCGCTCTTCATCGTCCGCGTGGTCGCCGGCGCGGTCGCCGTCGAGGCCCACGCCTCTCCCTATCTGCTGGTGTGCACGGCGATGCTGGCGCTCTTCCTCGGGTTCACGAAGCGCCGCCAGGAGGCGATCCTCGAGGAGCACGAGAAGGCCGAGTCACGGCCGGTCCTCGAGCACTACTCGGTGCCGTTCCTCGACCAGATGGTCTCGATGGTCACCGCGGCGGCGATCATCAGCTACGTCATCTACGCCATCAACTCTCCGCAGATCGGCTCGAAGATGCTCGCCACCGCGCCGTCGGTTCTGTACGGGATCTTCCGCTACCTGTACCTGATCTACGACCGCGAGGACACCCGCTCAACGGCGGCGATCCTGGTCGAGGACCCGGGGATGATCTTCGCCGGCGTCACCTGGGTCATCTCGGCGCTCGTGATGCTCTACGCGGTGGGCTAGGGCTAGCAGCTCATCGCGCCGCCGAGCACGACTCCCTCGTCGAAGCTCTCGTTTGGAGTCGGCAGGAAACCGACCGACATTCGGGCTCCCCTATTGGCGAAGGCGAGGCCCCCGGCGTCGTTCCCCTGGGTCCCCGGAGGTGCGTAGAGGTTGCTGTACGGGCCGCCCGGCCCGTAGACATGAAACTCCCCCGGATCGCTCGTCCCGAACCTGAAGTCGTACTCGCTTCCGTAGCCGCGCCAGCCATCGATGACGACCCTCAGCCTGTACGCGCCGCTCGTCGTCTGGGCTTTGGCCCGAAAGTAGCGGTCGCCGCCACTTCCTCTGACCCGGCAAGAACCGTGCTTGATCTTCCCGAGAAGAGTCGCCTCTCGGCTCGTCTCGTAGATCTTGATGGCGGCGTCCGCGCTCGACACGGCGACCGCGGTGCAGAGACCCGCCGCCGCGACGGCGGCGGCGCCCCCTCTGCTTCCCATTCTGCCTCCCTCATGTCCTGTGTCGACCTCCGTCAGCGGCGAGGGAGCGTGACGCCCGCTCAGCCGGTGCCGACGGTCGCGTAGCCGCGCCCGTCGATTGCGACGCATAGGTTGACGTCCGGACAGGAGATGCCGCCGATCCCGCCCTTGGGGTCGCTGTCGGCGAGCGTCCACGCCGCCGACCCTCCCGTGGGGTTCGTCGAGGTGAGGATGTCCCCGCGGGAGTCGGCTGCGACGCAGAGGGCTACCGACGGGCATGAGATGCCGGTCGGCTCGCCGTTGTCCACCTTGACCGCCTTCCAATGCGGCGAGCGGGAGAACGCGTCTGTCGAGCTGATGACCCACGAGCCGAAATCGGTCAACCCGACGCACAGCGAGACCGACGCGCATGAAAGCGACTCGACCTCTGGCGTCGCGTAGGAGGGAGGGTGCCCGGGGAGCTTCAGGTCCGTGATCCTCCATGCCCCCGCTGAACCCGTGGGCTTCTTCGAGGAGGCGACCCGGTGGTCGCTGGCGCCGACGAGGCATCGGGACGGCGACGGACAGGACACGCTCGCGAGGTCGAGCCTCGGATGGAGGCTGAGCCGCTTCGTCACCGACCAGGTGTCGGCGCCGCCCGCCGGGTCGCTCGTGCTCGCCACGTGGCCACTGTCGTCCACGGCCACGCAGAGGGTGACCGAGGCGCACGACGCGTCATCTATGTAGCCCACTGGGTCGATGGTTGCTCGCGCGCTCCACGCCGTCACCCCCGCCGCTGGATCGGTTGAGCTCATCGCCGTCCCGAGGAGTCGGCAGTGAAGGCATTTCGCGTGGTTGCCCGTCGATACGCACAGGCGGTCCGTGGGGCACGAGACTTCGTCGAAGCCACCGCCGTGTGGGCTGAGCCGACCGGCCTGCCAGGCGGCGGAACCACCCGCCGGATCGGTCGAGTCGGCGATATCTCGGTCGGCGACCATGACGCACAGCGACGCCGACGCGCATGAGACACCCTCCCCCTGCGGGAGGATGGCGCGTGGCCGGTCCTTGAGCGCGCTGTCGATCAGGACCGGAGCGGACCACGTGAGCGGCGAGGCGGATGAGCCGCTTGCCTGGCCGGAGAGCAGCGCGATCGCGATCACCACGAGGAAGAGCGATGAGGAAACGATGCGCCCGCGCTTGCGCAAGGTGAGGCAACTCTAATGCGCATCGGCGCCGTCGTGGGTAGATTTCCTGGCCCGGATGGACCTGACGCTGACTCAAGAGGAGCAGGCGTTCCGCGACGAGGTGCGCGACTGGCTGGAGGCCAACAACCCCGGTGAGGAGCCCCGCAGCGGCACCGACGCCTGGGTGGAGTTCGCGAGCGACTGGCAGCGCAAGATGCACGACGGTGGCTGGGCCGGGATCTCCTGGCCCGCCGAGTACGGGGGCCGGGGCGCGAGCCTCATCGAGCAGGCGATCTTCGCCGAGGAGATGGGCCGCGCCCAGGCGCCGCGCCCGGCGAACGTGCTGGGCCTCGTGATGGGCGGCCCCGTCGTCATCGCCCACGGCACCGAGGAGCAGAAGGAGCGCTACCTCGAGCCGATCCTCTCGGCCGAGGAGATCTGGTGCCAGGGCTTCTCCGAGCCCGAGGCCGGCTCCGATCTCGCCTCGCTCAAGACCAAGGCGGTCCCCGACAACGGCGGCTGGCGGGTCACCGGCCAGAAGGTCTGGACCAGCTTCGCCCAGTACTCGAAGTGGTGCATGCTCGTCGCGCGCACCGACCCCGAGGTGCCGAAGCACAAGGGCCTCACCTACTTCCTGCTCGACATGGAGCAGGACGGTGTGGAGGTCAGGCCTCTGCGCCAGATCACCGGCGAGGCGGAGTTCAACGAGCTCTTCTTCGAGGGCGCCTACATCCCCGACGAGAACGTGGTCGGCGGCGTCGGCAACGGCTGGAACGTCGCCATCACCACGCTGATGAACGAGCGCGCCGGCCTCGGCGCCTCGGCCGCGCAGGGCATGCGCACCGGTCTCGCTGAGCTCGTCGGGCTCATCAACGAGCGCGGCCTCGGCGACGACGCCTCGGTTCGCGAGCGCGTCGCGAAGCTTCAGATCGGCATCGAGGCCCTTCGCCTCGGCGCGCTGCGGACGCTCACCGCGACGATGAGGACGGGCATCCCCGGACCCGAGGGCTCGATCTCGAAGTGGGAGTGGGCCGAGCTGAACCAGGAGATGACGAGCTTCGCCACCGACGTGCTCGGAGCCGACGGCCTCACCTGGGGCGAGGAGTGGACGCATCGCTTCCTGCGCTCGCAGGCGAACTCGATCGAGGGCGGCACCACCGACGTGCTGAAGAACATCGTCGCCGAGCGCGTGCTTGGGCTGCCCCGGCTGAGGTAGGCGCGCGATGAACTTCGGACTCAACGACGAGCAGCGCGAGATCCAGTCGACGGCACGCGAGCTCCTCATCAGCCGCTTCAAGCCGGAGAAGGTCCGTGAGCTCGCCGAGTCGCGAACCTACGACGACGGCATCTGGAAGGAGATCTCGGAGCTCGGGTGGCCGGGCATCGCCGTCGCCGAGGACGACGGCGGGCAGGGCCTCGGCCTCATCGAGCTCGTCCTGATCGCCGAGCAGGCCGGCTACACGCTGGCGCCGACCCCGCTGATGTCGACCTGGAACGCCGCTCTCTTCCTGAGCGAGGGCTCCGACGAGCAGCGGGCCATATGGCTGCCGAAGGTTGCCTCCGGCGAGGCTCTCGGGGCCGCCGCCTTCGACGGCCGCGCCGACGGCGCCGTGGTCCCCGACGCCGAGGGCGCCAAGGTACTCGTGCTCTCGAGCGGTGAGGACGCGGCGCGGATCGTCGATCCAGCCGACGCCACCATCGAGCCGCTCGACCTCGTCGACACCACCCGTCGCTACTACAAGGTCTCCGCCGACGGCGGCGAGGAGATCCCCGGCGACGTCAACGCCGCCGCCGACCGCGCGCTCGTCGCGCTCGCGGCCGAGCTCACCGGCGTCGCCGCGCGATCGATGGAGATGGCCGTCGAGTACGCGAAGGAGCGCGAGCAGTTCGGTCGCCCGATTGGCGCCTACCAGGCCGTCTCGCACCGCTGCGCGCAGATGCTCTACGACGTCGAGGAGGCCCGCTCGCTCACCTACTACGCGGCCTGGACCGCAGGCGCCGAGCCCGAGTCGCTCCCGCTCGCGTCGAGCATGGCGAAGGCCCGGGCCTCCGACGCCGCCCGCGCCGTCACCGCGGCCGCGATCCAGGTCTTCGGCGGCATCGGCTTCACCTGGGAGCACGACATCCATTTCCTGCTGAAACGGGCCCGCGTCTCGGCCGAGCTCCTCGGCTCCGCCCGCCAGCACCGCGAGCGGGTGGCGGCGCTCGTCGGGGTTGGCTGAGCGGATTCGAGCGCGACGGCGACGCGGCGGGGCAGGCGCGCTGGCCACCATCGCGGTCGTCGTGTTGGCGACGGCTGCACCGGCGGGAGCCCCGCCGAGAAATCAAGCCAGCCGCCTCGTTCGTTCTTCGGCGTCGACACGGCGCCGGCCTTCGTGACCCACCGCGACGCCGCTGGGATGAGGAGAGGAGGCATCGGGACGGCGCGGGTGTCCTTCGACTGGCGCCAGTTCCAGACCGGGGGCGCGAATCGGCTCATACGGGAGCTTCGGGTGTGCGGCCCAGAACACACCGTGCGGACCGAAGCGCTGCGCGGCCGTTTTCAAGAAACGGCTCCACGCGGGCCGCCCTGGCAGATCTGGAACGAACCGAACTACTACTTCGGGCCCAACCCGTCGCCTCGAAACTACGCGCGGCTTCTGCAGGTCTCGGCGCACGCACTCCGCGCCGTTCAGCCGAGGGCGAAGATCGTTCTCGCCGGTCTCGGCCCCGGTCTCGGCCCACCGCCCCAGGTGCCGTATTACAAGTTCCTTCGAGCCCTCTACCGGCTGGGTGCCCAGCGCTGGTTCGACGTGGTCACAGACAATCCGTATGCGCCCGAAGTCCGCGACGCGATGAGGCAGGTCCGCACCGTGGTGAAGATCATGCGGCGAAACCGCGACGGCAAGACCCCGTTCTGGATCACCGAGATCGGCTGGGGCTCGATTAGGGTCAAGGACAAGCCGCTGACCGTCGGCCCGAAGCGCCAGGCTCGCTTCCTGCGCCGAAGCTTCGACTACATCATCGGCCACCGCCGCCGCTTTCACATCACCCGCGTCTACTGGTACAACTGGCGCGACACGGGCCATTCCGGCGCCTGTGAAACCTGCTACGCCTTCGGCCTCCGCCACGCGAACCTGGCGCCGAAGCTGTCATGGCGCGCGTATGAGAGCTTTTCGCGGCCCTGAGCGCACCGCTCGTACTGCGCGTCCGAGCGCAGATCGCCTCAGGCGGTTTGCGCCCCGAGGTCGAGCTGATGAACCCGCTGCATCTCACTTGACCCCGCCTCGGCGTCGCGAGTCGCCCTCCCGGCATCTCCGTCGGGGTCCGGATCCCCCGCCGGCGCCGAGGGCGGCAGCGGCGGCAGCGGTTGAGGTTCAGCTGGCCGTTCAGCGCCCGCTTTCGACCTCCTCGGCGACCCACTCGTTCTCTCCGGGTGCCATCGAGCGAGACTCTAGGCTTGCCCTCGGGCTGATCGCGCGCGTCCGCAGCTCCCAGAGCTTGATCTCAGTTGCGGTCGGGGATGATCTCCACGTCGGAGGCGAGCTTCGTGCCCGCGCCCGACTGATACTCGATGTCAACCGTCTCGTTCTTTCGGTACGTACCTACAACTCCGATCAGCATCACCAGCCACCGGAGGCCAGAGAGCTTCTGCTCTTTGAGGATCGGGCGCGCGAAGACAACCTCACGTCCTCGGATCGAATAGTCGCTGCCCTCGATCTGCTCGATGCCGTTGACGTAGATCTTGAGCGGCGGCTCTGCCCCCCGGGGGAGCAGAGCCCTACGACCCGCGGCATAACTTCCCCTTGGGACCTGTGCGTCGGTCATCGCAGCGCCGCCTCAACCGCCTCGAACGCCTGCTCGGGAGTTCGACCATCGAGCCGTCGTTTGCGGACAACGCCCGAATACGGGATCAGCGCTCCGTCCCCCATGACGTCGATGCCCGCCTCGCGGCCGCGCCAGGCGCCGCCGCTCGAGAGCTCGAGCCTGGCGGCGACCCGCTCGGCCGGGTCGTACTCGCGGAATCCCTGCGCCGTCGAGAGCGGTCCCTCGCGAGCAATCGACGCCGCCGCCGCTCGCATCGCCGCCACGGCACCGTTGAGATCGGCGAAGTCGTCCTTGCGGACGGCCGAGCCGTGGCGGATCGTCAGGCGCCATCGAGGCACCGGGCGAGTATCGCGTTTCAGGCTTGCCGGTGCGCGAGTGCCGGGTCGACGTAGACCCGTTCGAGAAGCTCGCGCCTCTGGGCCGCGGGAAACCCTGGTATCGAGTTGATGTCAGCCGGGGATGAGAAGCCTCCCCAGGCGTCGCGCCGCCCGATCAATCGCGTCGCCTGCGTGACGGATAGCCCGAGCTCCCTCAGGCCCTCGAACGTCACCGTGTTGAGCTCGACCCGGCCGGCGACCAGAGGGTTCCGCGCGGGTCGAAAGTCCGTGAGGTTTCGTTCACCGGGACGACCTAAGCCCCGCGGCGCTGGCGCTTCGGCCGGCGCGCGGGCGGGCCCGTGATCTTCTCCGGGCCCACGCGGTCGGCGACCTGGACGTAGTCGCGGTCGCGGTAGCCCGTGTAGATCTGGCGCGGTCGGGCGATCTTTTGCTCGGAATCGTCGTTCAGCTCCATCCACTGCGCCACCCAGCCGGAGGTGCGCGGAATGGCGAAGATGACCGTGAACATGTCGGTCGGGATCTGCAGCGCCTCGTAGATGATCCCCGAGTAGTAGTCGACGTTCGGGTAGAGCTTGCGGTCGGTGAAGTACTCGTCGTCGAGGGCGTGCTTCTCGAGCTCGCGGGCGATCTCGACGAGCGGGTTGTACTCCGTCGCCTCGAAGACGTCGTCCATGTGCTTCTGGATGATCCGCGCGCGGGGGTCGTAGTTCTTGTAGACGCGGTGGCCGAAGCCCATGAGCTTCTCCTCGCGCTCCTTCACCTTCGAGAGGAAGTCGGGGATGTTGTCGACCGACTCGATCCGCCGCAGCATCCGCAGCACCGCCTCGTTGGCGCCGCCGTGGAGCGGGCCGTAGAGCGCGGCGACGCCGGCGGCGACCGCGGAGTAGGGGTCGACCTGCGAGGAGCCGACGCTGCGCACGGCGTTCGTCGAGCAGTTCTGCTCATGGTCGGCGTGGAGGATGAAGAGGACGTCGAGGGCCTTGGTGAGCCGGGGGTCGGGCTCGTAGCGCATCTCGGTCTTCTTGAACAGCATCGACTTGAAGTTGCCGGCGTAGTCGAGCTCGTTGTCGGGGTAGACGTAGGGGAGGCCCATGTTGTGGCGGTAGGCGAAGGCGGCCAGCGTCGGGACCTTGGCGATCAGCCGGATCGCCGCCATGTAGCGCTCCTCGGGGTCGTCGATGCGCTTCGCGTCCGGGTAAAAGGTCGAGAGGGCGCCGACGCCGGAGAGCAGCATCCCCATCGGATGCGCGTCGTAGCGGAAGGTCTCGAAGAGGTTCTTGATGTCCTCGTGGACGAAGGTGTGGTGGGTGACGTCGAAGACCCAGCGCTCGAGCTGCGGCTGGGTCGGCAGCTCGCCGAAGATCAGCAGGTAGGCGACCTCGAGGTAGGTCGAGCGCTCGCACAGTTGCTCGATCGGGATGCCGCGGTGCTGGAGGATCCCCTTCTCGCCGTCGATGAACGTGATCGCCGAGCGGCACGACGCCGTGTTGGTGAACGCCGGGTCGTAGGTCATGAGGCCGAAGTCGTCGTCGGAGACCTTGATCTGGCGGAAGTCCATCGCGCGGACGGTGCCGTCCGCGATCTCCATCTCGTAGATCTCGCCCGTGCGGTTGTCGGTGACGGTCAGCGTGTCGGCGTCGGCTGTCGCGACGTTGCCGTCCTGGGCCTGCGTCTTCTCTTTGGTCGCCATCGGCCTCTCCTCTACGTCAAGTTCTTCTTGTCACGCGCATTCTCGCAGCTAGCCCGTTATTACCCGATGAGCAGGCGCGCGATCGCAGCCAGGCCGACGACCACGATCAGCGCGCGGAGCCGCGGCTGCGAGAGCCGGCGGCCGTAGCGCGCGCCGAGGTAGCCGCCGACGATCGAGCCGGCCGCGATCAGGGCCACCACCGCCCAGTCGACGTGCGCGGCGAAGACGAACACGATTCCGGCGACGAGGTTCACGATCGTCGACAACAGGTTCTTGAGTGCGTTTGAGCGCTGGAGGTCCTGAGGGAGCGCGACGCCGAAGAGCGCCATCAGCAGGATCCCCTGGGCCGCCCCGAAGTAGCCGCCGTAGACGCCGGTGACGCCGGTGGCGGCCCGCAGGCTCGCCCCGTGCTCCGCGCCGGTGCGCCGGCGGTGCGCGAGGGCGCGGTCGATCCGCGGCTGCAGGGCGACGAGCACGATCGCGATCGCGATGAAGGCGGGCACGATCGCCTCGAAGGCCGAGGCCGGCAGCACCAGCAGGAGCGCCGCCCCCGCGGCCGCGCCCAGGGCCGAGAACGGCGCCAGGCTCCTCGCCCGCGAACGCTGTCCAGAGAGCTCGCGCCGGTAGCCGATCGTCCCCGTGAGCGCCCCCGGAACGAGGCCGATGTTGTTGGACACGTTCGCCGTCACCGGCGCCCAGCCGAGCGAGATCAGCACCGGAAAGGTGATCAGGGTGCCGCTGCCGACGATCGTGTTGATGGTGCCGGCGGCGACCCCGGCGACGAGGATGGCGAGCGCGTCGAGTGGGGTCACGAGGAGGGCGGGAGGGTAGGGACCGTAAGGTTCGCTCGCACCAACCCCCAAAAGGAGACGCGAATGACGGCCAAGACCGATTTCACCGACGATGAGTGGACGACGATCCTCCAGGGCCCGCCGAGCGCAGGGATGTACGTCGCCTTCTCGCAGAAGGGCGGATCAATCCGCGAGAGCTTCTCGATGGCCAAGGCTTACGCCAAGGCGAAGCAGCAGCCCGGCGGCAGCCAGCTGATCGACGAGATCGTCTCGACCAAGCCCGAGGTCGACAAGACGCGGATGCCATCGGTCGAGCAGATGGAGGCGCACCTCCTGGAGAACGTGCAGCACGCGGTCGCGCTCCTTCGCAGCAAGGCCGACCCGGGTGAGGTCTCCGAGTACGGACGCTTCATCGTCGGCCTCGCCGAGCGGGTCGCCGAGGCGCACCGCGAGGGCTTCATGGGCATGTCGGGTGAGCGAGTGAGCGACGCCGAGCGCACCGCGATCCAGACGGTAGCCGAGACCGTCGGCGCCGACGCGCCCCAGCCGCCGGCGAGCGAGGACTAGGCTCGGCGCCATAGCCGCGACCTCGACCAGCACGCGCAAGCAACACGCCCTCGACCTCTTCTCCGGGCTTCCGGCCCGTTACGACGCCCTGGGCGCGCTCCTCAGCTTCGGCCAGGACCCGCGCTGGCGGCGGGCGATGGTGGCGGCGGTCGGCGCCACCGCCGACGGCCGGGTCCTCGACGTCGCCACCGGCACCGGGCTCGTCGCGCGTGAGCTCGTGCGGCGCTACGGCTGCCGCGTCGTCGGCCTCGACCAGAGCGCCGACATGCTCGCCGGGGCACGGCGGCGGATCGAGCGCGACGCGGCGCTTGCCGCGCGCGTCGAGCTGGTTCGCGGTGAGGCGGAGTCGCTGCCGTTCGGTGACGGCGAGTTCGACCATCTGACCTTCACCTATCTGCTTCGCTACGTCGAGGACCCAGCGGCGACGCTGGCCGAGCTGGCGCGGGTGGTGAGGCCCGGCGGGCGCGTCGCCTCGCTGGAGTTCGGTCTTCCCGACCCGCCGCTCTGGCGCCCGCTCTGGCGCCTCTACACGCGAGCGCTGCTGCCGGCCGCCGGGTTCGCGCTCGGGGGCCGCGAGTGGTGGCGCGTGGGCCGCTTTCTCGGCCCGAGCATCGAGGGGCTGTACGGGAGCTGGCCCCTCGAGCGCCAGCTCGAGCTCTGGCGTGAGGCTGGCCTCCGCGAGGTCCGCGTGCGGCGGATGAGCGTCGGCGGCGGAGTCGTGATCTGGGGCACGCGCGATGGCGGCTGAGGCGCCCCCGAGCGAGCGGCTCGGGGGCCCGCCTTCTACGCGCTGCGCCCCGGGGGCTGGCGCGACATTGCCACGATCCTCCACCCGCCCTACACGCTCTGGCACCTGAGCTACGTGGCGCTCGGCGCGGCGGCGGCGCCGGAGATCCACGCGGACCGGCTCGTGGCGGCGCTCGCGGCCTTCTTCCTGGCGGTGGGGTTGAGCGCGCACGCGCTCGACGAGCTTCACGGCCGCCCTCTGGGAACCGCCCTGAGCGACCGGGCGCTCGTAGCCATCGCGGTCATGGGGCTCGGCGGCGCCGTGGGGATCGGCGTCGCGGGCTGCTTCGTCGTCTCGGCGTCGCTCCTGCCGCTGGTGGCGCTCGGCGCCTTCCTCGTCCCGGCGTACAACCTCGAGCTCGCCGGCGGCCGGTTCCACACCGACTTCTGGTTCGCGGCCGCGTGGGGGGCGTTCCCGGCGCTCGTGGGCTGGTGGTCGAACGCGCTCGGGGTGCACACCGCCGGCGAGGCTGTGGCGGGCGCGGCCGTGGTGGGCGCCTGCTTCTGGCTCAGCGTCGCCCAGCGGCGCCTCTCGACGCCGGTACGCGAGCTCCGCCGGCGAACGACGTCCGTCCGCGGCGAGCAGCGGCTCGCCGACGGGTCGGTGGTTGAGCTCGACGCGGCACGGCTCGCGTCGCCCCTCGACGGCGCGCTGCGGGCGCTGGGCACGCTGCGAGCGCTGTCGGTGGCACTGCCGGCGCTGGCCATCGCGCTCGTGGCAATCAGGCTGTAGGGACCGACGCGCGGCGGGGCAGCGTGACCGTGAAGACCGCGCCGCCGTCCGGCGCGTTCGCCGCCCCGGCGCGGCCGCCGTGCGCTTTGGCGACGGTCGCCACGATGGACAGGCCCAGGCCGGATCCGCCCCCGTTCTCGGCCCCGCCGCCGCGCTTGCTCCAGAAGCGATCGAAGACCTGCGCGGCGGCGCCGTCGGGCAGGCCCGGGCCATGGTCCCGCACCCTGATCTCGACCTCGTCGGGGGCACCGGTCACCGTGACCTCTACCGGGGTGCCGTCGGGCGTGTGCGCAATGGCGTTCGCGAGCAGGTTGGCCGCGACCTGGCGGAGCTGACCGGGGTCGCCCCGCACCTCGGTGCCGCCATCGCCGGCGACGTCGAGCTTGACCGAGCGGCTCGGCGCGCTCGCGCGTGCGTCCTCGGCCGCGTCGGCGGCAATCTCGGCGAGGTCGACCGGCTCACGCCGAGGCTCGCGGACCTCATCGAGGCGCGCCAGCGTCAGGAGGTCGTCCACGAGCACGCCCATGCGCGCCGACTCGTCCTCGATTCGCCGCATCGCCGTCCGCAGGTCGTCGGGGTCGGCGTCGGCGCCGAGCCGGAAGAGCTCCGAGTAGCCGCGGATCGACGCCAGCGGCGTTCGGAGCTCGTGTGAGGCGTCGGCGAGGAACCTCCGCATCCGCTTCTCGCTCGCCTCGCGCTCGGCGAGCGCTCCGTGGATCCGGCCGACCCTGATCACCCACCATCCGAGCGCGGCGAGGGCGGCGAGGACGACGCCCGAGACGATGAGGCCGATCAAGCGCACATGGGCCAGTGTCTGGTCGGTGTCGCCGAGCGGAACCGCGACCACGAGCGTTCGGGAGCTTCCCGGAAGCCGAACCGCCGCCGCGCGGAACCCGGACGAGCCCGTCGTGGCGGCAGTCGTGAACACGTCCAGCGAGTCGGGACTCGTCGAGATCGGCGGCTGCGCCGGGAGCACGGGTCGCGGCAGGCCTCGCTCCCCGTAGGAGAAGGGAGCGCGCTTCACCACCTTGCCGCCGGAGAGGACCACCCCGTAGGTGCCGGGGGGCGTTTCGAGCTGGCCGGGCGGCCCTCCGGGGGGCGCCCCGCCGCGGAACGGGATGCGCGGGACGCCGGGAGGAGGACGTGCCGGGGCGAGCGGTGCCGGAACGGGCCTCGAGCTGTCGGGGCTGAAGGCCAGGGCGCGGCCGACCGGCTCGATAGCCGAGGTCACCTGCTGGTCGACCTGCTGGTAGAGGTAGCTCCGAAGCTCGAGGTAGAAGACGCCGTCGACGATGATGAGGCCGATCGCCGCCGTGGCGACGAGGCCGAGCATGAGCCGGGCGCGGCGAGGCATCAGCGCAGCACCCGCAGCGAGTAGCCGACCCCGCGGATCGTGTGGATCAGCGGCGGGCCCGAGGCGTCGACCTTCTTGCGCAGGTAGCTGATGTAGGTCTCGAGCACGCGGCCATCGCCGCCGAAGTCGTACTGCCACACGTGGTCGAGGATCTGGGCGCGGGTCAGCGCCCGCCGCGGGTTCAGCATCAGGTAGCGAAGGAGCCGGAACTCCGTGTCGGTGAGATCGATCGGCTCGCCGGCGCGGAACACCTCGCGCGTGTCCTCGTCGAGCTCCAGGTCCTCGAAGGCGAGCCGGGTCTCGGTCTCAGCCGCGCCGGCGCGGCGAAGGATCGCCCGCACCCTTGCCACGAGCTCCTCGACGCTGAACGGCTTCGTGACGTAGTCGTCGCCGCCGAGCGAGAGGCCGCGGACCTTGTCCTCGGTGGTGTCGCGCGCGGTGAGGAAGATGATCGGGGCGTCGATGCCCCGGTCGCGAAGGCGCCTTGCGACCTCGAAGCCGTCGAGGTCGTCGCCGAGCATCACGTCGAGGATCACGACCTGCGGCCGGACCTCCTCGCACGCCGCGATCGCCTCGCGCCCGCTGCCGGCCGTCCGCGTCTCGAGGCCCGCGTAGCGCAACGCCATCGACACAAGCTCGGCGATGTTCCGCTCGTCGTCGACGACGACCACCCTGGGCGCGCTGTCGGGCATGCCTCGATGATCGCTGAGAAGCCTGGGAGTTTCCTGAGAATCCGCGACGGCGGGCCACCAGTCGCGTGGTTGCTGCGCGGCCTCAGACCGCGGAGATGCGGGTGAGCTGCTCGAGCTCGGCGAGCCGTGCCTCAACCTCGTCGCGCTCCAGGCGCGCGACGCGCTCCGTCCCGAAGTCCTCGACGTTGAATGAGGCCAGGACGGTGCCGTAGGCCATCGCGCGCCGCAGGGTGTCGTGGCCCGCGCTGGCGTCGGCCCCCTCGCGGTCGAGGTAGCCGAGGAAGCCGCCGGCGAAGCTGTCGCCCGCGCCGGTCGGGTCGCGGACGTCCTCGAGCAGAAGGCCTGGCAGAGCGAAGAACCCATCGGCCGTGAATAGCGCGGCGCCGTACTCGCCGCGCTTGGCGACCACGACGCGCGGTCCCATCTCCATCACGGCCCGGGCGGCCTTGGCGAGGTTGGGCTCTGAGGTGAGCTCTCGGATCTCCGCGTCGTTCAGGAGGAGGCAATCGACCTCGGAGATCGCCGCGGCGAGGGAGTCGCGCGCGGTCTCGATCCAGAGGTTCATCGAGTCGAGCCCCGCGAGGCGCGTCCCGTCGCACGCGGAGCGCACCTGCCGCTGGAGCTCCGGCTGGATGTTCCCCAGGAACAGGGTGTCGGCCGAGCGCGAGCCGTCGGAGAGCTTTGGCTCGAACTCCCCGAAGACGTTCAGCTGGGTGTCGTCGGTGTGGGCGACGTTCAGGTCGTGCTCGTAGTGGCCCCGCCAGAAGAACGTCTCGCCCCCGGCGACCCGCTCGACGTCGGTTACGTCGACCCCGCGCGAGCGCAGCAGCTCGACGTGCTCGTCGGAAAAGTCGTCGCCGACAGGGCCGACGACGTGAACGTCGGTGAACATGCTGGCCGCGAGCGCGAAGTGCACCGCGGAGCCGCCGAGCATGCGGTCGCGCTCCCCGAACGGGGTCCGCACGGAGTCGAAAGCGATGGATCCGACGACGGTCAAAGACACGGCGCGGCATCCTACGCGGCCATGACTTCCCCCGAGCCGCCCCCAGCCGCGTCCGAGAGCTTCCCCCGATCGCCGACTACGGCTTCCTGACCGACTGCGAGACCTGCGCGCTCGTCGCGCCGGACGGCGCCATCGAGTGGATGTGCACACCCCGGTTCGACGGACCGAGCGTGTTCGGGGCAATGCTCGACCGCCGCGCCGGAGCGCTGTGCTTCGGGCCCACTCGCGTGCGCGCGCCGATCTCGCGCCGCTACCTGCCGGGAACCAACGTGCTCGAGGCTGACTGGATGAGCGAGCACGGCTGGGTCTCGTGTCCGCTCCG
Organism: uncultured Actinomycetes bacterium; assembly: GCA_963823245.1. Taxonomy (GTDB): domain Bacteria; phylum Actinomycetota; class Thermoleophilia; order Solirubrobacterales; family 70-9; genus JAWVFM01. Next base: position 117,365 of record CAWGKQ010000012.1, on the reverse strand, counting down.
CCATGGCGATCGAGCAGAACTTCGAGCATCAATCCGACTGCGACTCGCGCCACACGTTGGTGCGGGTGGCGACCTGCCTCGAGGGGAGGGCGGACGTGACGCTCGTCTGCGAGCCGCACTTCGACTACGGACGGGTGCGGCCGTCGTGGGAGCTCACCGGGGCAGGCTCCGCGGTCGCGCACGGGAGCATCGCCACGCACCGGCTCGACACGGACCTCGACCTGAGCATCCAGGGCCACTCGGCCATCGGCCAGCGCACGTTGCGCGCCGGCGAGTCGTGCTACTGCGCCTACAGCTGGCACGAGGACGCCACGCCGCCGGCCTCGAGCGACGCCGCCTCGGCGATGATCGAGGAGGCCGCGGCCTTCTGGCGGCGATGGGTCGAGAGCGGGAAATTCCCCGATCACGAGTGGACGGCCTACCTCCAGCGCTCGGCGCTCGTCCTGAAGGGGCTGACCTACAGGCCCACGGGAGCGCTCGTGGCCGCCGGGACGACCTCGCTCCCCGAGACCCCCGGCGGTGAGCGCAACTGGGACTACCGCTACACGTGGATCCGCGACGCGTCCTTCACGTTGTGGGCCCTCCACACGATCGGCTTCGACCACGAGGCGACCGAGTTCATGGGCTTCGTCAGCCGGGTGATGTCCGGCCTCGGCCCCGAATCGCAGATCATGTTCGGGATCCAGGGGGAGGTCGACCTCACGGAGTCGACGCTCGACCACCTCTCCGGCTACGGCGACGCACAGCCGGTGCGGATCGGCAACGGCGCGTTCGACCAGCGCCAGAACGACGTCTACGGCGCCCTCCTGGACGCCGCCTACATCCATTCGCTCACGCGCGAAGGACTGGCGGAGGACGCATGGGCGCTGATCCGGGAGCAGGTCGAGGGGGCGCTTGAGACCTGGCGCGAGCCCGACCAGGGGATCTGGGAGGCCCGAGGCGAGCCGCAGCACTACGTCTCCTCGAAGCTCATGGCCTGGGTGGCATTCGACCGCGGCGCCCGCCTCGCCCGAACGCACGGCGAGGACGCGCACGCCAAGCGCTGGGCGGAGGCGGCCAACGCGGTGCGCGAGGAGATCCTGACGCGAGGGGTGTCCGAGCGCGGGGTCTTCCGGCAGCACTACGCGACCGACGCGCTCGATGCCTCCACGCTGCTCGTCCCCCTGGTGCGCTTCCTTCCCCCCGACGACGAGCGGGTCCGGGCGACCGTGGTGGCCGTCTCCGATGAGCTCACCGATCACGGCCTGGTCCTCCGCTACCGGCCCGACGAGACCGACGACGGGCTCGGCGGCGCGCGCGAGGGCACCTTCCTCATCTGCTCGTTCTGGCTCGTCTCGGCCCTCTCGGAGATCGGCGCCCGCCACCACGCGCAGCGGCTCTGCCGGCGCCTGCTCTCCGCGGCGGGCCCCCTCGGCCTCTACGCGGAGGAGCTCGACGCCGATAGCGGCGCCCATCTCGGCAACTTCCCGCAGGCCTTCACGCACCTCGCGCTGATCAACGCGGTCTCGCACGTGATCGCCGACGAGGCGATGGGGGAGCGGGGGCAGACGGCGGTGTTCTCGGAGCTTCGCAGCGGGGCTCTGACAGACTGATCGGCCAGTGAAGGCGATCCTCATCGAGGAGTTCGGCGGCCCGGAGGTTGTCAGGTACGCAGACGTGCCCGATCCCGAGGCGGGCGACGGTGAGCTCGTCGTCGAGGTCGCGCGCTCCGGCGTGAACTTCGCCGACACGCACGCGATCCGCGACGACTACCTGGCGAAGCAGAGCCTTCCGCTGACGCCCGGGGGCGAGATCGCCGGGCGCACGCCCGACGGCCGCCGCGTCGCTGCCCTTCTCCCCACCGGCGGCTACGCCCAGAGCGTGGCCGTGCCGGAGTCGAACCTGGTGCCGATCCCCGATGAGGTCTCCGACGATCAGGCGGCCGGCCTGCTGCTTCAGGGGCTCACGGCGCGCAGCCTGCTGCGCATCTCCGCGAAGCTCGCCGAGGGCGAGACCGTCGTGGTCGGCGCGGCCGGTGGCGGCACCGGCTCGCTCGCCGTTCAGCTCGCGAAGCGCTTCGGCGCCGGGCGGGTGATCGCGCTCGCCTCGAGCGAGCCGAAGCGCGAGCTCGCGATGAGGCTGGGCGCCGACGCCGCGGTCGACTCCCGCGCCGACGATCTCACCGAGCGGATCGTCGAGGCGAACGAGGGCACGCCGGTCGACGTGGTGCTCGAGATGGCGGGCGGCTCGATCTTCGACGCCTGCCTGGAGGCCCTGGCGCCATTCGGGCGCCTGGTGACCTTCGGGATCGCCTCGCGAGAGCAGAACGAGGTCCGAACGGGTGACCTCATGCGCACCAGCCGCGCCGTGGTCGGCTTCTGGCTCGTGCACCTCTTCACCCGCCTGGACGAGCTTCGCGCCGGGATCGGCGAGCTTTTGGGCGCGGTCGCCGCCGGCGAGTTGGAAGTGGTGGTCGGCGGCGTCTACCCGCTCTCCGACGCGCGGCAGGCGCTCGAGGACATCGCGGCGCGGAAGACCGAGGGCAAGCTCCTGCTCGACCCAGCCGCATGACGACGTTCGCCGACCTCGGACTCCCCGAGAACCTTCTTCAAACCATCGGCGAGCTCGGCTTCTCCGAGCCGACGCCGATCCAGGAGCAGGCGATCCCCGAGCTCCTCGCCGGGCACGACGTGATCGGGCAGGCTCAGACCGGCACCGGGAAGACCGCTGCGTTCGGACTTCCGCTCCTCACCTATCTCGATCCAGACTCAAACGACACGCAGGCGATCGTCCTGACGCCGACTCGCGAGCTCTGCATTCAGGTGACGCAGGCGCTTCGCTCGTTCGCCGAGCACCTGGACATCGAGGTACTTGCCGTCTTCGGCGGCCAGGCCGTGGCGACCCAGACATCCCGCCTCCGCGGCGGCGCCCACGTCGTGGTCGCGACGGTCGGGCGCATGCTCGACCTGCTCGGACGCGGGTCGCTGCAGCTCGACGCGGCGCGCTACGTCGTGCTCGACGAGGCTGACGAGATGCTCGACCTCGGGTTCATCGAGGACGTCGAGAGGATCCTCCGGATCTGCCCGGCGGGCAGGCAGACGTCGCTGTTCTCGGCGACGATCCCGCCGCCCGTCGAGCGTCTGGCCGACAAGTACATGTACGACCCGGTGACGATCCGCGTCACCCCGAAGCAGCTCACGGTCGACGCGATCGAGCAGGCCTACGTCGAGGTGCAGGCGAAGGAGAAGGTGGGCCGGCTGATCGAAGTGCTGAAGGCCGAGGAGCCCGAGCAGGCAATCATCTTCTGCCGCACGAAGATCGGCACCCGCAAGCTCGACGAGGCGCTCAGCAACCGGGGGCTTCGGACCAAGGCCCTCCACGGCGATCTCTCACAGGGCCAGCGCGACGGGGTGATGCTTCAGTTCAAGAACCACAAGCTCCGCCTCCTGGTCGCGACCGACGTCGCGGCCCGCGGCCTCGACATCGAGCACGTCACCCACGTCATCAACTACGACGTGCCCGACGTCTCGGAGACCTACGTGCACCGGATCGGGCGGACAGGCCGGGTGGGGCGGACCGGGCGGGCGATCACCTTCGTCACCCCGGCTCAGGTCGAAGAGATCGCCCGCATCGAGCGCGACGTGAGGACTCGCATCGGCGAGTGGGAGCCGCCCGACGAGCGGATCGAGCACGCGCCGCGCCCGCGCCGGCGCGAGCACGCGATCGCCAAGCACCCAAAGCTCCACCGCGACCGCGAGAAGCTCGAGCCTGCAAACGACCACGTGAAGCTCTTCATCAACCGCGGGCAGCGCAGCGGGATCGACGAGGACGGTGTCAGGTGGGCCCTGACGGAGGGCGCCGTGATCCCCGAGGACGCGATCGGCGACATCCGCGTGCTCGAGCGCTTCTCGTTCGTCGACCTCGACGCGGAGCATGCCGAGCAGGCGCTCGAGCGCCTCGACGGCACGAAGCTCGAGGGCAAGCAGATCCGGGTGGAGTTCGCGAAGGGTTAGCTCCCCTCGGCGCGCGCGGCCTCGCCCTCGCGGACGAGCCGCCGCCAGTCGGTGACGTGGAAGACCAGCAGCAGCGTTCCGAACGCGATCAGGAGCGACCAGGCGGTGAGCGCGATCTGCTGGCCAACCGAGTAGGAGAGGACGGCCGCGCGCGACGCGCCGGCGAGGGTCGCGACCAATAGGGCCTGCTGGGCGCCGACGCCGCCGGGCGTGAACGGCAGGGCGCCGCTGATGGCGAGCACGCTCATCACCAGAAGGACGTTCTGGAACGAGCCACCGATGTGGAAGGCGTCGAGGAAGAACCAGAAGGAGGCGAAGCGCAGGCAGAACCCGACGGCCTGCCAGGCCGCCACCTCCCGCACGTAGCGGCCTGGCTGGCGAAAGATCGCGAGGCCCTGCTTCAGGTTGTCCCAGAACGACTCGACCCTCCGGCCGTAGACGCCGAGGAGCACGGTCACGATCGCCACGATGACGGCGAGGATGATCACCGTGAGCTGCAGGTGGCCGGCCCACCACGCGACGTCGAAGGCGGGCAGGTCGGGGATCTGCGGCGGGCGGGGAAGTAGCCCCTGCGTGAACGCGTAGATGAGCACCAGAACCCCGAGGACGAAGTCGAACGGGGCGAGCACTCCGAAGGAGGAGATGATCGACGGGTACGCCGAGCCCTCGATCGAGCGCTTGGCGAGCAGAATCTTCACGGCGTCGCCGCCGCGGGCCGGCAGGATGCCGTTGAGGCCGGCGCCGACGAGGAACGATCCCGCCACGCGGATCTCCGGGACCCGCTGGTCCGGATAGGCGGCGCGCAGGGCGTTGGCCCAGGCGTGGGCCCGCGAGAGCTGAAGGGCAAGCGAAAGCCCGAGCGCGAGCGCCAGGGAGCCCCACCCGATGTTGGCGATCGCCGCCTCGAACTCCGACAGCGCGTGCCCGAAGCGCGCGAGGTAACCGGCGAGGTCCGCCGGTTCGATGGGCGTGAACACCTACATAAGCTAACCCGCGCCTTGCTCGCCGCCGCGGCCCTCGCCGTCGCCTACCTCGTCGTCGCGCCGTCGCCCGCGGACCTCGCCGCGCAGGCATTCCGCGCCGACCTCTTCTCATCGCACGGGTACCTGATCTGGAACGACTACTGGTACTCCGGGCACTCCCTGCTGGGGTACAGCCTCGTCTACCCGCCGCTCGGGGCGCTCCTGGGGCCGCGCCTGCTCGGGGCGCTCGCGGCGGTCGCCGCGGGGGCGCTCTTCGGCCTGATCGCCCGGCGGCGGTACGGCGACCGCGCCGGGCTCGCCGTCGCCTGGTTCGGCGCCTCGACGGCGACGAACCTCGTCTCGGGGCGGATAACGTTCGCGCTCGGGCTCGCCGTGGCGCTCGCTTCGATCTGGGCGCTGTCCGAGCCCCGAACGGGGTGGGCGGCAGCGCTCGCCGTGCTCGCCTCGGTGACGAGCCCGGTGGCGGGCCTGTTCGTCGCCTTCGCCGCTGCCGTGGCGGCGTGGGTGAGCCCGGCCTATCGCCGGCCCGCGACCATCACCGCGCTCGCCGCGCTCGCGGCGACGGCGGCCGTCTCGCTCGCGTTCTCCACTCCGGGCTGGTTCCCGTTCGCGTTCACGGCGTATCTGCCCGTGCCGCTCTTCGTGGTCGCGGTGCTGGTGCTGGTGCCCCGCGAGGAGAGCTGGCTGCGGCAGGGGGCCGTCGCCTACGGGCTCCTCTGCACCCTCTTCCTGATCGTGCAGTCGCCGGTCGGAGCGAACGTCACCCGCCTCGGCTCGATCCTCGCCGGGCCGCTCCTCGCGCTGGTGCTTTTCAGGCGGCGACCCCTGGCCCTCGCCCTCCTTGCCCTCCCGCTCCTCTACTGGCAGTGGGTGGCGCCCGTTCGGGACTTCGTCGACCAGAGCGGCGACCCGGCGGTCGAGCGCTCCTTCTACGACCCGCTCCTCGCTGAGCTCGGCCACGTGGTGCGGGGCCCGGTCCGGATCGAGATCCCACCGACGCACGACCGCTGGGAGTCGAACTACGTCGCTCCGCGGTATCCGCTCGCCCGCGGCTGGCTGCGCCAGATCGAGGCCCCCGACATCCACCTCTTCACCGGCGGGCGCCTGACCCCGCGCTCCTACCGCCGCTGGCTCGGCGATCGAGCCGTCTCTTATGTGGCGGTCCCGGACGCCAAGCTCGACTACATCGGCGAGGACGAGGCCGCCCTGATCGGCCGCGGGCTGCCGTACCTGCGCGAGCTGTGGCGAAGCGCCGACTGGACGCTCTACCGGGTGCTGCGCCCAACCCCGCTGCTCGCGCCCGCCGGCGCGCGCCTCGAGCATGTCGGTGCGGCCGACTTCTCGCTCGCGGTCCGCCGCCCCGGGTCCTACCGGGTGCGGATCCACTACACGCCGTACTGGGAGGTCTCCTCGGGCTCGGCCTGCGTCACTCGCGACGGCGCCTGGACGCGCGTCGAGGCGAAGCGGCCCGGGCCGGTGTCCGTCGTGGCCCGCTTCAGCCTCGACGGCCTCCTGCGCCACTCCTCGTCATGCTGAGCACCGCGTCAGTCGCTGGCCGACCCGTTCTGGCGGCTGCAAACCTTCGCAGTCCTTTGTCCTCGGTCGGCCAAATAGCTCTAGCTATTAGGCCTCCCTGCGTCCGCGTCCTGCTCGGTTTTCGCTCGCCAGAGCCGGGCCGCCAGCGACGGACACGGTGCTCGGCGTAGTCCTAGCCCTCGGCTCGAGCGTCGCCTGGGGGATCTCCGACTTCCTCGGCGGCCTCACGAGCCGCCGCTCGTCCGCGCTCGCGGTGCTCCTCGTGAGCCAGCCGATCGGTCTCGTGCTGGCGCTCCTTGTGGCGGTGGTTGCCGGCGGCGACTCGCTCTCCGGGCGCGAGATCGCGATCGCCATCGGCGCCGGCGCCGCATCGGCGCTCGGCCTCGGGGCGTTCTACCGGGCGATGGCCCTCGGCTCGATCTCGGTGGTGGCGACCATCGGCGCGCTCGGGATCGCGGTCCCAGTGCTCGTCGGCATCGCCCGAGGCGACTCTCCCAGCGCCCTTCAGGCTGCGGGGGCGGTGCTGGCGTTCGCCGGCGCGGTTCTGGTCGCGCGGGAGCCCGACCCGGAATGGCGCAAGGCGACGGCGGCCTCCGTCGGCCTCGCGGCGCTTGCCGGGTTGGGCTTCGGCGTCTTCTTCCTCGGGCTCGATCTCGCGAGCCCGTCGAACCCTGCCTGGACGATCGTCTGCGCCCGTGTGGGGGGCGTGGCCGTGCTCCTCGCGGCGGCGCTGGCGATCAAGCCGGACTTCCCGCCCGACCGGTCGATTCTCCCGGCCGTGGCCGTGATCGGGGTCTTCGACGTCGGAGCCAACACCCTGTTCGCGCTGGCGACGAACCACGGGCTGCTCTCCCTCGTCGCGGTCGCCGGCTCGCTCTACTCGGCGGTCACGGTTCTGCTTGCGCGGTTCGTGCTCGGCGAGCGGCTTGCGGGCGTGCAGCAAGCCGGCGTGTTCGTGGCCCTCGGCGGCGTCGCGCTACTTGCTGCCGGCAGCGGATAGGGGCAGTCCGAAGAGCTCCTCGAGCTGGTCCCGGGTCTCGTCGGGATCGCGGTGCAGCACGCCGACCATCCCGACCGCCTCCGCGCCGGCGATGTTCTCGCGCAGGTCGTCGACGAAGACCGCCTCCGCGGGGTCGATCTCGAGCCGCTCGCACGAGAGGCGGTAGATCGCCGGGTCCGGCTTGTGGAGGCCGACGTCGGCGGAGATGACGACGTCGTCGAACAGCTTGCCGAGGAGCTCGCGGTCGTAGTGACCGGTGCTCCACGAGTTCGAGATCAGGCCGGTCTTGACGCCGCACTCGCGTGCGCCCTCCACGATGCCCACCATCCGCGGCTCCGGGAGCATCCCGCGGAACATGCTGTCGATGAGGTCGCTGGCGTCGTCGAGCCCGAGCCGCTCCGCGAAGCGCAGCTCGAAGTCGCGCTCCTCGATCTTCCCGGTTTCCAGGCCCCGTAGTTCGGTGAGCGCCTCGGGGTCCTCCTTGAAGAGCCGCTTCACCGCGTCCTCCTGAAGTCCCTTCTCCGTGCAGAAGTCGGCGAAGCTGTCCCAGACCGAGGTCGTGAGGACGCCGCCGAAGTCGACTATGAGAGCCTTCGCCGCCATGGAGGAGCCGCAGGCTACCGAGGCCGCGCCCGACGGGATCGACGCCGAGGGCGTCGAGGGGTGGTTTGCCGCCAACGTAGCGGGCGTGGAGCTCCCGCTAGCGTTCGACAAGATCTCGGGCGGCCGCTCGAACCTGACCTACGACGTGGTCGACGCCGCGGGCGGCCGGTGGGCGCTTCGCCGCCCGCCGCTCGGGAAGACGCTCTCCTCCGCCCACGACATGGGCCGCGAGCACCGCATCATCTCGGCGCTCGCGGGCACCGACGTGCCGGTCGCGCCGACCGTCGGGATCTGCGAGGACGAGTCCGTGAACGACGGGGCTGCGTTCTACGTCATGGAGTGGGTCAACGGGCCGGTCCTTCGGTCGAAGGCTGAGTCCGAGGAGTACTTCGAGGAGGGCGACCGCCGTGCGATCGGCGAGCGCGTCATCGACACGCTCGTCGCGATCCACGCGGTCGACCCCGACTCGGTGGGCCTCGGCGAGCTCGGCAAGCGCGAGGACTACGTCGCCCGCCAGCTTCGCCGCTGGCAGCGACAGTGGGAGGGCTGGAAGACCCGCGAGCTCGACCTCATCGAGGACGTGCATGGGCGGCTCGAGGCCCGCATCCCCAAGCAGACCTCGACGACCCTGGTCCACGGCGACTACCGCCTCGACAACATGATCCTCGCCGACTCGGGCGAGGTCGCCGCCGTCGTCGACTGGGAGCTGTGCACGCTCGGCGACCCGCTCGCCGACGTCGGCATGCTCATGGTCTACTGGGCCCAGGAGGGCGACGAGATGACCGCCCTCTATGACCCGCCGACGCTGGCTTCCGGCTTCCCGACCCGCGAGGAGCTCGCTGCGCGCTACGCCGAGCGCTCGGGCCGCGACCTCGCCGAGCTCGACTTCTTCGTCGCCCTCGGGTACTGGAAGCTCGCGATCATCCTCGAGGGCGTGTACTCCCGCTTCGCCGCCGGCCAGTACGGCAGCTCGGACGAGGCCTTCCAGCAGTTCGCGGCCGTGGTCGTCCGCCTCGCGGAGGCCGCGGACGAGGCCGAGCGCCGCCTCGACTAGGCGGAAAAGAGTAGGGAGCCTCCCCACTGCGAAGGGCTCGGGTGCCTGGGAGCCTCGGCTGGCATCGATCGTCAGCCACATGGAGGTATTCCGATGCTCAACTCAATACAGCGATGGATCGGGCGCAACATCCTCGGGTTCACAGCCATCTTCATCGCCGCCGGAGGCGGAACTGCGTTCGCCGTTGGGGGCGCCAGCGCGGTTCGCTCCAACGACATCGTCAACGGCCAGGTGCGGCTCGCGGACCTACACAACGGCCTGCTCGGATCGGGGGTCACGAGGGTCCAGCCGCTCAAGCTCGCGGGCCGCAAGGACGTAGCGCCCGTGGCGAGCACGATCCTGGACCCTCAGCGCGGTGACGGCGCGATGCAGGCGAACGGCAGCGTCGAGCTGATCGACGCTCCAGACGGCTCGGACGCGAACGTCGTCGTGAGCATCGCGCTCAGGGGCGAGGGCAACACCGAGCTGGGCCCGGAGTTCTCGGCGACGGTCCCGGACGGTGGCGCGGTCTCGGTTCCGGCGGGAATCCAGGCCGACGCGATTCCAGCCGGCACCTATCGGCTGAAGCTCGAGGTCAGGTCGGACGCGCCGGTGAGTGTCGGCAGCCGCGTCCTCAACGCCGCGGTTCTGCCGAACGGCTGACCCTCACCGCGTCGACCGAGCGGCTCAGCCGGAGGGCGCCAACAGCGAGCGCTCTTCGGCTGGGCCCGTCCTGGCCAACACCTCTGGAAGTTGCTTGCGCGAGTCGATTTCGAGCTTCGTGTACGCGTTGCCGAGGTGCTTTTCGACAGTCTTGCGCGTGATGTAAAGGCGTTGGGCGATCTCGACGTTCGTGAGGCCGTCCGCGGCGAGCTTCGCCGTCCTGAGCTCGCTGGCGGTGAGGGAGCTGACGCCCGTCCGAAAGACCTTTCGAGGGCGGGAGCCCGCCGCCGCAAGCTCCTCTCGCGCGCGCTCGGCGACGTCGCCGGCGCCGGAGGCGTGCGCGAGCTCCAGGGCTCGACGGAGCGGCTCCCGTGAATCGCTGCGCTGGCCGCTTCGGCGCAGCATCGCTCCAAGCTCCAGCTGGGAGCGCGCCAGCTCGTGGGGCGGGCCGGCCTCCTCGAGGAGGGCCACGGACTCGCGTAGCGTGGGAATTGCGCGCTCCGGCCTCTCGATGAACGACCGGGCGCGGAGCATCGTGCCGATCACGTGCGGGGCCCCGAAGGCGCGGGCTCGCTGCTCGCCCTCCGCGATGAGGTTCGTCGCCTCGGCGACGCGATCGAGTGACGCCAGCGCCTGCACGGCCTCCTGGCGCCAGGAGGTGAACGCGGGATTGACAAAGCCGTGTGACTCCAGGTCCTCGCCGAGCCTCAGCAGGTCCTCGGTCCCGGCGTCGAGCTCGCCCCTGGCGAGGCGGAGCGAGCCTCGGATCTCGAGGAGAATGGGTGTGAGCGGCACGACGCTGAACGGCGCGGAGAGGTCCCACTGCGCGGCCAGCTCGGTCGCCTCGTCGAGCTCGCCCCTGGCGAGAAGGGTGGCCAGGAGGTTCGAGATCGCGATCAGGGCCGGCAGCGAGACGGGCGAGAAGTCGCGCACCATGTCCCATGCGGTCCGAGCCTCGGCCTCGGAGTCGAGCAACCTCCCGGCGTGGCGATCGATCTCCGCCAGCGAGCTCTCCTGGTAGCTCGCAACGTGCACCAAGCCGATCGAGCGAGCGCTCTCCCAGCCTTCGAGCGTCGCCTCGCGTGCCAGGTTCGCCTCACCGCACCACGCGAGAACCTTGCAGGCGATCCCCGGCACGGGGCCTCTGCCGGTCCAGGGCGGCGGCGGAAAGCGGGCTGCCAGCTCGACGACCTCCTGCACGGGATCGCCTGCCGCGAAAGCGTCGAGCGCGAGCCCCTGGCGAACCGTGAGCTCACCACGTGTGATGGCGTCTCCCGCCTCCACGATCGCGCGTACGCGCGCGGCCTCCTCGGGGCGCCGCCCCCGGTCGAGGGTTTCGAGGCAGAACACAGAGCCCTCGATCGCCAGCGCCTCGTCCGCCCGCTCGGGCGGCATCAGGTCGGCGGCTCGACGCAGCCAGCGGACCGTCTCCTTGACATTGCCGCTGTCGAAGTACGTCCACGCGGCGTCCTCGACCGCGGCCAGGTGTAGTTCGGGATCGTCCGTGGCCTCGACGACGGAAACGAGCACCTCCGGGGCCTCGGTCGGGCTCGATCCCCAGAGGGCGCGCCCCAGCTCATAGGTCGCCTCCATGGGGTCGTCGGGGGGCTCCGCGAGCGCCCGCTCGATCAGACGCCGGGCTGCGTCCGGCGCTCCCGCGCTCATGGCCTCGCGAGCGGCCGCCCGCAGCCGATCGACGACCCATTGGTCCATATCGGGAGCACAGGCCAGGAGATGTGGGGCGATCTCGCGGGCAGCGGCGCCCGACGAGCTCATGAGCTCGGCCGCTTCGCGATGAGCGTGCGAGCGCGCCTCCTCGGAGACCTCTAGGTAGACGGCGCTCCGGACGAGCGGGTGAACGAAGCGGATCGGGCGGCCGGACGCCAGGATCTCGGCCTCGCGGAGGCGATCACAGAGCTCGCGCGCGCGGTCCTCGTCGATGCCGGCAAGGCGAGCCGCCACGCGCAGTTGGGGAGAGCCGTCGAGCACCGCGATCGCCTCCGCCAGGCGGGTCGCCTCGTCGCCGAAGGCGTGTAGCCGGGGAAGGACCCAGCGAGCAACCGGCTCGTTCCCGAGCACCTCCAGCGCAGCGACCGCGCCGGTGTCCAGATCGACGGAGCGCGTCCGCAGGCTTCGCAGCGCCTCGGCGACGAGGAATGGGTTCCCGCCCGTGACCTCGTTGCAAGCTTCGGAGAAGCCGGCTCCGGGCGCGGTGCCGAGCTCAGCGGTCACGAGAGTGGCGACCGCGTCCGGGCTGAGCGGCGCAAGCCGGAGGTCCCTCTCCGCCCCCGAGCGGAGCGGCTCGAGCTCCGCTGGCTCGTTGGCCTCGCCCGTGCGCGCGCCGACAAGGACCAGAACGGGCAAGTCGCCGATGCGGCCCGCCAGGAAGTTGAGCCAGCGCAACGACTGAGCGTCCGCCCAGTGAGCATCGTCCACGATCAGCAGAAGCGGCTCCGACTCGGACAGATTCGCCAGTAGCCAGTAGAGACCGTGGATCGGCGCGAACGCGTCGATCTCCGCCCCGGTGTCCTCGGGGCTCCGACCGAACGCGGCCAGCGCCACTTCGGCGCTTCCCGAGAGCAGCCGTCGGCGGTCTGCCCCGCCGGCGCGCTCTACCAGGGGCTCGAGAAGCTGCCGGGCAATGCCGAATGGCATCTCCCGCTCCAGCTCCGTCCCACGCGCACTGAGAACGCGGAGCCCCGTCTGCTCCGCGCTCTCGGAGGCGGCCCCCAGAAGGGTGGTCTTGCCGAGGCCCGCGCTGCCTTCCACGAGGCCCAGGCGGCCGTGCCCGTCACGCGCATCAGCGGACCAGCCCTCGATCAACGTCCGTTCGTCGTCTCGCTCGAGCAAGCCCCCTTGCCGAACGGTCTCGAGTTCGCCCTTCGTGGCCGCTATGTCGCCACTCTCGCTCAGGCTTGAGTGGCGGCCTGCTCGGCTTGGGCGCCCTCGCCGCTGCCGTTGCTGGCCGCGGCCTCGTCGGCCTTCGACCACCGGTTGATCTCGCGCCGGGCGATGACCATCTTGTGGACCTCGTCGGGGCCGTCGGCGACCTTGAGCATCCGCGAGAAGCGCCACATGCCGGCCAGCGGGGTGTCGTCGGACATGCCGAGCGAGCCGTGGACCTGGATCGCACGGTCGAGGACGTCCATGACCATGTTCGCCGCGACGACCTTGATCATCGAGATCTCCTGGCGCGCGGCGCGCTTGCCCTCGGAGTCCATCTTCCAGGCGGCGAGCATCGTGAGCAGGCGGGCCTGGTCGACCTCCATCCGGCTCTTGGCGATGAAGTCCTGGACGAACTGCTTTTCCGAGAGCTTGCCGCCGAACGCCTCCCGCGTCGCCGCGCGACGGCACATCATCTCGATCGCCCGCTCGGCGGTGCCGATCGCGCGCATGCAGTGGTGGATGCGGCCGGGGCCGAGGCGATCCTGAGCGATCACGAACCCGGCCTGCCGCGGACCGAGCAGGTTCGAGACGGGGACCCGGCAGTCCTCGTAGAGGATCTCGCAGTGCCCGGGCCCGCCGTCGTGGCCCATTACCGGCACCGGGCGCACGAGGTTGAAGCCCGGGTTGTCGATGGGGACGATGATCATGCTCGCCCGGGCGTAGGGGTGCGCGTCGGGGTCGGTGACGACCATCGCGATCGCCAGCGAGGCGCCGACGGCGCCTGACGTGAACCACTTGTGCCCGTTGATGACCCACTCCTCGCCATCGAGCTCGGCGCGGGTCTGCAGCGTCGTCGGATCCGAGCCGGCGACCTCCGGCTCGGTCATCGAGAAACAGCTGCGAATCTCGCCGTCGAGCAGCGGCTGGAGCCATTGCTCGTGCTGCTCGGGCGTGCCGTGCTCGGCGAGGATCTCGGTGTTGCCGGTGTCCGGCGCCGAGCAGTTGAACGCCATCGGCGCGATCGCGGGGCTTCGCCCCATTTCCTCGCAGAGCGCGGCGTACTCCCAGTTGAGGAGTCCCGGGCCGAAGCGCTCGTCTGGCATGAACAGGTTCCACAGGCCGTCCGAGCGGGCCTTCTCCCTGATGTCGACCAGGATCTGCGGGTAGGCGACCCCCGGGGCGACCTCGTCGTCGATCGCCTGCAGCGCCTCCGCTTCGACCGGGTAGACGTGCTCGTCCATGAAGGCACGGATGCGGTCGCGAAGCTCGACCGTCCGCGGGCTGAGCTCGAACTCCATGCCGCGGAGCCTAATCCTCTCGCACCATCTGCGCCGGGCCCGGCGCGGTCTGCCCGTACTGGTCGACGTAGCGGGTCTCCGTGCGGAAGAACTCGGTCGCCGCGGCGAGCCCGGACTCATAGAGGCGCTTCGCGTCCTCGCGGCTGAGCCCGAAGTCGAGCGTCGAGATCTCGAACGTGGGGATTGTCACCGTCCGCACCCGGGTCGCAAGCTCCATCCGCTCGTCCCAGGCGTTCGTCGCCGCATGGAGCAGGGCTCGCAGCATCGGCACCTCCCAGAGCGGCTTCGGGACGGGGGCGTAATACGGCCCCGGGCCGCCCATTCCCGGGTGCAGCCGGAACCCGAACGTGGGGCGGTGGATCGGCTTGCCGTCGAAGAGCCAGACCGGGAAGTTCGAGAGCAGGCCGCCATCGACGATCAGGTGGTCCTTGCCGTCCTTGCGGAGCGTCACCGGGTCGAAGAAGAACGGAAAGCTCATGCTCATCCGCACTGCGTCGACGACGCGAAGGCTGTCCGGGGTGAGCGCGTTGCCGTGGGCGTCCTCGTATCCGGCGATGTCCTGCGGGAGCACGAGCATCCGGCCGGCGCTGACGTCCGAGGCGATCACCCGCAGGCTGTAGCGGACGGCCTCGCGGTGCTGGGAGCTCGCGTCCTCGGGTATGTCCTCGCGGTAGAGGTCGGCGAAGGTGGGGTCGCGAAGGCCGAGTGGCGAGGCCTCGAGGCGGTCGGCCAGCCACCGCTTCAGGTACTCGCCGCGGGCGAGGCCGCGGTGCCGGAACGCGTTCAGCGCACCGCCGATGAACCGGCCGCCCGGGCCGTAGTCGGCGAAGCGGTTGTAGTCGACGTCCGCGAGCGCCGCGCGAAGGCTCTCGGCGTCGTACCCGGCCGCCACGAGCGAGGCCGCGATGGCGCCCGCCGACGTGCCGGCGACGTTCACCCATTCGTGGATCCCGAGCTCGCGCTGCGCGGCTTCGAGCGCGCCGGCGAAGGCAATCCCCTTGACACCGCCGCCCTCGAAGACGCCGTCGGCGCGTCCGCGCTCGCGGACCTCGACCTCGACCGCTGTGTCGTTGTCGGGAGGCAGGGTTGCCGGAGCTTAGACCTAGCTCGGCCGGGCCTTGGCCACGTGCTGGCGGTGCAGCATCGCCTGGAAGATCAGGAGCCCGGCGATCATCGCGCCCGCGACCGCGAACGAGGGGATGAGCACCGAGGCCGGAGGCTTCTGCTTGATGAGCAGCGTCAGGGCCGAGCCGATGAGCACCACTCCGAGCGCGTTCCGCAGGGCGTTCTGTGGCACCCGGGTCGAGTAGTGCGCGCCGATCAGGACGCCGGGGATCGAGCCGATGAGGATGTTCCCGGCCAGGGCGAAGTCGATGTTCGAGCCGATCCAGTTGGCGATGCCGGCCGCCCATAGGAGCACCGCCGCGTGGACGATGTCGGTGCCGACCACGCGCTGCGGCGTGAGGCGGAAGACCGCGATGAGGACGATGGCGATCAGCGTGCCGCTGCCGGCCGAGGTCAGGCCGATGATGAAGCCGGTGATGACGCCGGTGATGATCGCGACGATCTTGTCCTTGCGGTAGAGGTGCAACGCGTGGCGGTCGGGGATCACGTCGCGCAGGAACAGCGAGCGGATCAGCGTTGCCACCCCCACGACGAGGAGGGCGGCGCCGACCATCCCGAGCGCGACCTGGTTGACGGTGTCCTCGCCGTACCTCGACTCGATGAGCTCGATCACCTTGACGCCCGCGAGGGCGGCCGGCACGCTCCCCACCGCGAGCCAGAACACGAGACCCAGGTGCACCGTGTACTTCTTGAGGTGCTGCCAGCCGCCCACCGTCTTCGTGATCGCGCCGTAGAAGATGTCGGTGCCGATCGCGGTGACCGGCGAGGTCCCGACCACGAGGATCAGAAGCGGCGTCATGAGCGAGGCGCCGCCCATGCCGGTCATGCCGACGAGCGTGCCGATGCCGAGGCCTAGTGCGATTACCTCTGGCTGCACGCTCTGTCGAGTTTTCCGATTGGATTACGCAAAAACAACCGGAGGATCCTAGCCGAGGGGCAGCTATCGCTTGACCCAGACCTCCGGGTCGGAAAGGAGGGCTTCGAGCTGCCAGGAGAGCTGCTTCGAGACCACGTCGGCAAGGGTCACGCTCTCGAGCACGCCGCGAAGGTTCGCCCGCACCGCGACCCAGACGTCGCGCAGGCGCTCGGCGGCGCCTTCGTAGTGGAGGTCCTCGGGCGCCGACTCGTGGATGTTCGCGAGCGGGCCCTCCACGGCGCGAATCACGTCGGCGACGGTGATCTCCTCGGGCGCCTTCGCAAGCCAGTAGCCGCCGCGGGCGCCGCGGCGGGCCCGCACCAGGCGCGCGTGCTTGAGCTCCAGCAGGATGTGCTCGAGGAAGTGAAGGGGGATGTCCTGCGATTTGGCGAGGCGCTCGCCCTTCACGGGGTCGTCCCCCGCGGCGGCGAGCTCCAGCGCGGCTCGAAGCGCGTAATCGGCCTTGGCGGATATCCTCATGGGCCCAATTGTCGCATCTCAGGTCAACAATTTGATCGACCTCCAATCCCACTCCGTCGTCTCCGACGGCCAGCTCGAGCCGGCCGACGTGGCGCGCGCGGCCGCCGAGGCGGGCGTGACGGTGATGTCGCTCACCGACCACGACGCGGTCGCCGGCGTGCGCGAGGCCGTCGCGGCAGCCGAGGAGGCGGGCATCGAGTGCGTTCCGGCGGTGGAGATGTCGTGCGTTCACCGCTACTCGGACGACCTCCACGTACTCGGCTACTGGGTCGACACGGAGCGAATCGCGGCCGCGTGCGAGCGCGCGCAACAGGAGCGCGTGAACCGGGCCCACGAGATCATCGACCGGCTGAACGCCCTCGGCGTTGAGGTGACCTTCGACGACGCGGTTCGCGAGTCGGGAGCGGCCGACTCGATCGGTCGGCCGCACATCGCGCGGGCGGCCGGTGCGGGTCCCGACCTCGGGCCCTTCTTCGAGGAGTACCTGGTGCCCGGGGCCAAGGCCTTCGTCGCCCGGAAGTGGCCCACCGCCGAGCAGGCGGTCGAGCTGATCCACGATGCGGGCGGCGTCGCTGCCGTCGCGCATCCCTACTGGGACGTCAAGGACCCTGACGCCGTGCGCGACCTCGTCTCGAGCCTCAACGCCGACGTCGGCATCGAGGGCCTCGAGACCTTCTACCCCGCGCACACGCCCGAGCAGACGAAGCACTGCCTCGAGCTCTGCGAGGAGCTCGGCCTCGCGCCCACGGCGTCGTCGGACTTCCACGGCCCGACGCACAAGACCTTCTCGCGCTTCGGCGCCTACGACACCTACGGGCTCGGCGAGCCCGTCGTGCCTCAGCGCCCGGGCTCCTAGAGCGGATTCTCAGCCGGCTGCCAGGCTCATCCCAGCCTTCCCTGGTGGGGTGGGCTGCGTGGACCCCAGCGAAAGGAGAACGATCATGAGGAAGCTTCTGGGCAACGGGCGGCCGATCGCCGCCGCCATCCTCGCCGTCGGCATCGCGGCCATCGCCGTGCCCGCCTTCGGCGACTCGGGAGGGGGGTCGAGCCAGGGCGGCAGCGGCTCCCGTGGCTCGGCGGGCCCGCCGCCATTCCCGCCGCCGCCCCAGGCGCTCGACGGCGCCATGCGCAGGCGGGCTGCGAAGACCGCCGAATGCATGAAGAGCAAGGCCATTCCGGGCGCGCGGAAGAGAGCCCATGGCCTCGTTCGTCCCGCCGTCGGCCGCCGCGTCGAAGGCTTTTCGCAAGGCGGCGAAGGAGTGCGGAGCCCCGCCGCTTCCGCCGCGCGCCGCGCCGGCGCCCCCGGCGCGGCGCTCTCGCCGCCGCCCTGCGATCAGTCCTCGAAGCAGAATCGCTAGCGGCGGTTAGAGCAGAATGGGCGCGTAGTCCTCGGGGAAGGCCGAGGGGCCGAAGAACCAGCACTCGATGGCGTATCGGGTGCTGGTCATCTCGGCCGTTCCGCTCGTCGAGTGCAGGAGCATCTCGTCGAAGAGGAGCGCGTCGCCCGGTGCGAACACCGGCCTCTCGACACCGCCGTCGCCTGCGGTCTCCGCCGCCACCTCGCGCGAGACGGACCAGTCGAACAGGGCGCCGTTCGTACCCGTGGGAACGATCTCCTCGAGACGCTTGGGGACGATGTCCATGCCGGGGGCGACGTCGCCGCAACGGGTGAGCGCGAGCCAGAGGTTCAGGGCGCGCACGTCGCCGAGGAAGGCCCCGTCCTGGTGCCACATGCTCGGCGGCTCGGTCGCGAACGTCTCCGGACCCACCTTGCGCAGGGTGGACTTGTTGATCGAGATCGCCGGCCGCTCGCCGAGGTAGGTCGTGGCGAGATCCCGAAAGCCGGTGCGCTCGCACAGCGCGAGGACGGTCGCGGTCACCTGCGGTGAGTCGGCGAGCCAGAGCGAGGTTGGGCCATTGACCATCCAGCGGTGTTCGGCGAGCTCGAACCTCTCCTCGGGAACGAACTCCTCGTAGTAGTGGGAGTCGTCGACCTGCCCCTCGCGCACTCGCTGCCGCGCCTCGAAGGCGCGGTCGACCTCTTTGCGCAGGGCCTCCGCCTCACCGGGATCGACCAGCCCCCGGACGAGCAGGCAGCCGCGCTTGAGGATCGCCGAGCGCAAGAGCTCTGCGTCGAGCTCTTCGGCGCCGGCCTCCGGAAGCCGCGGCTCGTCCGCGAGCTCGCGATCGCCGCGCGGCTGCTCGAGCGGCCGTCGCGCCCGAGCGCATCAGCGCGAGCGCGGCTCGGTGTCGCGCGTCGAGCCCTGACGTCACGGCGAGACGGTACCTGCATCGGCAACCAGCGCTCGGTCACGTTCACGTCGGATCGCATCGACTTCCCGAACGTCTACTTTCACCCCGTGTACAACCAGGACTTCACGAGCTTCGCCCTGGCGAAGTGAGCGCAAGGGAGATCCTCGACCGAGGCTACGACGCGTTCAATCGCGGCGACGTCGAAACGATGCGGGAGATCATGGAGCCGGAGTTCGTCTGGCACGAGGCGCCGGAGGTGCCCGGGCCGAAGGCGACCATCGGCCGCGATGAGTTCGCCGGTTTCGTGCGGAGCTTCGACCGCCTGTGGGAGGAGTTCTCCTTCGAGATCACCGAGCTCGAGGAGAGTCCGGATGAGGTCGGCGCTCGCGCGCGTGCACGCGCGGGGGCGGGGGCGGGGAGGCGGCGCGGAAGATCGACCTCGAGATCTTCCACGTTTGGCGCCTTCGCGGCGATCGGGTCGTGCGCATGGACGCCTTTCTCGACGAGCGCGCCGCTCGCGAAGCCGCCGGGCTTGAATAGCGCGGGCGCGCCGTCTCAGCCCGACCGCGCCTCGGCGACCGACTCCAGGCGCTCGCGCGCGCGGGCCGCGGAGACGACATCGCCCTTGCCCTCGTAGAGGTCGATGGCCGATTCGATCACCGGCACGGCTTCGGTGGGCATCGCGGTCGCCGCCGAGCACCTCGCCGAGGCAGGCCAGGGCGTTCGCGTGGAGGATCACGGTGTCGCTGGCGGACGCCAGGTCGACCGCCTCCCGGGCCAGCCCTTCGGCGGCAGTCACCTCGCCGAGCCCAAGCAGCGCCTCGGCGCGGACGACGCGCCAGCGCACGTTCGCGTCGAGATCGTCGCTGCCGGCGACCTCCTGGGAGCGCTCGGAGAGCTCGATCGCCTCGTCATAGCGTCCCTGGGGCACGAGGGTCGTGGCGAGCATCGGCATGATCGTCGCCTGGATGGCCTTGGCCCCGATCGACTCGAAGTAGTCGACGGCGAAGCGCAGCTCGCGCTCGGCGCCGGGGGGATCCGACGCCAGCGGCTCGCTCGTCGCGGTGGACGCGGCGTGATAGGCGATGTGGACGGGGAGGCCCAGGTCATCGAAGATGCGGCGCGCCTCGGCGAACGCGTCCTGGGCCTCGGCGACGCGGCCGGAGCGGGCGAGCATCTCGCCCATCCGTCCCAGCGTCGATCCCTCGAGCGCGCGGTTGTCGTGAGCGCGCGCCCACTCGAGGTCCCCGCGGGCGCGCGCGACCACCTTGTCGCACGGGGTCGGGCCGAACACCGCCGCCTGGAGGAGCCAGTACCGGATCCAGGCCTCGACGCCGGCGTCGCCGGCGCGCTCCGCCTGCTCGAGCGCGCGCTCGAGGGCCTCGGCGGCCGCGGCCTGCTCCCCGCGGTCCGAGTGGACCTTCCCCAAGATGTGCCAGGCCTTCGCTTCGTCGAGCTCGTCGCCCAGCTCCTGGCAGCGGGTGAGAATCTGTGTCGCGGTCGCCCGGCCGTTCTCGGCCCACCACTCCGGGTCGACCAGACGCTTGAGCGTCAGGTCGAGGATGCGCATCCGCACCTCCGCCCGGGGATCGCCGTCGGCGATCACCGCGCGCCGGGCGTCGGCGAGCACCTCCTCCGCCGCGGCGGTGTCGCCCCGGCGGATGAGCGCCGTCCCGAGGTCGAACAGGGGCTCCAGGCGGGAGGCGGCGTTGCCCTCGGCGAGAAGGGCGACGCCGCGGCTCAGTAGCGCGGCCGCGCCGGCGTCGTCCTGGCGCCGGGCCGCGCGGCGTCCCGCGGCGACGAGGTGGCGCGCGGCGCGCGAGGCGAGCTCGGCGAGGTCATCGTCGTCGGCGAGCAGCTCACGGCGGTAGCGGTAGGCGCTCTCGAGGTGGTAGCCGAGGATCTCCTCGAATTGGCCGAGGCGCGAGGACGCCCATTCGACAAGCCAGTCTGCGAAGCGCTCGTGGAGCTCGCCGCGGCGAGACTTCGACATCGACTCGTAGACGACGTCGCGCACGAGGAGGTGGCGGAACCTGTAGTCCTCGATCGGCCCGGCGCGGCGAATCGGCTCGATCAGCTGCTTTCGCATCAGGCCCTCGAGCGCGTTGTCGGCGGCTCGCCCGCCGAGGGCCAGCACCGACTCGGCGGCGAACTCCTTGCCGATCACCGACGCCCGTTCGGCGAAGAGCCGCTCGCCCTCGCTCAGGTGGTCGATGCGCGCCGCCAGGATCGCCTCGACGGTCGGGCGGCACGATCACCTCGTCGAGGCCGGAGTCGGCGACCCAGCCGTCCTCGGTGCGGCGAAGCTCTCCCTCGTCGACCAGCATCGAGAGCACCTGCTCGACGAACAGGGGATTCCCCGCCGCCACCTCGACGAGCTGCTCGTGCACGGCCGGCGGCAGGCTGGGGCCGACGAGGAGCTCGATCATGGTGGTCACCTCGTCGCGCCCGAGGGGCCGCAGGGAGATGATCGTCGGGCAGGTCTCATCCCACGAGGGCCGCTCGTCGAGCAGGTCGAAGCGGGCGGTGGCGATGAGCAGGATCGGCGCCGAGCGGCTTCTCCGCGCGACGTGCTCGACGAGGTCGAGCAGCGTCGGCTCCGCCCAATGGAGGTCCTCGATGACCACGATCAGGGGGCGGTCGGACGCGATCGCCTCGAGCAGGCGCTGCACCGCCCAGAACGTGTGCTCTCCGGGCTCGAGGTCGTCGGCGAGCCCGACGATCTGAGCCAGGTGGCGCGCGACCGCCGCACCGTCGGGATCCTCCTCGAGCGCGGCGTCGAGCTTCGCGAGGGCGACGTCGCGGGAGTCGGAGTCGTCGATTCCCGTCGCCTGGGAGACGATCTCAACGAGCGGCCAAAACGTTGAGCCGCGCCCGTAGGGCAGGCAGCGGCCGACCAGGAGCTGGGCCTGGGGGCGGTAGCGCTCGAAGACCTCCGCGACGAGGCGCGACTTGCCGACCCCCGCATCACCCGCGATCGTCACGAACTCGCATTGGCGGCGCGCGAGCGCGCGCTGGAACGCGACCCCGAGCAGCGAGAGCTCACGACCCCGGCCGATCAGCGGCCCGTCGACCGGCGCCTCGCCGGCCGCCGTGGGCCGCGCCTTCAGGAGCCGGTAGGCGGCGATCGGCTCGGTGCGGCCGCGGAGCTCGAGCTCTCCGGCGGCCTCGGCCCTGAACGCGCCGCGCACGAGCCGATAGGTCTCCTCGCCGATCAGGATCTCCCCCGGCGCCGCCTTCTTCTCGAGTCGGGCGGCGACGGTGACCGCGTCGCCGAGCGCCATCGGGCGCCCGGCGATCGGCTCGCCGACAAGGACGGTCCCGGTGTTGATCCCGATCCGGATCTGGAGCCTCACGTCGAGCCGGGGCTCCAGCTCGTCGTTCAGGGCCTCGAGCTCGCTCAGCATGTCGACGGCCGCCGCGACAGCGCGCTGCGCGTCGTCCTCCCGCGTGAGCGGCACGCCGAAGAGGCCGGAGACCTCGTCGCCGACGAGGTTCTCGATCTCGCCGCCGTGCCGCTCGATCACCGCCGCGAGGCGCTCGAAGAACCGCCGCACGACGGCGCGAAACACCTCGGGGTCGAGCTGCTCCGCGAGCGCCGTCGACCCGGCCATGTCGGCGAACACGGCCGTGATCTTCTTGCGGACTTCCCGAGCTCCCCCGTCTGCCACTGCCATCGCGGGTAATCATCGCCGCTGGGGCTGCCTGAGCGCAAGGCGGCGGGCGCAGTTGGCGATAGCCTATAGCCCTGAAAGAGTCGACTCGACGAGCGGAAGGACCGCGCGGGGGCTGTGGCGAGTCTCCGAGCGCTGCTGGCCTGAGCCTCAGCGGCCGAAGCGCTGCGGCGGCACGCGCTCGCGGATCTCGGCCAGAAGCCGGGCCGAGAAGTCGCCCGGCGCCTCGCCCTCTGCCAGCCCGCCGCCGCGCGGGCGGAAGAACTCGACCCGCGTCTTCGGCCGGCGCGGGAAGCGGATGAAGTCGGCCGTCCCCGAGGCGGTGCACAGCACGATCTCGGCTTCGGGAATGGCCGCGGCGAGGCGGCCGATGCCGCTGCGGGCCCGCAGCTCCCTTCCCTTCGCCCGCGTCCCCTCGGGGAAGATGCCGACGCAGGCGCCGTCGCGAAGCGCCGCGATGGCGCGCTCGAGGGCGCCGGCGTCGCCAGCCCCGCGCTCGATCGGGATCTGGCCCATCGAGTCGAGCAGGCGGCCCAGGCCCGGCGTCCCCCAGAGCTCGGCCTTGGCGAGCGCGAAGATCTGGCGCCGCTCGCGCGCGGCGACGCCGATCGTCACCGTGTCCCACCAGCTGTCGTGGTTGCCGGCGAGGAGCACGGGGCCGCTCGTCGGGAGGGCCTCGACGCCCTCCACCTCGAGCCGCCCCCAGCCGCGAATCACCGGCCGCACCGCGGCCATGGCGAGCCGGTAGCCGCGGCGTGAAGCCGCTTTGGGGGCTTCCGCGGCGATGCGCCGCCTAGAGCCGAGCCCTAGGCCGCCGAAAGCCCGCGGCCCTCGAGGTACTCGACGATCTGCCGAGCCGACTCCTCGGGGGTCTGGTGCTCGGTCTCGAGGACGAGCTCGGGCTCTCCGGGGGCTCGTACGGATCGGAGACGCCCGTGAACTCCTTGATCTCGCCGGAGCGGGCCTTCGCGTAGAGGCCCTTGACGTCGCGCTCCTCGCAGACCTCGACCGAGGCCTTGACGTAGGTCTCGATGAAGCGGCCGTCCATCATCTGGCGCGCCTCGTCGCGGATCTCGCGGTAGGGCGAGATGGCGGCGGTGATCACCGGCACGCCGTTGCGCGAGAGCAGGTTCGCGACGAAGGCGATGCGGCGGATGTTGGTGTCGCGGTCCTCCTTCGAGAACCCGAGGCCCTTGGAGAGGTTCTCGCGGACGATGTCGCCGTCGAGCACCTCGAGCTTCGAGCCGCGGCCGCGCAGCTCCTTCACGAGCAGGTTCGTGATCGTGGTCTTACCGGCGCCCGAGAGTCCGGTGAACCAGAGGCAGAATCCAGTGTCCTCAGCCATCGGTGGCTGACTCCTTTCGGTATGCGTCGATCAGGATCTCTGCAACCTCGTCCCGGCTGAACTCGTGCGGCGGCTTCTCCCCGTTCTCGAGCATCTCCCGCACCTTCGTGCCCGAGAGGAACAGATGCGACTCCTGCGGGTGTGGGCAGGTCTTCGACGAGCCCATGCCCTCGCACTCGTGGCACCAGAAGGTGTGCTCGAAGAAGAGCGGCTGGATGCCCAGCTCGGCGATGTCGATGTCGTCGAAGATCCGCTGGGCGTCGTAGGTGCCGTAGTAGTCGCCGACGCCCGCGTGGTCGCGGCCGACGATGAAGTGGGTGCAGCCGTAGTTGCGGCGGATGATCGCGTGGAGCACGGCCTCGCGCGGGCCCGGCGTAGTGCATCTTGCCGGGGTTCACGCCCGAGCATCACGTGCTCGGGGTGGTAGTAGTTCTCCATCAGCACCTCGTAGCAGCGCATCCGCACGTCGGCGGGGATGTCGCCCGCCTTCGTCTCGCCGATCAGCGGGTGGATGTAGAGCCCATCGCAGATCTCGAGCGCGGCCTTGGTGAGGTACTCGTGGGCGCGATGGATCGGGTTGCGGGTCTGGAAGGCGACGATTCGCTTCCAGCCGCGCTCCTCGAACGCGGCCTTCGACTCGGCCGGGCGTCAGGTAGCGGCGCATGAACGCCTCGTCGTGGTCCGGAAGCGCGTCGGCCTCGATCTCGCCGGCGACGCAGCGCGCGCCCTCGCGATAGATGGCGGCGACGCCGGGGTGCTCCTGGTCGTTCGTGCGGTAGACGTTCTCCGCCTCGAGCTCGAGCTCGCGCTCGAAGACCTCGCTGACGTTGAGCCGCCCGAGCGCCTTGCCGTTCGGCGCCGCACAGCTCGACGACGTCGCCTGGGCCGCACTCGAGGTCGGTCGCGAGCGTGATCGGGATGGGCCAGTACTCGCCGGAGGTCAGGCGCATCGACTCGCAGCTGGAGCGCCAGTCGTCGGCGCCCATGAAGCCGCGAAGAGGCGCGAAGCCTCCGTTGGCGAGCAGCTCGAAGTCCGAGGCCTGGCGCGCGGTGAGCTTCAGCGCCAGACCGGTTTCTGCGCTACCCATTTATTCCGCACTCGCTCCGGTCGGTGCCGGCCCAGCGGCCGGCGCGATCGTCCTCGCCCTCGCCGGGCATCGAGGTGCAGGGCATGCATCCGATCGACGGATACCCCTGGTCGTGAAGTGGGTTGTATGGCACGTGATGATCCTTGATGTAGGTCCAGAGTCTCTTTTCGTCCCAGTCCGCGAGCGGGTTCAGCTTCCACAAGCCAAATCGCTTGTCCCAGCCGAACTTCGCGGCGCCGGCGCGAGTTTCGGAGTCGGCTCTGCGGATTCCTGAGACCCAGCACTCGGCCCCATCGAGGGCCTCGCGCATCGTCTCAACCTTGCGGATCCCGCAGCAGGCGTCCGGATCGCGGCGCCAGAGGTTAGCGCCGTGCTGTTCGGTCTGTTCGCGACCAGCGCGATCCCGGCGAACCGCTCGAACTCGATCCCGAAGTGATCCGCGAGCCTGTCGCGGGTCTCGTAGGTCTCGGGGAACAGGAGCTCCGTGTCCAGGTAGAAGAACCGCGCGTCGGGCTTGATCCCGTGCGCGATGTCGATCGTCACCGAGCTGGTCTTCTGGAACGACGTGGCGAACTTGAGCGCCGGGTGGAAGGTCTCGATCGCCCACGCGATCGCCTCGTCGGCGTCCATCGCCTCGACCTCGGCCGCGACCTCGTCGGGATCGACGATGCTGGCCGCCGATCGCGGGCAGCTCGACACGACCATTGCCGTTTCCGTTCGGGGCGTCCTCGTGCAGCGGGCGCGGCCGCAGCACCTCGATCTGGCTTGGAGGCGCGGCCATCAGACGGCGCACTCGCCTTCGCCGCGCTCGACCCTGTAGGGCTCGGAGCGGTTCCAGTCGACGAAGTGGTCGAGCGTGGAGAGGCTGAACTCGATCGGCATCGACAGGTCCTTCACCTCGGCCTCGAAGTCGTCGGTGCCCACGCGGTCGACGAAGGAGTTGAAGGTCTCCTCGCCCTCGCGCCCGGCCTCGTACATCCGCAGCCAGCGCTCGACGGCCTCGGGCACGCGCTTGGCCGGCAGGCGGACCTTGAGGCGCTGGCCGTAGCGCGTGGCACCGGAGCCGTTGCCGCCGACGTGCGCGATGTAGGCCGGGATCGTGCGCTCGCCGACCTTGATCGACGCGCCGTAGAAGCCGATGTTGCCGATGTGGTGCTGGCCGCACCCGTTCGGGCACCCGGACATCCTGATGTTGACCTGCTTGGTCAACGGGTCAGTGATGTCCATCGCGTGGATCTGCTCGGAGATGGCGCGGTTCAGGCCCATCGAGCTCGTGATGCCGAGCTTGCAGCTAGTCGGTGCCCGGGCAGGAGACGACGTCGGTGATCTCGTCGGCGCCCGCCTCGTCGAGGCCGAGCTCGCCGAGGCGTGTCCAGACGTCGTAGACCGACTGGTCGCGCACCCAGCGCAACACGAGATTCTGCTCCACGGTCGTGCGTGCGTAGCCGCCTGTGTGGTCGCGCATGATCGCCGCCAGGCCGCGCAGCTGGTCGGGGGTGAGGTCACCGCGCTCGACCTTGACGACCACGGTCGAGAAGCCGTCCTGCCGCTGCGGGCGAACGTTCGAGGCGGCGAAGCGCTCGAACTCGGTGCGCTCTCCGTTGGGGCTCGCGGGCGCCGCGGGCATCGCCGGCGCGTTCGCCTCCTCGTCGTGATCGAGCACGAGGCGGTCGATCGTGAAGTCCCGCTCGCCGACCCAGTCGCCCTCCAGCTCCTCCTCCACCATCTCGCGGAAGGCGTCGATGCCGATCTTGTCGACCAGCACCTTGATCCGAGCGCGGGCGCGGTTGACGCGGAGCCACTCCTGGCGGTCGAAGATGCGCAGGATCGCCTCGGTCACCTTGATGTAGTCGCCGTTGTCGAGCTCGACGAACTCGTAGAGCGTGG
Organism: uncultured Actinomycetes bacterium; assembly: GCA_963823245.1. Taxonomy (GTDB): domain Bacteria; phylum Actinomycetota; class Thermoleophilia; order Solirubrobacterales; family 70-9; genus JAWVFM01. The sequence goes on along the minus strand of CAWGKQ010000012.1, from coordinate 90,603 downwards.
GGGCGACGCGCGGCATGATCGAGGTCCCGCCGCCGACGACCACCTCGACGCCGCGCACCCCGTCGCGGAGGCGCGAGATGAAGCCGAGGTCGTGGATGCCGACGATCGCGCGGTCGGCGTCGGAGGCGGTGAACGCGGTCTTGAACTTGCGCGGCATCGCCTGCGCCGTGGGGTGGCGGACGAAGTAGCGCACGTAGGCGGCCCCGTAGGGAGTGATGTCGAAGGGCTCGTCGGCGCAGACTCCGGCGTAGGGGTCACCGGTGACGTTGCGCATGGTGTTCCCGCAGCCCTCGCGTGAGGAGAGCCCGCTCTCGCCGATCTCGCGGATCAGCTTCGCCGCGTCGGGCAGGGGCACGTGGTGCATCTGGATGTTCTGCCGCGTCGTGATGTGGCCCTTGCGGAGCGGCACGTACTTCTCGATCACGTCGGCGAACGATCTCGAGCTGCTCCGGGGTTGATGCCGCCGAGCGGCAGCTTCACCCGGATCATCTGCGCGTCGGGCTGGCGCTGGCCGTACACGCCCTGCTTGAGGCGGAACTTGATGAACTCGTCCTCGGGCTGCTCGCCGCGCATGAATCGCGCGGCCTCGGTGTCGAAATCGTCGAACTCGCGCTCGAGGATCGGGATGAAGTGCCCGGGGACGTCCTCGTAGACCTCGGGGTTCTCGAGCGTCCCGACCTTCCCCTTGCCCTTCTGCGGCTTGGCGAGGTCCTGGTCGAGCTCAGCCGGATCGGCGGCAGGCTTGGGCTTCGCGGGGGCGGACGTCGGCTCCATGCCGACGCAGTATTACAGAATCCTGATTGGGATTAGGGTTTTTAGGGGCCGCGGCTCGAGCCCGGCCCCTTGCGGGTGTTCCCTAGTCGACGTCGCTTCCCTCGATCACGAATGCGACCCGTACGTGGGCGCGGTACTCGTCGAGGTTGTCGCCGCGGATCCCGGTCGACACGATGTCGACCGCCCGAATGTTCCGCAGCGACGATTGCGCCGACGCAAGCGCCTGCTTCGCGGCGTCGTCAGTCGACGTCTTCGAGCTCCCAACGAGCTCGATGATCTTCACTACAGCCACGCTCTCCTCCTTGTGCAGGGGATTGGTGGTGCAGTTCTATCCGGTTGCGTCACGCCACGCGCGCCCGGTCGAGCTGGCGCGCCTCGACGCCCTCGCGAAGGGCGGCGGCCTGCCAGGCGCTCCGGCGAGGGGCCGGCTCGGCGACAGGCGCCGTGTCGGCGAGGAATTGCTCGAGCGCGGCGGCGATCGCGGCCGCCTCGGTTGCCGACGCGGCCGGGCACCGAGATCTCGATGCGGGACGGGGGGCGCCGCTTGCCGTTGGCGGGCATGCGGCGAGCGTACCGGCGCGCGGGTTGACACGCTGCCACGCCGCGTTTAGGGTCGGGGCGTCTCGACTAGGGAGGTTCGAAGATGCGATTCCTACGGAAGGGTGCCCTGTGCGCCGCTCTCATCAGCGTCGGGCCTTGGGGTGGGCCGCCGTTTCGATGGAAGGCGAACAAGATCGCCGTCCACGGGGTGATCCAGATCGATGACGTGCGCGGGCAGCTGATCAGCTTCTCGGGGCAGATCACCTCCGACGTCAAGGGCTGCATCAAGAATCGCGACGATGGCCAACTGCTCTTCAAGAGCGATTCGACGGAGTCGTGAGCCGGCTCGGCGGCATCGCGACCGATAGAAACGGCAACTGGGCACGCAGCAACGTTCGCGGCGGGCGGGGGACCTTCGCGGCCGACTTCCCGAAGACGACCGTGAAGCACAAGACCTGCAAGGCCTCGCAGGCTAAGGTCCACTTTCCGTGCCCCGGCAGCGGTATTCGATCGAGAGGCCGTCCTCGAGGCGGTCCGCCCGCCGACGCCATCGATCGCACGCGGGAGGCCTTCGTCCGTCACGAGCGCGGCGAGTGGGTGATGCCGGCGAAGGTCTACGTCGACGCGCCCCCGCACGGTGACTTCAGGGCGATGCCCGCCGCGGGGCGGGGCTCGCGGTCCTCAAGTGGGTGACGTCGTTCCCCGCAACGTCGAGCGCGGGCTTCCGGCGTCGCCGGAGCGCTGCTCGTCTCGACGCCGAGACCGGCGAGCTGTGGCGATCCTCGATTGCGCGACCGTCACGTCGCTGCGCACCGGCGCGGCGGCCGCGGTCTCGGCGCGGGCGCTCGCCGCCGAGGGAGCGCTCGACGGTCGGCGTCATCGGCTGCGGCGTGAACGGGGCGTGGGCCGCGCGCTGCCTCGCCGCGGCCGGCTATGGCCCAGGGGTCTGCTTCGATCCGCGCACGGAGGCGGCGGACGGGGTGGCGTCCGACCTGGATTGGCGGACCGGGTCAGCGCGGGAGGCGGCGGCGCAGGACGTCGTCGTCTCCGTGACGCCCGGCTCGGAGCCGGTGATCCTCGCCTCGGACCTTCGCGAGGGCCAGCATTTCGCCGCGCTCGGGGCCGACGCCGCCGGCAAGTCCGAGGTCGAGCTCGATGCGCTCGAGCGCTGCCGGGCTCTACTGCGATGACTGGGAGCAGGCGGCGGCGGGGGGCGAGCTGTCCGCGGCGGTCGCGGCGGGACGGATATGCAGCGAGGAGGTGACCGAGCTCGGGGCCGTGCTCACGGGCCGGGCCGCCGGGACGAACCGGCGACGGCGACATCACCCTCTTCGATTCGACGGGCCTGGCGATCCAGGACCTCGGCATCGCGGTCGCGGTGGTCGAGGCGTGGCGGGCCGGCACGGTCGAGCCGACTGCGACGGTCGCGCTCTGAGCCGTGAGCGCGGCCGCCGAACAGGCCGAGGTTCGCGTCTCGACCCTCGAGCTCTTCTTCGACCTCGTCTTCGTCTTCACGATCACGCAGCTCACCGCCGTGCTCGCGAACCACCCGACCTGGACGGGCCTCCTCCACGTCGTCCTGATGCTCGTCGTGATCTGGTGGATGTACGGCGGCTACGCGTGGCTGACCAATGTCCTGGCGCCCGACCGCTTCGCGTACCAGACGCTGCTGCTGGGGGGCATGGCGTCGTTCCTCGTGCTCTCGCTCGCGATCCCCACTGCGTTCGACGGCGGAGGCCTCGCGTTCGGGCTCGCCTATGTCGTCATCGTCCTCGTGCACGCCGGCCTCTTCACGCGCAGCAGCCGCGGCGAATCGGCGGTCGCCATCTTCAAGGTCGCCCCGCTCAACCTGGCCGCGGCGCTGCTGCTGACCGTGCCGGGATATCCGGGCGGCGCCGTCGCCGGGGTGTGCTGGGGGCTCGCCGTCGCGGTGATCCTCCTGCCGTCGCTGCGCCCGCCCGACCCGCGCTTCCAGATCTCGCCGGGTCACTTCGTCGAGCGCCACGGGCTCGTGGTGATCGTCGCGCTCGGCGAATCCGTGGTGGCGGTTGGCATCGGCGCGTCGGGGCATGAGCTGACGCTCGGGGTCGTTGCCGTCGCGATCCTCGGCCTCTGCCTCACAGCCTGCCTGTGGTGGGCCTACTTCGGCGAGGGCGAGGATGAGCGGGCGCTCGAGGCGATGCGCGACGCGTCGGATCGCGAGCGGCCGCGCCTTGCCCTCTTCGGCTTCTATCACTGGCACCTGCTGATGCTGCTCGGCATCGTGGCGATGGCGTCGGCGCTCGAGCTCGCGATCGCCCACCCGGCCGACTCCCTGTCGACCGCCCACTCGCTCGCGCTCGGGGGCGGGGCCGCGCTCTTCCTCCTCGGCGACGCGCTCTTCCGGCGGACGCTGAGGATCGGCGCGAGCGGGTGGCGGCTCGGCGCCGCCGCGCTCGCCGCCGCCACGGTCCCGCTCGGCAGCGACCTGAGCGCGATCGCCGAGCTGGGCGGCCTGGTGGTGATCCTCGCCGCCAGCCTGGCGTTGGAGCGGAGCTACGCGGCGAGGCGAAGCGCCACGCGCCGCAGCGTCGCCTCGACGTAGAGCGGCTCATAGCGCACCTGCGCGTGTGTAAGGCGCGAACCGGTGAGGCCGGCCAGCGCCCGAACGGCGCCTCGGGCGACCCGCTGGGGATTTATCCGCGCCATGACACGGATGAATCCCCAAACGCCGATTTGGCGCACCCCGCCGCTCCCCTAGAGCGGGATGTTTCCGTGCTTGCGCTTCGGCTGCTCGACGCGCTTGGTCTGCAGCATCCGCAGCGCGCGGATGAGCCGCGGGCGGGTCTGCTGCGGCTCGATGACGTCGTCGATGTAGCCGCGCTCGGCGGCCGAGTAGGGGTTGGCGAAGTGGGCCTTGTAGTCCTCGATCAGCTTCGAGCGGCGCTCGTCGGGCGTGGGGGAGGTCTGGATGTCGCGGCGGTAGATGATGTTCACCGCGCCCTCCGGCCCCATCACGGCGACCTCGGCGCTCGGCCAGGCGAAGTTGAAGTCGGCGAGCATGTGCTTGGAGTTCATGACGTCGTAGGCGCCGCCGTACGCCTTCCGCGTCACGACGGTGAGCTTCGGCACGGTCGCCTCGGTGAACGCGTAGAGCAGCTTCGCTCCGTGGCGGATGATGCCGCCCCACTCCTGCGAGGTGCCCGGCAGGAAGCCCGGGACGTCCGTGAAGGTGAGGAGCGGGATGTTGAACGCGTCGCAGGTGCGAACGAAGCGGGCCGCCTTCTCGGACGAGTTGATGTCGAGCACCCCGGCCAGGTGCTTCGGCTGGTTGCCGACGATGCCGATCGGATAGCCGTCGAGGCGCGAGAACCCGCAGATGATGTTCTGAGCGAAGTGCTCGTGGACCTCGAAGAACTCGCCGTCGTCGACGATCAGCGAGACGACGTCGCGCATGTCGTAGGGCTTCTGGGGATCTTCCGGCACGATCGTCGCGAGGTCGGCCTCCTCGCGGTCGGGGTCGTCGTAGGGCTCGACCCGCGGCGGCAGCTCGAGGTTGTTCGACGGCAGGAACGAGAGCAGGTAGCGGGCGTCCTCGAGGCATGACTCCTCGTCTTCGGCCGCGAAATGCGCCACTCCCGACTTCGAGTTGTGCGACATCGCGCCGCCGAGCTCCTCGAACTCCACCTCCTCGCCGGTCACGGTCTTGATCACCTCGGGGCCCGTGATGAACATGTGCGAGGTCTCCTTGACCATGAAGATGAAGTCGGTCATGGCGGGCGAGTAGACCGCGCCGCCCGCGCACGGGCCCATGATCAGGCTGATCTGCGGGATCACCCCGGAGCACTGGACGTTGCGGACGAAGACGTCGCCGTAGGCGCCGAGCGAGACGACCCCCTCCTGGATCCGAGCCCCGCCGGAGTCGTTGATGCCGACCACGGGCGCGCCGATCTTCGCGGCGAGGTCCATGATCTTGCACATCTTCTCGGCCATGACCTCGCCCAGCGAGCCGCCGAAGACCGTGAAGTCCTGCGAGAAGACCGCGACCGGCCGGCCGTCGACCGTGCCCCAGCCGGTCACCACCGCGTCGCCATAGGGTCGCCGCTTCTGCATCTCGAACTCGTAGGTGCGGTGGCGGACGAAGGTGTCGAGCTCCTCGAACGAGCCCGGGTCCAGCAGCTTCTCGATCCGCTCGCGGGCGGTCAGCTTGCCCTTGGCGTGCTGCTTCTCCACCGCCTCCTCCGAGGCGGAGTGGATCGCCTGCTCGCGCAGCTCGCGAAGCTGGGCGAGCTTCTCCTCGTGGGTCTGGGGGAAGCTCTCGCGCACGAGGCCCCAGATTCTATGGGCGCCCCGCGTGCGCGTTAGCTCCCGGCTCCTAGGCCTGCATGCATATCGCGATCGCGGTAAGCGAGCGGGTGGCGCCGCTGTCATTGCCGCCGGTGACCGTCACCGACTCCGCCGCGACGTTTGGCTGGATCTCGGCGATCCACCTCACGTGGCATCGGCTGATCGTCAAGTCGAAGTGCCCGAAGTCGCTGAACACCCACACGTGCCTGATCCATCTGGTCAGCTACATGCTTGGGTTCAGCGGAACGCATCCGACGCTGGCGAAGACGGTCCGCCGGCGCGGGCACGGGCTGAAGACGATCTCGCTACGAGTGCGGCCGACGACAACGGCTGGGCGCAGAACCTGGTGGCGCACAATCGTCGCCTCCACGCGCGCCAGACGCTCAGGGCCCATCACCAGAGCGCGAACGCAGAACGTGGCGCTGAAGGTGGTCGGCTTCAAGAAGCCGTAGAGATCGCGACGGCGAGGGCCTCCGCGATCGCCGGGTCCAGGTCGGTCCCGGCGGATCGCGCGTAGGCCCGCCGCCGCCCGGAGGCGAGGATCGGCGTTCGCCGCCGGCGAGGCGGGGTCGGCGGGCGCGATCAGCAGTCCTTCGCATACGCACGCGGCGTGGATCACCCGCGCCTCGGCCGGGATCGCGTCGCCGGCGAGGCGCAACGGGCCGTGGCCGTCGAACCGCTCGCCGCAGGTGCGGATCCACTCGCAGGCCTCCGCCGGGATTCCGGCGCCGGCGGCGAGCTGCGCGCCGGCGATGTGGTGGCGGTCGAGCCCTGCGCGCTCGGCCAAGGTCAGCTCGGAGATGGGCTTCGCGAGGAGCTCGGCCGGAAGGTAGACCTTCCCGATCTCGTGGAGCTTTGCCACCTCGCGGACGAGCTCGGCGCGGGGGCGCGCGAAGCCGAGCTCCGCCGCTGCGGCGAGCGAGTAGGCCGCGGTCGCGTTCGCGTGATCGATCGAGCCCGGGACGTGGCGCTCGAGGCCCTCTAGAAGCGGCCGGCCGCGAAGGCTCACCAGGGCCGGGAGAGAGGACGGCGCGGGCGCGGCGTCAGCCGGCGCCGAAGGGTCGCCGCTCGGCCCCGCCGAGCTCATCGAGGACGCGCTCCAGCACCGAGGTCGCGAGGTCGGGGCGTGAGTGCTGTGCAGTCACCTCGACAGCGGTGCCGAAGCCGCCGCCCTCGGCCAGCTCGATGGCGATCCGCGCGTGAGCCTCGCTGGCGCCGTTCGCCCGCCAGGCGATCACGCGCTCGGGATCGCGATCGGTGACCTCGATCTCCACCGGGGCGCCGGCTCCCACCAGGCCCGCCATCCACGCTTCCATGCGGGCGATGTCGTCGGCGAGCTCCCAGAGCTCCGGCGGCGACTTGACGAGCGTGCGCTTCGCCTTGGTCTCCATCGGGCGGGGCTTCGGCCACCGCGCGCGGACTCCTGCCGCCGATCACCTGATTGCAGCGGCTCAGAAGAAGGCGCCGCCCTGGTATTCGCCGAACACCTCGCGCATTGCCCCGCAAACCTCGCCGATCGAGGCGTGGTCGGCGAGCGCGGCCCTGATCGGGTGCAGCAGGTTCCCCTCGCCCGCGGCAACGTCCCGAAGCTCCGCCAGTCGGCGCCCGACCGCCTCCGAGTCGCGGTTGGCCTTGAAGGCGGCCAGCCGCTCGAGCTGGCGCCGCTCGGACTCGGGATCGACCTTGAGGATGTCGACGTCGTCGACCGTATCGGTCACGTACTTGTTGACGCCCACCACGACGTCCTGGCCGGTTCGGTAGCGCTCGTGGTAGGAGGCGGCGGACTCCTCGATCTCGCGCTGGATGAACTCGAGCGCGTTGACCGAGCCCCCCAGCTCCTCCACCTTCGCCATCAGCTCGCCCGCGCGAAGCTCGATTTCGTCGGTGAGCGACTCGATGAAGTACGAGCCGGCCAGCGGGTCGACCGTGTCGGCCACGCCCGACTCGTGCGCGAGGACCTGCTGGGTGCGGAGCGCGATCCGCGCCGACCGCTCTGTCGGAAGCGCGAGCGCCTCGTCGAAGCCGTTGGTGTGCAGCGACTGCGTCCCGCCGCAGACCGCTGCGAAGCCCTGCAGGGCCACCCTGATGATGTTCACCTCGGGCTGCTGCGCCTGGAGCGTCACGCCGCCGGTCTGGGTGTGGAAGCGGATCGTTTGCGAGCGCGCCTCGGTCGACCCGAAGCGGTCGCGCACGATCTCCGCCCACATCCTCCGCACGGCGCGGAACTTGGCGACCTCCTGGAAGACGTTGTTGTGGCAGTTGAAGAAGAAGGCGAGCCGGGGGGCGAACTCGTCGATGTCGAGGCCTCGCTCGAGCGCCGCCTCCACGTAGGCGATCGCGTTCGAAAGCGTGAACGCGACCTCCTGCACCGCCGAGCAGCCCTTCTCGCGGATGTGGTAGCCGGAGATCGAGATCGTGTTCCACTTCGGCACCCGCTGGTGGCAGTACTCGAAGATGTCGGTGGTGAGGCGCATGGTCGCCTCGGGCGGGTAGATGTAGTTCCCGCGCGCGACGTACTCCTTCAGCACGTCGTTCTGGACGGTCCCACGAAGCTTCTCCGAGTCAACTCCATGCTCCTCGCCGACGAGCTCGTAGAGGAGCAGCAGGATCGCGGCGGGAGCGTTGATCGTCATCGAGGTCGAGACTTCGTCGAGCGGGATCTGGTCGAAGCAGATCCGCATGTCCTCGATCGTGTCGATGGGGACGCCGGTGCGGCCCACCTCGCCCCGGCAGAGCGGATCGTCGGAGTCACGGCCGAGCTGGGTCGGCAGGTCGAAGGCCATCGAGAGGCCCGTCGAGCCGTGCTCGATCAGGTAGCGGTAGCGGTTGTTGGTGTCCTCGGGGCTCGCGAAGCCGGCGTACTGCCGCATCGTCCAGAGGCGGTCGCGGTACATGCCGGGGTGGATTCCGCGGGTGAACGGATACTCACCGGGCTCGCCGAGCCGCTCCTCGAGGCCCGGCGCGACGTCGCCCTCCTCGTAGAGGCGCTCGACCTCGATCCCCGAGTCGGTGAAGCGGCGCTCGTCGTCGGGGCCGACCATCGGCGCGATGAAACGGTCTTCGTCGGTCTCCGCGGGCCGCGTTGCCATCAACGTCAAGGATAAGTGGAGGCGGGTGGCGCTGCGGAGCGCGGGCCTTCCGCCTGAATAGCCGCAGCGCTCGATAGGTTCCCGCCCGTCGGCGCGCATTGGAGGGTAGATGGAAGCGGCTAGCGGCACTGGAGTAGCGACGGCAGGAGGGGGGCAGTACCAGCGCTATCGCGTGATGTGGCCGCTCGTGCCGGCCATGGCGATGGTGATGATCGACTTCACGATCGTCAGCATCTCCGCGACGACGATCCACGATGTTCTATTCGTTCTTCGTCGCCTCGCGGATCGGCGGCGGCATGCTCGACCGGCTCGGGCCCAAGCACCCGGTCTGCCTGGGATTCGCCGCACTCGCCGTCGGCCTCTATCTCTGGGGCAACGAGCTCACGACCCTCACCGACAATGCCACCGTGGCGGGGATGCTCGTAACGGGTGCCGGGTTCGGTTTCGCGATGTCCGCCCTCAACACCGACGCCCTCGACCGGGCGCCGGCCGAGAGCCGGGGCGTCGCCTCGGGCGTGATCCAGTCGTTCCGGAACTTCGGGTCCGCGCTCGGGATGGCGATCCTCGGCACGATCGTGCTCGAGAACGCGCCGAGCATCACCGGCTCGGGCGCGGGGCCGGGTCAAGCGGAGGCTCACGCCGTCGCGTCGGGCTTCGCCGACGCGCTTCAGACGGCGTTCTACGTCGGCGCGGCGCTGATGGCGGCCGCGTTCATCCTCGCCCGCCTCTTCATGCCGGAGGGGAAGCAGGCGGACGTGGAGTAACGGCCTCGATCGCGGCCGCGAGCCTCGCGGCGGGAGCCGGGTAGGCGTATCGGGCGGCCGCATCCGCGGACGGAGCACGCACCCCCTCGCCGACCAAACGGCCGAGTGCCGCCTCGATGGCCGAGGCATCGCCGGCGGGCGCGACCAGCGCCCCGACCTCCCCGGCCACCCGACCGGCCTCCGTCCCCTCCGCAAGCGCCAGGATCGGCCGCTCCGCCGCCAGGTACTCGAAGAGCTTGTAGTTGAGGAGCTGGGATCGCTCCGGATGCGCGATCAGGAGCAGGGCGTCGGCCTCCCGCTGCAGCGCCACGGCGCGATCGCGCGGGAGGCTGCCGGCAAGCGTGATGCGCGCGGGAGAGACGTCGCTCCGAAGCAGGTCGCGCTCGTCGTCTGTGAGCGGGCCCGCGACGACGAGCTCGAGCCCCGCTGCCGACTCAGGGTCATCGCGCGCAAGGGCCCCGATCGCCGCGACGAGGGCGCGCGGGTCACGACCCCGCCCGAAACGTCCGGTGTAGACGAGCGACATCCGGTCGTCGAGCGCGATGCCGGAGCTCGGCGCCGCCGCGGCCACCTGCTCGGGGTCCCAGCCGTTCGGGATCACGAGAGGCTCGGCGACGCCGCGTCGCCTCAGGTCGGCGGCCGCCGCTTCGGATACGCAGACCACGGCGTCCGCGCCCGACAGACAGCTCCGCTCGAGGCGTTCGTCGAGCCGCTGCTGCGCGCCCGTCGGGAACGGCGGCCGCAGCGACTCGAACGTCCACGCGTCGCGAAGCTCGGCCACCCAGGGGACCCCGTTCCGCCGCTTGAGGGCGCGGCCGACGAGGTGAGCCGACTCCGGGGGCGATGTCGTGATGACCGCGTCGAAGCGCTCGGAAGAGGCCAGCTTCGAGGGCTCGCCGCCGGGCGAACGGCGCCCACGCCAAGACGAGCGGCTCAGGGACGAGCACCCTCGCGAGCGGGTGCGGGCGCCCGGAGTAGGTGTCCGCGTCATAGAGCGAGCCGATCTCGCGCTCGCCGCGAAGCCGCGCCCGCGCGAGCTGGAGGTCGGAGGTGCGGACGACGTGCCTCTCGGCGTCGTCCGGAAGCTCGCCGTACGCCCGCGTCGTCAGCACCGTGACGCGGTGCCCCAGCCGCTCGAGGTTCCGCGCCATGGCAGCCGGACGTGCCGCGCCCGTGTCGCGGCACGGCGGGTAGAAGTAGGCGACGAGGAGCAGGTTCACGGCGCCTTCCGGCGACGCTCCGCGACCGCCTCCGCGTAGGCGGTGTCCATGCGGTCGAGGAGTGCGGGCCACGCCCACTCGCGCTCCGCCTTGGCGCGCCCGGCCGCTCCCATCCGTCTCCTCGCTTCGGCGTCGCCGGCCAGCCCCTCCATCGCGGCGGCGACCGGTGCCGCGTCTGCCTGGTGGGACCACGATCCCGGTCTCGCCGTCGTCGACGACGGCGCGAACGCCCGGATAGTCGGTTGCGATCGCCGCGAGTCCGCAGGCCATGGCCTCGATGAGGACGATCCCGAACGACTCGGGCGGCTCCGTGGTCAGGACGAACGCGTCCGCCACGCGCAGCACCGCCGGGAGCTCGCCGTGGGGAACCGCGCCGAGGAAGTGGACCCGATTGGCGACCCCGGCTGTGGCCGCGCGGTCGCGAAACCCGTCGAGCAACTCGCCGCCGCCCGCGACCAGCAGGTGGGGCGGCGGGTCGCCCCCCGCGCGAGCGAGCGCGTCGATCGCGACGTCGAGGCGCTTGAAGTGGTGGGCGCGGTCGAGGGTGGCGACGAACGCGAACGCCGGCGCGCCCTCCGGAATCTCGAGCCGTTCGCGAAGGCCGCGCTCGGCGGCGCCCGGCGAGAACTCGTCGACGTCGACCCCGTTTGGCATCTCCACGACCTTCTCGGGCGTCCTCTCGGCGACTCGCCGGAGGTAGGGGACTGATTCGGCGTGGTCAGCGGAGAGCACGCAGACGCGATCGGCGGACCGGACGAGCGCCGGCGCCACCGTCCGCTCGTAGGCGGCGAAGAGCGGCCCGCGGGCACCCTTCCCGACGAGGCGGTTCTTGTAGTGCACGAGGAGGGCCTGGCGGCGCCGGCGGCGGCTCACGCGGCCGAGCAGGGTCAGCTCGGCGCCGAAGATGAAGGGGTAGTGGATGTGGACGACGTCGAACGCGGCGATCCGGGCGATGCTCGGGATCAGCGGCGCGTTCCCGATGGCGAGCACCGGCTCGATGCGGTGCACCAGCGCGCGCCCGGGGTCCGGCGGATCGCCCTCAGCCGGGGCGGTGAAGACCTCGACGTGATGCCCGCGCTCCGCCTGGCCGCGGGCGAAGCGAAATGCCGTGTTGCCCGCGCCCCCCGGGTACGGCGGAAAAGTCGCGGTCAGGTGAGCGATCCGCACGGACCGCGGCGAGCTACCGCGAGGCGCCGACGAGCTGGGCGACCCCGGCGCGCTCGATCGTCGCCCGCAAGCCCTCGCGCAGGTCTACCTCAGGCTCCCAGCCGAGCCACTCCTTCGCGCGGGTGATGTCCGGCTGGCGGACCTGCGGATCGTCGGTCGGCAGCGCCTCGAACACGATCTCAGAGCGCGACTCCGTCACCTCGATCACGGACTCGGCGAGCTCGAGCAGCGTGAACTCGTCGGAGTTGCCGAGGTTCACCGGCAGGTGCACGTCGGACTCCGCGAGCGCGACGAGCCCGCGGATCAGGTCGTCGACGAAGCAGAAGCTCCGCGTCTGGCTGCCGTCACCGAAGACCGTGACCGGCTTGTCCTGAAGCGCCTGGCGGAGGAACGTGGGAATCGCGCGACCGTCGTGCGGCCTCATCTTCGGGCCGAAGGTGTTGAAGATGCGCGCGATGCTCGTGTCGACCCCCTGCTGACGGAGATAGGCCATCGTCAGCGCTTCGGCGTAGCGTTTGGCCTCGTCGTAGACGCCGCGCGGGCCGATCGGGTTCACGTGGCCCCAGTAGTCCTCGTTCTGTGGGTGCACCTGGGGATCGCCGTAGACCTCGGAGGTCGACGCGAGCAGGAAGCGGGCGCGCTTCAGCTTCGCGAGGCCGAGCATGTGGTGGGTGCCGTAGGAGCCGACCTTCAGCGTATGAAGCGGCAGGCGCGCGTAGTCGATCGGGCTCGCGGGCGAGGCCAGGTGGTAGACGAGGTCGACGTTGTCCTCGACGTGGAGAGGCTTCGTCAGGTCGTGCTGCAGGAAGCGGAAACCGCCGTTGCGGATGTGCTCGATGTTCTGGAGCGAGCCGGTGTCGAGGTTGTCGACGCAGATCACGTCGTGGCCGGCGTCGAGCAGGCGGTCGCAGAGGTGCGAGCCGAGGAATCCGGCGCCTCCGGTGACTATGCACGTGCTCATCTCGATCCCTGGGTGGGTTTGAACGGTGGGCAGCCCGCGGCCCGCGAGCATAGCGGCGAAAGGGCATCGGCGAGGCAGGTTCGGCGGCCCCGCAACGGTGCATGTGGGGCGCGCGTTGGACGCGCGGGGTTGTACGACGCGTGGGGACGACCGCCGAGGTCGAAGACCGAGAGGCCGAGCGCCGCCGGGCGGCGCTCGGCCTCATCGGTGCGCACGAGTCGCTCCTGCGCAGAACGGCGCGCCGCTTCTCCCTATGCGCCGACGATGCGGACGACGCTTGCCAGCGCGCGCTCGAAATCGTCCTGACGAAGGCGCCGCCGCTCGAGCCGCGCCGGCTCGTCGGGTGGGCCTGCGTGGTCACGCGCCGCGAGGCGCTCGCCGTCCGGCGCACCCGCGAACGCATGCTCGCCGGCGCCGTGGCCGAGGACGCGGCCGCAGCCCTCGATCGCAGGCCGAGCGAGCGGCCCACAGCCGTCGAGCTCTCCGAGCGCCGCGAGCGCGCCGTCGGCGCACTGCGACTGCTCGCCGCGCTGCGGCCCGACGAGCGCCGAGCGCTGGTGCTGCAGGCGAGCGGCTACTCGTACGCCGAGATCTGCTCGCTGACGGGGTGGACCTACACGAAGGTCAACCGCAGCCTGGCCGAGGGCCGGGCGAAGCTCCGCGCCGCGCGCGGGCGATCGCGCTAGGCTCGGCGCGATGACCGCACCCTGGGGAGGGCTTGCGATACGCGCCGGGCTTGCGGCGGCCATCGCGATCATGGCGGCCCGCACAGCGTGAGCGCCAATCGCTTCCACGGCTTCAACGAACACCTATGACATCGCCTGGGGCCTCGGCGAGACGAACTTCATCATCAAGTCGCCCGACGGCACCCACTATGCGAACTTCTACCCGCCGCCGAACGCACCGGACATCGGCGGCGCGCTCACCTTCCCGGGCCAGGGCCGCAAGGTGATGGGGCTGGGCTTCATCGAGGCCGACAACGCCACCAACACCGATGGCGTGGCGGTCGGGGGACGGGCGACGTGCCACTACCCCAAGCGCCGGCACCACTAGCGGGCTACCCCTCCCAGCCTCCATCGAGGAACGTCCACCGTGGGTAGCGGCCCTCGAGCTGCGCCTTCACCCACGCCCAGTCGTCGTCCCCCGCCGGCTCGAGCGGTGCGATCCGCGGGTCGCTCGCGACCACCCGGTAGCCCCACTTGAAGCCGCACAGCGGGCCGACGACGGGCGTCATCAGCGCATCGGGAGACGCGGTGAGGAACGCGACGGCGTGGAACTCGTATTCCGGGTCGTCGGTCCCCGGCGCGTCGAAGAACGTTGGCCGCACACCGAAGGCCATGTACGGCATCGCGGCTCTGGAGGCCTCCATCTGCGGGGCGACGTCGACGATGATCTCCGGCTCCGCGGGCGCGGTGCGGTGCTCCACGATCTGGATCCACGCCATCTCAGCCGCGTAGCCCTCGGCCGGGTAGTCGACCGTCGCCCGCGTCACGGGAGCGCCTCGCGCGCGCTCGACGTCGAACGATTCGAGCTCGAGGATCGGGTAGCCCCACCGCGCCGGGTCCTCGTTGACGAGGTACTCCACCTCGACCGTCCCGCTGAGCCCACGGAGCTCGAACGGGATCGAGGTCAGCACCCGCGCGATGCTACCGTCGCGACGCCGCGGTCAGTGATGCCGGCGATGCCGGGTCTCGGGCGCGTAGGAGATCCAGCGGTGCTGGTTCAGGATCCGCCGCAGCGCCCTACGCGCGTCGCCGTAGTGATTGATGTCGTATGGGCCGCCGCCGTAGACCGAGCGGTAGTACACGAGCATCCGGGCGCGCCCGCGCTGGGCCGACCAGCGAAACAGCCACTTCGTGAACCTTCGCGCCCGGGTCGGCGTCCCACGGCGAGTACTCGCCGATCTCGAACGGGAGGCCGCGGTAGTCGGCGTAGAAGCGGCTGAGCGCGGCGCGGATGCCGGGCGAGGCGAACTTCGAATAGATGTCGGCCCCCACCCAGTCGACGTAGCGGCGCCCGGGCCAGTAGCGGCGCGGGGCGTTGCCGCTCACCGCGGGGCTGCCGATCGTCTGCGGGTTCCAGACCATCGCGACCTTGGGGTGGGGCAGGCGCCGGCCGACCCCCTTCGCCCGCACCGCGGGCATGTCCATCGCCCGCAGGCGGGCGTTGATGCGCGCGACGTTGCCGCCGCGGATGATCAACGTGAACCGACGCCACGCGCGGCGGAACGACCGCGTCGAATGCCCGTGGCCGCGGGCTGAGCCGTCGGCGTTGTAGGCGCAGTAGGCGTTCCACGACCCATTCATCTCGGCCATGAGCCGGATGTAGACCACCTGGTGGCTGTGCGCCGCGATCGAGCGGTTGAGTCGCACGATGTAGCCGTCGCCGTGCCCGCGCGCGATCTGCCCGGGGCGGATGATCTCCCGGTCGCCGATCCGGGTCCCGAGACTCAGCATCCCCCGCGTCGAGGTCCGGTGCCAGAGCGGCAGGGCGCCATGGGTGAGCGACGTGCCCCAGGGGAAGAAGGCCTGCAGGACCGCCGGGTGCGCCCCGACCCAACCGCGGAAGCGCTGGAAGTCTCGCTCCTTGCCGACCGTGCCCGACACCCCGTGGAATGCCCGCCCGTGCGGTGGCTCGTAGGAGCGTGGGTGCCAGCCCGCGCTCGCGCCCGGGGGGGCCGCCACGACGACCACGACGATCAGCGCAAGGCAGGTCCTTCTCATGCGCTCTGACGTTCCCGCATCACCAGGATGCTTGCATTGTCCGCAAATTGCGCGAACGCGGGCGCTGAAGCACCAGATCGAGGCAGCGTTGTGGTACCGCTGCTGTGTTCGGCACATGCCTCCAACCTGAAAGGGGAGATCATGGGCCCATTGCACGCGGAAACCGAGGTGACCGGGATGGTCCACTCCGGGATTGCGTTCGACACGATCGAGAGCCGGATCGAGGAGATCTCGGGTCTCACCTCCGACCAGCGCTCGGCCCTCTGGCTGTACGCATGGTCGCGACAGGAGAGCGCCTGGCAGCGCGGAGAGGCGGGGCAGCTTCTGCGCGCCGTAATGGGCTGACCAGAGCCCCCTCGGGGAGGAGTAGAGTGTCCGTCGGCCGACCGCTCCGCGCGGACACGGCGCCTTCGCGGCGACCGGGTCCAGACGGGTAGCCGGTTGCCGGCTTCTATGTCGGCACGGACAGAGGACGAAAGAGAGCCGCCGGCCGGACCGCAAGGAAGGTGGGGATATGAGCCCGCCAGTCTTCTGCCCTTCGTGCGAGCGCACGTACTTCAACGCCCGCCCGGAGTACCTGACGTGCCTGCGCTGTGGCACTGCGCTCAGGCGGCGGGACACCCGCAGCGGCGATTCGCCGCAGCCGCAGGGTTCGCTTCGTCGTCACCGAGTTGATCGCACAGTCGATTCGCCGGGACGAGGGCGTCGGCCCCGGGATCGTCGAGCTCACCGTGGAGGTCAGCGAGCGAACGGTGCGAGTCGAGGCGGAGGGACCTGGCATCCCCGTGCGGATCGCCAACGGCAACGGAGCGCCGAGCAGCCGTGATCGCCTCCCGAACCCCGCCCTGCTCACCCTCGACGAGCTCGCCACAAGCTGGGGCTCGGGCGACGGCCCCACACCCAGGGTGTGGTTCGAGGTCGACCGGGCCCGCGCTGTCGACGCCATTCTCGCGACCTGACGTAACCCACGGCGAGCGAGATGCGCGCGACCAGCCCAGGGACAGACTTTCAGAAGCGGGGCGCCGGCTGGGAGGACGCGGCTGCTGGCGCGCTGCGCGAGGCGGAGGCGCGCTTCCGTGGGGCTTTCGACCAAGCGCCGATAGGTATGGCGCTCGTGGGTCTGGCCGGACCCGATCGCGGCCGGTATCTGCACGTGAACTCGGCGCATTGCGAGTTGAGCGGATACCCCGCCCCCGAGCTCCTCGGCACCCGCCCGCGCGGGCATATCCATGCCGACGACGCCGCCGACGACGCCCGCGCGATGGACCGGTTGATCACCGGCGAGATCACGAGCTATGAACGCGAGCAGCGCTGGCTGGCCCGTCTCGTCCCGGACGAGACGGGCCAGGCCCTGTATTGCGTCCGCCAGGCCCAGGACATCGACCAGCGAAAGCGCTTCCAGTCAATCGTCGGGATCGTGCGCGGCCTCGGCAAGCAGACGATCGCCGAGTTCGTCGGAGATGCGGCGACCCTTGATGTGCTGCACGCCGAGGGCGTCGACTACGCCCAGGGCCACCACGTCGGCTCCCCTCGCCCGATCGCCGAGACGCTTCCGGTATCGACCAGGCGCTTGGGCTAGAGCGGCGGGTCGCCGTCGGCCGGGGGCTCGAGCTGGAAGAACTCGACGGCGACGTCCGGGTTGACGTGCACCTGGCTCATATAGACCGCGACCGAGCGGCCGGTCGCCTCCTCGACGACCTCCCGGAACTCCACTTCCATCGCCTCCTGGAACTTGCGGCGGATGTTCCGCACCGAGTCGGCCTCGTCGCGGTCGATCAGGGTTCGCTCGACCTTGGTGAAGCCGCCAGTGAGAATCGTGATAACGGTGTCGTTCACGAGATGCGTCTTCGCCTTGGTGGGGCCGCGGCCGTAGTAGCGGCTGTGCAGCTGGACCAGCCCTCTCGAGATCGCGGCAAGCCGCTCTCCCTGCTCCGGGTAGACCGTTTCGGGATGCCCGTCCTGCGTGTGCTCGGCGTGATCGACGGCCATAATCGGCCTCTCTCGCGCCTCTGTGGGAGTGGGTCCCGACAAAGGAAACGCGAAGATCGATCGGAACGCCTTACAACGAGGGTACCACCGGTGCCTGGAACGGAGGGGGGCGGGGCGCCGGCCGCGACGCCCCCTCCTCGTAGTCGGCTAGACCGGCTTGCTCGCCGTGACCGGCGGACGGTGCTCGAGGTCGTCGGCGTCCACAACGGCCCATCCCACGCGCTCGACGAGCTGGGCCGAGAAATGATCAGATTCGAGGTCGCTCGGGGCGATCCGCTCCTTCAGGAGGACCTGGCCCGACTCGGCCGCGGCGTCATCGGTGGTGACGACGATCTGGGGCATAACTGCTCTCCTTCCTTCGGGGTGCCCAGGCATGGTCGCGCCGCGACCTTGGCCGGGCGTCAACCGGGGGTAAAGAGCTCGTAATTCCTTTGTCGGGTTCAGCGGCCCAACCCGGGGCTAGAGTCGAGCCGCGGTGGGCGCAGCACGAACCGAGATGCGCCAAGCGGGCAACGACGAGCTGTCGGCATTGGCCACCGTCTTTGGGAGCGCGTTCGTCACCGAGCCGATGATGCGGTGGCCGCTCGGCGCGCAGGAGGACCCCGTCGCGCAGTGCACGCGATGCTTCTCGTACTTCCTGGAGGAGGCGCTCGACCTCGGATTCGTCACGGCGACCGCCGACACCAGAGCGGCCGCCGTATGGGTACCGCCGAACGCCGCCGAGGGCTGGGAGGGCCATCCGTGGAACCAGCCGCGGATCCGCGCGCTGACCGACGATGGCGGGCGCCGGTACGACAGGTTCTGGGACTGGATCTACTCGCACGACCCCAAGGAGAAGCTGTGGCAGCTCGACTCGATTGCCGTCGAGCCGCGCCGGCAGGGGAAGGGGCTCGGGCGGGCGCTGATCGAGGCGGGCCTCGAGCGGGCACGCGCCGACCGGGTTGGCGCGTTCCTGTCAACCGGGACGCGCCGCAATGTCGACATCTACGGGAGCCGCGGGTTCCAAGTGGTCGAGGACACCGACGCGCCGGACGGCGGACCGCACATCTGGTTTATGCGCTGGGACCCGTGAGAATGCCGCCGCCGCTGGCCGCCCGCCGATGAACGTCCGTGAGTGTGCGGCATGCGCGCTACCGAGGGGAGCGGAGGGGGAGGGATTCGAACCCTCGAGAGACCCGTGAGGGCCTCTAGCGGTTTTCAAGACCGCCGCATTCAACCGCTCTGCCACCCCTCCGGGTGCTGAGGCGAGCGTAGTCGCTCGGCATAGGCTTCGGCCCATGACCGCCGAGTGGCGAAACTGGGCTCGCGACCAGGTCTGTCACCCGGCGGCGATCGAGCGGCCCGCGAGCGTCGAGGACGTCGTCGCCGAAGTCGGCCGGGCTCGCGAGCGTGGGCTGACGTTACGGGCGCGAGGCTCCGGGCATTCGTTCACTGAAGCGGCGCTCACCGACGGGGTGATGCTCGATCTGTCACGAATGTCGCGCGTGATCGAGGCCGACCGGGCCACCGGCCTCGTTCGGGTCGAGGGCGGCACCGCCCTCAAGGCGCTGAACGCCCGGCTCGACGAGGTCGGCCTTGCAATGGAGAACCTCGGCGACATCGACGTGCAGACCATCGCCGGAGCGATCTCGACGGGAACTCACGGGACCGGCGTCCGCTTGCGCAACATCTCTGCGCAGGTGGAGGCGATCCAGCTCGTTGACGGTGAAGGGAAAGTGCGGGAGCTCGACGCCGACGCCGACCTGCTCCGCGCGGCTCGCGTCTCCATCGGCGCCCTCGGCGTGATCACCGCGGTCACCCTCCGGACGGTCCCGGCCTTCACGCTCCGCCGCATCGATGAGCCGCGGCCGCTCGAGGACGTCCTCGGCTCGATCGACGAGCTTTCCGAGCGCAGCGACCACTTCGAGTTCTTCACCCTCCCGCACACCGAGACGGCGCTTGTCATCGAGCGGAACCGCACTGACGAAGCGCCGCGCCCGCGAGGCCGACTCGGCGCATGGGCCAACGACGTACTGCTCGAGAACCACGCGCTCGGGCTGCTGGCCAGGACCGGCAGGCGCCTTCCGTCGGCCAACCCTGCGCTCGCCAGGTTCGCGGCCCGAATGCTGTCTCGCACGGAGAAGGTCGTACGAAGCTACGAGGCGTTCGCCTCGGAGCGCCGGGTTCGCTTCACCGAGATGGAATACGCGATCCCGCGCGAGCACGGGCCCGAGGCGCTGCGCCGCGTCGTGGAGATGATCAGCTCGCGGCCGGT
The DNA here is from genome assembly GCA_963823245.1 of uncultured Actinomycetes bacterium. GTDB lineage: Bacteria > Actinomycetota > Thermoleophilia > Solirubrobacterales > 70-9 > JAWVFM01. The sequence goes on along the minus strand of CAWGKQ010000012.1, from coordinate 70,796 downwards.
CGAGGTGTTCTTCCCGATCGAGTTCCGCGTCGTCGCCCCCGACGACGCGGTGCTGAGCCCCGCGCACGGGCGCCAGACCGCGTACATCGCCGTTCACCAGTTCGAGGGCATGGAGTGGCGTCCCTACTTCGAGGCGGTGGAGGCGATCATGCGCGACTACGACGGCCGCCCGCATTGGGGAAAGCGCCACTTCCAGACGGCGGAGACGCTCGGGCCGCTCTACCCGCGGTGGGACGATTTCCAAGGCGCCCGCGCGCAGCTCGATCCCGCGGGCACCTTCCGCAACGAGTACACCGACCGCGTCCTCGGCCCGCCAGCCGGCGCGGAGCGCGCGGTGAACGAGTGACGGCCCGGGGTGACAGCGTTCCGCACCGTGGGCCGGAGGACCGGCTCGCGGTCGTCAGGCGAGGCTTCGAGCTCTTCAATGCCGGCGAGCTCGAGGCGCTTTTTGCCCAGGTCTTCCACCCGGAGGTCGACTACAGCGGCGACCCGGACATCTCGGCCCTGACCGGCTTTCCGGTCGATGCGAGTGGGACGGATGCGGTCCGTGCGGTGTGGGAGGCCTTCTTCGCCATGTTCGAAGAGGCCAGGGTGAGCGACGTTGAGCTGTCATCAGCCGAGGGGGACGTGGTCTTCGGCAGCGGACACATGGTCGCGCGAGGGGGCGCGAGCGACGTCCCCATCGATGCCCGCTTCCACTTCGCATGGGTGATCCGCGACGGACGCTGGAGATATCTCGCCGTGAAGACCGACCGCGACCTTGTGTTGGACTCGCTTCGCCAATGGCAGGCCGGCCGCTGGCCGTCGGGGCCGGCCTAGGGACGCCATCAATTCATCGCCGCAGGCCCAAGAAGCACCTTGAGCAGATCGCCGACCTCGTGTTCGGAGACCAGGGGATGGCGCAAGGGAAGGCCGGCCACGACCTCATAGCGGTTTCGACGCCCCTCTCGCTCGCGCAGCAGGTAGCCCTCGTCGACGAGCTCGGAGACGATCCGGTGTGCGGCGCGCTCCGTGATGCCCACCGCCGCAGCGATGTCGCGCAGGCGGATGCCCGGGTCATGGGCTACGCAGGTGAGCACGTGGGCATGGTTGGTCAGGAAGTCCCACCGGGGGGAGGCCGGCACCGCTGGCGCCCGTCCGGCGGAAACACTGGACTTAGTTTTCATGAATTGATGATACATTGTAAGCCCAGCTACGGCGAGGAGTCCCATGACCGCTGCACCCCCCATCGATTCAGACACGACACCCCCTCCGCTGCCTTTTGCGGGCTTCGACCGCCTCGGTGACGGCGAGCTCATCCAAGTCCTCCACGAGCACACCCAGAGCGAGCTCGCGGCCGTCGAGACATACGAGCGCGCCCACAAGAGCCGCGAAGCCGTGCTCAACAAGCTGCGCTACCTGCAGGGAGCCGAGCCCCTTCCGGGTTATGACGCGCTTGGCGACGACGAGATCCTCGCCGCCGTCGAGACGGCCGACATGGCGACGCTCAAGAAAATCCGAGGCTACGAGCGGAAGTTCCGCGACCGGCCGCCGGTCCTGGATGCGACGGTCAGAGCCCAGCGCGCCCTCCGCGACGCCGCGCCGGCGGCACCGCCCCCGTCCTACCAGCCGTTGAGCGCGAACGGCAGCTAGGTCGCGGTCACCACGCCGCGCTTCGTCTCCTGGCGCGACGCGCTGATCCGGATCACGTCCCAGGCGAGGCCGCAGCGCTCGAGGCCGGAGATGAACCAGCCGCCCGGGTCGAGCTGCCAGCGGCCCAGCCCGTGACGAGCCGACGTCGGAAACGCATGATGGTTGTTGTGCCAGGCCTCGCCGAAGGCGAGCGGGGCGAGCCAGGCGAGATTTCGGGACTCATCGCCGGTCGGGAACGGGCGCCGTCCGAAGTAGTGACACAGAGAGTTGATGCTGAAGGTCACGTGGTGCAGGAGGAAGATGCGCACCGCACCGCCCCACAGAAGGCCCGTCAGCCCGCCCACGACCGAGCCTGTCAGCGCGACCCCGAGGCCGAACGGGATCGCCAGCCCGGCCAACACGAGGAGCGGAAAGGCCGCGCTGATGAGGCGCAGATCGCGGTCGGCGAGGAGGTCCTTCGCGTAGCGGGCGGGATTCGCCATGTCCTTGCCGCGGAACATCCAGCCGACGTGCGCGTGGCCGAGCCCGCGGAGCGCTCCACGCCATCCTGGCGCCGCCTCGACGTGGGGGCTGTGGGGATCGCCGGCGTGATCTGAGAAGCGATGGTGCTTGCGGTGGGTTGCGACCCATTCGACGACGGGCCCCTCGACCGCCATCGAGCCGAGCACGGCCAGCACCGCCCGCATCACCCGCGTGGTCTTGAAGCTGCGATGCGTGAAGAGCCGGTGATAGCCGACGGTGATGCCGAATCCCGTGAGCGCGTAGGTGATCGCGAGGACCACGAGGTCCTGCCAATGAAGGGCTCCGCCCCAGGCGAGCCATCCTCCCAAGGCGATCGCGACCGCGGGCACGCCGAAGACCATCGTCCGCACGACGCGCTCCGACGTCTCGTTCTCGATCGGAACCGTGTCGGCGCGCGGGCTCGCAGCCGTCGGCGACAGCTGACTTAGTGCGCTCATCTGGGCCTCCTTCGATCTCCAAGCCCATCTCGCGCATGAGCGCCGCTGGACGTTGGATCTCTGTTGATGGAAACGGGCCTTGGTCCCAGTGGGCGCCCGTTAGGCGGAGGCCAATCCGTCGGTCAGGTCACGTCGGCTTGGTCGGCTGGCCAGCGACCGTCCACGTCCAACGTACCAGGATCCTGGCCCGGCGCAGGGACGAGGGCGGCACCGCCGACCACGGCGAAGAACGCGAGCACGCGGGCGGTGATTCCGAGCGGGCCGGACCCGATTGGCTCGCCGAACACGAGGACGCCGCCGAGGATCGCGGCGAGGTTGGCCGCCACCGAGGTGATCGCGATGACCTCGACCGCAAGGCCGATCTGGAGGCTGCGAGCGGATGCGTAGAAGGAGATGACGAACGAGGCCAGGGCCGTGAGGGTCCACGGGCTGATCAGGCCGAGCAGTGGCCCCTGCGCGTGCGTGAGGTACTTGATCGCGACGTCGGAGACCCCGAAGAGGACACCCGCGGCCGTCGCGAGCAGTAGCGCGGTGCGGCGCTGCGCGATGCCTCGGCGCATCGAGATGCTCGCCAAGCCGATGCCAAACAGCAGGATGGCGCTCTCGAAGACGATCAAGGCCGCCAGCGAGTAGCGCTGCGGCCCCTCCGCCGTTGTGGTGACCCCGATGACGGCCAAGCCGGCGGCCGTGATGCCGACGCCGGCCCACTGGCGGCGTTCGAGGTGAAACCCGAAGAACCGCTCCGCGAGCACCGCGAGGAAGACGAGGCCCCCGGACAGGACCGCCTGCACGCTCGTGAGGGGCGCCAGCGAGAGCGCCCCGACGTGCAGGCCCCAGGCGACGAGCGAGACGATCCACCCGACCAGGAACCATCGCGACCGAAACAGCGCGGCAGCGCTGCGTGCCGGGTGCCGCAGCCGGATCGATGGCGCGAGCACCGCGCCCCGCTGCTTGAACAGGAATCCGAGGTTGGTGCCCACGGCCGATCCCAGAGCGAGGATCAGTCCCAGAATCACCGCGCCGCCGCCCTAGAGGAAGCTGAGTCCGTCGCCCCGGTAGGTCGCCACCTCGTCGACGATCCGGTCGCCCGACACGAGGTGGAGCGAGTCGAAGTGCTCGCACAGCTCGCCGGCCTTCGCGTGCCGCATGTAGACGCGATCGCCGACCCGCAGGGTCCGCGTCGGCGTGCCGATCACGGGCGTCTGCACCTCGCCGGCTCCCTCCTGGCGGTCGAGCCGCAGCCCGTCCGGGAGGTAGGGCTCGGGAAGGCGGTCGCGGCCGGCCGGGCCGGACGCCACGTAGCCACCGCCGAGTGCCGTCGCCACGCCCGGCCCGGGGCGGCGAACGATCGGGAGGACGAAGAAGGCCGCGGGGCGGAGCTCGAGCGAGCGGTAATTGTCGAACAGATGCGGGGCGTAGAAGCCCGAGCCCGCGCTCAGCTCGGTGACTGTCCCCGCGGCGGCGGTGCGGGAGAGGCTGCCGGTGCCGCCGCCGTTGACGAAGCGGGGCTCGGCGACCTCGCGAACCGCGGCGACCAACTCCGGCAGGCGCCGGCGCAGGTCGCGCGCCGATGCTCGCTGCATCGCGCGGATCGCGGCGCTTCGCAGCGGCCGCCCGGGGATGCGGTCGCCGACGCCGGCGATCTGCCCCTCGTAGGCCATGACGCCGGCGAGCCTCGTCCCCGGCCGGGCCTCGGCGTCCTGCGCGAGCCGGCGCGCCTGTGGCGGGAAATGGATCGGCGACCGCTTCGGCCCGATCCGAACGAAGCGCCCGCGGCCGAGCCACAGCCCGGCGTCGACGTCGAGGCAGACCGGTATCTGCGCAGGCCCGCCGCCGATCGTCGACTCGACGAGATCGAGGTGCGCCTCGGCGTCGAACATCAGCGTCGGCGAGGTCTCGGGCCTGGCGGTCGCGAACTCGACCAGGCGCCGCATCGCCTCGCGATCGACCGTGGGATAGGCGACCACCACGTCATCGAATCCCAGCTCGGCGAGGTGAAGGGCCTCGGGGAGCGTGAACGCGAGGACGCCGCGGAAGCCCTCGTCGAGCTCTCCGATCCGGCGCAGAATGCCGACCGATCGCACCGACTTCGAGGCGATCCTGATCGGCAGGTCTCCGGCCTGCGCGCGCATGGTGACGGCGTTGGCCGCGAGCGCGTCAAGGTCGACGAATGCGAACGGTGGCTCCACCGTCTGGAAGATCGACTCGTAGCGCTCGAGGAGCGCCTCGCGGTCGATGAGAGGCGGCGAGGCGGCAGCGGTTTCGGTAGCTGTCAACGCCTGGCGAGCGTATCTAGAATCGCCTGTGCGGCCGGGGCCCTGCTTCCGGCCGCGACCGGAGAGGTGGCCGAGTGGCTGAAGGCACTCGCCTGCTAAGCGAGTAGGGGGCGACAAGCTCTCTCGAGGGTTCGAATCCCTCCCTCTCCGCTCCTTCGCCCTTTGGGGGCGAACGTCTCGCAGCCCATCGCATCCGAGGGCCTGAGGGACGTTCGCCGTGAGGAAAGCCACTGACGGTCGTCGTGCGCAACATATCCGTCGCCGCGGTGCCTCCTCCGCACGATGCCAGCAACAGAGCGGCGAGGGGGGCAGCTACGGCCAGGGCGAAGCGCCCTACCCATCGTCATCTTCCGCGGCGTTCGCGCCTCCCGGCGGAGCTCGACAGCTCGCGCCGCCGCCTGGGAGCGTTCTCGACGCGCCTTGCAATCGTCGTTCACGTCTCGAACCGCCTCGCTCGTACGCCGCGTTCCGGTCGGGACGCCGGTGTTCATCGAGGCCTAGCTCGACTTCACCTGCTCTGCCACCGCCGCGTCGAGGTCGGCCGCGAAGTCGTCGAGGTCCGCGAGCACGTCGCGATCGCCGGCGAGCCCGAAGAACACCCCGCCGTCGTAGCTCAGAACGCCGATCGAGAGCGCCCGGCGCTGGGGTGAGAGCGGCACGAAGGGGTGGATCGCGAGGATCCGGCGGCCCAGCATGTAGAGCGGGAGCTGCGGGCCCGGCACGTTCGAGACGACGAGGTTCCAGGTCAGCGGCCCCGACAGTGCCCCCGCCAGCACGCGGTTCACGGTGGGCGGGACGAACCCAGTCGCCTCGATGACGAGCGATGCGGCGTGTGCCTGCTCCGAGGCCTTGAGCCGCGTCATCTGCTCGTGGATGAGCCGCAGGCGCTCCGCGGGGTCGCGCTCGCGCACCGGCAGCGCGACGAAGAGCGTCGCGATCCGGTTGCCGAGCTCGAGCTCCTCGTCCGGCCGCCGAACGCTCACCGGCACCAGGGCCACGATGTGCTCGGGGACGTCCTCTCCGCGGCGGTCGAAGAACCGCCTGAGCCCGCCCGTCACCGCGGCCAGGACGACGTCGTTCACCGTCGCCGGCCCGTCGGCCCGCGCCGCCTTGAGGGCATCGAGCCTCGTCTCTGCAAACGCGACCCGGCGGTCGCGGCCGATCTCCTGATTCAGGAATGTCGCGGGCACCGCCGGCCCGCCCGCTGCGAGCCCCGCGAAGCCCTCGGCGGTTCGCCGGAGGCGGTTGGCCGTGTCGCGCGGCATCGTGAGCGCCGACAGCGCCGCCTTGCGGGCGGTCCGGACCGGCTCGCGAATGCGGTCCGAGGCGGCGCGGACGAACAGCATCTCCGGGCTCGGCTCGTCCGCCTCCCAGGGCTTCGCCGGCAATTCCATCACGGTCCCCTCCGGGTTGGGATCGACGAGGACGGTCCCGACGTCGAGCGCCGAGACGCCGTCGACGAGCGCGTGGTGCGTCTTGGAGAGGATTGCGTGGCGCCCGTTCGCGAGGCCCTCGATCAGGTAGATGCGCCATAGCGGCCGGGAGAAGTCGAGCGGCTGCGAGAAGACTTCGCCGACCAGGTCGCGAAGCTGCGCCATCGACCCCGGCCGGGGCAGCGCGACGTGCTGGACATGCCAGCGCAGGTCGAAGCGAGGGTCGTCGCCCCACTCGGGGTTCGAGAGGCCGAGCGGCACGCGGGTCACGCGCTGGCGGAAGCGCGGCACGAGGTTGAGGCGCGCGTCGACGTGCTCCAGGAGTTCCTCGTAGGGAGCGGCCTCGCCCTCGACGATGACCGTGCCCCCGACGTTGACGTGGATCGACCCGCCCTCGGCGAGGAGCGAGGACATGTCCGAGGCCGAAAGCCGCTGCGGGCGCTCGTTCACGGCGACCCGAGCCTATAGTCGGGCGCGCGGATGAGATCGCTGATCGTCACGGAGGACCGAGCGGTCGGCTGGCACGAGGTGGCTGATCCGTGCCTCGAGGGTCCGAGCGAGGCGATCGTCCGGCCGCTGGCTGTGGCGCTCTGCGACCTGGACCGCCCGATCATCACCGGCCAGGCGCCGGTGCCGCCGCCCGTCGCGATCGGCCACGAGTGCGTGGCCGAGGTGGTCGAGGTGGGGGAGGACGTTTCGTCGTTCGCCGCCGGCGATCTCGTCGTCGTCCCGTTCCAGATCTCCTGCGGCGCCTGCGATCGCTGCCGCGCAGGACTCACCGGTGACTGCCGCGAGGTCCAGCCTGGCTCGATGTACGGGTTCGGTGCCTTCGGCGGCGACTGGGGCGGCCTCGTGTCCGACCTCGCGCGCGTCCCCTTCGCCGAGCCGATGCTCGTGCCCGTGCCCGACGGCGTCGCTCCCGCCACGCTCGCCTCCGCCTCCGACAACCTCCCCGATGCCTGGCGCACCGTCGCCGGCCCGCTCGCCGAGAGCCCCGGCGCCGACGTGCTCGTGGTTGGCGGCGGCGCCCCCAGCATCGGCCTCTACGCGGTCGATTTCGCGACCGCGCTGGGCGCGGGCGAGGTGGCCTACGTCGACAGCGACCCCGACCGTCTCGCGCTCGCCGAGGAGCTCGGCGCGGAGGCCATCGAGGGGCTCGACCGCAAGTACAAGCGGCGCCAGATCACCGTCAACGCCACCGCGAGCCACGCGGGGCTGCACGCCGCCCTTCGCTCGACCGCCCGCGGCGGCGTCTGCACGAGCGTCGGCATCTACTACGAGGAGATGACCCCGATACCGCTCCTCGAGATGTACACGGCCGGCGTGCGCTTCGTGACCGGCCGCGTAGCCGCCCGCCCCGTGATCCCGCCGATCCTCGAGCTCGTCGCCTCAGGCGAGGTCCATCCCGAACGGGTCACGAGCAACGTCGCCGCCTGGGAGGACGCGCCCGAGGCGGTCCTCGCCGAGGAGACGAAGCTCGTCATCGAGCGGACGGCGGCGCCATGACGGACGTGCTTGCAGCGATCGATCCCACGCACATCGACGTCGGCTCGTTCCTCGCGAAGGCGAGAAGCAGGCCACGCGCCTGGGCCATCGCCGCGACCGTGCCGAGCGGTTTCCTCCCGCACGACCCTTCCCGCCCTCGGTTCTTCTTCGCCGGCTACGAGATCGACGTCCGGCGGGTCAGCGGCTCGCCGCTTCGGCTCGCCTCGCTTGGCTGGGCCCTCTCGTTGCTCATCGCGTACACCGTCGGAGGCATCCTCGCCGCCGCCGGGATCGTGCTGTCGCTGCTCTACACGGGCTCGGCGCTCGCCACGACCGCGATCGGGACCCTGATCCCGATCCTCTCGGACAGCGGCGAGCTCGAGACTCGCTTCGGCACCTACCTGCTCGCCGCCGGCGCCGTCGGGGAGTTCGGACCGATCCTCCTGCTGACCCTGATCCTGACGACGGCGGACGCTCTCCGCAGCGCCGTCATCCTCGTTGCCTTCATAGCGCTCGCCGTCGCCGTGGCCATCCTCGCAGTCCGCTCCGCGGGCCGAACACTCCCATTGCTGGAGCGGACTCTCGACGCGAGCTCGCAGCTCGCGGTGCGGTGGATCGTGGTGCTCGTCTTTGCGCTCGCCCTCCTGGCCTCCAACCTCGGGCTCGACCTTCTCCTCGGTGGCTTCGCCGCCGGCTTGATCACCCGCGACTCCCGCTGGTCCTCGCAATCACCACCGTCGCCGTCGCCGACGGTCATATGCGGGCCTCGACCGCCGCCGCGCTCGTCAGCGCGGCGGTCCTCTCGACCCTGACCTATCCGCTCGTGGGCCTGCGGATGCGCGGCGACGCGGTGAGCGCTCCGGCGCCGAGCCCGGCGCCATGAGCCCGCGCCTCCTCTGGACGCTGACCTACGAGTACGTGCCCGACATACTCGAGCGCCGCGCGCCGCACCGCGAGGCACACCTGGCTCATGTCGCCGCCTGGCACGACCGGGGCGAGCTCGTCATCGCCGGCGCTCTAGGGGACCCGCCGCGCGGCGCGTTCTTCGCCTTCGACGTCGAGGACGCGGCCCGCCTCGCCGAATTCGTAACCGGCGATCCCTACGTCGAGGCCGGCCTCGTCACCGGGCGGCGCATCGAGCCCTGGACCGTCGTCGCGGGCCTGGACGCCTAGCGCGCGTCCGAGGGGTGCGCCCAGGCGGCCTCGACGGTGGAGTTCCGTTGCGCGATCAGGGTGCTTGTTCCCTGGAGCAGGGCAGCCACTGCGATCGGGATCCACAGATTGGCGTTCATCACGAGCAGGCCGCCGATCAGGGCGCCGAGGAACATCGCCACGATCGAGATCAGTCCGCGCCTGATCTCCGCCGCGCCTGCGTGGCGCGAGGCCGGGTCGGCCGCCATACCCGTGATCGTGAGCGTGAGGAGCGTCGTCCGGAGGCCCGGCACGTTCACTCGTCGCACGGCGGCGTTCTGAACCCCCATCGCCATCGCCAGCGGCACGATGAGCGCGTAGCGGGCGGCGTCGGTGAGATCGTCGCCGACGAAGAGCGCAATGACCACCGCCACGATCACAAGCGGCGTCTTCACGAACCCGAACGCCCGCATCAGGCGGCCGTGGTGTGAGCCGGAGCGGCGGATCAGTCGCCCGGCCACCACCGCGCCGACGACGAAGGCGACGAGCGCCGCCAGCGAGGCGGCCGCCGAGAGGCCCGGCGCGCCGCCGAGCGCGAAGCCGACGAAGACGACGTTTCCGGTCATGTTCGCCACGAAGACGTGGTCGAGGGCGATGAAGCTCACCGCGTCGACGAGCCCGGCCACGACCGTGAGCAGCACGAACATGGTCGGCAGCGGCCCGTATTCCTCCCAGGACCACGGCCAGGTCGCGAGCTGTTGGATGCGGGCAGCGGCCGCCGTCAAGTTCGCGCGAAGTCTGGCCGACGCTGCGGCGGCTGATCGGCCCTGCGGCCCCTACAATCGCCCGTCCGGGGCTAGGACCCCGCTCCGCGCCCGTAGCTCAGCCGGATAGAGCGTCGGTCTACGAAACCGAAGGTCACAGGTTCGAATCCTGTCGGGCGCGTTATCGAAAGCCCTGGAAACGATGGGTTTTCGCGTCGAGTCGCTGGCGGTCGCCGAGCCGGTGCGCCCCTAAAGCGCCCTTGCGCGCCCTTAGAAACTCGCCCGCCTCGTCGGCCAGCGATCCGCCCCGAGCACCGGACCGGGGCGGCCTCCGCCGCGCTGAGAAGGGGTGAGGAGGGGCGTATAATTCGCTCCTCGCGGCGCTACGAAGGTCGCGCGCTCAGCAGGTTTACGCGCTACGGCGGTCAAGCTGAGGCAAAGGTGAAAGGGGATGTTCGTGGCTGGCCCCTAGGAACCTCGTAAGGAGGCACCTTTGTCGGTCAATACACGATCTACCTCGCGAGCACGCGGCCAACTGCTGAGCATCCAGGACGCGGCCGCTTACCTCGGGACGAGCGAACGGCATCTGCGCCGTCTGGTCAACGAGCGACGCATCCCATTCACGAAGCTCGGCGAGGGCCGGATGGCTCCGCTTCGCTTCGACACCGCGAAGCTCGACCGTTGGGTGGACGACAACTCGTTCGATCCGGCGCGCGACGAATCGGAGTGACATGGCCCGCCGAAAGCGCGGAGCCCCGGCGCGAGGCCGAGGCTCCAAAAGCGTCCCCGCGAGTCGCATCGCAGAAGGACCGCTAAAGGGTACCGCCGCGAAACGCCAGCCGACGCGGCAAGCGGACGCTGCCAAGCCACGGAGGAGATCGAAATCTCTCGCATCCGAGGTCGAGCGGTTTATCCGGCGGTTCGTCGTGATGACCGACGGTCAGTTGATCGTCAACGCCCTATGGGCGATTCATACGCACCTAATCGAGCAGTATCGCCAGACGCCCTATCTACTCATCACAAGTCCGGAACCCGAGTGCGGGAAGTCGCGGCTTCTCGAGGTCCACGAGTTGATCGTCGCGCGGCCGTGGTCGGTCGTGAATCCGTCCGAGGCGGTGCTCTTCCGCAAGATTCAGGCCGAGACGCCGACGCTGCTCTGGGACGAGATCGACACCGTCTTTGACCCGAAATCAGCGGCCTATCACGAGGACAAGCGCGCGATCCTTGACCAGGGCCATCGGCGCCACGGCCGGGTTCCGCGCTTCATCAATAACGCGGTCATGGAGTTCAACGTCTACGGCGCCAAGATCATCGCCGGTATCGGCTCCGTTCCGGACACGATCGCGGCCCGCGCGATTCCGATCCGTCTAGAGCGGCGGAAGGGGGACGAGCAGATCGAGGACTTCATCCTCCGCGACGTTGAGCCGGGGGCGAAGAAGCTCCGCCAGCGGATTGAGCGGTGGGCCCGAAAGCACGCCACCGACCTACGGGACGAGCGGCCGGAGATGCCCGACGAGCTAAGCGACCGGATGAAGGAAGGCTGCGAGCCTCTCATCGGAATCGCCGACGCACTCGGGTGCGGGACGAGAGCGCGGGCGGCGCTGGTCGAACTGCTCACAGCGGAGCGCTTGGACGAGCAAGCGACGATGCGGCGACGGCTGCTCACGGATATCCGCTCCGTCTTCAACGAGAACGGGAAGCGCCCGACCGCGATGCGGACGACGAAGTTGATCGAGCGTCTCGCGATCATCGAGGAAGCCCCCTGGAGCGACTACTACGGTCGCGGATTCATCGCGCCGAAGGACCTGGCATCGCTGCTGCGGCCGTATGGCGTCCACCCTAAGGCCGTCAAGGTCAAGGGCAAGGACGGACCCGAGACACATAAGGGCTACCACCGCGACGATCTCCACGAGGTCTGGGAGCGATACCTCGGGTCGGACGAGTAACCGGGTAACCCCAGGTAACCGCTCTGCGAGGTACGGCGGTAACCCCTTCTACCTCTCCTATTTAGTTAGTTAGGGAAGGGTCGCGTCAAAGCGACGGAGCGAAGCGCGGCGAGGCGGGTGCGGACCTCGCCTTGGGGTTACCTCCGGTTACGCGGTTACCCGTCGCCCCGTCGCCTCCTGAGCGGCGCTGAGCGCCAGCGAAGCGCCGCGAAGGGCGCGCCGGAGCGGAGCGAGGGCGCGCGGAGGTCCGGCCTTCCCCGCCTGCTGATGGCAGTGCCGACGAGTTGACAGCGGACCGCGACCCGCCGAATGAGGTGAACTACAGTGGCGACGCCTAGCGGTACCTACTCGGCGACTAGATGGCTAGCGGCCACTAGCCTCTCTATTTCGCCACTAGCGCCACCGGCTTATTTACACAGTGAGGCTAGTGGCGCTAGTGAGGCTAGTCGCCCAACCGGAGCCGAACCCGGCGCCACTAGGCCGAATCGTCCCCTCCTGAGCGGCGCGCCAGCGCCGCGACGGCGTGAGCCGCGCGGAGCGCGGCGAGCCTCGCGCTGCCTGGCAGTGGCTTGGCAGTGACGACTCAGCGACCGGCGACTCGTGTCCGTGATCGGCTCAGCCGGGGCAGATCGCCTGGACGTAGAACCCCCGGTCCGCAGCGGCTCCGCTCGAACTGAACGTGGCGAGTCCCACCGTGTTCGTGTCTATGGCTCCGACATCGATCTCCCCCGAGGGGAGGATGCCGCTATTGGTGGCGAGGGAAGCGGAAATCGTGCAGCCCGCGATGCTACGGGGAAGCTCGACGGAATATAGGCCAAGACCCTGGCCCCCACCTCCCACCGTCGCGCCAGCCGGGATCGACCCGACCAGCGTGCCGTCCGCGGCCACGTTCGCCGAGACGATGTTCTTCGCGCTGTCGGCCGTCTTGGCGGTCTTGGCCCTTTTGACGCTGAGGCCGGGGGCGAGGTCCTCGACGATCGTCTTGACCTTCGCGGGCGTGAGCTTTCCCTGGGTCGAACCGGCGATTGCCGGGACTGCGATCGCCATCACGAGCGCGAGCATTCCGATAATCACCCCGGCCGAGGGCCGCTTGACTGAGAACTTGGACATAGGGCATCCCTTCCTGCCTGGCGTGAGCGGGCGCGCCTATCCTATGTCACGAACCTGGGGGCAACCCCCTTCCGGGGTTTGTAGCGGGCCGGTGGGCTCGGCTCCTCGCTTTCTGTACGAGTTCGAGAGATGCTTTCTTGAAGGCGCCCGCCGCGGCTAGCGGGTCACCGACCGAACGGCGTCACGTCTTCATCGGGAATCCCGGCAAGGTGGGCAATGATCTGTTCGAGGCCCCATCGAGGATCAATGCAGTGTCGCCTCCGCCTCCGACGCGTGGCCTCCTCGAGACCTGGATGCAGCCAGGCTTCGAAATGGTCCAGCTCATCTTCCGGGCAAAGGATCAGCGCGCCGCTCAGCAGGACATTCGCGATCCAGACGTCGCCCTGATGGCGCCACTCGCGCTCCCACCAGAACTCCTTTTGGCCCTTACCGGGCCACGTCCCCATTTGCTCGAAGAACGGAAACAGCTTCGCCGCGGGGCGGTTGTGGAAATCGCCTGAGTTCTTGGCTTCTTCCAGCAGTTCGTTGTTGGCTCCGGAGATCATCCAATCCCGCCCCGGTGTCATATCGACGTACCAAACCGGGTTGATCCCCAGCTTTCGGGCCGCGAGCTTCGTCATTGCGATCCCGTAAGGCTTGAACTTCACACGCCGATACGCGATATCGGCCACATGGGTGTACGGCCATCTGATCGACGGCAATGTCGGGCCGGCGCTGGATCTCAGTGTTGAGCTGGCGCGGTAGCCGAGCGGCGGTCGCAGCGCATATCACCCGCGTGGGATTGCTCGAACTTTCGCCCACGTCCACGCGCCCGGCCAGATGCCGATGTGTGTCGCACATCCACGACATCGGATAGGCGTCCGGAGCGCCATGTCGCATCTGGGTCGTCACATACCGTCCGGCATGCGCTATAGTATCGCACCGATGACGCCTAGACACGACATCAACACGACATCATTCTAGAGGAGGATCATTTGGCGGAGCTCGTTCTCGACTCGGAGCAGCAGGAGCTTGCCGACCTGGAGCAGCTGATCAGCGACGCGCTCGCGAAGCTTCGCAGCGAGCTGGAGGCCGCCGCGGGTGACGCCGCTGTCCCGGCTGTCGATCCCGAGTACGTGGACCGCTGGCTCGAGACGGCACGGCGCCTCTCGGTGCAGGTCAGCAACGACCTCCCGCCACAGCTCGAGCCTGAGGCCATGGCCGAGATCCGCAAGATCATCGTCAACCTGCTCGATGGCCTCGAACAGGTGGACGAGAAGCGACCGCTCGACACGATCGATCAGTTCTTCGTCGGTTCCGAGGCCGTCCGTCACATCCTTCGCGACGCCCTCGACGAGCACGTCGGCGTCCGCGATGACGACGCTCGTCGTCTCGTCGCCTACCTGAAGGAAGCCCTTCCCCGCGTCACCCAGGTCGACCAGGCGCGCCTCGCGGGCGTCTCCACCCGCCACCTGCAGCGCCTGGCGAAGGAGGGCGGAGTCCCACCCCGCCAGCTCGTGCTCGCGGCCCGCTTGGTCAAGCTCCTGCGATACGTCTGGAACCCCGAGGGCGTGATCGCGTGGTTCCACCGCGAGCGCAGCGACCTCGACGGGCACGCTCCGATCGACGTCGCCGACGACCCTGGGTTCGAGCGGGTGTTGCTGCGCCTCGCCAGGCAGGGACGGGCGCAGCATGCCGCGTGAGAAGCCGCCGCCAGTCGTCGACGTCGACGCGATCGCGCATCGCTATTCGAGCTACGACACGCCGTTCTGGGCGCGCGAGAACTCACTGCCGGGCCGCTGGCACATGCGCGGCGACGGGCCGACGCAGTATCTCTCGCTGAGCACCGACGGAGCTTGGGCGGAGCTGATCCGCAACGAGGAGCTCAGGAGCGAGGACGAGGCCGCGATGGTTAGCGTGCAGATGTGGGCAGTGGCGGTGAACCAGGCAATGGTCGTCGACTACTCGACTTTCGAACGTGCGGAGGCGGCCGGCTTCGAGCCCGAAGCGCTGGTCGCCGAGGACTACGCACGCTGTCAGCGGGAGGGAGCCCGACTGCGAGGACTCGACTACAGCGGCATTCTCGCGCCGAGCGCAGCCCTGCCGGGCGCGGTCAACCTGAGCCTTTTCGGGCCGCGGATGGCCTCGACGTGGAATCGACCCCCGCTCCTCGCGTCCTCCTTGCCGGCGACGGTAATCACAAAGGGCGCCCCGCCTCCGGGTCTGCTCACCCAGGTGCGGCAGATCGGAACGCCGCACGCGGGCCTCGTCGCGTATAGGTCCGCGCGCAGAGTGAGCGCGGGCGACGGCGAGAGTGCCTGACTACGCCGGGCCTGGGGCCGGCTGACACGGCGCGTTACGCGCCGCCCAGCTCGGCGAGAAAGCCGGTAAGTAGCGCGCCCGTTCTGCCGGACGGGGGACGTAGCATCGTCCTCCGATGTTCACGGTTCAGTACGACGCGCCGGTCCGTCGATGAGCGCGCGCCTCGAGCCGATGCTCGATCGCGCTCTGCTGCGGGGGCTCGCCGGCGCGCGCTCCTACGAGCGCGGTGAGGAATATTTCGAGGCCGGCTGCGTCGACCGGCTCGTCATCGAAGGCGACGCCCTGCTCGCGACCGTGATGGGGACCCAGCCCTACCAGGTCGAGCTGCGGCCCGGCGAGGAGAGCCTCGAGCATTCCTGCACCTGCCCGATCGGTCGCGAGGGCGCCTTCTGCAAGCACTGCGTCGCCACCGGACTCGCTCTCCTCGAAGGCGGAGGGAGCGGTTCTCCGCCTCACCGGCCCGAGCCCCTCCGGCTTGACGAGATCCGGGCCAAGCTCGAGAACTTGGATCGCGAGGCGCTCGCGGCACTCCTCATCGAGGAGGCGGAGGCGGACGAATGCGTCCTCGAGCGACTTCGCCTGAAGTTCGCGACGGACTCCAATCGAGTCGACCTGGCGAGCTTCCGTCGCGCGATCGATCTCGCGGTCGATCCCGGCGGGTTCGTGCACTACCGGGACGCCTACGAGTGGAGTCGAGGCGTCGATGAGGTCATCGATGCCGTGGAGCGCCTGCTGGACGACGGCCATGCTGACGCGGTGATCGAGCTGACGGAGTACGCGCTGGCGGCGCTCGCCGGGCTCGGCGGGATGGTCGACGACTCCGACGGCCACGTCGGCGTCCTTCGGGACCGGCTGGAGCGCGTCCACCTCGGCGCCTGCGAGCGGGGGCGCCCCGATCCGGCGCAGCTCGCCGAGCGCCTGCTGCGCTGGCAGCTCGACAGCGACCTCGAGGTCTTCTACGACGCAGCGGATACCTACGCGGAGGTGCTGGGCGCGTCCGGCCTCGCCCGTTACACCGAGCTGGCGCGCGCCGAATGGGATCAGGTGCCAGCGCTCGCCCCGGGCGACAAGCGCGACTACGGGCGGCCTTCGCGGGTCACCCACGTGATGGAGAGCCTCGCCCGGGTGGGCGGGGACGCCGACGAGCTGGTCGAGGTGCTGCGTCGCGACCTCTCCCAGCCCTACGACTTCCTGGAGATCGCCGAGGCCTATCGCGAGGCGGGACGCGACCCTGACTCGGTCGAGTGGGCGGAGCGTGGGCTCAAGGCGTTCGAGGAGCGTGCCGACCCTCGCATCCAGACCTTCCTTGCTGACGCCTACGCGGCGCAGGGACGGCACGCCGAGGCTCTGGAGATCGCCTGGGATCGCTTCGCCGATCACCCCGGCCTCGACACCTATCGCCGGCTCAAGCCGTATGCGGAGCGGGTCGAGGAGTGGCCGCGCCGGCGCGAGCGGGCGCTCGGGCTGCTGCGAAAGCGCGCCCGCGAGGTGCGTGAGGAGGCTCGCCGCCGCGGCTACGGCGGGCGATGGGGCGGCGACCACTCCGAGCTTGTGAGGATCGCGCTCTGGGAAGGCGATGTCGAGGCTGCCTGGCGGGAGGCCGAGGAGGGCGGCTGCAGCGAGGCCCTCTGGCTCGAGCTGGCCGAGCGGCGCAGGGAGGCGCACCCGCAGGACGCCCTGGGCGTCTATCGCGCGCGGATCGAGCCGGCGATCGCCCGCAGGTCCAAGGCCGATTACGAGGAGGCGGTGGGCTTCATCGAGGAGGTGGGCGCGCTCCTTCGAAGGCTCGGGCGCGAGGACGAGCTGCCCGCGCTCGTCGCCGAGATCCGGGCCGCTCACGCGCGCAAGCGCAACCTGATCGCCCTCCTCGACCGGCTCGAACTCGAGGGGGCGGCGGCCGACCCAGGTTAGGCAGACTTGGCGCATGCCGCTTGAGCTCGCGCCCGAGGTCGTCGAACGCGCCCTGGCCCGGCTGGGCGAGCACGACCTCGACGCTCCGCGCGATGTCGAGGGCGCGCTTCGGTGGATCACGGGCCACGAGGATTCAGATGGGCCACTCGTGCTCAGGCTCTACGACCTGCAGTCGTTCCTTTGGTACGAGCTCCCCAACAAGTGGCTCGTTCCCCTCGAGGAGAAGCGGGGCCGTGGCGGCCAGCTTGACCCGATTCCTGGAGCTGGCTGGCGGACAAGCTGCGGCGTACGCGCGGATCTGCTCTTCTCGGCAGACGATTCGGCTGCTGGAGGCATGGGAGGGGGAAGACGCGGGCGCGCGTACGCTCCTTCGGGATGCGCTCGAAGCATCCGGGATCGAGCCGCCGGACACCGATGCGCTCCAATGGGGCTCGCTGATGGGCCTGGAGGAGGCGCGGCTTCGCGACCAGGTCGCCCTCGAGCTCGAGACGGCGGTGGAGGAGGGCCGCCTCGATCCGGAGGCGCGCGACTTCAAGCGTCGCCGGGCGGACCTAGTAACTGACTTCCTCAACAAGCCTCGAACCGACGACGGCCGCACGCCGCTCGACGTCATCGGCGAGGAACGGCTCGAAGCCTGGGCACGACGCGGCAGTGAGGAGCGCCGGGCGATCGTCGCAGCCGTCCTGCCGTTGCTGCGCGAGCCCTCACAGGCGAGAGAGGCACCCGTTATCGGTGAGGCCCCGCCGGCCCCCCTCATCTGGCTGCTCGGCGCCGGCGTCGACGGGATCGCGCTGACCCAGACCGGCGCGCTCAACCGCGCTCTGGTCCGCGCCGCCGTGGAGCGGTTTCCGGACTGGTGGGAGACCGACCTGTTCGGTCCGCCGCACCGCGAGGACGAGGTGTCCCGGCTCTGCGAGCTGGATGACCTGGCGCGGCGGATGAGGCTGTTCAGGAGGAGCGGACGCAGGCTGGTCCTGACCAAGCGTGGCCGAGCGGCGTATGACGAGCCAGCCGCTCTGCTCGACGAAGTCGCTCCGCATCTGCTCGCCGCCGAGGGCTTCGGAGGGGCCGTCCAGGAGCTTGCCGCCGCGTTGCTGCTTGCCGGCGGCGACACCGTCGATTGCGATCAGATGGAGCGTGTCGTTCACGCGGCGATAGTCGCCGAGGGCTGGAGCGCCGCGGGCGAGCCGCCGGGCGTCCGGGACGTGGCCGCCGCCGCCTTCGACCTGGTGCGGTTGACAGATGCTCTCGGACTGGTCGCCTACGAGTACGAGTACGACCGCGAGTCGGGGTCGGCCCGGCGCGACCTGACGGTAACGCCAGCCGCTCGCTTGGCGCTTTGGCTGGCCCTGCGATCGCGTGCTGTGGGACCGGCGAGTTGGTAATTGGCCAGGAGGCGAGGCACGGCGGCGAGTCGGGCCTGGTCGTCGTCTCGCCGCTCAAGGCCTGGAGCTGCGCCGAATGCGGGGGCACGGGCGATCTGCTGACCATGGACGACAAAGGCCCGCTGTGCCTGTCCTGCGCCGACATGGGCCACCTCATCTTCCTGCCCTCCGGAGACGCGGCGCTCACCAGGCGGGCGAAGAAGGCGAGCGGCCTCTGGGCGGTGGTCGTGCGCTTCAGCCGGGCCCGGAAACGCTATGAGCGTCAGGGGGTGCTCGTCGAGGAGGCGGCGGTTGAGCGCGCCGAAGCGGAGTTCCTCGCCGACGAGGACGCCCGCGCGCGGCGGCGCGAACGGGAGAGGGCGCGGCGTACGGAGCAGGATCTCGCCTTCCAGAAGGAGATTGCGCGGGAGATCGCCCGGCTCTACCCGGATTGCCCGGAGAATCGGGCAAAGGAGATCGCGCGTCACACCGGCGCCCGCGGGAGCGGTCGAGTGGGGCGAAGCGCGGGCGGACGTGCGCTCGATCCCGGCGCGATCACGCTGGCCGTCGCGGCCTCGGTGCGCCACGAGGACACGCGCTACGACGAGTTATTGATGTCGGGCGCAGACCGGGCCGAGGCGCGAGAGCGGGTCCGCGACGAGGTGGATCGGATCCTCGATGGATGGAGCGGGTCCGCAACGTAGGCGTTTGCGCTGGCGACGGCGCTTGAGAGCTCCGGGAGGCTCGGGCGCTCGTGGATCCCCGGTCTCCGTGTTGACGACCGCAGACATCGCGACATCGTCTCGACCTTCATCCCTCCTCGCGCTCACGTGGTTCCGTTCGTGGTTCCAATTTGAGCGAAACCGAGGGCACCGGAGGGCACCGAATCGCCGCAAAGAGCGGTGGTTTCGGCCCCTCAGAACGCGCGCCGCAGGTCTACGAAACCGAAGGTCACAGGTTCGAATCCTGTCGGGCGCGTTCTCGGAACCCGCTGGACGATGTGGGGACCAACGGGCCGGTAAAGCTGACGATTTCGCCGGACCCAAACTGCCCTCCGGACCCAGCGACGGCGCAGAATCCTGGTTGCGGGTACGACGGGCTCAACGTCGGAACGAAGACGTTTGACAACGCACCGTATGCCGGATTTGCCTCCGACACAGGCGACTGGCTTCTTCTTAGAGAGCCTACGTCCACTGCCTGGGAAACCCAGAGTGTGGACCCGGATGGGAACACGGTGGACCTCGCACCGCTGGCCACCATCACGTTCGGGGGGCCTTAGCCAGGATGGGGCGTAGTTAGCCAGGCAGTTTGGTGAACCCGAGGGGAAGTTCGCTTCCCCTCGGGTTTTGCGTCCAGGGAGTCTCCGCCCGACTGGTCGAGACTCCCTGGCCACCATCCGGGTATCGCCTGGCACCAAGTCGTTGCGGCTAAGGCTGGTCCTCAGGCGTCCGAGCGATACCAACGAATCTCCGATTTCGTCGCGGAGCAGAACTACGACCCGCCCTACGATCTCGCCGCCGCGACCGCAGATCTCTACGCCGAAGCCGGCGAAATACGACCCCTTCGGCGATGCCGTCGCGGCGCGCGCATGGGAGTTGGCCGTCGAGGACGCGGGCCCGCAAGCGGGCAGATGCATTCGCCGAGGATCCGGACGGGTTCCGGCGGGCCGGTCCCGACCAAGAACCGGGAGGAGCGGCGCGTCGGGCTCGCACCAGTCCTGCGGGGTTTCCTGCTCCGCCACCGTCTCGCCTCCGGCCGGAGTCAGGGCCTCGTTTTCGGCGTTGATGCGGAGAAGCCGTTCACGCCGTCGGCGGTACGACGGCGCGCGGAGCGTCGCTGGGGCTCCGCGGGTCTGAACCCGATCTGCCCTCACGAGGCTCGTCACACCTGCGCATCGATGCTCATCGCCGCGGGTGTGAACGCGAAGACGATCTGCGAGTTCATGGGGCACTCGTCGATCAAGGTGACTTCGACATCTACGGACATCTGATGCCGGGTGGGGAGGCCGTAGCGGCTTCGCTGCTCGAGAGCTACGTCACTGAGGCCCCGGGCTGAGGCTCGGCTACTCCGAAAGCCCGGCGGCTTCGAGCGCCTAGTGGACGTGCCCCGAGCGGGCCGTCCTCCACGACTGCCAAGTGATCCGCAGGATGACCACGGTGATCGCGGCGCCCCGATGTGGTTAGGGTTTGGGCTGGCCCGCCGAGGGCCCCACACATCCGTTAGAGCAGGAGGCTTGCCCATGGCCGAACCCGCCTTCGTCGTCTTGCGCGCCGGCGGCGTCACGATCGAAGCCGAGAGTAGTGCGCACAGCTTCGCCCCGGCGGATGGGATCGAGCTCGTCGACTACTCGCAGCCAGGCAGCGTGGCGTTCACGGAAGGCGGTGCAACCGGCCGCCGCTCCTACAAGCCGATCACCTTCCACAAGAGGATCGACAAGGCCTCGCCGCCGATCGCGCGGACGCTGGCCGAGAACCAGGTCGTCGAGGCCGACTTCCACTTCTTCCGGGACGAGGGCGGCACCCCTACGGAGTTCTTCCTCGTGCAGGTGACCCAGGGGAGGATCGTGTCCTTCCGGCAGTTCCTCGACGATGCTCTGTACCCGGCGAACGCCGATCGGCCGCCGCTCGAGGAGGTAGGTCTGCTGCCGCACCGGATCGTGTGGACCTACTCCGACGGCGGCATCACCTTCGAGGACACTTGGGGCCCTCACGTGTGAGCCGATGAAGGCCCGCGAGCCAGGCAAGGATCGCGAGCGGCGCTGCCGCATGCTCTTGGAGGAGCTGCGCCGGCTGTGTCCGGAGCTCGTGTCCGCGCCACCGCTTCCCCCTGGGGAGCTGGCGCCGCCGGCGTCCATCGGGGGCGACGTCTTGGTCGACCTCGCGCCGCTGGCGGTGGGCGCAGCCGACGATCCGAGGGTCGTGTGGCAGGCCGCCGGCTCAGAGGTGCTCGTGCACCTGGAGGCCACGCGCGTAATCACGCGCGAGGGACTCGTGCTGGTGAACCTCGTGCTCGAGACCGAGCAGACGGGACGGGCCGACGTCACCGTGCCCTTCGCTGTCGGCTCCGAGGAGCGCCCGGCCGGCATGTTGGCGCTCGCCGAGCCCAAGCCCCGAGGATCAGCCGTGCTCGTCGACCGCTGGGGGGAGGCGATCATCGCAACTGCCTGGCAGGCGCTGCTCGATATCGCCGATGCCGCCGCACGAGCAGCCGGCCGTGACCTGGCCGGGCGACCCCTTCGGGCCGGAGCGCTGGTTGCGGCGGACGACGGCCTGTATGTGGTCCCGCAGGCCGAGCACCCGCCGCTCCGGGCCACGGAGGCGGAGCGGCCCGGATGAGTCCGGGCGTCCGCGACCTGGGCCAGGACCTCGTCGACCTCGGTATCGCGCTCGGCATCCTCGTCCAGGGTGCCGGCGGGCCCGAGCTCAACGCCGCCTGGTTTCAGGATCCCGCCGCGCGCCTCACCGCGGTCCTTCGGGACCCGGCTCAGCGCCAGGCGGCCCTCGACCTTGCGCGCCGGGCGCTCGGGGAGGCAACCCCGGACGACCTGGACCTCAGGGAGCTGCCCGACGGGGAGAGCTGGCTTCCGCTGGTGAGCTCGGGGACCGTGCCCGGCGGCATCTACACCGTGGTCGGCGAGGACGGCGGCGACGTCTGGCTTGGGCTGGGCGCCCGCGTGGCGGCCCATGACACGCCGGGCGGCGTCCGGCTCAACAGCTCGGCCACGTTGCTCCTGCCGCTGGTGCGCTTCCCCGCCTCGGGACCCGCGTTGCTGCTGCTCGGCTCGCCCGGCGGGGTGGTCCGGATCGGCGCCGCCGTGGACGCTCCCGACGGCCTCGCGGGCGGCGGAGCCGCCGATCTGCGCGGCGCGGCGGTCGACGCCGAGGTCCCCACCGACGGAACTGCGGCGCCGACGCTTTCCGTCGCCCTCAAGGGCCTCCGCCTCCCGGGAGAGCCCGAGCGCGACCTGGTCATCTCGGACCCCTCGCAGCTCGACAGCGAGGCAGCGCACGTGGCGGCGGGGCTGCTCGCCGCCCGGGCCGGCGCTGCCACCGGCAAGCTCGCCCACCTGCTGGCGCTGATCGGCCTGCGGCCCGACCCGGACGGCACGATCCCGCCGCTGCCGGTCGCGGAGCTCGCCGTCAGGGGGCTTCCGGCGCTCGACGCCTGGGTTCGTTCGCTGATCGCACACCCGGGGGTGGTGCAGGCGTGGCTCGGCGAGCTTGCCGCCCTCGCGGGGGCCGACGCGCCGACCGACGGCGCCGACGGCACGGAGGACAAGCCCTTTGAGGTCGGGGTGGGGGCGAGCCCGCGCGTGTCGCTCCTGCTGCGGGTAACCCGCGACCCGGGCAGCGGGGTGACCGTGCTGCGCCCAGGCGTGCGCATCGAGGCCAGCGGCACCCTCGGCCGGGCGATCGGCGAGGCCGAGCTGGGCGCCGTGCGGCTCAGCTCGCCGCCGGCGGGACTGGCGCTGCCGAAACTGCTCGCGGTCGTCGCGCTCGAGGGGACGCCGGGGACGCCGCTCGCGGAGGCGACTGTCGACGGCCTGCACGTGGTGGTCGGGGCGCTGCGCGCCGGCGTCGCCCTCGACGAGCGGCGGGCGCCGGTGCCCGTGCTCGAGGCGCGCAACGCGTCGATCGACGGGACGCCTCATGAGCTGATCGACCTCACCTCCGCGGATGCGGTCGCCGGCGCGGTCGCCGACCTGGCCGGCGCGCTCACGAGCGCCCTCACCTCCCGCCCGGAAGGACGCGCGCTCGCAGCCCTCTCTGGGCTCGTCCGCCCGGAAGGCGTGGCGGCGGGGGACATCTGGCCGCCCCTGGTCGAGCCCGCCCGGCTGCTCGCCGATCCGGTGCGGGCGGTGGCCGACTACCACGTCGCGGTCCTCGCCCAGGCGGGAGCCTGGGCCCGCCTGGCGCGGGAGCTGGCGGTGCTCGTGCGCGCTGCGGGGCTGCCCGCGGCGACCGTGACCGGCTCGGGAACGGCAACAAGCCCCTGGGTTGTGCGGCTTGCGCAGGACGCCCGCGGGAGCGTCGACCTCCTCGCCTGGAGCGACGCAGGCCCGCGGCTTCACCTCGGCGCGCGAGCCGCTCTGGCGCCGCTGGCGATCGGCGGGAAGCAGCTCACGCTGGAGGCCCGCTCGGAGCTGCTGTCGCTCGCCCTCCCGGGCCCCACCGCTTGGGCGCCGGCGCACTCGCTGGCCGCCACCCTCGCGGAGGGACTCGTCCTCGACCCCGGACCCGTCGCGCTGCTCGCCCGCTCGGTGTCGGCTGGCATCGCCTGGACCGCGGGAACGGGCATGCAGCCCCGCGTTCGCATCGAGCAGCCCAGGCTTCGGATCGACGGGACGGAGGCCCCGCTGCCCGAGATCGACTGGGACGGCACCGGTCTGCCCGCCGATCCGGCCGAGCTGCCTTGGGAGGCGCTCGAGAGCCTCGCCGGCCAGGCGCTCGAAGCGCTCGGTGGCCCTCTCGCCCGACTCGCGCTGCTCGCCGGCTGGGTGCCGGGCGCGGCGCCGGTCAGCGTACGGCCGCCGCAGCTTCCGGAGGTCGAGCTCAGCCTCGACCCGGGCCTTCTTCCGCGCCTCTCGCTCCAGCTGCTGGTCGGCGACCCGGTCGGCGCGCTGCAGCTCTGGGGCGGCGAGCTCTTGCGCTCCGAGCAGGCCCTTCCGGCCCTCGCGTGGCTCTCCGACGGGACGCTCTCGGGCTCCGGCACCCCGGACGATCCCTGGGCGCTTCGTCCGCTCGCCAGCGCGCCGGAGCTGCTCCTGTGGCTCGAGCCGGACGGGCCCTCGCTCGCCGCGACCCCCGAGCTGGTCGACCACCTGCTCCCGGCTATCGTCGACGCCGACAACGCCGCCGAGCTGCTCGCCCGCGCCGCCGTATTCGTCCCGGAGCTGGACGACCTGCTCGCCGCCCGCCCCCTGCTCGCGGACCAGCTCGCCGCACTTCGCAGCCGCCTCGAGCAGGGCGACGGCATCGTCCGCGCCGCGGATGCGGCACCGGCCGGCGGCCCCTGGAGCACCGTCAGCGTCGCCGCCGGCCACCTCGACCTGCCGGCCGCGTTCGATCCCGCCGACCTGCCGGCCGGCGCTCCGCCGGCGGGCCGACACGTGTACCTGTGCGCCCCGCTCCCAGGCGTGCATCCGTTCCCGGGGCAGACCGCGGAGATCGACCTCACCTCGCCCGGACTACCACCCGAGGGCTTCGATCTCTCCGGGATCCCGGCGTCCGGGCCGTGGCACCTCCTGCTCCCCACGCGCGACGCCGCGGGCGGGTTCGCCGGCGTCGTCGACCGCACCCGCCGCGCGCTCGGCGCTATCCGGGCCGCGGCCGGCGGCCCCGTCTGCCTGATCGCCCACTCCACGGCCGGCCTCGCCGCCAGGGCGCTGGCGGCCGAGGACGGCGTCAGCCACCTCGTGACGGTCGGAACGCCCCACGCGGGAGCCGCGCTCGACGTGTTCGCGCCCGGCGACCTGGCCGAGGCCCTTCGCGCCCTGCTCGGGCTGCGCGATCTGGTCGGGGACCCTGACGCCCCGCTCGGCGACGTGCTGCGGGGCCCCGAGGTCGCCGCCGACGGCTGGCTTCCCGGGCCAGACGGGCGCGCCCGCCGCGACCCCTGGCCGGGCGCCGACTTCGTCCCGCCGCCGTTCGGCCCGCTCCATTCCGGCGTGACCGCGGCCGTCGCCGTGGTCGGTCAGACCGATCCCGACGCGTTCGCGGGCCTCCTGCGGGCGGCGCTCGAGACCGCCGCCTCGCGGCTCGGCGGCTTCGATCCCCTCTCGCGCGAGCCGGCAGCGGTCGGGTTCGGGCTGCGCCACGCAGCGGGGCCCGCCGGGCTGCGACTCGACCTGGGGCCCGAGCGCCGCCTTCGCGCCCGGGCCACCGTCCAGCGGGACGGCGGGTGGCTCGCCGGCGACGCCGGCCAGGGACCGGGACCGCGCGTCCGCTGGGCCGAGGCCGAGCTCGACGCGCGCCTGGAGCCGCGCGAGCTGGAGGCGCGCCTCGTGCTCCACGAAGCCTCGGTCCTGGGCGTCCGGGCCCGCGAGTGGGCGATCGGCGCCGATTCGCTGTCGCCCGAGGCGCGCGTCCTGATAGGCGAGCTCGCCCGCGGCCTGGGGCCGCTGCCGGCGACGGGGCCGCTCGCCGCCCTCGGGGACCTGCTCACCGCGCTCGACCTCGTCGAGGTCGCCGGCGACCGCACCGTCACCGTGGTGCCGGCCGCGCTCGAGCGGCTGCTGCTCGACCCCGCGGGCGTGCTCCGGGAGCGCCTCGCAGCGCCCGGCTCCGCCCTGCCGGCCGCCCTCGCCGCGCTGCTCGGGGCGCCCGCGCCCGCCGCCGACGGCAGCCTCGCCCTGCCGCTGGCCGCCGGGGTGACCCTGGCCCTGGCGCCGCAGCCGGCGCCGCACGCCACCCTCCGGGCCTCGGCGCCACCCGTGAGCGCTGAGCTGACGCTCGAGGCCGACGGACGCCTGAGCGGCAGCGCGACGGCCCTCTCTCGAGGCCGGCCTCGACAGCGCCCGGGCGGATCCGCTCGCGCTCACGCTCGACGGGATCGCCTTGCTGCCCGTTTCAGACGCCCCGGCGCTCTCCCGCCGGGGTGGCCTGCTGCTATTCGGCGAGCTGCTCCGGATCGCGCTCGAGTGGGCGCGGGCGCGAGAGCCTGCGCTCGACCCGCTGCTGAGCGCCCTGGCGCTGCGCCGCTCGTCGGTCCTGAACCCGGCGCCGTTCTTGAAGGATCCCGGCGACTGGCTGGCCCGCCCCGACGTGGCCGGCACCCCGGCTGCGCTCACCCACCTGCTGGACGCGCTGCGGGGCCTGGTCGCCCCGACCGCAGCCGCCGGCGCGCTGCCGCTCCCGTGGGGCCTTCGCGCCACCACCGCCGCCGACGGCGACGACGCGCTGGTGAGCGTCGACTGGGAGGCTCCGGTCGGCGGCGCGAACGCGGAGCTGGACGGCGGGCTCGTGCTGCGTATCGCCCCCGGCCCGCTCGTGACCCCGGAGCTGTCGGCAACGCTGCGCCTGCGCAACCTCACCGCGATCGACTCGCTGGCGCTCGACGCCAGCTTCGACGGGCATCAGGCGAGCGCCCGCCTGCGCGTCCGTCTCGTGCCAGGCGATTCGGAGGCCGTGATCCCGCTCCTGCCGGCCGCCGGCGGGCTGGGCGCGCTCAGCGGACTCGACCCCGGGGCCGCGCTCCAGGCGATCCTGCCCAGCGTCCTCGATGCCGTCGCCGAGAGCGCTCCACCGATCGGGCCGGCGGTGCGCGACGCGGGTGACGCCCTGGCCCTGCGGAGCAGCGGCCGCTTCGATGCGGCGGCACTGCGCTCCTTCGCGGCCGACCCGTGGACGCACACACGCGCTCACGCGGCTGCCGCGCTGCCACGTCTGGCCGACCTCGTCAACGCGGTGGTCCCGGCCGCGGGTGCCGTCGCCGCGCCGGGGCCTCCCCCGTCGATCGAGGTGGGGCCGCTCGCCCACGTCAGCCTCACGCTGGAGGTCCCCGCCGCCGGGCCGCTCAGGCTCTGCGCCATCGTGGCCGGTGCGGCTCCCGTCGCCGGGCTCGAGCTGAGCGGGCGCGCCTGCGTCACCGACGCGGGGGTCGACGTCCTCGAGCTCGCCGCCGAGGTGACGGACGCCACCCTGCTGAGGCTCGGGGCGGTGTCATTCCTGCCCTTGGCGGGCGTGAGCCTTGCGGGAGCTGAGGCCGGCGTCTGGCTCGCCCCTTCGGGCGCCTCCGATCGCCGGGCGCTCGTCGCCAAGCTCCCCTTCACCGGCGGCGGGGTGGAGCTCTGCTGCCGCCCCGCCGCGGGCCCGGACTCATCCGACCTCGGGCCCTGCGCGGCCGCCGCCGTTCGGGTCTACCTGGTGCCGCTCGCCACCGACGTGCTGCTTGAGGCGGCGCCGGTGGTCGCCCGCCTCGACAAGCCGCTGTCCGGCACGAGCGCCACGCTCGGCGACGTGCTGGTCGGTGCCGGCATCCTCGCCCGGCCGGGCGGCGGCGGGTACGAGCTGGCGCCGGAGGCGCTCGAGACCTCGCGCCTACCGACGAATGCGTTCGCGCTCGTCGCCCGGCTCGCGGAGGCGCTCACGGCGCCCCTGACGCCGATCGGGCTGCTTTTCCGCGTCCAGCTCATCCACGAGGATGCCGGCGGCGGGCGCACCCGCTACGGGGCTCGGCTGACGCTGCCGGAGCCGCTGGAGCTGTTCGCGGCCGGCGGGATCCGGCTCCAGCTCGAGACGAGCACCGAGCGCTTCGCCTCCGGCGACGCGGGGGTCGAGCTCTTCGTGGTTTCGCTTCCCACGGGCGGCGGCGACGAGGCGCAGGTCGACCCCGCGATCCGGATCCGCGGCCTCGGGCTGCGCGCGCTCGGCGAGGACGGCGGCCACCTGGTGGACCTCGTCGCCTCGATCGACGCGCTCGCGATCCACGGCGTCTACGAGCGCGACGGGGCGGGCGTCAGCCGCGCCGGCGGGCGGATCCTGCTCGTCAACCTGGGCGTGCCGCTGGGGCGGGCGGCCGGCGGCGGCAATCCGGTGGCCGCCAAGATCCTCGCCGGGGAGGCCGAGGAGCGCCCGGCGGGGGACGCGACCGAGCTCCGGCCGGCCTTCTCGCCCCAGCTCGTCATCCTCCGCGAGGGGGCGCAGCCGGCGCGGGTGTCGTTCTCCGCGGGCGAGGGGGACGGGCCCTGGTGGCTGCCGATCCAGAAGCGCTTCGGGCCCCTCTACGTGGAGCAGGTGGGCGTGGGCACGGAGCCCGTCGACCGGGCACGCTTCCTGCTGGACGGCGGCGTTTCGCTCGCCGGCCTCAGCGTGGGCGTCGACGACCTCTCGCTGTCCGTCCCCTGGCGGCGGCCGCTCTCGCTCGCCGAGTGGGAGATCGACCTTGCCGGCCTCGCGGTCGGCTATCAGGGGGGCGCGCTCGCCCTCGCGGGTGGGCTGCGCAAGCGCCCCGGGGCGCCGCCCGCGCCGCCGGACTACGTGGGCATGCTCCAGGTCAAGGCGGGCCAGTTCCAGCTCGCCGCGGTCGGCGGCTACGCCGAGCTGCCCGAGTCCCCGGGCGCGAGCCGCACGTACAGCTCGCTGTTCGTGTTCGCGGCGGTGTCGTTCCCGATCGGGGGCCCGCCCGCGTTCTTCATCACAGGGCTCGGCGGTGGCTTCGGGCTCAACCGCCGCCTGGTGCTGCCGGCGGACGTCAACGAAGTGCCGCGCTTCTCGCTGGTCGCGGCGATGGACTCCTCGTCACCCTTCGCGGCCGACCCGATGTCCGCCCTCCAGCGCCTGGGGCAGGAGTTCCCGCCCGCCCGCGGGACCTTCTGGGGCGCGGCCGGGGTCCGCTTTCGCTCCTTCGCGCTTGTCGAGTCGATCGCCGTGCTGTCGGTGGAGGTGGGCGACGGCGTCGAGGTCAGCCTGCTCGGCCTCTCGCGGATGGACATCCCGCCGGCGCTGCCGCTGGCGCGTATCGAGCTGGCGCTGCGCGCCCGCTTCTCCACCCGCGAGATGGTGCTCGCGATCCAGGCGCAGCTCACGGACAACTCGTGGCTGCTCAACCCCTCCTGCCGGCTGACCGGTGGCTTCGCCTTCGTGATCTGGTTCCGCGAGGGCCAGTTCGTCCTCACGCTCGGCGGCTACCACCCCCGGTTCGCGAAGCCCGAAAAGTTCCCGGACGTCCCCCGGCTCGGCTTCAACTGGTCGGTCAGCGACGTGCTGGCGATCAAGGGTGAGTCGTACTTCGCGCTCACCGCCACCTGCGTGATGGCCGGCGGCCGGCTCGAGGCGGCGTTCAACGCCGGTTGGGTGTGGGCTTCGTTCACCTACGGAATGGACGCCCTTGTCTCCTGGGACCCGTTCCACTACGACGTCTCGGGATTCGTGCGGGTGAGCGCTGGAGCCCGGATCAAGGTCCACATCCCCCTCAACGGCGACGTCGGCGTGACTCTGTCGCTGTCGATCGGCGCCGACGTCCGCGTCTGGGGCCCGCAGCTGCGCGGCGAGGCCACCCTCGACCTCGACGTCACCTCGGTGACGGTCCGTTTCGGCTCGACCGGCCCTGAGAGCGGGCGCGACGCGATCGGCTGGGAGCAGTTCCTCGAGCGCTACCTGGTCGCGGGCGACCCGGACGGCGTCACGATGAGCGCCTCGGTCACCTCGGGCCTCTTGATCCCCGATCCCGGCGCCGGCCGCGGCGAGCCCGGGGACGGCAAGCCCGGCACGCCCTGGCGCGTCACGGCGGAGTTCGGGCTGCGCACCGAGACCAGGGCCGCCTCCAACCTGTTGGCGTTCGGGGACATCACGCCGGAGACGAGCCTCGCGCCCGTGACCAGCGAGCACCTCGACCTGGGGCCGATGCGGAGGCCGAACGTCACCTCCCGGCACCACCTGCGCCTCACCGAGGACGCCGCGGCCGGCGCCGACCGAACCGCGCGGCTGCGACCCGAGCCCGTCACCACCAAAGTCCCGCAGGGCATCTGGCGCTCCCAGCCCGGCGACCCGCCGCCGACGGCCGAGGTGCGGCCCGCCTTCACGGGCGCGGTGCTGATCGCCGAGGTGGAGCCCGAGGCTCCCGAGGCCGAGGTGGGCATGGACCAATTCGAGGAGTCGAAAGCCCCGCTGCCGCTCCCATTCGGCGACGAGGTCGCCGACCGTACGGAGTTCGCGGCCGACGAGCAGCGCGCCGATGCCTACGCCGAGGCTCAGCCCCGGCGGGCGGGCGCGATCCTGGGCCGCGCGGCCGAGCTCTTGAGCGTGAACGCACGGCTCCTCACCGCCGAGCGCGTCGCCCCGCCGCGCCTGGCGCCGCTGACCGAGGGGATGATCGACGCGGTCAAGGCCCCGGTGGCGGTCGAGCCGCTGCCGGAGCCCGACGAGCCCGGGCCGCCCGAGCGGCGGGTGCTCCCGCCGCGCCTGCGGGCGCTGTTGCGCGACGGCGGCGCTTCCACCGCTCGCGGTTCCGCGGCCACCAGCGTCGCCGAGGAGCTCGCGGCGCTGCCTCGCGCCGCGCCGCCGTCGCTCTCGCGCGTGGCGGCTCCCCGCGGCGCGCAACTGCGCTTCGCCGCTCCGGTCGCCCAGGCCCTGGCCGGCACGCTGGCGGCGCCGGACGGTGGACCCGCGACCCGGGCCGCCGGCGCCTGGCTCGAGCAGCGTCCGGGCCTGCGGACCTCCCAGGCGCTGGCCGCCTCGCTCGGCGGGCTCGAGGTCGAGCTCGAAAAGGGGGAGACCGTCCCGCTCACGCCCGGCGACGTCCAGGTCTGGGAGCTCCCGAACGCCGCCTTCGACGCCGACAACCCGAGGCCCGTCCTCACGGTGACAGGAGACCAGCTTGCCTGGGCGGTTGCGCTCAACCGGGGCGGCGAGCTCTTGGCCGACGCCGCCGGTGAGGGCTTCGAGCTCGAGCTGCCGGAGGGCGCGAGCACGATCGCCGTCGCCGGCCAGGGCCGGGCCGAGGGCGGCGAGACGAGGCCCGCCGCGGCCGGGTGGCACGCGGCCACGCGGCTGCACCAGGTCTCGGAGAGCGCGTTTCTCGCTCCGGGCGCGGTGGTGACGACGCCTGCACCGGCCACCCTCCGCGACCGCCGGGCGGTGAGCGCCGCGCTGGTGCCCGCGGCCGAGGCCGTCGCCGGGCGCGCAACCGTCACCACCCGGCTGCCGCCGGGTACGCGCTCGCTGCTCGTGGCGCTCGAACCGGCACCCGACGTGGACGCCGAGCTCGAGGGGCTCGCCCTCGGGCTCGAGGGGGCGGGCCGCGACAGCTCGGAGCCGCGCACGATCGTCGCCGGCAGCCGGACTCATCGTGTCTTCGGGATCGAGCCCGACGCCAAGGCGCCCACCGTGCTCGCCACCGTCGCCTCGGACGAGCGTTGGGCGCTGGCGGCGGTGATCGGCTCGGCGGCCCCGCCCGACGTCATGGCCGAGGAGCTGCTGCACCGCGGGCTCGAGGAGCTGCTCGACTCGGGCGCGCGCTCGCCGCTCGGCTCGAGTCGCCTGACCTGGGAGGCAAGACAGGAGATGAGCGCATGACACCGCCGGCCAAGGGGCGCATGCGCCTCTACCCGTCGATCCGGCCGCCCATGAACGCGGGCGCCCACACCCTGCGCATGGAGCAGTCGATCACCGACGGCGGTCCCATCGACCCGGTGGAGCGCCATCTCGTGGTCGATGCGCCTCGCTTCTCCATGGCCGGCGCCGAGGTGCTGAGCGTCTTCCCGCCGCCGAACGCCGTCGGCGCGTTCGCCGACCGGCTCCCCCAGATCGCCCTCACGCGCCGGACCCTGCCCTGGGAGCGCGCGCCGCGGACGCTGGCCGACCCGATCGATACCCGGGCGCCGTGGCTCGCGCTCGTGGTGCTGGCGGATGGCGAGGGCAACTTCCGCACCGGGGTCCCCATCGAGCAGGCCATGCCCGCCGACGTCCGCTCGCGCATGGGCGTCAGCGAGACGGGAAGCTGCGACGTGATCGAGGTGCCGCGCACGGTGGTGGACAAGGTCTTCCCGCGCGAGGACGAGCTCGAGCTGCTCTGCCATGTGCGCGAGGTGAACCTCCTGGACACCGAGCTCGCCAGCTCGGACGACGACGGCTTCGTGGCGGTCGTCATCTCAAGCCGGCTCCCGCGCCCGCAGACGAAGTACGGTGCCTACCTCATCTCCCTCGAGGGCCGGGTCGGCGAGCTGCCGGACCCGGGTGGCGCCTTCTCGGACGAGATCGAAGGGGACCCGGGCCTCTTCCCGCGCGACCGGATCGACGCCGCGGTCGAGTCGGCAAGGGCGGGCGGGGCAAGCGCCTTCCTCACGGCGGCGGAGCCGGGAGGAACGGACGTCACCGCGCTCGGCTGGGAACGGGCAGCTCGGGCCGCCACGCCCTCGGGGCTCGCCACCAAGGCGGGCGCGGCCGGCTCTGCGGGACGGTTCGCCGGCTTCGTGTCCCACGACCTCGACCTGTCGAAGCTCGAGCCGGATGTCCGGATCGGGACCCCGCGCTTCCCGGTGCTCGCCCACTGGGAGTTCACCTGCGACGAGGGCGGCGACTTCCAGTCCCTGATGACGCACCTCGACGACGGACTGCTCGGGACCGTGCCGGAGGTGCCGCAGCCGCCGCCGCCCGACACGCCGCCGGCGCGGGCGGTCGAGATGGCGCCCACCGGGCACACGAGCCTGGCGCACCTCACCCGTGGCGGGGAGCCGGCGGTGGCGTGGTACCGCGGCGCCTTCACCCCCCGCGAGATCAGGCGCCGTGACCGCAGCGAGCCCCCCTACCAGGCGGCCGACCAGGCGCGCCGCATCGCCGAGGACCGCCGCGAGGACCTCTCCGAGGCGGCGGCCTTCGAGATCGGCCGGCTCCTGGCGCTCGCGGATCCACGCTTCCTCGCAGAGCTCCAGGCCTGGCGGCGTTCCGGCTACCTCGTCAACCGGGCCCGCAGCGTGCTCGACCACATCGGGCTGCTCGAGCGCGTCGGGGAGGTTCAGGAGGCCCTCGCACGGCGGCTCGGCGCCGGGGTGCTGACCGCCCTCGGCGGCGAGACCGAGCGCCTCCCCCGCGTCGTGCCCGGCGACGTCGAACACCTCCTGAGCGAGAAGGACGCGCCCGTCATCGCCGCCGGACTGGGCGTGGACGCCGAGGTCGTGGCCCAGGTGCTGGCGCCAGAGGTGACAACCGCCGCCTTCGAGGAGACGCGCCTGGGCGAGGCGGCGCTCGAGACGGACGTCGGTGTGCTGGTCGAGGAGCCGAAGCTGCTCGACGGCCTGCGCGCCGGGCTCGACGAGGCGATCAAGGAGATCGGAGAGAGGGGGCAGCAATGATCGGGGCCCTGTTCGACAGCGACAGCGCGCTGGAGCTGATGCGGGCCGCGGCCGTCTCGCGGCTCGAGGCTCCCGACCCCGAGGCCGAGGACGGCTTCCCGGCGCCGCTCGTCGACTGGCTGGCGCGGCTGCGGCTGCTGTTCGGCGTGCCGTTCGCCTACCTCGTCCCGGACGAAGCGCTGCTGCCGAGGGAGTCGATCCGCTTCTTCTATGTCAACCGCAACTGGACGGACGCCGCCGTCGACGGGGCGCTGTCAGTCGGGGCCGCGACGACCCGCGACCGGGCGCGGCTCGAGGCGCTGCACGCCGACCTGCGCGACGCGCTCGACCGCGACGAGCGCAAGGTGTGGGCGAAGGACGCGGACGAGCGCGCGATGCAGGGTGCCGCGGGCGAGGTCCTGACCGGCTTCCTGCTCCGTTCGCGGGCGGTCTCGGGCTGGCCGGCGCTGCACGTCCGTGCCTACCGCGGCGACGGCGGGGAGGTGCAGCTGGCGCGGATGGAGCGGCTCGCGCCGGCCGTCCTACTCGTGCTGATGGACGGGGTGCCCGAACGGGTCGAGATCGAGGAGCCGCGGGCCGGCATCCAGTTTGGCGTCGACGAGCCGGACCCGCAGGACAACCGCCCTCCGAACTCCCGCTGGCTCGTGGTCCGTGATCCCGCCACCGGCGAGCCGGCCGGGATCCCGGACGTGCAGGTCCCCTTCCGGGCCGGATCTCCGGGAGTGATCGACATGACCGAGCTAAAGAAGCGCCTGAAGAACACCGTCGCCGCGGGCCCGGACGGCACGCTCGGAGCCGGCGAGATGGCGCTGCAGCTCCTCCGATTCCCCTTCCGCCAGGTCTTCGGCCGGCCCGCCGGAGGGATGGGGAAGGTCTTCCGCGTCACGATCGAGGCCGCCGAGCTGCGCCACCGGCTGCGCCTGGAGGGCTGAACCCGTGGATCTCAACAGCGTCACCTCCGCTGCCTTCACCCGCATCGCCGAGGCCGGCCTGAGCCCCAAGGTGATCGCCACCTGGGATCCCGAGCTGTCTCGCGATCCGCGCCTGCTCGTGCCCGTCGACGTGCGCGCGATGGTCGTGGCGCCGGACGAGGAGGTCGAGCATGCCGACGTGGCCACCACCCTGCTCGCGGCCAGTGAACCACCCGGACGGGCAGCGCCCGACCCGTTCACGGAGGGCGGGAAGCGGGCACCCGGCGTCTACCTCCACTGGGCGCTGCCCGACGCCTTGACGCGCGGCACGGGCGACGAGACGGCGGGCGTCCAGATGCGGCCGCTGCCGGACCGCTGGCTCGTCGCCCGCCTGGAGCCGGGCACGCGCCGCGCCGTGAAGGCCTGGGTCATCGAGTCCGAGCGGGGCTTCCGGGAGCCCCTCCAGCAGTGGCCGAGCGGGGCTGCGAGCGTCGCCCCTCCGCTCAGCTCCGAGGAGCTCACAGCCATGGCCGGTGGCGACCCCGCCTGGGCCGCGGCCTGGGACAACGTCGTCGATCGGTTCGCCATGTACGACGACCTCGACGGCCGCTTCGAGCTGCGCGACCTTGCCTACCTGGTGGCGGGCTGGTACTCCAAGCCGGAGCTCGACCCGCTGCATCCCGCGGCGGAGCACCCGCCGTTCGACGAGCTGCTTCCGCGCCTCGGCTGGGAGCTCGACCGCCGGAGCCTCGCGCGCCTCGCGGCGGAGCGCCGCCGCCACCAGGAGGCCGCCGAGCGGGCCGGCCTCGAGGCCGCCCCGGCGGGGATCGCCGGCACCGCCGCGGAGCTCGAGCCCGAGCCGCACCCCGAGCGCCGGGCCGAGCCCGAGGTGGCGGGGCTCGGCGCGGGCGTCGAGTCCGCCCGGCTGGAGCGATCGGAGACGCGGGCGGTGCCGTTCGCTGGCGCTCCCGCCAAGCTCAGCGAGGGCGGGCGCCGGCTCGCGCTCGCGCTCACGCCGTGGTCGCCGACGCAGTCGCTCTACCACGGCGCTGTCCACGGCGTGACCATCGGCCCCGAGGCCCGGCTCGACCCGCGGCCAGAGCCCGGGGAGGTGCGGCTCACGGCGGGCGCCACGGGAACCGAGGCGCTCGCCCGCCTGCTCGCCGCCGTCCTGCCCGGCGGCGACGACGTGCTCGAGGAGCGGCTGCAGACGGCCTTCGCCTACGGGCTGACGGCGCGCTTCGAGGAGCCCGACGGCGTCAGCGCGCTCGAGGAGGAGCTCCACGCCCGCGCCTTCGGCTCCGAGCCGGCGGGCTACGTCGTCGAGAGGGTCCGCTCCGGCGACCCGCTCGCCGCCGTCCGCGCCGGGGCCGCGCAAGCGGCCGCCGCCGAACAACGCCGCCTGCACCGCCTCGCCGAGATCGCGCGGGAGGCGAAGGAGTCCGTGAGGTTCGAGTGGCTCGGGGTGGACCGCGCCAGGCTGATCGACGTGCTCGACCTCAAGACCCGCCCCGAACGCGTGCTGCCGAGGGAGCAGCCCGTGACCTACGAGACGGTGCGGCGCGCCGCCCCGCGCTTCTTCTTCCCCCAGGACCCGGTCCTCTGCCTCGAGGGCCTCGAGCGCTCGCTGCGCCACGGCCACGACGGCATTCACACCCCCGCCGGCAAGCTCGCTTGCCGCTTGTCGGGAGACGAGGTCACCGCGCTCGCCGGCGTGATCGACGGATCCGAGCTGCTGGCCGAGCGCCTCGACCACGGCGGCATCCCGCCGGAGCTGGAGCAGCTGCTGGCCGAGACGGCGCTCACCGACCACACAGCCGCCGACGAGATCTCGAAGCTCGCCGCGGCGCTCCGCGGCCTGCCGGACGAGGCGGTGCGGACCCGAGTCGTCGCGGAGGCCAGGCTGCGCCTGCGAGCCGCGCAGGCGGGCTCGGACGCCCCGCGTCTCCTCTCGCTGTCGGTAGCCGACGGCGTGCTGCCCTCCCCGGTCGCCGTCACGCCGTTCCGCCAGGCCTGGGTGCCCCTCTACCTCGAGTGGCGACTCGAGCTCGACGTGGACGACCGGCTCGACCGCTGGACGCTGGGCGAGCTCGACTACTCGCCCGGGCCCGACGGGGCGGCCGGAGCGGAGTCGGTCGAGGTGGACGGGCGCGCGCTCCTCACCGCCTCGGCGACGAAGGCGTTCGCCGACCAGGTCTCGGAGTTCTTGGCCGAGGAGGACCGGCTCGACCAGGCCAGGCAGGGCGTGGTCGGCCCGGACGACCAGAAGCTCCTGCGCGCGATCAGCCAGCTCGCCGGATCGCTCGACGTGCTCGCGGGTGGCCTCGACGGACTGCGCGAGCGGCTCCTCGGCTTCGACGAGAACGTCGGTCGCGACGAGGAGCTGCCGGAGCCCACGACGCTGCCGCGCCTGCTCCGCGGGGGCACCGCCCGACTGGTGCGGCTGCGCGTCGTCGACGCCTTCGGCCGCACGCTCGAGGTCCCCGCCGAGCAGCTCGCCGAGCTGGACCTCGGCGAGGGACTGCGTGGGCCGGCCGGCAAGCCGGGCGAGCTTCACCTGCCGCCGCGGATCACCTCGCGCGCGCGGCTCCAGTTCCGGCTCCTCGATTCGGGCGACGACGAGGTCGAGGTCCGCATCGACCAGGAGAACCCGGCCGCCGCCGGCAACCCGGTCTGCGCCTGGCTGCTTCCCGACCACGTCGACGACGCGCTTGAATTTTTCGACCCCGCGGGGGAGCCCCAGGGCCAGCTTCGCCACGATCTCCTGACCGGGGGCGTGGTGTGGGAGGGCGCCCCCGGCGTGCCCGGCCCCGTGGGGGTGGGTCCGCCCGACGCGATGAACCCCCACGCGGCCGCGCTGGCGACGGCGCTCGTCCAGCGCGACGCGGCCGACCGCGACTCGCGCGGCGCGCGTTCGGAGTCGCCCCTGTCGGCGCTCCTGCGCGTGATCGACACGACGCTCTGGACAGTCGACCCGTTTGGCGCCACCGGCCGCGAGTACTTCGCCTCGCTCACCGGCCGCCCGATCGCGGTCGTGCGCTGCTCGCTGCTGCTCGAGGCGCCGTCGGACACGGTGGACTTCCCGAGGCTCGAGACGCCCGACCGGGAAGCCCGCGACGCCGCGTTCCGGGAGCTGGCCGCGCGCAGCTTCGACGTCCGTCTAGGCGCACTGACCCGCTTCGACGACGGCCTCCTCGGCTACTTCGTCGACGACGATTACACCCGCTTCTTCCCGGTCCACGCGAAGGTGCCGGAGGAAGCGCTGCCGGCGGGCCCCCACACAGGGTTCCTGGAGCGCGCCGACGCGACGCCCGCGGAGACCGGCGCCCTCGAGCCGCGCCCGATCGAGCAGCCCTGGATCGTCCGCGACCCGACGGTGGGGGTGCGGCCCGGCCGGCGCGTGCTCCTCACGCTGCTCATGGACCCGGGCGGCAAGGTGCACGCCACCTCGGGGATCGTGCCCCGCAAGTCGATCGGACTGCTGCGCGACTGGACGGCGGGCGCCCTGGCGCGGATCGCTCCCTCCTTCCGCATCGGGCCCGTGCTCGTGGACCCGCGCACCATCCGGCTGCCCGTGGTGAGCGCCCTCCCCAAGCGCCAATCCTGGACGCGCCGGGACACACCGACGACCTGGCGCGACGACCCGATCATCGCGGCGACCCAGGAGGCCACGTTCCCCGACCAGGCGGCCGCGGCCCAGGAGGGCTATATCCGGGCACGAATTGAGGACAACGCCGACTAGGTGAGCCGCCCACACACGTTGTGAACAGCTGAAAGGCCATCCGGGCCCTCCCAGAGGCTTGGTGTGTTCGACGCTTCGAGGGCCTCGGCACGGCTCGGATAGCCGAGATTGATCTACGCGATCTTCCCGTCGCGGATTTCGAAAACGTCTCCGGTTTTCAAGTCGACGTCGATGTCATCCTGGCTACTGCCGCGGTATTTGGTGACGCAGACGACATGGCGCCGCCAAGCTGGTCGTCCATGACCTGCAGAGCAGGAACAGCCTGCTGACCTTCGACGTAGTGCTCTAGCCCCGCAGGCCCTACGGCTGTGGCCCCCCGCAGGTGGCGCCCGCCGCCGGGTCAGCAGCGAGCGGTGTCCATGTGGAGCAGATCGCCGGGGCAGGGCCACTCATAGCGCCGAGCGAACTCCTTCGGCGCCCGGGGAGGCCGAGGGATGCCATGGCGGCGGAGCACCTTCCAGACGGTCGAATGAGGATGACCGGCCTCGCCTGCCACGAGCCGTTGGCCCCCAGCCAGTCCGCCGCCGACACTCGCAGATCCGCTCCTGGTCGCGGGCCGAAGCAGGCGGGGAGAGCGCTTCGGGCGACTTGGGCGATCCAGCAGCCAGCTTCCCGACTCAAGCTCCGCCGGCGTCGCCGCCAGTCGGCGGTGCCGCCAGCGATGGGCGGTTGCCGGCTGCCTCCTTCCCGACTCGATCGCTCTCACGAGCGCGAGCCGGCCTGCCGGTCCGAGAGCAGCGTTAGGAACCTTCATCCGGGTCCTCGTTGGAGGCGTAGGGCGTAGACACCCCAAGCCTCCGGGTGGGCCCGGATGGCTATTCAGCCGTTCACAACCGGTGTGGGCAGCTCAGCTAGCCCGTCGAGCGGGCGCAGCCCGGTTAGGGTCGGTGCAACACGATGCCCGACCGGAGGGGTCCGGACGGTGCGACAACCACATAGGGAGGAACTCAGGATGAGACCGACCACGATGACGTTGGTTGCGGTCGCGGCAGCGGTGATGCTCTTCGTCGGAGTGACTGCCAGTGCGGCGGGACAGCCGACGACGAAGGCCGCAACGGTCCACACCTACCAGCTCGACGGCAGACCGGACGGCGGGGTACCGGGGAAGGTTCGGATCTTCATGCACGTGAAGAAGAACGCCACCGGCAAGTTCGTACCGAAGTACGTGGGTGCGATGTTCGCCTACAAGCTGACGTTTAGCTGCGACGACGGCCCATTGCCCGGCGCGCAGTTCAGCACCCAGGCAGACTTCGACGTCAAGTCCGGCAAGTTCACCTACAACTTCTCATCGTTCAAGGCACAGTTCAAAGGCAAGGTGACGAACCGGGGCAAGCACGTCGACGGAACGCTGTCTTTCGGGCCGAACGACGTCGAGCAGCACCCGACCTGCGTCCTGCCCGACAGCCCGGTGGGGTACACCGCGGACTACACGAAGACCACCGACTGAAATCAACGATCTCGTCCATGTGCGGCGCTCCTGGGATGAGAAGGCAACCGGGCCGGTCCCGACCAAGAACCGGGAGGAGCGGCGCGTCGGGCTCGCACCAGTCCTGCGGGGTTTCCTGCTCCGCCACCGTCTCGCCTCCGGCCGGAGTCAGGGCCTCGTTTTCGGCGTTGATGCGGAGAAGCCGTTCACGCCGTCGGCCGTACGACGGCGCGCGGAGCGTCGCTGGGGCTCCGCGGGTCTGAACCCGATCTGCCCTCACGAGGCTCGTCACACCTGCGCATCGATGCTCATCGCCGCGGGTGTGAACGCGAAGACGATCTGCGAGTTCATGGGGCACTCGTCGATCAAGGTGACTTCGACATCTACGGACATCTGATGCCGGGTGGGGAGGCCGTAGCGGCTTCGCTGCTCGAGAGCTACGTCAGGGCGCTCCTCGCAACTGCTTCTATGCCATCCCGTCCTCGGACGTGAGCCAAGTTGGGAACGATGACCGAATCACCGGACTCGATGAAGCGGTCCGGCTCGATACGGACTTCCTGAAAGGTGTCAAGGAAGCTCCGGTGGAAGCGGACCACATCCTCCCGTCCGCGGTAGACGCCCGCCTCCAGACCCCGGGACGCCGACCAATCCACTTCCACATCGGGGTGGTTCAGCTCACGAACGGCATCCAAGTCGCCGCGGTTATAGGCCGCGACCGAGCGCCGGACTACCTTCACGTTCTCCTGGCCGCTCGATACTGCGACGGAAGATCCCGAGCCGCGATCAAGAACCGTTCGTCCCATCAGTTCCGCGAAGCCTTCGCCACGGCGGGCAATGGCTTCATCAATGCAATCCGCCAGCCGCGAGGAAGCTTCCAGCTCCTCCGAACGGACCGTGCCTCGGCTGCCTCGGTGGAGATGCCGGCGGCCGACCG
Organism: uncultured Actinomycetes bacterium; assembly: GCA_963823245.1. Lineage (GTDB taxonomy): Bacteria > Actinomycetota > Thermoleophilia > Solirubrobacterales > 70-9 > JAWVFM01. The sequence goes on along the minus strand of CAWGKQ010000012.1, from coordinate 30,683 downwards.
ATGGTGCGCGGCGTTGCGCATGAGCTGGGCGTTGCGTGCCCTCACTGCCTCGTAGTTCAAGTTTCCGGTCATCTGCTCGCCTCCTGCGAGGGATCGTGATGACCGTAGAACCGCTTCGGGCCGCAGTCCGTTCAAACAGCCGACCGTGACCTTGGTCACACGATCGGATTCACGCCAACAAGCAGCCGCAGGGGTTCGCGGACGATGGCGACCTCCTCTGCGACATCGCCTACTCGGAAAGGCCGGCGGCTTTGAACGCCTTGTCCGCCCCGAAATAGAGAGACAGCCCGTCCGCACGGTCGCCGCGCCGCAGCGCTTCGGTTTGGCGTCCGGACCGCCTTACGCCCAAAGCTACTCCGATCGAAGGCAATCGGCATCAGTCCATTGACCATCGAGGGCGCGATGAAGGCGGGCGCCTACTCCTGCAGCGCGGCGGCTTCGAGGGCCTCCCGTCGGCTGAGGAATCCCTGCATCACCGAGGCCTTTCCGTCGCGGTACCGAAGAACGTGGAAGATAATCTGCTCGATCGGCACCTCACCGCCGCGGCCGACGAATTCAATCCGAACGCGGACAACGAGCACGTCGTCGCCCTCATACAGGATCTCTTCAGGAGTCCAGCGCCAGCTCTGAACGAGTTCGAGCACTCGCGCGGCCCACGTCCTAACGGCCTCGTGCCCGCGATACACCGCGGAGTCAGGAATCTCCGGAAGCTCGTGGAGCTCTACGTCTTCCGCAAGATCCTGAAGCCACGCGTCAATATCGCCGCGGCTCACCAGCTCGTAGCCGCGCTGGGCCACCTCCACGTTCTCCTGCGACATCGCCTACTCCCGCAGCCCGGCGGCCTCGAGGGCTTCTTCTCGGGTCGCGTACTCCCGACCCCGGGCGAGCTTTCCGTCGCGGATCATGAAGAGGATGGCGAAGGTCTGGTCTGTCGCGACGCCGCTCAGCTTGGCCCGTCCGCCGAAACGCAGCACGGCCACGACTCGATCGCCGCCCGCGTCAATCAAATCCACGGGTTCGACCCTGAAATCGTCGAACGTGTCGAACCAGTCGTTGAGGTAAGCGCGCAGGGCATCTTTGCCATGAATCGGGCCGCGGTCATCAAGCGCACCCTCAATCGCGCGGTGATCGAGATCATCGACCCAGTGCTCGGTAAACAGATCTACGCCGCCACGCGCCAAGGCGTCGAAAGCGGCTTCCACGGCAGCGACGTTCTCCTGCGACATCGCCCGCGCAGTATCTCGCTCGCGCGACGAAGACCGAGTCCTGTGCCCGTGGCACTCTCCCACGGCCACTGGCCCCGCAGAGTCGCGGCAGGAGCGAGCGACTTTCGCCCAGTGGTCCTTCCGAACGGGGCCCTTCAGGTGGTCTTGACCACCAACACCGAGCAGCCGGCCTTCTGCGTCACGGCCTTTGGGACGCTGCCGAGCACACGGCGGTTCATCCCCTTGTTCCCGATCACCAGCAGGTCCGCCCCGCATTCTTCGGCCAGCCGCGTCAGCACCTCGGCAGGATCGCCTTCGTCGACACGCGTTTGGCAGTCGAGCCCGCTTTTGCCCAGCTCCGCCGCGGTTCGTTCAAGGACCGTCCTGACCCGAGCCGACGAGTTCGACGCCCACTGCAGCTCGATGTCGTCGCCAGCGCCACTGGGTGCGGACCTCGAATCGCGGAAGGCGCTCAGCAGCACGAGCTTCGCGTCGAGGCGGCGGGCAAGGTCGGCGGCCTGCGTAACCGCTTCGGCGGCCGTGGCCGATCCGTCAGTGCCGACCGCGACGGTCGAGATCATGAGCCACAGTATCCCGCAACAGCTCGTTGTTGGCCCGCTGGTCGCCGGACGCGCGGTGTCCTTCTTGGCTTGAACGCCTCGGCCTCGAAGGCGATCGACTCGCCGACTGTCTCTCACACTTCACTCGCCTACCTGCCAGTTGCACTCGAGGCTGTCGCCGTCTTTCCAGCCGGGCGGGAAGGGCGTCTCGGGAAAGCCTTAGGGGGCGTCGGGAGTGAAGGTCCTGTCGCCATGGGCGCGGTCCGTTTCAAACCATCCGTCTACGAGGCGGCGCATTTCCCACGATCCCCGCTCCCGACTCCTCGGCCACGGCAGCCATGTGATCGACAAACTCGATCTCCGGGTGGAAGAAGCCCGTCCATGGCTCCAGGTCATGCGCGTTGAACACCGCCGTCGCGGCCTTGACGATCTCCAGGTTCTCCTGCGACATCGCCCGCGCGGTATCTCGCTACCTCAGCGCACGGCCGTGCTCAGGTAAGACTTCTGACGAGCGGGCCCCACATTCCGCCTGAGACAGCTGAGAACCGCCTAATTCGGGTGCGGACTGTCGCGCAACTGTCCCGCACCCTTTGATTTGCAGGTGATTTGGTTCCGTATCGGCTACGAAGACCGAAGTGGAGGACTGAGATCACCGCCGCGGTGACCGGGCTGCTCGCAGAGCTTGAGCCGGCGCTACGGCAGGCGTGGTCTCGGTCGCCACTGAACGCGTCGACGAGACGCCCGCCGAGCACGCTCCAACAAGCTGAGTCCAGCGGCGATACTGCGCGGGCGATGTCGCAAGAGAGTGCAGCCCCGAGGCCGGGTGTCGCGCTCGGGTTCCCAAGGGAGGCGTGATGAGCATCAGTCGAGAGAGCGCGGTGGCGTTCGTTGACAACTACGGACGCACCTGGGATAGCTGGGATTTTTCGGGGTTCGTCGATCTGTTCAGCGACGAGGTGGTCTACGTCGCCCACCCGACGCAGGAAACGGTCGTGGGAAGAGAGGCACTGGCGAGCTACATCCGCAAGGAGGCGGCCGAGCAGGGTGAGGTGAGTGTTCGCATGGGGAACCCCGTGATCGAAGGTGATCACGTCGCCGCCGAGTTCTGGGTCACGGCTACGAATGACGGTGAGGCCGCGACGATCGCGGGGTCTTTGGTCGCTCAGCTCGCTTCGGACGGGCGATGTGCCAACTTTCGCGAATACTGGTTCGACATCGAGGGGCACGTCAACGCATTCGATGGGTGGGGCGAGTAGGGGATGCTTCTGAGCAAGGCCGGAGCCCTTGAAGCCGCCGGGCTGCGGGAGTAGCTCCGGCCCGCGACCAGCCGTAAGCCGCGAGCGGCACCGTCAGCGGCGGCAGCATCAGGGCATCGGCGGGGACTGGTAACGCCGGACGGTTGACCAAGCCCGGGCCCTCCTCGCTCAGGTCTCGACGAATGCCGCCCGGTGAGGTGACCTACGCTCGCTCCTCGAGCTTTGCGGGCGTGCGGCCGGCTCATGCGGGGCTCCTGGGTCTCGTCCGTTGCGAGCGTCTGCAGACCGCTGATCGCGCTCCTGCTTTTCGCGCGAATCGACCGTGGCAAATGATGCCTACTCCCGCAGCCCGGCGGCTTCGAGGGCCTCTTGCTCGGTCCGGAAGGTCGTGATTCGCACGATCTTTCCGTCGATCACCGTGTAGAGGGTGGCAAGGGGGCGATCTACCGCTACGCCGCTGCCTTTGCCGCGCCCGATCTCCCTCAGAACCGGTGCCAACGTCAGGCCTTGGAGCGGGCGCATCGGCGGCGAACCGTTGCATCCGGCGGGCTACCGCGTGACCCTCACCGCCACCGATTCGGCGGGTAACGAGTCGAAGCCGGTGCGCTTCGACTTCAGGATCGTCCGCGCTAGGCGAAGCTGAAGCTCGACCCACCCCTCCACGAATCGGGATACGAAATCAGTCCCTCGTTCCGGCGCCAGTCGGTGTCGTCAGCATCGATGCGTAGTCGTCGCGTCGGCTGCGCGGCATCGAGCAGTTACTGGCGAGCTGAATCCTGCCCACGCGGTTTTACTACACGACCGCCGACGCCGCGGATAAGGTTGGTGTCCGTCGACCGGTTGGTACGCGGTCTGGAGGCCGACATCGACTACGGAGGCGGTACCCGCATGACCGGCACGGACTTGACCAGCACCGGTGTGGGCGACCGCGAGACGGCGGGGCGCGGACCGAACGAGGTGCGGGCCCTGACGGCGCTGGCCTTCGAGGAGTTCCGGGGCTTTCCTGGCGGCATTCGCGACATGCACTTGGGCATCGCCGAGCGCGCCTTCCGGGGCGTGGGGCCGGCGGGCCGCCCCGTCCAGGTGATCCACGACGCGCTTTCGCGCGGCGCCTACGAGGCGATCGGGTCCGGCGTGGGGCGACTGGGACGGGTCGCCGAGGCAACCATGGAGAGGCGGGGGATCGGGCGGGAGGTCCTGCTCTCGACCACGCGCCCCGGGAGCGCCATGATCGCCGCCCTCAACGGCCTGATCGGCGACCGGCTTGAGCGCTCGAGAAGCGACCTTCACCAGCCCGCCTCGGTGCGTGTCGACGGTGAGGCCGTGGCATTTCATGCGGGCTCGCTGCGTACGGCGTTTCCCGACGCGACGGGGCGACTAGTCGTGTTCCTGCACGGCCTGATGGGGACCGAGTTCTACTGGGATTGGGGTGCTGCCGACCCGGGCGACACCTACGGCGCTCGTCTGGCCTCGGATCTTGGCTACACCCCCGTATATCTGCGCTACAACACCGGCCTGCACGTCTCGGAAAACGGTCGGTCCGTCGCGGCGCTGCTTGAGGAACTGGTGGGGGGGTGGCCGGTGGAGGTGCAGGAGGTTGCGCTCGTGGGCCACTCGATGGGCGGTCTGATAGCACGTAGCGCCGCCCACCAGGGGTCAGAGAGCGGCCAAGGCTGGACCGAACACGTCCGTCACATGATCTCGCTGGGCACACCACACCTGGGTGCGCCCCTCGAGCAAGGAGCTCACGTGGCGGCCGCGGCGCTTCACGCCCTGCCGGAGACGCGGATGTTCGGCGCCTTCCTGCGCCGGCGCTCTGCCGGCATTCGCGACCTGCGCCACGGCTCGCTGGTCGACGAGGACTGGCGCGGCCGCGATCCCGATGCCCTGCGCGCGGCGGCGTGCAAGGAGGTGCCCCTTCTGGAGGGAGCGACGCACTGCTTTGTCTCGGCCACCCTCACCCGCAGTCCGCGCCATCCTCTGGGCCGCCTGCTTGGCGACATCCTCGTGCTGACACCCAGCGCCACCGGGCGGGGACGCACCCGGCGGATCCCATTCAAGGCGGAGCACGGCCACCACGTCAGTCCCGCCCACCACCTCGCGCTGCTGAACCACCCCGAGGTCTACGAGCGCCTGCGCGGGTGGCTCGAGCCGCCCGGCGGCGCGACGCCGACCTAGCGCGGCCGCCGGGCCACTGAAGGTGACTGTCACCCTTCAGCCCTGCTGGACTTTCCGCTCCGCGCTCAGGTGGAAAGCTGCTCGACTACCCGCGGCTGGTAGCGCCTCAAGCTCCTCTCGGCAGCTTCCAGTCCGCCAATCATCGGTATCGATCCGAGCGTCGGGGTTCGGCTTTCCACCCGAGCCTCGGCTCCGGCTACGGATCCAGGGTCGTGTCAGCACACAGGCGCGAATTCGTTGGATGCCTCAAGTTCCGTAGTTCGTTGGTACCGGTGACTGGTGGTTTACCTCGATGCCGGCGGCCCGGTCGCGAATTACGCTTGCGGCAGAGCTAGAGAAGCAGAGCTAGAGAGATAGGAGACGCACCGATGCACTCGCCGAACTATTCCTCCAAGGCTGCCACCTCGCCCGTCGAATCGACGACGCGCTACTTGGACGAGCATCACATCGCCTACAAGCTGTTCGGGCATGACCGGCGCTTTTCAGCCGCCGGGGAGGCGCGCGCATCAGGCGTCGCTCCTCATCACGCCGCGAAGAGCGTGCTTGTGCGGACCGCGACCGGCTACCAGCTCGCCGTGATCCCCGCCTCGGAGCGACTGGACCTCCACAAGCTCCGTCGGGTTGTCGGTGACTCGCGGTTGCTGCGACTCGCGACCGAGCGGGAGATGGCCGAAAACTTTCCCGAGCTCGAGCTCGGCGCGCTGCCGCCGTTCAGCCCGCTGCTCGGGATGCCCGAAGTCGTCGACAGGCGTCTGCTGGACGATGGCCGGGTGATCTGCAACGCCGGCGATCACGAGCACTCCCTGCTCGTCGACCCGCGCGACATCGTCTGGCTCGAGCGCACCAGGGTCGGGGACGTCTGCGAGGACTGATCGCGTCGGCGGGCCCACGGTGTAGCGAAACCCTGGGGCCCGACGCTACGAGGACCCGTTGCTTCCTACCACCTTCGCAGTTGCTCGCTACCTACCCGACGGCAGCCTCGATCCGGCCTTCGGAAACGACGGCGCGGTCACGACAGACGTCGATCCTCAGGGGCCGGACGTTGCCCGGGCGGAAGCGCTCACGCCTGACGGGCGGATAGTCGCGGCGGGCTATACGTCCCCAGAAGAGCTCTCCCGCAACGTGGCGCTTGCCCAGTACCTACCGAATGGCGCCCTTGATCCAGAATTCGCGAACAGCGGCACCCAGATCACAACCTTCCTTCCGACAACTGGGATCACGAATGCCTCGATCAAGAGCGCCGATCGACGAGCGAAGTTCCGCTTCGACGCCATCGGGCCCGTGCGTGGCTTCGAGTGTTCTCTGGTCAGGGGGGCGCCGACTCGTCCGCACTTCAGTTCATGTGGCTCGCCGCAGGCCTACAAGGACCTGAAGCGCGGGCATTACACGTTCGAAGTCCGAGCCTTGTTCGCGGGAGGCGGCCCTGACCCAAATCCGGCGAGTCTGCGGTTCAGCATCCGGTAACCAGCGGTGAGCCGAAGCGTGGTGCGGCGCTCGAACTCTGCAAGCGCCACGTAGATCTGTATTCGCCTTCAGAAACCGAATCAGATCGTGGCGCCGGTGCCAGGGGGAGAGGGGCGTCCCGCTGGCCGTGCGAGCTTCATCCACTTCATAGGTCCCGCTCTGACATCCCGGGGACAAATGCGGTCTTCGCTCGATGACTCGCCTGCACGCCCAGCGGCGTATCGCCCGGGCTGCCGTTGCCCAGCGAAAGGGCGCTGGATGAGCTGCTCACTCGATCCAGCTCGCTTCGGAATGCCAGGTTCTGGCGCCACCAGTCATTACGGGATGACCAGCTTGAACCTGACCCGCTGGGAACTCCGGTGGCAGTAATAGCGCAGGTAGCCGAGCCCGTGCGGAGGTGTGCGCGAGACGCCATGGCAGCGGAACCGATGCCACGAGTAGTAGAGCTTTGCGGAGCCGTTGTGGCGCAGTGAATGACGCGGGACCTGCCGGGCCAGTGCGCACGTCGTGTGAAGCGCCCGGATGCCCGACGCCTTCGCACCGAATCCGGGCCTGCCGAAGACCTCATTTCCGCAGCGGTGGCCGCCCGATGCGCGTGCCGTGTCAGGACGTACGCCGACGGAAGCAAACACGATCGAGCTCGCCACGAGCCCGACCAGGACAAAGACGCTCAGTCTCCGCATGTTGCCTACCTTCCCCTCCCCGCCCTTATTCCTCCGCCGCCGCCAGGCGTCTCATCGCCGCCCGGATGTCGGCCTGACTGGCCTCGTCGAGGACCGGCTCGTTTTCGATCCAGAGCACGAAGCCGTGCAGCCAGAGCACCCGCACGTCCATCCCCAGCTCACTCGCGTAGGCCATCAGCACCTGCTCGGGGCGCCGGGGCCAGGCGGTGCCGTCCTCAAACCGCGAGACCGTCGCCTGGTTGACCCTGAGCGCGGCCGCGATCTGGACCTGATGGACCCCCTTTTCCTCGCGCGCATGGCGGCAGGCGCGACCGATCCAGGGCAGAAACGGACGCGGAACCTGCTCGGCCTCCATGCCCGGAGTTCTAGCCGAGACGGGCGGTCGAGTCGACGGAGCGCCGCCGACAGGCGTCATCGCGCTGCCACCCGCGCGATATAGAACTGCCTCGCCGGGCCGGGGCAGCTCGTCCCAGCTCTGCCCGCTGGCCCGTGACCCGCCTCGGCGTCCTCGGCGCCCCCGCCCCCTCCACAAAGCCCTGCGCCCAGTATCGCCGCGTGTAGGCCTCGAGTCGCTCGGCGCGCTCAATCATCTCCGCAACCCTCACCCGAACCGATCCTCCTTTCCTGCTCGGCAGCCCAGCCGTCAAGTCCTCCGGTCGGACCGTCTTCCTCTATGCGTAATACGTCCTTGTTCAGAACGCATGCAACAGACCGCATTAAATCTATTATAAGCACGGGACGTTCTTTCTGCTATGTTGCACGCGCGGTCGCCCAGCCGGTATCAATCGGATGCAGAGGTAGACCGCGAAAGTTACCCCGGACGACGCAGGGAAAGCAGGGGAAGACCCCCCTCGCGAAACACGGAAGGCGTTCCCTTTTGAAGATAGGTAGGAAGATCCATTGTCTGGCGGTCGGCGTGGCCGCCGTCGCCGCCGTCGCTTTCCTGCTGCCCGCCACCGCGAGCGCCGCGGACAGCATCTACTGGGGCAACGAGTCCGGCGCGGTTCGGGTCGGGCCCCTGGACGGCTCGCTCCCCGCCCAGACCCTCGCGGGGGGTACCCCGTGCGGGGTCGCGATCGACCCCGCGGCCGGCAAGATCTACTGGGCCAACTGGAGCTCCGGCGAGATCATGCGCGCCGACCTGGATGGCGGCCAGAACGCGGAGCCGGTGTATACCGGCCAGAACAACCCGTGTGGGGTCGCGATCGACCCCACCGCCGGCAAGATCTACTGGGCCAGCTTCGGCGACAACGCGATCCGGGCAGGCAACCTCAACGGCACGGACCCCGCCCAGACCCTGTTCACGGAGGATGGCGGAAGCGCCCCTAGCGGCGTGGCGATCGACCCCGCGGCCGGCAAGATCTACTGGACCAACCAGTTCTCCGACCAGGTTCGGGTCGGCCCCCTGGACGGCTTGGGCCCCGCCCAGACCCTGTTCGGCAACGGCGCAACCGTCCCTACCGTCGAGCGCAACCCGATCGGGGTCGCGATCGACCCCGCGGCCGGCAAGATCTACTGGACCGACCTCGGTAACTGCTGCAGCGGTCCCGGTCAGGTCCGGGTCGGCAACCTGGACGGCACCGGCGCCTCGACCCTGTTCGCCGACGAGGCCGGTCCGGGCGGGCTGTCGATCGACCCTGGGGCAAACAAGATCTACTGGGCCACTTTCGGCCCCGGCGTGATCCGGGTCGGGCCCCTGAGCGGGGACACTTCCCCCGACCCTTCCGATAACGCCCAGACCCTGTTTAGCGGCGAGAGCGCCTCGCTCTTCACCGCGCTGCTGAAGGCGCCCGCGCCCGCGCCCGCCGAGCCTCCCGAGATCTCCGAGGGAGCCGGCGGGGAGCTCGCCTGCAGCGAGGGAAGCTGGGCTCCCGACCTGCTCGGGGCGTTCCTGTACAGGGCGCCGCACGACTTCACCTATCAGTGGCAGAAGGACGGGACGGACATCTCCGGCGCCGACCAGTCGACTTTCACGCCCTCCGAGCCCGGCTCCTACACCTGCAAGGTGACCGCCTCCAACCACGCTGGGGAGACGACTTCGGAGGCCAGCGAGCCGTTCAACGTCCAGACGCTCGGCATCGAGAAGTTCTACGACGCCAATGCGAACGGACAGTTCGACGCCGCATCCGAGAACCCGATCGCTGGCTGGAAGGTTCGAGTCGACGACACTGCCTACCTGACGCCTCAGAGCCTGACTCTCGATCCCGGCGGCTACCTGGTCACCGAGTCCAATCCGGTGCAGACCAACTGGTTCCACACGACCGCCCGCTTGGTGCAGGTCTCGCTTGCCGCGGGCGACGAGAAGACGGTCGAGTTCGGCAACGTCTGCGTCGGCGCAGGCGGTGCCCTCTCGACCGGCACCTGGTCGAACAAGAACGGCCAGGCGCTGTTCGGCGCCGATGACCTGGCCCAGATGGTGAGCCTCAACTTGAGGGACGCCAATGGGTCGACCTTCGACCCGACCAGCTACACGCGGTTCAAGAACTGGCTCTCCGGAGCGACCGCGACCAACATGGCCTACAAGCTGTCGGCCCAGCTCGCGGCGATGAAGCTCAACGTCTACAACGGCAAGGTCGACGGCAGCTCGCTGATCTACGCGCCGGGAACCAGCAGTGCAAACGCCAACGGATTCGCGACGGTGAGCGACGTGATGGCCGAGGCGAACAACGAGCTGGCGCTGCACGGGCTGACGAAGAGCGGTAGCCCCTTCCGCTCCCACCAGACGGCGCTGAACGACGCGCTAGACAAGGCGAACAACAACCTCACGTTCGTTAAGGCAACGCCCTGCGCGTTCACGTTCCCCTGAGCTGCTCGACTTTGAACATCAGGGCAGTCGACGGGCGGGCTTGAGTACGCGCTCTGGGCAAAGAAGCCGATCCCTAGAACCTCGCTCGAGCCGGAGCGGGCATCAAAACCCCGGCCACCGAACCTGGCCTGCGGGCGTCACGCGAGGGTTACGTCGCATATGGAGGATGTCGCGCAAAGGCTCCCGGCGACAAGCACCCCTAACGAGGCTCAGATAGCGACTGGAGCCGCGGGATAGGCGATCCGCAGGACAAGTGCGTGCTAGACGAGGCCGAGGTTGCCCGGATTGTTAACCCGGGCGCAGATCGGCTCCGTCCGGCCCGGTTTGGGTTTATGCGACATCCTCGCGTGAAAGCGGAAGGCGGCGTACACGGCGGATACGCACCTCCACCGGCGGCAGTCGGAGCGCGTTGTGAAGCCTGCGGTTGACCAAGCTGGAACGCCGCCGTGGCACCTCTGCCCTCGGGCGAAGAAGACGCGGGCGGCTCAAAAGGCCCGGGGCACTCTGGCCCGTGAAACGCAAGCCTCCGGGGTCGGATGGCGGGCCGTGTTAGCTGGCGGGTGGCGCCGGCGTTAGGCCATGCCGGCGCATGACCTCCGCCACCCTCGCTGGGTCCGGCGGGCCCTCGCGGCCCGACGCCAGCACCTCGTGGATCTCGCGGAAGTAGTCCGGAGTCATGAGGCCGGGGGTCGATAACGCCAGGAACTTGGCGTCTTCGCTCCCGTGGTTGTCGAAGCCGTGGACCGCGCCGCGAGCGATGCAGACGGCCTCGCCGGGTCGAATCTCGAGCGTCCGACCGTCAACGGTCCAAGTCGTGACGCCCTCGAGCCCGTAGATCGTCTCCTCGAAGGCGTCGTGGCTGTGCGGGACCGGCATCTTGCTGTCAGCTGGGACGAAGCACTCGAAGACGCTCGCGCTTCCATTCGAGTCGGCGGCCTCGACCAGAAATCGCACGCTAAGGGCGCCCACCTGAATCGTCTCCGTCGATGCGGAAGTCATCGTGCCTGGAGCCTAATGGCTCCGCGGGCTTCGGCTTCGGTCGCGAAGTTACGCCACCAGATGCACTTTCCGTCGCTCCATCGGATCAACTGCCACCACGTCTCGACGACGGGCGTGGAGCCGGTAACGCCCTGTGATCCCCGATACGCCTCCTTCCACGCGAAAGGAGGCGTCGGCTCCGCAGGCGCCATCGCTTCCGCTCCTCGTCCAAAGCGCTACCTCCTAGCCCCGTACGCCGCGACCCGGGCAATGTCCGTGCTAAGCCAGGCCCGTAGTAGTGTCGGAAAAAGAAATTGGGGACAGGGCAATCGAAAGGAAAGTGATGCACCTCCGACGTGGCCGCATACTCATGCTTCTCAGCGTCCCTGTGCTCGCGATCGGCCTCGCTGGGTGCGGCGGCAACAGCAGCTCCTCGAGCAGCACCGGCTCCGCGGCCACTTCGACGGGAGGTGTCGCCAGCACGGTCTCGACGAAGTCGATCAGCGGCGTTGGCAGCGTGCTCGTCGACGCGAAGGGCGACGTTCTCTACACCAACAACCAGGACAGCGGCTCCAAGATCGCGTGCACCGGCTCGTGCACCAGCATCTGGCTTCCGCTGGCCGCCCCCTCCGGCGGGCAGCCGACGTCCGACAACGCATCCGTGCAGGCAAAGCTCGGCGTGGTCAAGGGCTCAGGCGGAACCAGCCAGGTCACATTCGGCGGCAAGCCCCTGTATACATTCGTGCAAGACAGCCCCGGCCAGGCGACGGGCAACGGAGTGACGGATAGCTTCGGCGGCACCAAGTTCACCTGGACCGCGGCGACGGCTCCCGGTGGGGCGGCGAGCCCCAGCGCCACCACCAGCACCGGATCATCTGGCGGCGGCTACTAGGGCGACCTTCGCCGCTTGAATCCCCACTCCGGTCTGCGACGCTCAGCGGCGGGCCTCCGAGCTGAGCGCGCGGCCGGGGGCGGACACGACCAAGTGGATGTCGACGAGGTTCTCCTGAGACCTCGTCCACGTAGCATCTCGAGCAAGGTGCTGCTTTCCATGCGGAGGAGCGGTTCTGTGGCTCCCGCGCACCCGCTGCTCCAATGCGCGAGGACCAGAGGCGGCAAATCGCCCCGGTTGACGGCGGGCGCAAACGTCGTCGTCAACCCTGTCGATCGGGACCCGCCCGCTTGAGATCTATCCGGATCAGTACCCGCTTCTCGCTGCGCATTCGCTGGCGATACTCGTCCCAATCAGGGTTCTCATCGGGAAAGCGCTCGTAATAGTCGATGAGCGGGTCCATTGCCCCGGGAAGGGACAGAACCGTTGCCTCGCCTTCCGCGTAGATCCAGCGGCCGAAGAAGCGCTCGGTGAAGACGCAGAGTTGCGCCCAGGGGTCCCGACGCAGGTTGATGACCTTGTAGGCGGTCTCGCGACTGGAGATGATCGCGCGTCCCTCGCCGTCCACGTTCACCAGAACGGGACTCTGCTGGACCGCGCCGGAGCGCCGGGTGGCGAGCACGGCACGATGGTGCTCGCGCATGAACTCGCGCGCCGCCTCCAAGTCCATAGGCCGAGCCTACGGAGTTCGACCGCTGCCTGCCCGCCGGGCGAATAGGTCGCACGTGACCCGGGTGCATCGCCTTCACTTGACGCGACGATGAGCGGCGACGCAAGGCCGCCCACGCTGCTACTCCTTTGCGCGAAAAGGAGGCGTCAGGGCCTATCGGCTGCCAGACGCTCGCTCTGGACGAGAAGCGGGCGTGAGGGCCGCCATCTCTTCCAGACGACTGCTCTTCGTCCACTCCAGGCGGTGACGGCCGATGCGCGTAGGTCGAGCCGGACGGCAGACGTTGCCCGCGCGCCTGGTCATGCAAAGGTGTGCGCGGGCTGCCGACGACAAGCACGAGGAGAAGGCTGATGGGCACGATCACCACGAATGACGGCACCGAGATCTTCTACAAGGACTGGGGCTCGGGCCAACCGGTCGTTTTCAGCCATGGCTGGCCGCTTTCGGCCGACGACTGGGACACCCAAATGCTGTTCTTCCTACAGCAGGGCTATCGCGTCATCGCCCATGACCGGCGCGGGCACGGACGTTCCACGCAGACCAGCGACGGTCATGACATGGACCACTACGCCGACGACCTAGCTGCGCTGACTGGCCATCTCGATCTCCAGGACGCCGTCCACGTTGGGCACTCGACCGGCGGCGGCGAAGTCGTGCACTACATCGCCCGACACGGTGAGAGCCGCGTGGCGAAAGCGGTGTTGATCAGCGCGGTGCCGCCGCTCATGGTGCAGACCGGCGCCAACCCTGGCGGCCTGCCGAAGAGCGTGTTCGACGACCTCCAGGCCCAGTTGGCCGCCAACCGGTCCGAGTTCTACCGGGCCCTGCCGTCGGGCCCCTTCTATGGCTTTAACCGGCCAGGCGTGGAATCCTCGGAAGCGATCATCGAGAACTGGTGGCGCCAGGGGATGATGGGCGGGGCGAAGGCGCACTATGACGGCATCGTCGCCTTCTCCCAGACCGATTTCACCGAGGACCTCAAGAAGATCGCGGTGCCGGTCCTGGTGATGCACGGCGACGACGACCAGATCGTTCCCTACGCCGACTCCGGACCGCTGTCCGCGCAGCTCGTGCAGAACGGGACGCTGAAGACGTACAAGGGATTCCCGCACGGCATGCCGACCACCGAGGCCGAAACGATCAACGCTGACCTGCTGGCCTTCCTGCGGTCCTGATCGCCTCGGCGGGCGGGCATCGGTTGTGGCGCATAGGACGGCGAGAACTGGACGCAGGTCGCCGACACCGGCGGACGCCCCCCGCGGAGAACAACACTTACCAAGCCGACCCGGCTGCGCTTCTGCTCCCCATGAAAGGAGCACTCTCGCGTTCGGTCTTCGGCGCTTCTCCCTTCGCGTGAAAGGAGGCGCCTGCGCCCGGGCCCCATCGTTCTCGCTCCGGATAACAAGCGGGCGAGGGAGACATCGCCACGCTCATGCCCGCGCTACCTCGGGCTCGTTACACCACTACTACCGACGTGACCGGCTCAGCTCTTTGTCGCCGAAGCCCGCACCGCATAGCCACCCCCGCGACGCTTGCTGATCTTGCCCGCCTTATGCAAACGTCCGGCGAGTCCGTAGACCTGGTTGGGGGCGACGCCCATCGACTTCGCGGCCTCGGAGGCCTTGGCGCCCGGATGCTTCTCGAGGTAGCTGAGGAACTGAGCTTCACGCTGCCCGCGGGGAGCCCGCTGAGCCCTCGTCCCGCGTCGCCTGCGAGATGAGCTTGAGCCAGAGCTGCGACTGGGGCTCGAGCCGTCTCGAGAGCTCCCGGCGATTCCAGCGAGGGCCTTTCGTAGTCGAGCCGCTTCGCTTTCCAGTTCGTGGAGGCGCTTCTCGATCGACTTTCGCGCCTGCTCTAAGACATCGCTCATGTCTAGTGACTCCTTTCGTCGAGCCGTTGAGGGCCGCGGACTGGGCCAGTGGCCTCCTCCCTCCGTGGGAAGGTCAAACGCTCGCCCTAAGCGCACAAGCCAAGGCAGATGATGCCTTACGGAGTAGCTCGCGGCGTTTCGAGGTGGGATCAACCTCCCGTCACCCGAGATGAGCCTCATCAAAGGAATCCTCCGGGTTTGGTGCCTCAGTCGCTGAGCTAGCTCGCGCCGTGGTGTACGAAACCGAAGGTCACAGGTTCGAATCCTGTCGGGCGCGCTGGCTCAACCAAGCGGTTTGTGGCTTGTCTAAGCCCTTTCTCAGGCCCACGAGAGCCTGTTCCCGATTGAGCCGAGCGACCGCCTGAGACCACTCAGGACCGCCTGATGCGGGCGCCGACTGTCGCGCAACTGGCGCGCACGCCAGGCAGCGGAGTAGCTTGCCGTCCGCGTGGCGGCCATACGTCGTGAACGTTTGGGGGGATAGGAGATACGGCCCCTCAATTTGGCAACATCGCTTCAAACTCCCTTCCAACTCGCTCACTGGTCTCTCGGCGATGCCCGCGGCCGGCGGACGGGAGCCGTCGCGGCTCACCAGGGGCCGTACGAACCGCTGTTGGCCTCCTGCATCGCGCTGACGTATCCGGCACGCTCGTGCGCGGCCTCGTCGGTGCCGGGCGGCACCGAGAGCAGCCCGCGCAGCTCGTCGACGCCAGTGAATCCCTTTCGCGCCATCCAATCGGACAGGCCGTCGAGGAGGACGGCTGCATGCTGTGGACCGTGTCGCAGCAGCGCCGACGCGGTCATCACGACGTCGGCGCCGGCGAGGAGGTACTTGACCACGTCGGCCGGGCCATCGACGCCGGTGGTTGCCGCCAGCGCCGCGCGCACCCGTCCGCGAAGGAGCGCTATCCACGTCCGCGGCAACCGGGCCTCCGTAGGGTGGGAGAGGCCGACCCCGGACACCACCGCGAGCGCGTCGGGGTCGATATCGGGCTGCAGGAACCGGTTGAAAAGCACCAGCGCATCCGCACCGGCCTCGTCCAGTCGCAGGGCGATCTCGCCGGTCGAGCTGAAGTGCGGGCTCAGCTTCACCGCCACCGGCACGGTCACCGCCTCCTTGACCCGTGCCAGGACGTCGACGTGCCGCTGCTCGACAACGCGGCCGGAGATGTGCACGTCGCCCGGCAGGTAGTAGATGTTGAGCTCGATCGCGGCGGCGCCGGCGTCCTGTATCGCCCGGGCGTAGCCGCCCCAGCCGCCGGGCGTGATGCCGTTGAGGCTGCCGATCACGGGGACATCGACAGCGGCGGAGGCGCGCTCCAAGAGGCTCAGATAGTGCCGCGGCCCGGTCTCCTCGTGCGCGACGGAGGGGAAGTAGGACAGCGACTCGCCAAAGCTCTCGGTGCCGGCGTTGGCGAGCCGCGCATTCTCCGCCGCCTCCCGGCGCAGCTGTTCCTCGAACAGCGAGTAGAGCACCACCGCGCCGACGCCCGAATCGGCCAGGCGCCGGACGCCGTCGAGGGTGTGGGACAGGGGCGATGCCGAGGCGACCAGCGGGTTGCGCAGGGCTAGTCCCATGTAGGAGGTTGCGAGCTCCATCAGCGGTCCTTGCGAGGGTCGGCCGGGAAGTCCAGCGCGCCCCGAGTCGCCATCTCCTCGTAGACCTGCCAGCGCTGATCGACCGCCTCCTCGGCCAGGCCGAGCAACCGCTCCGACTCGGCCGGATGGGTGTTCGCGAGCGTGCGGTATCGCAGCTCCCGGTAGACGTAGTCGGAGAGGGGGATGCGCGGCCGCTGCGAGTCGAGCAGGAACGGGTTGTCGCCCGCGGCGCGCACCATCGGGTCGTAGCGGATCAGCGGCCAGTGCCCGCTGGCGACAGCGCGGTACTGCTGGTCGAGCCCGTCCCGCATCTCGATGCCGTGGGCGATGCAGTGGCTGTAGGCGATTACGAGCGATGTCCCGTCGTAGGCCTCGGCCTCGCGGAAGGCCTCCAGGGTCTGCTGGGGATCGGCCCCCATCGCGACCCGGGCCACGTACACGTTGCCGTAGGCGATCGCCTGCAGGGCGAGGTCCTTCTTCGGGACCGTCTTGCCGGCCGCCGCGAACTTGGCGACGGCGCCGAGCGGCGTTGCCTTGGACATCTGTCCCCCTGTGTTGGAGTAGACCTCGGTGTCGAGGACGAGCACGTTCACGTTGCGACCGCTGGCGAGGACGTGGTCGAGCCCGCCGGACCCGATGTCGTAGGCCCAGCCGTCGCCGCCGACGATCCACACGCTGCGCCGCACGAGGTGGTCGACGACGCTGATCAGGTCGCTGACGGCGGGCCCGTCCAGCCCTTCGAGCCGGCGCATCAGCTCAGCGACGCGCTTGCGCTGCTCCCGCATCTCGGACTCCCTGACCTGCGGTGCCTCGAGGATGCCGTCCACCAGCTCGGCGCCCAACACGTGGCGCAGCTCGGCGAGGCGCCGACGGGCGAGCTCGACGTGGCGGTCGGCCGCGAGCCGGAACCCGAGCCCGAACTCGGCGTTGTCCTCGAACAGCGAGTTCGACCATGCGGGCCCGCGCCCGTCGGCGTCGGTCGTCCACGGCGTGGTGGGCAGGTTGCCGCCGTAGATCGACGAGCACCCGGTCGCGTTCGCGATCATCAGCCGGTCGCCGAACAGCTGCGATAGGACCTTCAGGTACGGGGTCTCGCCACAGCCCGCGCAGGCGCCGGAGAACTCGAACAGCGGCTCGAGGAACTGGGTCCCACGTACCGTCCCGAAGTCGACCCGCCGCCGGTCGCTCGCCGGCAGCGTCTCGAAGAATTCGATGTTCGCCCGCTCGGCGGCCACCATCGGCTCGCGGGGGGCGAGGTTGATCGCCTTGCGCTGAACGTCGCCGGGGGCGGCGACCGGGCAGGCTTCGACGCACAGCCCGCAGCCGGTGCAGTCCTCGACGTAGACCTGCAGCGTGTATCGGGCGTCCGGCAGGCCGGGGGCATCGAGCGGAGCCGACCGGAACCGGTCGGGCGCTCCGTCCAAGCTCGACCGGTCGTAGTAGCGGGAGCGGATGACGCTGTGCGGGCAGACGAAGCTGCAGTTGCCGCACTGAATGCAGAGCTCGGAATCCCAGTCCGCGACCAGCTCGGAGATGTTGCGCTTCTCGTAGGCGGTCGTGCCGCTCGGGTAGGTGCCGTCCACCGGGAGCGCACTGACCGGGAGGTCGTCGCCGTTACCGGCCATCATCTGCGCAGTGACCGCGCGGACGAACTCCGGCGCCTCCGCGGGCACGGTCGGCGGCAGCTCGCGGGTCGCGGTCACCGATTCGGGCACCTCGACCCGGTGCAGCCCGTCCAGCGCGCTGTCGACGGCCGCCTGGTTTCTCTCCACCACCTCGGTGCCGCGCCGGCCGTAGGTCTTGGCGATCGCGGCCTTGATCCGGTCGATGGCCTCGTCGCGCGGCAGCACGCCGGAGATCGCGAAGAAGCAGGTCTGCAGGATGACGTTGATCCGGCCGGCGAGGCCCACCTCGCGGGCGATCCGCCCGGCGTCGATCGCGTACATCTGGATGCCCTTGGCGAGGATCGTCTCCTGGATCGGGCGGGGCAGCGCGTCCCAGACCGCATCCGGGGCGCGCCGGCAGTTGAGCAGCAAGGTCGCGCCGGGTGCCGCCCGGCCGAGCACATCGACCCGCTCCAGCAACCCGAAGTAGTGGCAGCCGACGAAGCTCGCCTGCGCCACCAGGTAGGGCGCCCGGATCGGCCGCGGCCCGAAGCGCAGGTGCGACACCGTCTGCGAGCCCGACTTCTTCGAGTCGTAGACGAAGTACCCCTGGGCGTGGAGGCCCTCCTCGGACCCGAGGATCTTGATCGTGTTCTTGTTCGCGCCGACGGTGCCGTCGGCGCCGAGACCGAAGAAGACCGCGCGGACGGTATCTGGCGATTCGATGTCCAGCGACGCGTCATAGGGCAGGCTCGTCCCGGAGACGTCGTCCCTGATGCCGACGGTGAACCGGCGTCGGGGCTGCTCACGTGCGAGCGCCTCGAACACGCCGGCGACCATGCCCGGGGTGAACTCCTTCGACGACAGGCCATAGCGGCCACCGGCGACCGTCGGCATCACCGCCCGCTCGCCGTCGGCGTGCGCCTCGGTCAGCGCGGCGACCACGTCGAGGTAGAGCGGCTCGCCGATCGAGCCGGGCTCCTTGGTCCGGTCCAGCACCGCGATCCGGCGCGCGGTCGGGGGCAGTGCCTCGACCAGTGCCCGCGCGGGAAACGGCCGGTACAGGCGCACCTGTGCCACACCGACCCGCTCGCCCCGCTGGTTGAGGGAAGCGGCGGTCTCCCTGACGGTCTCGGCGCCGGAGCCCATCACCACTAGCACTCGTTCCGCATCCGGGTCCCCGGCATACTCGACTATCCGGAGGGGGCGGCCGGTGCGCTCGCCGAGCCGGGCCATCACGTCCTGCACGACCTCCGGCGTCCGGGCGTAGAAGGGGTTCACCGTCTCGCGCGCCTGGAAGTAGACATCGGGGTTCTGGGCGGTGCCCCGGATGAACGGGCGCTCGGGTGACAATCCCCGCGCGCGATGCGCGCGAATCCGCTCCTCGGGCACGAGCGCCCGCAGGTCGTCGTCGGAGAGCATCTCGATCGTGTTCAGCTCGTGCGAGGTGCGAAATCCGTCGAAGAAATGCACGAACGGCACCCGCGTCTCGAGCGTCGCGGCCTGCGCCACCAGCGCCAAGTCGTGGGCCTCCTGCACCGACGCCGAGGCGAGCAGCGCGAATCCCGTCTGCCGCACCGCCATCACATCGGAGTGGTCGCCGAAGATCGACAGCCCCTGCGCCGCCAGCGATCGGGCCGCCACATGGATGACGGCCGAGGTCAGCTCACCGGCGATCTTGTACATGTTCGGGATCATCAGCAGCAGGCCCTGCGAGGCGGTGAACGTCGTCGACAGCGCCCCGCTCTGTAGCGCTCCGTGCAGGGCCCCGGCCGCCCCACCCTCGCTCTGCATCTCGACCACCGCGGGCACCGTGCCCCAGACGTTGGTCCGGCCCGAGCTCGCCCATTCGTCCGCCAGCTCGGCCATCGGCGACGACGGCGTGATCGGGTAGATGCAGCAGACCTCGTTGAGGCGGTAGGCGACCGAAGCCGCGGCCTCGTTGCCGTCGACCGTCGTCCGCATCACCCGGCCTCCGGGAGCATCTCGATTGAGTGCACCGGGCACTGCTCGAAGCACACCCCACAGCCGGTGCACCGGTCGTAATCGAACCGGTAGCCGTGTCCGACGCCGAGCTTGATCACCGCGTCCTCGGGGCAAGCGCC
Source organism: uncultured Actinomycetes bacterium (assembly GCA_963823245.1). GTDB lineage: Bacteria > Actinomycetota > Thermoleophilia > Solirubrobacterales > 70-9 > JAWVFM01. The sequence continues at coordinate 10,813 of CAWGKQ010000012.1, read as the reverse complement.
CAGGCAGCCGTCGCACTCGCAGCAGTTGCCGCAGGAAAGACACCGCCCCGCCTCGAAGGTCGCCTCCTCGGCCGAGAGGCCGGCGACCACCTCGCCGAATCCCTCGACCCGCTCGTCAGGCGAGAGCTCGGGCTGCTGGCGGCGGGCGGCATCGCCGAAATACCAAAGGTTCAGCTTCTCGAACGTCGCCGTATCGTGCTTTGGCCGGCTCGCCACCTCGGTGCCCCGCAGCCAGGCGTCGATGTGGCGCGCGGCCTTCTTGCCGTGCCCCACGGCGACGGTCACGGTTCTCTCGCTCGGCACCATGTCGCCGCCGGCGAAGACGCCCGGGCATCCGGTCATCAGCGACTTCGACACCCGCACGGTTCCATCCGGCTCGAACTCGACGCCGGGCACGGCGCGCAGGAATGCGGTGTCGGTCTCCTGGCCGAGCGCCAGGATCACGGTGTCGGCGGCGAGGGTCTCGAACCGCCCGGTCGGCTGCGGGTATCCCGACTCGTCCAGCTCCATCAGCTCGACCTTCAGCTCCGGGCCGTCGAAGGCGGAGATCGTCCGCAGCCAGTTGATCCGCACGCCCTCCTGCTCGGCCTCCTCCGCCTCCTCGGCATGGGCCGGCATCTGCTCCCGCGTGCGGCGGTAGACGATGAGCGCCTCGTCCGCACCCAGCCGACGGGCGACCCGGGCGGCGTCCATCGCCGTGTTGCCGCCGCCGTAGACGGCGACCCGGCGCCCGATCACCGGCCGATCGCCGGAGGCGACGCTGCGCAGGAACGAGAGCGCGTCGACGATCGGCCCCGCGTCCCGGGCGGGGATGTCCACGCGCTTCGACAGATGGGCGCCGACGGCGACGAAGGCCGCGTCGAAGCCGCCCTCCCTCCTCTCGGCGGCGAGGTCCTCGACCCGGTGCCCGCAGGTGACCCGCACGCCCAGTGCCGCGATCCGATCGAGCTCGTCGCCCAGGACCTCGCGCGGCATCCGGTAGGCCGGAATGCCATAGCGCATCATTCCGCCGGGCTCGTCGCCGGCGTCCCTGATCTCGACCTCGTGTCCGAGCCGGGTCAGGTGGTATGCCGCCGACAGCCCGCTCGGGCCGGCGCCGATGACCAGCACCCGCTTGCCGCTCCGGGCCGGCGGCGGGTCGAACGTCCACCCTCGCTCCGCCGCGAGGTCGCCGAGAAACCGCTCGACCGAATGGATCGAGACCGCGCTGTCGAGATTCGCACGGTTGCAAACGCTCTCGCACGGGTGGTAGCAGACCCTCCCGTGGATCGCCGGCAGCGGATTGTCAGCGACCAGCTCGCGCCACGCCCGCTCGTGGCGACCGGCGGTCGCGTGTGCCAGCCAGGCCTGGATGTTCTCCCCGGCCGGGCACCCGGCGTTGCACGGCGGGAGCAGATCGACGTAGACGGGGCGACGCTCCCTGACCGGTCCGGCGCGGGGGTGTCGGTGCAGAAGATCCGGCAGCTGCGTGACGTCACGCGGCGGCTCGGTCATGCCGCCCTCCTCGGCGCCGGCCGGCCAGCTCGCCTCGAACGTCGGACAGCCATGGCCGTTCAGGCTACGCGCTTGCGGCGCAAAGCAGAGGGGCCGTGAGGGCGAGGGCGTTGTGCGCCTGACCTTAGGATCCCCCGATGAGCGTGGCCAGCTCGATCCTCGCTCGGCGGATGCGCCGCGTGCGCGGACCACGACGTGATTTGCGAGCGCGATCTGGAGGAAGGTCGAGGCGTGGCAGGCGCTGCACCCGAAGCCTAAATGGACTCCGACTCCTGAGGTTGAAGCGATCGAGGCAGAGCTTCGGGAGATGACCGTTGCGTTCGGCGTGAAGTGCGCCGAGTTGCGCAAGGCGGTAGCCGACGCCAAAGCCTAGGGGCGGCCAGGCTCAGGCTGCGCGCTCGCTCCGCCTGTTGATCCGTGCTTGACCTCAACGTACCGTCGCTGTTGAACGTCGCGCGAAGAAGGAGCGCCCGGCCACAGTGACCGTTACGCGAAACCACGAATTGCTTGACATCGATCGGCACGAGCCAAGTGAAGCAGCCGCGCGACCACGCTGATCCGCCTGCCTCGCTACCGGAGCTGTCTCCCGTATGAGACTCAGGCTCCTGCGCCGTATGAGGCGGAGAGGTCTGGACGCGCTCCGCCTGCGCTACCGATCGCGTGAAACGGCGCCGAGGGTTCACGCAGACACGGGAGCTTGGGGGCTTTCTGTTGGGCCGCAGGCTCACTCATCGTCGTGGGCGGTCCAAGCGATCGTACGGCCATTGCCAGCTCCGCACCCGTCATGGGGCGTCAAGCGACACACGATTACGCTCGCTTCGGTGTGGGAGCAGGCGTCTGCACCGTCCCGTGCACGGCTCCCGCGTTGGACGACGAGCGCGAGCGGCGATTCCGCGCGGACTCGCTGTGCCGGATCACACCTCTAAAGCGAGAAGAAGGGGGCAACGCCTAGCCTCAGACTTCAACTCGCAAGGAGACGACGCTCATGCATGAATCAACTGCGTCAGGGCCCGAGGTCCCGTCCCGTCGACTCGCGGACGGGAACGAACTTCCGATGCTCGGACTCGGCGTATGGCAGGTTCCGAACGGGCCCGAGTGCATCAATGCCGTCCGCTGGGCGCTCGAGCTCGGCTACCGCCACATCGACACAGCTCAGGGGTACGGCAACGAGGAGAGCGTTGGCCGAGCGCTGCGTGAGAGCGGGGTCGCGCGCGAGGAGGTCTTCATCACGACGAAGTTCTTCCCGCGTCAGAGCGACCCTGCAGCCGAGCTTGAGGACAGCCTTCGCCTTCTCGGCGTCGACTCCGTAGACCTCTACATCGTGCACTGGCCCGAGGGCGGGCCGACGTGGGCATGGCCGGGGATGGAGAAGGCGCGCGATCGGGGTCACGCACGGTCGGTCGGGGTCTCGAACTTCAGCGTCGCCGAACTCGAAGAGATCTCGGGCGTGGTGACGAACTCGCCGCCGGTCATCAATCAAGTCCAGTTCAGTCCGTTTGAGTACCGGCGGGCCCTCCTTCGTGACTGTGACGAGCGGCGCGTCGTACTCGAGGCCTACAGCCCGCTCGGAACCGGCCGACATCTCGCCGACGAGACGGTGGGGGAAGTTGCGAGTAACCACGACCGAAGCCCGGCGCAGGTGCTGTTGCGCTGGTGTGTGCAGCGACAGATCCCTGTGATTCCGAAGTCGACCAACCGCGAGCGGATCGAGGCGAATGGCCGCATCTTCGACTTCGAGCTCACGGATTCCGAGATGGCCACGCTCGACGCGCTCGACCTAACCGGGGGAACGGAGAAGGCCCGCGAGAGCACCTGGTGGTGAATCGGCGCGTTGCCGCCCCTGAAGCTTCATTCGACGGGTCCGATCAGCTCGAGGAGGTTGCGGTCGAGATCGTGGACGAGCGCCATCCGTCGACCCGGTGGCGGTTGAGCGCTGTTCCATCGGCGCCCGGCTCATCGAAGGCGTCGATCACGTCCGAGATCGAGCGCGGTCCGGTCGTGACTACGTTCGGCCCCCCTTCCTCGCTAAGAGGTGCGATCCGACACGTCGGCGTTTCGGCTTTCGCACCCTCGTCGGACCGAAATGGCCCGAAACGGTTTTCGAGACTTCCGCCGGTCTTGGTAGCCGTTACACCGCTGAAGACTCCTGCTACTTGACGTGTGTGCGACAGCGTCGCTTCCTAATGAGGACCGCCGCTAGCCTCGGTCGATGAGCTCGCGGGCCGACGATCAACTGCCGGAGGCGGGCAAACTTCCGACGAGCCGGCTCGCGCGCACTGCCCGCGTCGGTGGGCTGGTCACGGGACAGGGCGTGCGGTGGGCCGGGATGCGGACCGCCAACCGGCTCCGGACGCCTGAGCGCGCTGCCGCGGCCCAGAGCGAGCGGGCAGCGGCGCTCATCGAGCAGGTTGTCGAGCAGCTTGGACAGATGCGCGGCGCGGCGATGAAGGTCGGCCAGATGCTCTCGATGGTCGAGTTCGACGGCCTGCCCGAGGACGAGCGCGACGAGCTCCAGCGAAGAGTCGCCGCGCTCCGCGACAACGTCCCGCCCGTGCGGTTCGCGGACCTGGAGAAGCTCATGCGGGAGGAATTCGGCGGCCCGCTCGAGCATGTCTTCCGCGACTTCGAGGAGCGTGCGTTTGCCGCGGCGTCGATCGGCCAGGTCCATCGTGCCACGACCGTCGACGGTGACGACGTGGCCGTGAAGATCCAGTACCCCGGGGTTGCCGAGGCGGTTGACACGGACCTACGCAATGCGACGCTGCTGCTACCGCTTGTCAAGCGGCTCGCCCCAGGGCTCGACGCGAAGGCGCTCGCCTCGGAGATGCGCGAACGGATCGGAGAGGAGCTCGACTACGAGCTCGAGGCGCAGAACCAGCGCCGCATCGAGCGGCTGCTGCGAGGACATCCGTTCGTCCGCGTGCCCCATGTCCACACGAGCCTCTCGACCCGGCGCGTGCTGGTGTCCGAGTACGTCGAGGGGGAGCGTTTCGAGGCCGTGCGTCGCGCCGGCGAGGCGCAGCGCGACCGCTACGGCGAGATTGTCTTCCGGCTCTACTTCGGGTTGCTGTATCGCGACCGGATCGCGCTCGGAGATCCCCACCCCGGTAACTACCTACTCTGCCCCGACGGCCGGGTCTGCTTCCTGGACTTCGGCCTGCTGCGCAACGTCGACGCCTCCCGCGTGGCCGCGGAGCGAGCGATCGCCCTTGCCGTCCGGGACGGCGACGCCGATGCGCTGAAGGGGGCGCTAGGCGAGGGTGGGTACCTGCCCGCCAGCCGCGCAGATGCCGTCGAGGCCGACTTTGCGCTGAGCCTGATGCGAATGGCGATCGAGTGGTACGCCGTCCCCGGAATGCACCGCTTCTCTCCCGCCGACGCCCGCCGTGGCCGGGACCGCGAACGCCCGGGGCCCGAGGAGCGGGCAGCGATGAGGACGCAGGTGAACCAGTTCACCCTGCCACCCGAGGTGATCCTGATCCGGCGGATGCACGGCATCGTCGCGATCGTCCTCGGGCAACTCCGCGCCGGCGCCGACTGGGGGGCGATCGCCTCCGAGTACTTCCACGGCGAGCCGCCCGCGACGCCACTCGGGGAGGCCGAAGCAGCCTTCTTCACCCGCCGCGGTCGGCCGACGGGTGCCTCCCTCGGGGCCGCCGACTAGGAACTTCCCACCGTCTGCTGGCGTCGCCAGAAGTGCGAGCGAGCGCCGGCCTACCTCTTGACATTCACCAGCGGGCAGACACCTACATCGGAGGTCTTATCCACGGCTCTGCGCGATAGTCGGAGCAGAAGCACGCTCGAAATCTGGCTCTACGCCTTAGCTCCGCGCGATGGTTGCGCGATGGTCCTTTCACGCATGGCGTCGGATCGGGTGGAATTCCTGTTCCTGCGGAGGCATCGATCGAAACGTGCGAAGCTCCGGTTTATCGCTTGATCAAGCCGAATCCGACGCTTTAGCGGAGGGGGAGGGATTCGAACCCTCGTCGGACCGAAATGGCCCGAAACGGTTTTCGAGACCGCATAAGTAGAGGCCGCATTTCCCATCAACAAGCGGTTTGTCGGCAGCCCCCGACTCTTGCGCGGCAGTACCGCCCGTTGGGCGCGGCCGTTCGAAACGAGGACGAACCCTCCTGGGACGGCGTCGCGGTCGCGCGAGGCAAGATGCCCGCTTCTCGTCCAACTCGGAAGCCTCGCGATCACTCCCGCTTAGCTCAAGCGACGGGCATCTGACGCTGCGCCCGGAGCGCTGCTCTTCCCCGAGAGCAGGCGTCTCACGGCAGCCGTGTCGAGAATGACCGGAAGTCGTTCCAAGCGACAGACCGCAACTTGGACGACCTAGCCGCGGGGAGCGCCCGAGTCCGCGCGCCAATAGAGCAGGCCAGCGACCCAGAGGACGAAGAGAATCGCTACGAGCCATAGCGCCCGGCCGTCAGCAACCGTGAGATCGAGAACGATGACAACTAGCATGATGACGGAAACGGCTCGAGGCCAACAGGGCGCGTCGCAGGCAAGAACATGATGGGCTCAGGCCCGTGGAGGTTCGACTCCTCTCAGCCGCACGATGTCCGCGCGCCGCTTGCGCGCGGCGGCGCGAGACTCCATACTCAGCCTGATGCGCTCGGCCACCGTCGCCAGCGAACCCGCGGCTCGGCGGGTCAACGACGAAGCGCTGGCGCTCGTCCACTTGCGGGAGCTGATGGCGGCGAGCGCCGGCGACCGGCGGGTGGCCGTGGGCCTGCTCGACGGACCGGTGGGCGTCGACCACCCGGACCTGGAGACCGCGAACGTGCACGCGGTCGAGTCGCGCCACGGCGCCGCATGCGTCCGCCAGGCGAGCGGCGCCTGCGCCCACGGCACGTTCGTGGCGGGCATCCTTTCGGCGAAGAGGGGCTCGCAAGCCCCTGCGATCTGTCCGGAATGCCCGCTGCTGGTCCGCCCCGTCTTCGACGAGGCACTCGGAAACGGACGGCTGCCCGCGGCGACGCCGGACGAGGTGGCGGACGCGATCGTCGCATGCGTCGCCGCCGGCGCCCGCGTGCTGAATCTGAGCGTCGCGACCGACGAGCCCTCCACCCGGGTCGAGCATCGCCTCCGGCAAGCGCTCGACCGCGCGGCGAGCCGCGGCGTCGTGGTCGTGGCCGCGGCCGGGAACCGGCCAACGCTCGGCGCCTCCCCGATCACGCGGCACCCGTGGGTGATCCCGGTGGCCGGGTATGGCCGGCGCGGTCGGCTGTTGCAGGATTCGACGCTCGGAGTCTCGATCGGGAGGCGGGGGCTCGGCGCGCCGGCGGAGGGGATCGAGAGCCTTGCACCGGGCTCCTCGGTTCGAGTCGGCGGCGGCACGAGCGCCGCGACGGCCTTCGTGACGGGAGCGGTCGCACTGCTGTGGTCGCTCTTTCCGCGCCTTCGCGCGCACGAGCTCAGAAGCGCGGTACTGCACGGCGAGCGCCGCCGCGCCGTCACTCCGCCACTGCTCGATGCCGGCAATGCACTGCGCGTGCTCAGAGCGAGGAGGTGAAGTGGAATGGACGAGCGAGACCAGGAGCGGGAGCAGCGGGCGAGACCGGCTCACGCGGTGCGGCTTCCCGGGTTCGTCTCGGATGAGTCGATCGGGCTCGGCGACGTGCTGAAGCGGGCGACGTCGGCGGTCGGGATCAAGCCTTGCGGTGGCTGCGCGGAACGTGCGCGGCGATTGAACGAGTGGGTTGCCTTCACGGGCAGAAGGAAGTAGGCTGAACCGAGTCGGCTAGGAGGTCGGATGAGCGAGCCCGAGGCGGTTTCGCCGGTAATCGAAGGTGCTGATGAGGAGGGGGAAGCGCCGGTGACCCACGAGTTCGACGACGACTCAGTGCGCCCGGTGCAGAGCGGCCCGGAGGCCGCCACCGCAGAGGCCGTAGCGGCCGAACCGCAGATTGCCGAGCCGGTCGAGCCGGAGTTCGTCTACGCGCTCGGCCAGGTGGACGCGCGATTTCCCAGCCTCGGCGTCGAGAAGGAGTTCGATCAGCGGGCGGCGCTGATCGACACCACCGGGCTCAACGAGCGCCAGATCGTCAAGCGGCTCATCTCCGATCCCGAGCACCCCGACCTCATTCACCCCGAGAACCGCGACCTGGTGCGAAGCCTCTGCTGGCTGCTCCTCGTCCAGGACCTCGAGACCTACATCCTGATGCCGCGCGATCCCCACGATTACGCGGTCCTCGCCCGGTCCTACCGCGAGCAGCCGAGCGATGACGAGGTCGACGTCGTGATCGGGACCCGCGGCCCGATCGCGCCGCCGGAGATGTGCAACGGGGTCTCGGTTCCGATCGTGGCGTTCGACAAGCTCTACTCGTTCACGCGCAAGGCGCTCGTCGACGCGATCCCGATTCCCGAGTCCTACCCGACGGACAACACCGAGCAGTTCCGCGACACCGCCGGGCGGGTCTTCCAGCGGATCACCCAGGTCGCCGACAACGCCGGGGCCACCGACGCGCACCGCGCGCTCAACTACCTCGTCGTCCGCTACCCCCGCCTCTACGCCGCGGTGGTCGAGGCGCACGACAGCAGCGCGTCGCTCTCCGGCGTCGAGGTCCGCCCGTCCTCGCTCAACGGCGTGCGCAGGATCGTCGAGGCGATCTTCTCTTTCACCGACCGCCAGACCGACGTCGTCACCAAGCAATTCGCGCGGGTCGACGTCACCGAGGAGTACCCGTTCCTGGTCACAAAGCTCACCGACTTCTTCGAGAACTGAGATTGATGGAGGTGGCGCGATGATTCCCGAGTTCACAGCCGAGGCGAGCCTCGGCCGCGGCCGCGCTCGCCACGTCACGACGAGACGCTCCGCGAGCCGCGAGCCGCTGCTGGTGGCGCAGCAGCGAGTGGTGGTGGGACCCGATCGGGGCCCCGACGGCGGCGGAGCGCTGGAGTGGGGAGGCGCCGGGCAAACGATCACCTGCCCGGGGTGCAGGACACATCCCTGCGGATTCCTCGGGTTGCATACGTGCCTGACATGCTGCTGACCCGGAGAGCGGCGATCCCGGGGTTCAGCGCCGATGCGACGGCGCGCCGTCGCGAGCCGCATCGAGGTCGGCCGGCGGCGCCACACGCCGATCCGGGCGCGATCGTTCCGCAGGACGACTACGGCTGGTGTAACTGCCCGTGCTGCTACACCTACCACTGCGGATGGCTCGGGCTGTCAACCTGCATCCTGTGCTGCGAGGGGCCGTCCGCGACCGCGAGGGCGCCCGCTGCCCCGCGAGTACTCGCTGCGTAAAGGAGGAGAGGACCGATGAGGCTTCCAGGATTCAGCGCCGCCGCGGGGCTCACGCCCGGTCGCACCCGCCCCAGAGGGACCGGGCAGGCAGTGCGCGCGCAGGTCGGACTCTTCCCCGCCCAGGACGAAACGAGCGTGTCCGATCGGAACGGGGGCGCGGACGCCCCCCAGACCTGCCAGTGCCCCTGCTGCTTCTGGCACAAGGGGAAGCTCGTCTGCTGCTGACCGGCTCGTAGGAATCGGCCGCTCGGATGGGTAGGGTCGGCCCACAGCTCTCGGTGCCGCGGTCCGGAGGCTCTCGCCTCGGACGAGGACGAGGTCAGTCGTCTGGCAGCTCCGCGACAGGCCCGCTTCCGCGAAACGGCGATCATCTGATGCAGGCTCGCTGTGCCAGCAAAGGGGGAGTCTGAGACGACCGGTTCCACCCGATCATCACGACCGGGTTGGACGAAGAGCGCCACTACGCGATCCGCTGGTAGGGCAGGACAGCAATTGCTGTCTCGTGGGAGGAGGTCCCATGCCCGTATCCGCTGTCCTCGATTCCGCTGGCCGTCGCCGCTCGCCGGCAACGCTGCCCGGCTACCACGCCGGGCGACCACCTCGTAACAAGGGCCTTCGCTACCCGGCCGATCCTCCGACCGTCGAGGAGATCGTCGCCGTGATGCGCCAGGTCGGCTCGGGCCGACACGGCGCTCGCCTTCGGGCTGCGATCGTCGTCCTTTGGCGCGGCGGGCTTCGCATCCAGGAGGCGCTTGCGCTCATGGAGCGTGACCTCGACCCGCACCGCGGCTCGATCCTCATCCGGCGCGGCAAAGGCGGTCGCCGGCGCGAGGTAGGCATGGACGAGTGGGGCTTCGAGCAGCTGCGAGCCTGGCTCGCGGTGCGCGAGCGGCTGCCTGTCGGCCCGCTCTTCTGCGTCCTCGACGGGCCGACCCGCGGGCGGGCGTGGTCGGCGGCCGCGGTCAGAGTCGAGTTCCGCCGGGCCGCCGCCCGAGCGCGGGTGCGGCGGCGCTTCGCGCCACACCAGCTCCGTCACGCGCACGCGGTCGAGCTCGCCCGCGAGGGCGTGCCGCTCAACATCATCCAGCGACAGCTCGGCCACGCCAACCTCGGCACGACCTCGATCTACCTGCAGGGGATCGACACCGAGGAGGTGATCGCGAGCGTCAATGGAAGGCGTGCGCCGATGATGGCCGCGAGCGCCGGGCTTCGGCTCTAGGAATCCGGGAATGCGAGACCGGGGGCGTCGGTGTGACGCTCCCGCTCATGTCCGAAGCGAGCGTCTGCTCGTCGGCAGCGGACACGCTCGCCTTCACGCGAGAGCAGTAGCCGCGCCGGAGACTGGGTTGCATGAAAAGGAGAAGCGGCTGACGCATCGTTGGAAACCATCGCGGACGCGCGCTGGGGGCGGCTCGGGTCCTTGTGTGTCAGGATCAGCGCGTGGCGGATAAATCGGTCGCGGACCAACTCCGCGAGCTCGGCGTGAAAAATGAATGTCCTTGTGCGGATGGCCGAGCGCGGCCAGCTCCTCGCCCTGAAGTGCGAGATGCCGCAGTGCTACCACCACAAGGGGCGCGGCGCTTTCGATCCGGTCGGGACCCCGGGCAACAAGTGGACGCCCTCGCGCGACCACTACCCGACGCTTAAATCGGATGGCGGGAGGTTCGTCCCCGAGAACGTTCGACTGTCCCACTCTTGGTGCAACAAGCGGGACTGGGGCCGGCGGGCGCAGATCCGGACGCAGCTCGCGAAAGGCAAGTCCCTCGCCGACATCGCCGAGTCCCTGAACCGCAAGGGTGTTCCCCCCGCCCACGGCACGAACCGATGGACGGCCGCCATGGTGCGCAAGGCCTACGTGTCCTAGTCCGGGTTCGGCGCTGGGTGCCGGCTTCGCGCGATAAGCGGGCGTCTTGATGGGCGCCTGTCAGACGCTCGCTTTGGACGAGAAGCAGGCATCTGGTTGGCTGGCGAGCGCACGCTCTCGCTCTTCGTCCAAAGCTATCGTCCATCCGAGCTTGATGAGACACCCGCTTTCGGGGCGAAGCGGGGTTCTGGGTCGTTCGG
>CAWGKQ010000011.1:0-166977 GCA_963823245.1 uncultured Actinomycetes bacterium | reverse complement strand
GGCTTACGACGAGGTCGTTGCCGCGCTGGGAGCGTTCCAGCCCCGAGCGAGCTGGTGGTGGAATCGATGACAGTGCCGGGGTCGGGCTCCCAGGTCGTCTACCGGCACGGCCTACCGGAGCACCTGCATGCCCAGGAGGACTACGAGGACGAGGTTGGCCGCCGAGCCGTGTTCGTGTGGGACCTGTTCTGCTCTATCACGACGAGCAAGCGCTCGGCTACGGCGTGATGTACCGAGACGCGCCGTTCGTGCTCTGCCTGAACCCTGATCAGCCGCCCGACGCCGACCGCTACAGCGGCGGGGTTCGCCTGCGGTCACCCTTTGGCACCGTGCTCGACATCGCCGTCTGGCACACGATCGGGCACCTCACCGAGACCGGCGATATCGCACCAGGGATTGGGGGGTTCCGTATAGAGCTGCACGAAGAGGACGACGACTGATGGCGCCAACGCCAACGGCGCTCGCGGCACCGTGCCGGCCAGGCACGCCGTGCTGAGATCCTGCCTGGCCCTGAGTACCTGACCGCAGGGTTTCCGCAGTCGGTTCGCGGCGAATCGCGGATGAACCCCGAGGCGGCGGTGCTCGATCATCTGACCTCGGTGAACGTCAGCGTCAAAGACGGCATGTTCTGCTCAAACTGCCATCGACCGGTGGTTGCGCAGAAGACAGGCCACGGCGTGCGCAATCCGGCGGCGACCCTTACCGCCATGAGCCATGGCGTTTCCTTCACGAGGGTCGAGGGGTGGCGCTGCCCATTCTGCGGTGGCGCGGCCCGTCCGGGGCAAGCAGACTAGGGAGCGATCGGCGCCGGGCGCCGTGATCTCTTGCGGCCTACTCCCGAAGCCCGGCGGCTTCGAGGGCCTCCTGCCAACTGAGGAAGCCCTCGACTCGGATCACTTTCCCATCACGCACCACCGTGTGAGTCGCGAAGTCCTGGTCGAACTCAACCTGGCTGGCCTGGCCCCTCGCATGAACCCATCCCAACCAGACGACGGTGTCCCCAAGGTCACGAGTCTCGCTCTCTTCAAAGCGAAACTCCTCCCAGGTCTCCCAGATGGAAGCAAATGCTTGGCGAACCTCTTCATGGCCTTGGTAGACACTGCGCTCCACAGCGGCGGGACTGGCCGGAATCCATTCGAGATCAGGAGCAGCTTGGTCGAGCAGGCGGTCGATATCACGCCGGTTCCATCCCTCGATCCCCTGTCGGCAGATCTCCACGTTCTCCTGCGACATCGCCTACTCCCGCAGCCCGGCGGCTTCGAGGGCTTCCTGCTTGTCCTGGTAGAGGCAGAGCCGTTCAATCTTGCCGTGACGGAGCGTGAAGAGCCAGGTCGTCCGCGCTTGCACCTCGATCCCATCTCGGCCGCGCAAGTGGCTGGTGTGAGGGGCGACCACGTGCTCACCGGCCGGGATCAACTCGTCAAGCTCGATATGCACCGACTCCCAAACGTCTGCGGCGTTGGCCCAGATGCCTCGTATGTGCTCAGGCGTCGTGTAGACGCCCGGTAGTCGCCCATCGCCGCGGAGTTGTCCCAGACGAAGTCGGGCGCGGTGTTCTCCAGCGCCGCGGCCCGTCCCCGCGGTTGTAGGCGTCAATGGTCTCGCGCACGATCTCCACGTTCTCCTGCGACATCGCCTACTCCGAAAGGCCAGCGGCTTCGAGGGCTGTGCGCCTGTCGCCGAACACCCGCCACTCCACGACCTTGCCATCGCGCACCGTCAACAGATGCGCCTGCTCGGCAACGGTTGGAGCACCGCTGCCTCTCCCTTTGGCACGGAAAGTGACGAACACAAGGATTCGCTCACCCAGATCGAAGAACCGCTCAGGCTCGACTCGATATCTCCTCGAAGGAATCAAGCAACGTCCTCTTAGCTCGGATCAGCGAGCCGTAGCCCTTCCCTGCGAGTTCACCCGGAAGCTCCGGCGATTCCGACAGCACAAGCTCGGGATCAAATATGTCCTCGCGAATATCGCCCGTGCCGTTGAAGGCAGCGATCGCTCGCTTGACGATCTCCACGTTCTCCTGCGACATCGCCCACGCAGTATCTCGTGCCGCGAGTGGAGCGCTGTGGCCCACCCCCCGGACCCCCGACGGACACCAAACACCGAGGGACAGACTGCACGTCTGAGAGAATCCGCCGGGAAGTCATCGAGCCTCGGGAGGAAGACATGTGGGCAACTGTGCGTCGCTACGAGGGAGTCACGAATCCTGATGAGGCGGGAGAGCGGGTACGTGAGGGTTTCGTTCCGTTGATCAGCGAGCATCGGGGCTTCGTCGCCTAATTACTGGGCGGACGCAGGAGACGGCGTCATGTTCTCGACCAGCGTCTTCGAGGATCAAGCCGACGAGGAGGATTCGAACCGCCTAGCCGCGGAGTGGGTCAAGGCGAATATCGCGGACGTGTTGCCGAACCCACCAGTGATCACGGCGGGCCATGTGGTGGCTCAGCACTTAGCTGACCACCTTGCCAGGCTCTAACGGCCCGTAGGTAGCCCGAGGGTCATCCCCTTCAACCCACTGCGGCATGGCCTCAGGGCGCGCCGGGAGGCCAGGACCGTCGAGGTTGCAGCTTCGATCGGCGCCGGTGGCGACGACTCGATGGCCGATCTGCGGCCGTCGTGCGCCGCTGCAACCGGGGTTCGGTGCTAGCGCCCTATGCAAGGCCACGAAGTTTCGGCCGGGGCCGCAACCGACATAGAATCAAAGTCGTATCCAGATCCTCGAACTCATCTTGATCGGGACCGCGATCGGGGTCCTCGCTCGCCCCATACTGCCCGGTCGTCAGCGGATTGGTGTCCTGGCGACCGTGCTGTTCGGGATCGGCGGCGCACTCGTCGGCGGGATCGTTGCTAGCGCGATCGGTACGGGCGGCATCTTCGAACTCAACTTCATCGGCACGATCGTCGGCATCATCGCCGCAATCGGCCTGATCGCCGTAGGGAAAGCCTCACCGGCGACGACACCCGTTAGCGCCGGGCCTAGCGCCGGGTGCGGCCGGTTGACATCTGCGAGCCGCTGCGAGGCATGCAGACTCCGTCGGCCGCGCGGAGGCGCTGGCAAGACGGTCAGGGCGCAGGTGTTCGCCCGCTACGGCCGCACTTGCTGGCGTTGCGGCCGGCCTGCCGGCGATATCGACCACATCGTCCCGATCGCCGACGGTGGCGACGATTCGCTCTCGAATCTCCGGCCCGCGTGCGCCCGCTGTAATCGAGGACGGCGGTAGGCCCCGCAGCTACTCCCGCAGCCCGTCATAAGCCGATCGAGACGCCGCACCGTCACAACATGGAACTGGCCCCGGACGTCCGGGCCAGCGTCCAACGAAGCAGAGGCGGCGTAACAGTGGCTTCGTGCTACCTGAGTAGTCCCGGCCCGCGGCGACGGCCTCGGAGACCGCGGTCGTCGCTTCTGTCGCCGCGGTCGTCGCGCTCTGTCCTCGCGTCGGTCGCCGCGGTCGTCGCGTCTGTCCTCGCGTCGGTCGCCGCGGTCGTCGCGTCGTCCGAATCCCTCCACCGATCACACCCGGTCGGCCTATGCGCCCTCTTCCAAGCGGCATCTCACGCCCCTTCTTCTGCGGCTTCTTCACTGGCTTCGAGCGCAGCCAGGAGCGCCTGAGTCGGGATGCGGCCGGTGGCAACCAGCTGACCGCCGCCCGCCGCACGGCCGAGCCGAACGGGGCGGCGAAGGTGTTCTCCCAGACAAGCACGGCCGCCACGCTGCCGGGCTTCATCGCGTCCGCGACCTCCGCCACATCCTCTTCAGCAGAGCAGCATTGCCGAGACTCGCTTCAACATCGCGCCAGTTGTCAGACTTCGCTGTCCTCTGCCTCGCGCAGCTCCGCCCCCTCGAACGATCCGTCGGCATCCTTGGTGATCAAGAACAGGTCAGCACGCGCACCAGGTCGCGATCGACAAGCGCCTTCAGCTCCGACGCCATTTCGCCGAGAAGTCCGCCTTGTCCCCAGGAAACTCGACCACCATGTAGTCGATCGGTCCAATCGTGTCCACGTCGATTCGCTCATTGCCCGACTTCCTGTCCGCGCCGCCGAATCATCCAGGTCATAAGTCCGCACCTCCGTAGCTCGCCAAAAGGGTGGCTCCACTCTGACCACGGAGGCCGTGCGTGTCAAGGTCCCTCACTTGTCCGTAGAGCGGCGTATTTGCGCAGTGCGGTCGGAGAGTGAGCCGGGCGGCGCTCTCTAGAAACCGGGACTTGCGATCGCCGGAGACCGGGTGTAGGGTCGACCGAGACTCGCGCAACCTCCTGCGCGGCCACACAAGGAGGACAAGGATGTCAGCGAAGCCTCCTCGGCCCTACGCGGCGCCAGCGGCGCTCGTCTCGCTCGCGGTGATCGTGAGTTCTCGCAGTCGTGGCGCTCGTGGCTTCGAGCGGTGCCGCAGTTCCAGCCAAGCAGCCGAAGTGCGGCGACACGATCACCGCCGACATGACCCTGCACAAAGACCTCGTCAACTGCCCCAACAACGGCATCATCATCGGCGCCGACAACGTCACCCTCGATCTGAACGGCCATACGATCGACGGCGACGGCACCCCCTTCCGCCGGCTGCGATCCAGAACGGAGCCCTGCGACGTCGGGGTGGCCGACGCCCGCCGCGACGGCATCGTCGTGAAGCACGGCTCGGTGCGCGAGTTCGAGTTTGGCTTGCAGTTCGGGGCCATCCCGCCACCTTCGGCACGGGCGTTCTCGACGCGAGGAACCGATTTGTCGGCTTCCTCTTCTTTGGGTCCGATCCGTTGTCTGGTGCGAAACAGCGCCGGAAACCGGTCGAAGGGCGAGGGTGACGGGGTTGCCTCTTGCAATCGCATCACGATCGGGTCCTGGACAGCTCCTTCCGGGGCAACGGCGGTGACGGAATCCAGCCCGCCAGGTCCACGAAGAGCCTGATCAAGGGGAACCTCATGGCGGGCAACGGCGGCGAGGGCTTCATCATGGAGGGGGGTGAGGGCTTTCGGCTTCAGGGCAACCGCATCATCCGGAACGGCGGTGGCATCACCCTCGGGCCGGGCAGCGACAACGTGATCGCCCGAAACCGGGTCTTCCGAGGCGGCGACGGCATCCGGATCGAGAAGGGACATCGCAACCTCGTCGTCGACAACGTAGTCGTGGACACGCGCCGGATAGGTATCCGTCTCGGAATCCAGCACCCGTTCGTCGGCGGCGCACACAACATCGTCCGCCGAATCGGGTGAGAGATAGCGGGATCGATGGGTTCGCAGTGAGCGAGAAGGAACGCCATAGCCGCCTGACGCGCAACATCGCCACGGGGGCGCGAGACGACGGCTTCGACATCAACAGCCGAACAACGAGCTGACCAGAACCGGGCGCTGCGAAACGGCGACCTCGGGATCGAGGCGGTGCGCGGGGTGAACGACGGTGGCGGAAACGTCGCCCGCAACAACGGCGACCCGCGCCAGTGCACGAACATCGTGTGTAGCTGAAGCTCGAACTAATCCGGCTACCGCTGCGCAAGCGGGTCCGGCACCGCCCGGGCAAGCTCACGGCTCCCGTCCGGCCTGATCACGATGCAGCCGATGTAGCCGTGTGGGCCGGCCAGCTCGACCGCTCAGCAATCGAAAGCCCGGCGGCGGCGCGCTCGATCAGCGCGCCGCGGACCGCGTGAAATCCGGTAGGTGGCCGGATATGTCTGTCGCTACGACGCACGCATCGCTGAGCGGGTTGCGCCCAGCGACCTAACGCTTCCGTCTTCGCGCGAGGCGGGAGCGTGATGGGCGGCCGAGAACGGTGAGGATCGCCAAGCCCAGGACGAGGGCGACCCCCTGTGCCGCGAGAAGGATGCGCGTGACGTCCAGGGTCGGTCGCCAGGCCACCCGGCCCTCTCGCACCTCGAATGCGCCCGAGGCCCAGCCAACCATGGCGAAGCCCATGCCCGCACCGGTAGTGGGCTTGCCACCGGCAGCATCGCCTTCCCCGGACCCTTTGCCACCGCCCCCGCCCCCGCCGATCACGGTCGCAGCGGGGATCACCGTGACGCCGTCGCGCTCTAGTGGCTCTCCGAAGACTTGGCGGGCGCTGAGCGCCTCACGTACGGATCTGAATGCCTCTTGCGGCTCCACTGAGAGCCTGGTTCGCGCGCCAGGGCCCAGATCCTGCGACATCGCCCGCGCAGTATCTCGCGCTGCGAGTGGGGGCTGCCGCCCACGCACCTACTCGGGGTCTAGCCGCTCAGGTTCTTGCTGCTCCCCTGCCTTGGGGGCGAGCTTGTGCTGCCCGGTCCACGCCCTGCCGTTCCAGTAGCGAAGCCAACCCGGTCGCTCCTGGTCATCGTGCCAGCCCTGTGGGGCGGCAGCCTCGACAACGGGCCCACCGCAATCGGGGCAAGACCAATCGCCAGAGGACAACTCCTTGCCGATGAGTCCGCCCCAGAAGATCGCTCCGCGTGGGACATATCGTTGCGCCGCGACGGGCTTCTGGCAGCACTCGCAATACATGCCGGGCTTGGCCTCAACTGGCATACGGCGTCCTCCTTCTAACGCCGCCAACCATCCCACGCATGCTCTCGCAGTCATCCGTACTGACCCGCGCCCCTGGGTGGGCCAACCACGGACCTGGGACGACGCCGCGCTGCGGCGGGCCGCATCACCGCGACCACTGCGACGTAGCAACGACGACGTAGGTGGCGACCTCCTACTCCCGCAGCCCGGCGGCTTCGAGGGCTTCGGCTTGGGAGAGGAAGCTGCGTCCCGTGGCGATCTTCCCGTCTCGGAACTCATACAGGGCGGCACCGGGCTGATCGATCGCTACGTCGCTGTCGCGACCTCGCACGATGAGCCGGTAGAGAACGAGCACCCGGTCGCCGAGATCCGTGAAGTCCAGGTCCTCCACCCGTACGTCCGAGAAGCTCGCGAACAGGTCGTCGAAGTAGCGCCGAATCTCCGCGTGACCGCGATAGCTCTTGCCCTCGACGGCTCCCGCCATCGCTGGCACCCATTCCCCCTCCGGGCCCCAGCCTTCAAGCGCCGCGTCGAGCTGTCGAGCCGTGAAAGCCCGATAGTTACGACGCACGATCTCCACGTTCTCCTGCGACATCACCTATTCCCGCAGCCCGGTGGCTTCAAGGGCGTCGGCACGCGTTCGGCGAAACGCCGCGTAGGCGACCTTGCCTTGTCGAAACCTGACCGCCACAAACCAAGGCTGCTCGACGGGGACCTCACCTACCCGACCGCGTCCGGTCGTCTTGCCGGAAACCACCAGCACGTCACCGAATTCCTCGATCCGCGAGTAGTCGGCGTGGACCTCGGTGAAGGTTTCGTTGAGGTCGGAGACGAACTTCATCGCCCCTGCTCGGCCTCGATAGATCGTTCGCTCCACCCCCCCGGCCAACAGCGGCTCGATCGTCACCTCCGGGTCAAACAGTTCCTCCGCGACGTCCGCCTCGCCTCCTCCGCTGCGGTTGAAGGCATCGATCAATTTCCGCACCAACTCGACGTTCTCCTGCGACATCGCCTACTCCCGCAGCCCGGCGGCTTCGAGGGCGTCGGACCGGTCTTCTCCGAAGTAGATCCACCCGACGGGCTCGCCTTCGCGGAACGTCCACAGGTTCCAGACAAGAGCCTCAACCTCAGCGCCGCTTATCCTGCCGCGGCCGCCGAAGCGGATCAGCACGAGCACCTTGTCGCCTGCGTCGATCAGCTCTTCGACTCCCAAACTCGCCCCACCGACCCAGGTCGCGTCCATGTCGCGATAGAAGGCACGCATTTCATCCGGCCCACGAAGTTTCACCGGGTCTAGCAGCCGCCGCGATAGATCGATAACGAACTCCGGTGGAAGCAGGTCCCAGGCTTCCGCGTCGCCGCGGTCGATCATCGCGAAGAAGTTCCGCACAAACTCGACGTTCGCCTGCGACATCGCCGCGCAGTATCTCGTGCAGGACGGCCCGGGCGATGTGACCGCCGACTCCCCACAGCCCGGGCAATAGAGTCCGAGCTGGAAGGGAGATCCCGAGCCGAGAGGAGGAGACCATGCATGCTCGCGTGACCCGCTATGAGGGGGCGGCGCCCGAGGCCATCGAGGCGACGCTGGAGACGAAGAAGGGCGTGCTGCCGACTGAGTTCGGGCAGACCGAGGGCATGAAGGGCACCGTCTTTCTCTTCGACCGGCAGAACGGCACGGTCCTCGTCATCTCCCTGTGGGAGGGGGAGGAGGCAATGCGGGCGAGCGAGGACGAGGCGACGCGGGTTCGCGAAAAAGTCACCGGACCCGACGAGACGGCGTCGGTGGAGCGCTACGAGGTGGGGCTCCTGAGCGTCGAGCAGGCGGGCTAAGTCGGCTGAGCCGCCGAGCGCCGTCTACTCCTCGGCCTGCTCGCGTGGCGACAGGCTGGCGATCGCGGCTTCATGGCGCCGCGGCAGGACCAGCATGTGGCCATCGCTGACCGGGAAGGCGTCCGGGAGCACAACGGCGGTGCCGCGCTCGGCGGCCACTGCGCCAGTGGTGATCGTCTCGCAGAACGGACAGCCCATAACGCGACCGTATAGCCCGCCGCCGCGCATCGACCAGGCGATCAGGACCCGGCGCTGGGGACCCGCCGGATAACAGCCCGGCGCACGCGGTGAAGGCTCGCGTCAGCAGCCTTCAAGAGCAGCGCGCGAAACGAAGCGCCGCCGACCCGCTCTCCCGCTCTCCGACCCGCGACGGATTGTAAAAACAGGGCCTTGCCGGATCAGCCGTATCCCCCATTCCCAAGCGGTAAATGACGGTCTCGGCCATTACATTAGGTAACCCTTGTCGGCCCGCTGGAAGACCCGTCTGAGACGTGCTTACATGCTGTCTGAGATGACTCTGAAGAGAGCCTCCAGTCGCTATGGCCGCGAGACCCCCGTGATGGCCATACGGGTTCCCGTCGAGGTCGCCGAGCTGACGCGCGACAACGCTCGACGGCACCGGCGGCCGATCGCTGCCGAGGTCACCCTGGCGCTGGAACTCGCCTCGTTTCTTCATGCGCTAGTCGACACCGCCGGCGAGCCGAAAGCTGAACGAGACGGTCGATCGGAGCGGCTCGCCGCGCTGCGGTGTGAGCTGGAGGAACGGCTCGGGAACACGGTCGAGGTCCTCACCCACGAGCCACCCCCAGCGTCGCTGATGCGGACGATCCGGGCCACGACCCCAAGGAGCCGCATGAGCTGATGGCAAAAAAAGAGAACCCCGGCGGCAACCGGGGTCCCCAAATGAAGCTCTCTCAAACTTCACGACATATTGTAGTCCCGCGTGCGCCAGAGGTGTGGGCTGAGCCCGACGGCTCAGCGGCGATGAGCACGAAGCTGCTTCTCGCGGAGCAGCTCGGCGACGAGGCGTACAACAGAGAACAAGAGAACGCAGAGAACACCAGGGAACCCCTACCTGCCAGTTCTCTAGATCGCTTCAAAGCGTTCCCTTCTTCTCTAGTGACACCCGGGGATGGCTTCATCCTCAACGAGTCGGTCCTTGCTCGCCTGGGGGCTGAGTGGGGCATCGACATCGGCCGCGGGGGTCAGTGTCCGCTGCCCGAGCACACCGGCTGGGCGGATTTGGTCTGTGAGGGCGGAGAGTGGCGGCTCCGCTGCTGCGAGGGGCGGTCGCGCTCGATCGCCGAGGTGGTGGCCGCGCGCGCTTACGGGAGCGACCGACGGCTCACGAACGCTGAGCTGCTCATCTGGTGGCGACTGACCGCGTACGTGCTGGACTGCTTCGAGCCGGTCGAGGTCGACGTGCCGGACCCGCCCACCCTGGGAGAAGGAGCAGCAAGACTGCGCGACGGCTTCGCGCTGCTGGTGGGGCTGCGGCGGGTGGAGCCTCGGGGAGGGATGCTGGCAAACGACGAGGTGCCGTACACCGTTGAGTTTGCGCGCGCGTGGACGGGGCTCCCGACTCGCGCGGCACGAGACGGGCTCGCTGAGTTGCGGAACGCCGGGGTGATCGTGGTGGCGAGGATGCACGGGCGCATGCCGCTCTACGTGCCCGGCGACGGCGTCCCGCTCGCGAGTCCCGAGGAGGCCGAGGTCGCGCGACTGGGGCGCAAGTGGCCGTGACCGCGCGTCTGCTAACCGCCCGCGAGTTCGCCGACCGGCTCGTCGTCTCGACTGAGACGGTGCTGCGCTGGACGCGCCAGGGCAAGCTGTCCGCGATCCGGCTGCCGGGCGGAGCGATTCGCTTCCGCGAGGACGAGGTCGAGCGCCGTCTAGAGGAATGGGCGACGCCGCGACGAGGAGTGCTAACCGCCACGCCGGACGCCGCCCAGCCGCGAATACCCTCAACAGCCCTAACCGCCACCCAAGATGAGGAGGACTGATGCCACGCCTAACGACCGGGAGCATCTTCCGCGCTGGTAGCGGCTACGGGATTCGCTGGCCAGAGGACGGACGACGCCCGCAACGGCACAGGCTTCGCGACCAAGACCGAAGCCCGCCGCTGGTTCGCCGCCAACGTCGCCCCGAGGCTCGATCGTGGCGCCCCGTCGCCGGAGATCACCTTCGACGCGTTCTGCAACCTGTTTCTCGACCGCCACGGCGCGACCGTCGCCGAGCGGACCCGTAAGACGCTCTCAGAGCGCCTGAGACCGGCGCGGGACACCTTCGGCGACTGGACCCTCGCTGAGCTGGAGGGCGCCGCCGACGACGTCGCGCGCTGGCGGGCCGGGCTCACCGCTGGCTCGCGCTACCGGCTCACCGGCGCGCTTCGCCAGGTTCTCGCCGCCGCAGTGCGCTGGCGCTACATGATCCACAACCCCGCCCTCCAGGCTGGGCGCAACCCGCAGCCGCGAACCGAGGAGCTGCTGCCGTTCGCGCCCGACCGAGGTCGACGCGCTCGACGTCGAGCTGGGGCCGACGTTCGGGCCGCTCGTCGTCTTCGGCGCCGAGACCGGCCTGCGGACGCACGAGTGGACGGCGCTGGAGCGCCGCGACGTCGACCGCTCGGGACCGGCCGTGCTCGTCCAGCGGCGCTTCGCGCGACGGCGTGCTGACTCCCTACCCGAAGACCGTGGGCTCCCGCCGTCGTGTCCCGCTGAGCGCGCGTGCGCTCGACGCGCTGGATCGGCTGCCGCCCCGGCTTGACACGCCTCTCGTCTTCCCCGCGGCCAGGGGCGGGCACATCAACCTCGACACGTGGCGGACGCGCCACTGGTATCCGGCGCTCGACGCTGCCGGGCTCCGCAGGCGCGGGCCGTACCAGACCCGCCACACCTTCGCCACCGAAGCGCTGGCGGCGGGGGTGCGCGATCTTCGAGCTGGCGCGCATCATGGGCACGAGCGTGGGGATGATCGACCGCACCTACGGCCACCTGGCGCGCGACTCCGAGCAGGCGATCCGCGCCCGACTCGACGCCAGGGCCGGACGTAGTGGCGTTGATGTGGCGTCGGGCGCCGACTGAGCGATCTTGCAATAGCGACGGGAACGCGCACGGTTGCAGGGAGATCTCCGAAAGCGGACGACGGGTCTCGAACCCGCGACCTTCGGCTTGGGAAGCCGACGCTCTACCAACTGAGCTACGTCCGCGCGCGGAGCCGATTCTAGGTCAGCCACGCGGGATTCCCGGTGGCGGTCAGGAGCGTCGTGCTCCCGCTTCTGGCCCATTGGTGGCCCGAACATCGCCCGAGCGAGCGTCGAACGCGCGCGGGCGGCTGGCGCTTCGGCCCCGCCAGCTTTGCCGGACCCAACTCACGGACAAGAACAACGAGGGGGCGAGTGCTGCGCGGCTGATTGGCTCGACTTTCATTCACGGTTGGTATGAGTCGGCGATCTTCACGAAGCGGTCCGAAACGAACCACTTCACCCTCCACGTTGACAACCTTCGGGAAATGGGGGAGGAACGGAAGCTCGGCATCCAGGGACTCGGAGTCGGCAATTGGTTCTACCTTCCGGAGGCGCAGGGGCGAAGGACTCAGAGGGACGCGATTCGCCACAAACAGTTGCCAGGGGCACACGCGCGGCCCGTCTGCGCGAACTCGAACTCGAACATCCGGACTGGACGCAGAAGCAGCTTGCCGACGAGCTTGGCGTCACCCCGGCGCACACTCCGGTCGTACAAGACGGACGATTGATGCGCGCGAGGGGACCGGAAACGAACTTGAAGGCCGATTTCCGCTTCTTTCCGCTTTGAAACCGGCCTCGGAGGCGGATACATGGCTTTCCAGAGCCGTTTTCCCGGTTGCCCGCCAGGGCGGAAGGAAACCCGTACCCGCCTATGAGGGCGGTACGGAGGTTTCCTCTCCCCCGGTAGACGGCGGTGGGAAAGCATCCGCTGTCAAATTTCCGACGATTCGAACGGACGGCACGGTTAGATTTTTTCGAGTGTTCGGGAGCCAAATCACGGCGGGTTCGGTTCTTTATGAGGTCGGGCGCTATCCACACATCGGCGACGCCCTCGACCGTGCCATTGCGGGATTCGCAGAGTTGATTGAGGCGGGGGATCCCGAGGGGGCCAACAAGGTCGCGGAGGCGGTTTCGAGCATTGGCAGCCGGGGTCCGACTCGATGCCGACCTTCGAGCAGCGGCGGATGCGGGAGGAAGCGTGAGCGTCGAAAGCCGAAGAGCCGTCCGAGGTGGCTGACCACGCGGACGGGCAGCTTCGCTGCTCCGAGACGACGGTGCGCCCCCGGCGCTCGCCGCCATCGCCCATGCCTTGCTTGCGATCCACGAGCAGCTAGTCGAGATCGAGCATCATCTTCACTGACGGCTCAAACACCTCGTGAGTTAGGGTTGGGCGCGACTTGGCGCGGTTCTGGTCTGTCCTCATCGTCGAGTCGCACACCCGTGGACGAGAGAAGCCGATTGGTCGCCGTCGTATTGATGTTCGTCGCGTTGCTTACGGCTTTCGTAGCCGAACGATTCATACGCGCGGGCCGAGGCGCGAGCGGAGTGCGGGAGGGCCAGGAGCGCATGATGGCGAAGCTCGATGCAATCGAGGCCCGGTTGGAGCGGATCGAAGGAAGTACGGACCGGCAGTAGGCGTCGTGAGGGGGCGGCTTCGCTTCCAGAAGTGCTACGTCAGCCGAGCTTCGCCTCGGACCTGGCCGGTCCACCGCCCTCCATCCCAGTAGCGTTCCTCCGCTTGCTTCATTGGGTCGGGGAACCAGCCTGCGGCGACTTCCTGAGCCGGTGCGGCACCAGTTGATTCTGCGGCCACAGCCGGTCCGTCGCGCGGTGGCGGCTGATCGCGCACCTCGCGGCCGTCTTCCCCGCGAACGTCCACATGGCCGTCAACCCCGAGCAGGTCCGAGGGCTCGACCTGGACCGGATCCGCGCTGGGCGCTCTTGGCGCGCCTGCCGCTTCAGCCGCTGTAAGAACGGGGTTGACAGACCCCCTCGCCCGAGGTTAGGGTTGTATCACCTCGATGAGGGAGCCCCGCGGGATGCTGGGCACCCGAAATCGCTTTTAGTCTCAGAAGGGAGAAGCATCGTGCTCAGACGGATTCGCCGGCTGCCTTCGCCGGCTCTTGTGATCTCGATGATCGCCTTGATAGTCGCCGTGGGTGGCGGCTCACTCGCGATCGCGAAGATCACCAACGAGAAGGTGAAGCAGATCGCCAAGAAGCAGGCGAACAAGCAGATCAACAAGAAGGAAGATGGCCTGTCGGTAGCACACGCCGACACCGCGGGCACCGCGGACAACGCCGACCACGCGACCAACGCCGACCACGCGACCACCGCGGATACGGCAAACTCACTCTCGGGCGGCAACCCCGTCCGGCAGTTCAAGTTCTTCGCGAACCTGAACTCGACGTCCACGTTCCTCTCCGTTCAGGGAGCGGATTTCCAGGGATCGTGCGACGGGACCGGCCACCTCACCACCACCGGGACCGTGATCAAGGGGACCGCGGAGAACGGGATCGCCAAGGTCGAAGGAGTGGACGAAGGGGGAACCGCGTTCAACCGGTCCAATGACGACCTCGACGCCGGTGACACCGTCAGTCTGATCCGGGACGCCGCCAACACCGAGGTCGGCGCCACGGCGTCATACTCGGGGCAGGGCGGAAATCCGATGGTCACCGCCGTCTACGGCACCGAGGACGACGCCTCGAGCCTCGCGGTCAGCAATACCAACTGCGCGATCTGGGGCACGGTCCAGACGCCGTAGCGAAACAAGACGCCCGGTGCCTGGGCGGCTTTGAGCGGACGGGGCCATTTGGCCCCGTTCCGCTTTCTGCGTAGAGTCCGCCCGGAGCTGAGGTGGGTTTCGTGATGCAAGCGGGCAAGAGCGTCGTCGCCCTGATCGCGATCGGTGCGGTTACCGGGTGCGGGTCGGGCGGCGGCTCGACGGCCTCGACGACCGTGCCCGGGGTCGCATTTGAGGTCGCCAACACGATCAAGGGCGGGCTGCCGAGAGCCACCGTGGAGCGGCGTCTCGGCCCTCCGACCCTCACCTCTCACAGGACGACCGCTTCGCCGAGGCCATGCGGGTATTGGGCCATGAAGGGGCATCCTCTCAGCGACGACTGGCAGTTCTGCTTCAACGGGCGCGAGCGGGTCTACCAGGGCGTCACCCAGTACACCGTCGACGAGCCGCTGCCGCCCGAGGGCGCCTCGCCTGCGCGGGGCGTGCTAATCGCCCGCGGCGACACGATCTGCAGAGAAGAGCGCATCGACCTCATCCCGACGCTCAGGCGGCTTCATCGTGGGCTACCCGAAGCAACAATGGCGCCGACCCGAGCCGCGAGGGGAACCGTCGTTGACCTCATCAGCCGTTTCAACGCGGTGCTGGTCAGGACCGAGTCGGCGCTTAGAGCATTCGACGCGCCGGTGGACCAGCGATCGACCCTCGAGGGCTACCTCCGAGCCCTGCGGGCGCAGACGATGGTCCTCGCGCGGGCCCGAGCCGCGCTCGCCGCCAGTCAGGACACGCACTACGAGGCGCTTGTCGGTCGCTTCGACGCCCTTGGCAAGATGGCGCAGAGCCGAGCGGCGGAATACGGTTTTTCGAAGTGCGCCGGCGCTACCTTCAGCTGACACTTCTCGCGAGGGACCGGGAGCACCGTGTCGCGGATCATCGGCGGCACGCAAAGCAGGCGAAGGGGAAGGCAGCGAAATGAGCGGCTTTGACGAGCGGGCATTCCGCGCCAACTACAACGCGGCTATGGCCGAGCGCGGCGCGAGCCGCCTTGTGGCCGGAATCCAGAGCGGAGAAATCCGTCTCTCCGAGGACGAGATCGACACTCTCGAATTGTTGATCGACGGCCTCACCCCCGAGCAGATCGCCGCCATCTTCATCGAGAAGGATCCCGAGGCTGCTGGCGATCAGAAGGCCGATCTCATTGCTCGTGCCGAACGGCTCCGAGATCTCTATTTGGACCGATGATCGCGCTGCTCTTTGACCTCGTGCTGCTCTGCATCTTGCTTGTGGCCCTGGCGGTTGCCGCCGTCGGGACGCTCGGCCTCGTCCTCGGGGGGAGCGCCGTGCCGGAGCCGATCAGCTCGCGGCAAACGGGCGACCGACCGTGAGCGCGGCGAAGAACTGGCGGGCCGATGCGATGCGCTCGAGTGGCGCTGGGACAGGCGCGGAACCAGTGCTGACTGGAGCCGGCCTAGCGGATGCTCGTACCGAAGGCCGCGCGCGGAGCCGATTCTAGGTCGCTTCACCTTCCTGAGTGGGTCACGCTCACCAGGTGGATCTGCTCCCGGTTGCCGGTGACCGTCTGCTCCTTCACGTCGCCGACCCCCTTGACATAGAGCTTGTGCTCGTGGACGCCGGGATCGATCGAGGGGGACGTCTCGTCAGTCACGAGCGTCCGCGTGTAGGAGCCGTACGGGACCGTCACCGGCCCTCCGGAGCCGAGGACGCGCGCCTGGTCCATCGCGTGGCCCGGGTAGTACTCCTGGCGGTACTCCTGCCCGCGCGTCGGGTGGCCGGGCATGATGATCCCGGGCTCCGCGCCGGCGACCCCACCGGTCCATGAGTCGCTCGCCTTCGCGAAGTGCCCGTGATGAAGCTCGCTGGTGCCCTCGCCCATGTACCACACGTTCCCCTCGCTGTCCTGGGCGTACCAGTCGAAGGTCCGCTCGACCGGGTGGCCGTGCTGGGAGACGGTGTCGCGGATGACCGTCGCCGGAACGCCCGTGATCGTCTTGGTCTGGTGCGTCACGACCTCGTTGTCGGACTGCTTCGTCTTGCCGTCCTCGGCGACGCCCTTGTAGTGGAACGCGGTCCCCGGGATCAACGGGAAGTACGCGTTGTCGATCCGCGTGACGAAGTTCGCTGGGTCGATCGAGGGCGAGTACCGCCCGTGGATCGGCGCAAGCGCCGAGGGCGACGAAGCGCCCGAAGCCGGCGCGCCGCCCGACGATGCCGTGGTGCCGCCGGACGAGCCGCAACCCGCAAGCGCGGCCATCGCGGCCGTTGCGCCGATGCCGAGCGCCATCTTGTTCGAATTCCAGGACACGACTGACCTCCTCGTCGTCTGCGTTGTCGCGAGGGGTCATACGCGCGAGCGATGAAACGGTCGTGAAAGGAGACCGGCCCGCGCCAGCTGTCATCGTTTCTTTCATCGCCCTTTCATCTGGGCGGTCGAAGCTCACGCCGCCGTCGTTCGATGCGCGTCCTGGTCGTCGAAGATCACGCGAAGCTCGCCGGCCTCATTCAGCGAGGCCTGCGCAAGGAGGCGATGGCGGTCGACGTCACCTCGAGCGGCGAAGACACGCTGTGGATGGCGGCGGCCACGGAGTACGACGCGATCATCCTCGACGTCATGCTCCCGGGTCTCGACGGCTTCGAGGTCTGCCGGCGGCTTCGCGAGGAGGGCATCTGGGCGCCGATCCTGATGCTGACGGCGCGGGATGCCGTTCGCGACCGGGTCACCGGCCTCGACAGCGGCGCGGATGACTACCTGACGAAGCCCTTCTCGTACGCCGAGCTACTGGCCAGACTCCGGGCGCTCGTGCGTCGCGGCCCCGTTGAGCGGCCAGCGGAGCTGCGGGTCGGCGAGCTGCGACTCGACCCCGCGAGCCGCCGGGTGTGGCGCGGCGACGTCGAGGTGCGGCTCTCGCCGAAGGAGTTCTCGATTTTCGAGATCTTGATGCGGCGGCCCGGCGAGGTGCTCTCGCGCTTCCAGATCCTCGAGCACGCCTGGGACTACGAGTACGAGAACCGCTCGAACGTGGTCGACGCCTACATTCGCCTGCTGCGCCGGAAGATCGACCAGCCATTCGGCGCCGAGAGCATCGAGACCGTGCGCGGAGCCGGCTATCGGCTGCGAGAGGACGGCGCGCGTTGAGCCGCGTGCCGGTGAAGCTGAGGGTCACGCTGGTCTTCGCGGCGCTGATGGCCGTCGTGCTGGTCGCGACTGGGCTCTTCCTCTACCTGCGCCTCGGCTCGGAGCTCGACGCCTCGATCGATCGCGACCTCCACTCCCGCGCGCGCGAGCTGATCAGCGAGATCAGGGTGAGCGACGTTGGCCTCGGAGAGGCCGCTCGGAGCGCGCTCAGCGGCGGGGGCGAATCCCTCGCCCAGGTCCTCACCCCGTCCGGCCGGCTCTTCGACGCCGGTGCGCAGCCGACGAGCCGACCGGTTCTGACGCCCGGCGAGCTGAGGGCTGCGGCAAGGAGGGCGATCGTCGTCGACCGAACGGGCGTCACGACCAACGGCGAGCCCGAGCGCCTGCTCGCCCGGCCGGTCCTCTTCGAGCGCCACCGGCTCATCGTGGTCGAGGGCGCGTCGCTCGGCGACCGCGCGGATGCCCTCTCGAACCTGCTCACCCTGCTCCTGATCGGCGGCCCGGCGGCTCTCGTGCTCGCCTCGCTCGCCGCGTACTGGACGGTGGGCAGCGCGCTTCGGCCGGTCGAGGCGATGCGAGGCCGCGCGGCCGCGATGTCGGCGGCGGGATCGGTGCAGCGCCTGCCGGTTCCGCCCGCTCGCGACGAGCTACAGAGGCTCGGCGAGACCCTGAACCGGATGCTCGATCGCCTCGAGGAGGCGATCGAGCGTGAGCGGGCGTTCGTGGACGACGCGAGTCACGAGCTGCGGACCCCGCTCGCGGTCCACAAGGCCGAGCTCGAGCTGGCGCTGCGATACGGAGCGAGCGCGGAGGAGCTGCGGGCCGCGATCGTATCCGCCATCGAGGAGGCCGACCGCCTCTCGCGCCTCGCCGAGGACCTGCTCTTCGTCGCCCGCTACGACAAGGGCGCGCTGGCGCTCGAGCCCGAGGCGATCGAGGTCTCGGAGCTGTTCTCGGCCGTGCGGGGACGCCTGGCTGCGCGGGCCGGAGACGCCGAGCGGCCGATCACCTCCGACGCCCCGGCCGGCCTTCGCGTCGAGGCCGACCGCGACCGGGTCGAGCAGGCGCTCGGCAACCTGGTGGAGAACGCCCTCCACTACGGCGCCGGCCCGGTGCGGATGCACGCGAGCACGGTCGACGGGCGGGTGGAGCTCCACGTGACCGATGAGGGCGCGGGCTTCCCGGCCGAGTTCCTTCCCCACGCGTTCGAGCGGTTCCGTCGAGCGGATGCCGCGAGATCGACCGACGGCAGCGGCCTCGGGCTGTCGATCGTTGACGCAATCGCCCGTGCCCACGGCGGCCGGGCGGGGGCCCGAAACGGCACTACCGGCGCAGACGTCTGGGTAGAGCTTCCGTCAGGTCGCGAGCGCACGCCGGCGTCGGCGTCCGCGCCGGGCGAATTCTAGGATCAGCTGCGTGAGCCGCGAGGTCCTGCTCTTCTTGGCGGTGTTCGCGGCCGCGGCCGTGGAGGCGGTCGAGGCGGTGACGATCGTTCTCGCCGCCGGCATCACCCGTGGGTGGCGGTCGGCGCTCGTGGGCACGGCGGCGGCCTCGGCGGTGCTGGCCGTGATCGTCGCCGTCCTCGGCCCGGCGCTCACGCTGCTGCCGATCGACACCCTGCGCCTCGTCGTCGGCGGCCTCCTCGTGATCTTCGGGCTGCAATGGCTCCGCAAGGCCATCCTGCGATCGAGCGGTTTCGTCCCGCTCCACGACGAGGAGGCCATCTTCGCCGCCGAGCTCGCGGCGGCGCGCGCGGCCGGCCGTGAGCCGCGCGCAATCGACCACTACGGGTTCTTCATCAGCTTCAAGGGCGTGTTGCTGGAGGGGCTCGAGGTGGCGTTCATCGTCGTGACCTTCGGCTCCAGCGAGCACAACGTCCCGCTTGCCGTGTTGGCCGGCGTCACCGCGACGGCCCTCGTAGTCGGCGCCGGCTTCGCCGTCCGACGTCCTCTCGCTCGAGTCCCGGAGAACGCGCTCAAGTACGCGGTGGGCGTGATGCTGACGG
This sequence comes from uncultured Actinomycetes bacterium, assembly GCA_963823245.1. Classification (GTDB taxonomy): domain Bacteria; phylum Actinomycetota; class Thermoleophilia; order Solirubrobacterales; family 70-9; genus JAWVFM01. Next base: position 147,750 of record CAWGKQ010000011.1, on the reverse strand, counting down.
CATACGGGACCTTCTGGGGCGCGGAGGGCGCCGGCGCCGATTGGCCCGGCGGCGACGCGGCGATCCTGGCGCTGATCGCGGTCGTGCTCGCGTTCTCAGCGGCGATGGTCGCGGTGCTGCGCCATCGCCGCGAGGAGCCGCCGGCGGCGCTCGCACCGGAGGCTCGATGAAGCAGGTCCGCGGCCTCACCCGGTTCCTCTACGACTTCGTCGTCGGCGACGACCCCCTGATCGCCATCGTGATCGTCGGTGCACTCGCGGCCACCGCGGGGCTCGAGGACGCCGGCGTCGCGGCCTGGTGGCTGCTGCCAGCCGCCGCAATCGCCGCTCTCGCGCTCTCGCTCGGGCGGGCGACGCGCCGCTAGATGCGGCGGTCGAGGACGGCCTGGGTGACGCGGTCGCCGATCGCGCTCACCGGATTGGAGTGACCGACGAAGGGCTCGCCGCCGAAGTACTTACCGAGGATCTTCTCGGCGGTCCGGGTCGAGAGCGCCTGGCTGGTCAGGGTGGGGTTCGGGCCGCCGCGAGCGCCGCTCGAGGACGGTCGACCCCATCCGCATCGTCGACTGGACGTGGAGGATGAGCGGCGGCCAGTCGAGGCGGAACACCTGCTTCGCTACCGCCGCGCGCAGCAGGCGTCGGTCTCAGGCCCCACGGTCACCTCGAACTTGCCGTTGTGCTCCTCGCGCACCGTCCCCAAGGCTTCGAGCAGCGAGGTCACCGATCGCCACTCGACGTTTCCGCTCGCCGGATGCGCCAGGATCTTCGCGAGCGTGTCGCGGTGGTGATTGGAGAGTCTCGACGCCATCGGCGCAGAGAGCATTACACGCCGTTGTCGTCGGCCTGCGGCTAGGCGCGCGCCGGGCCCGGCTTCGGCGCGGTGGCTTCGCCGCCCAGGCGCGGCAGCCAATCGAGCGCGCGCGGCAGGTACCAGTTGCGCCTGCCCAGGAGCTTCATCACCGACGGCAGCAGCACCGCGCGCACGATCGTGGCGTCGATCAGGACGGCGACCGAGAGGCCGACTCCGACCTGCTTGAACTCGAGCGCCGAGAGCGTGGCGAAGACCGCGAACACCGCGATCATGATCGCCGCGGCGCTCGTGACGACACCCGCGGTGGACTTGATGCCATGCGCCACCGCTTCGTCGGAGCTGAGGCCGTCGTCGAATCCCTCGCGGATGCGGCTCAAGATGAACACGTGGTAGTCCATCGAGAGGCCGAACAGCACCACGAACAGGAACAGCGGCAGCCATGACGTGATGGCGCCCGTTGAGTGATAGCCGAGGAAGCTCTCCAGGTTGCCGTCCTGGAAGATCAGCACCAGCACGCCGTAGGCGGCCCCCACCGACAGCAGGTTCAGCAGGATCGCCGTCAGCGGGATGACGATCGACCGGAAGGTCACGAGCAGCAGCAAAAACGCCATCCCGAGGACGAAGACGAACACGTAGAGGACGTGCGAGTCGAGGGTGGAGTTGAAGTCCACGGTCCGCGCGGTGAAGCCGGTGACCGCCACGTCCGCGTTCGGCAGCTTCCCGACCGTCGCCGGGATCAGGTTGTCGCGCAGGTTCGCGAGCGACGCGTCCGAGCGGGCGTCGGTGCCGTCGCCCTTGATCGGGATGTCGATCTGCGCGGTGGTGTGGTCGCTCGAGACCTTGAACGAGGGCGGCGGCTCGAAGTCCTTGCTCGCTATCGCCTTCGTGACGAGCGCGTTGGCGGCGGACCTCGACAGAGGCGAGGTGACGTCGTCCGTGCGCACCACCACCGTCGCCGCCACCTGGTTGCCTGGGAACGAGGCCTGGATCTGGTTGTAGGTCGTGATCACCGGCAGGTCCTGCGGCAGCGACTTGATGCCGGGCAGTGCGGTGTGCATGCCGAGCACGGGAATGCAGAGTGCGAGGAGCGCTCCGGCCGAGATCACGGACGAGATCCATGGGTGGCGGAGCACCGGGTCGAGGATCGCCGCCCAAACCTTCGACTCTGCCCCCTCCCGCTTCCGCTTCCCAATGAAGGGCACGCGTACGCGCTCGATGTTGTCGCCGAGCTTCGAGAGCACCGCCGGCAGCACGGTGAGCGACCCGATGAGCGCGACCGCGACGACGAGGATCGTTCCGGTGGCGAACGAGCGGAAGGTAGGCGCCCCGCCGAGGTACATCCCCGCCATCGCGATCATCACCGTGAGGCCCGAGACGAGCACGGCGCGGCCCGAGGTCGCGGCGGCGATCTCGAGCGCGGCCTCCTCGCCGCGTCCCTTCGCGCGCTCCTCGCGCTCGCGCCGCACGTAGAACATCGAGTAGTCGACGCCGACGGCGAGCCCGATCAGCAGCACGATCGAGTTGATCGACTGGTCGACCGGCGCAATCTGGCTGATCGGCGCGAGCAGGCCGATCGTCATCGCCACCGCCGTCGCGGCGAGCAGCAGCGGGATGCCGGCGGCCACGAGGGCGCCGAAGGCGATCAGCAGGATCACGAGCGTGATCGGCAGCGAGAGCGTCTCTGCCTTCTTGAAGTCGTCCTCGAACGACTTCGTGAGCTGCTTCGCGGCGCTCGCCTGGCCGAACTCGCCGACCGTGAAGCTCGGGTTCGACGCCTGCACGCGCCGCGTCGCCGCGAGGGTCGCGCCGGCCGCGTCCTGCGACTTGGTGTCGCCACCGCGAAGCTGGAAGTTGATGAGGGCGGCCTTGCCGTCGGCGGAGATCTGCTTCGTCGCGTAGGGCGACTGCAGGCGCTGGACGCCCTTCTGCTTCTGAAGATCGCTCATCGCCTGGGCCACGACGGCGCGGAACTTCGGGTCGGTCGCCGCGAGGGTGTCCGACTTCACGAGGACCGTCTCGTCGGCGGCCTTGGGGAAGGCATCGTCGATCAGGTCCTGCGCGTGGCCGGACTCGCCGACGCCCTGCTGGTTGTTCTCGAGCGTCTTCGTGCCGACAGCGCCGCCGATGACGAACGAGGCGACGACGAGCGCGAGCCAGCCGAAGATCGCGATCTTGCGGTGATGCGCGCTCCAGATCGCGGCGCGGGCGGTGATGTTGCGACGGACGTTTGGGCTGTCGGTCTGTGTCATGGCGCCAAGGCTTTCAGCGGGTCGGGGCCTTGTAAATCGGGGATGTCCCTGACGCGTCCCGGGGCGTGCCCTGATTGGATTTCAGCGGATCTGGCCAGGGTGCCAAACTCGCGCCGCCGACGCGTTCCAGCACCGGGGACCTGTGACGAGGCTCACTCAGCCGCGAGGCCGGACTCGGCTCCTCCCTACGCTTCCCGGGGTGAGCGCGCGCGCCTTCTGGGCCTTCCTCGCGGTGCTGGCGGTGGTCGGCCTGCTCGCCTACGGCGTCATCAACAAGAGCACCGCCAGGGTCGCCGCCGGCGAGCCGATGCCGACCCGCACCCTGCCGAAGCTCGACGGCTCGGGCAGCGCCAGCGTCGCCGACTACCGCGGCAAGTGGGTGCTCGTGAACGTATGGGCCTCGTGGTGCCAGCCCTGCCGCGACGAGGCGCCGGCGCTCCAGCGCTTCTACAAAGCGGAGCGAAAGAACGACTTCGTCGTCCTCGGCATCGACTCCCGCGACCTCTCGAGCGACGCGCGCGACTTCGCCCGCCGCTACGGCATCACCTATCCCCAGCTTCGCGACGGCGCCGGCGAGGTGCCCCACGACCTCGGCATGACCGGCTTCCCGGAGAGCTTCCTCGTGGACCCGCAGGGCAAGATCGCGCTCGTGCGGCCGGGGCCGGTGAACGCCGAGTACCTCGACGCGTCGGTGAAGCCGTTCATCGGCGGGAAGGCGAGCGGGTGAGGGCGCTCGCCCTGTCCGTGGCGGTGCTTCTCGTGGCTGCACCGGCCGCGCGTGCGGCGCAGCCGCAGACCTCGCTCCCGGACGTCGAGGACGAGGTGATGTGCACGATCTGCGGGACGCTGCTGGAGCTCTCCGACTCCCCACAGGCCCAGCGCGAGAAGGCCTTCATCCGCCACCTGATCGCCGAGGGGAAGACGAAGCAGCAGATCAAGGACGACCTCGTCGCCCAGTACGGCGAGGAGGTGCTGGCCACCCCGCCGGCGAGTGGCTTCGACCTGAGCGCGTATGTGGTGCCGGCGCTGGCGTTGATCGCGGCGGCCGTCGCGATCGGGCTCGGGGTGTGGCGTTGGCGGCGGACGGGGCGGCGCGGGCCGCCTGGCGGTTCGGCGGGAGCGCCTGAGGGTGAAGAGTCGGAACGACTCGACGCCGATCTGGCTCGATACGAGCTCTGAGTCAGCGGCGGCGGACGTCTGGCCTTCCGTAGGCGACCGCACGATGCCGGATCGAGCGCACAATCACCCGATCGCCGCCGGTGGCGCGTTCGATCGAATAGATGGTGCGATAGCTGCCTACCCTCGCTGACCAGAGGCCCCTAAGGCGACCGACCAGCGGTCTTCCAGCGGATCGAGGATCAGCTCCGACATTCACCAGCGCCTCGAGCACGGCAATCTGGATCGCATCCGGAAGAGCTTCGAGGTCTGCCTTGGCGCGACGCGTAAGCCTGGGCTCAGGCAAGGCCGAGGTCGCGCTTCACCTCGGCCAGGGAGAAAAGGCGCCCGGCGCGGACGTCCTCCTCGCTCTCACGGAGAGCGCCGAGCGCCTCCGGATCATCGAGGACCTCGAGCGTCTCCTCGAGCGCCTCGTATTCATCGGCGGAGAGGACGACAGCAGCGGGGCGACCGTTGCGCGTGATCACCAGATGCTCGTGGCGCTCCTCGACCTCGTCGACGAGCTCGCTGAGGCGACTCCGAGCTTCGGTGAACGGAACCGTTTTGGCCACGGCCGACACTGTACAGAATTCTGACTAGTGCTTGCGGGCTGCGATCGTCAAGCGCGGCGATGGTGGCGTGGTCGACGACCGTGCCCGGATTAGTTGTCCCGCAGGCGAGACTTAATCGTGTGCTTCCCGGGCTCCACAATGCCCTGGGTCACGCCCGTGAGACCAAACCCGTTTGTTGCGAACGGTCGAGCTGTTGAAGTTTTCCTCACCTGGATTAGTGACGGCTGCCGAAGATGCTGGCGTTGTCATCGAGGTGCAGCTTGCAGACGGCGCTGTTTGGACCTGTACGTCCCGTACTCGCCGCCGGACGCGACGACGAGTATTCGTGAACGGCGCTCGAGGCTGACACCCGCGTCGAGGCGCAGGTCGTGTCGACGTTTGACAGCGCACATCGTCCCTGCGGCTGACTGCCCGATACGGACAAGAAGCTGTTCGGATTCAGGCTCGACTCATCGATCTGACGACCGCCGAGCGAATTCGGGACGACGTCCTTGCCGCCAACCGCCTTGCGGTTCCGCAAGTCGCTGCTCTTCAGCGAGTTGTTCACCACGTCCTTCGACCCGACGTGGAGAGCAGCCCAGGCTGTGCCGCCCAGCGCGACGAACAGAGCGAGATAGGCCACCACGGTCGCATGGCTTGGACGTCTTGGCTTCACCGCTTCCCTCCCATCGCTGGTCTGCCTGTCAGCGCGCGAGGACCTTCACGCTGCGTGCCCTCGAGCGCACCGGAGCATGGTAAGGCCAATTCTGCTCGTGGTCGATCTTGACCCTGAACAGGTAGCGGACATCCTTCGTGTAGAAGCGGCCAAACCGGTACCGGAGCCTGTAGCGCCCGCGCGCGTCGCTGTGAATCGCCTCCTCGACCGTGTTCCACTTCTTTGCGCCCTGGCGGACCTGTAGCTCGACGAGCTTCCCGGCTCCGGGGATCTGCGCCCCACGATGCGCGATGCGGCCGTGGAACAAGACGCTCTTGCCCTCGGGTACGCGCTTGCGGGACGTCCGGAAGCTCGCCTTGCTCTTCACGACGATCCGGCCGGCACTCTTCCGCGCACCGAGGTATTGAGCGCTGCCTACGAATGAGGCCGCGACGACCCGGGTTGGACCGGCGCCTAGCCTTGCGTGCCAGCGCCCCTTGCCATCCGTCACACCAGACAGAACGCGCTGCGGAACGATGGCCCCGGGCGCGTAGCGCTGCGTCACCGTTACCTGCTGATGGGCCAGCGGCTTGCCACGTGCGTCGAGCAGCCGCCCTGTCGCGCTGGCCTTCGCGCCATACGGCAAACGAACTTTCGATCCGCCACCTGGACGGAGATGCGCGGTGATATGGCTCGTCGCCTTCAGCGGGAAGGTGAGGATCATCGGTGAACCATCCTGGCGCGTCATCGACGTCTGCGAGTTGCCTGCGTTGTCGGTCGCGCTCGCCATGAACTCGTAGCTGCCTGGCGTGTAGCTCGTGGAGTCCACGCGCGTTTGGAGACTCCCCTTTGAGAGTTGGTCGAGAGCTCCTGCCAGTCGCTGCTTCCCGCCGGGCGCAGGTAGATCGAGCCAGATGCGAGCCCTGATGTCGCATCTGAGACCGGCGCGCTGATCAGCTCTGGATCCTTCGGGTCTTCCGAGTTCTCGAATGTGACGGACGGCGGAGTGTTGTCGACGTCGAGCCGTGTACGTCTGGCACGCTCTGGTTCCTGGGCAAGTCATGCGCACAGATCACGATTACGTTCTGGACCATCAGTGAATGGAGCGCGCTGCTGGTGTCGACAGATCGCCGTCGATGGACGGATGGGCCGCCGCATGTCGCATGCGGCCATGAGCCTTGCGGCGAACGTCGACCCAGGAATCTGACTGCACTTCCCGGGATCTTGGCCCACTACCGCGAGATATTGACGGTCGCGTCGAGCGAAAGCATGCCCGGAGCCGGTGTCGCCTGACGAAGTCCCTGCGAGCGTTTGCGCGCCTCGCAGCCATCCTCCACCCAGGAGGGAGCCTCCTACGCCGCTCAGGATCGGATCGGTGTTGTCAACCAAGGTGATGGTCAAGTTCCTCACCCATGTCTTCGCCGCGTCCGAAGGACCGCATTGATTGATCTCGCAGCCCAGGCTCGCGATTAGCCGCGCCTGCGGCGCGCCAGACCAGTGGTAGGTGGTCCAGTGGGCGTCGGCGCTGGACCCGTGGGCGAACGTGACGGTGGGGTGGCCATTGGCGTCTCCCATCGTGAGCCGAGCGTGTGAGCCGCCGTCATTGCGAAGCTTGCCCTCGATGTCGACGCCAACGATCGCCGTGTTCGGCGGGGCCTGCCAGTACCAGTAGCCGGATCGGAACTGGTTCACGGGCTGCTGACCCGTGCGATTCACCTGCATGGCATATTCGTGGCCGGCGTCCGCGCAATAGGCGGTGACGTCGTAGCCAGCGTCCGTGTTCTCGGCTGCGTCGTGCGAGCGGTTGTACGGGCTGCATTCGATGACCGAGTACCGGCCGCCCGCGCCGAGCGCGGGAGCCGCGGCCCAGAGCGACCCCACCGTTGCGACGAGTAGCGCCGTCGCGAGCTTCCGGTTGATCGTCGGGTTCATGTTGCTCCTTTGTTCACGGTCCGAATTCCTGTTGGGCCGGGCTGCCGCCCGTAGAAGACGCCCCACCCCCGCTCGAACCGGCGGCCGGCGGCGTCGCCGCTGGGACGCCGAACTGCTGCTGGACGGGCGGAGTCGTGGGGGCGAGCGGTGTCGTGCGCTCGGGTGCGACCGAAGCCGTCGTCTGATCGGCGGCGGGCTCTGGGCTCTGGCGCGGCGTCGGAGACGTGGTCGGCGGCTCCGCCTGAGCTGCGGCCGCGAACGCCGCGCCGCCGATTGGCCGGTCGCGCGTTGGTGGAACGTCCGCTTGGGTCACCGCAGACCTCGCCCTCTGCGCGGCCGCAACCTCTTTGGTCGCGGTGTCGAGGTCAGGCACCGCGAGGCTCGGGAGCACGCCTGTCGCCGCGCAGGTCGTGGCGACGGCACCCCCAGCCAGGCAGGCCATGAACAGCTTGCCCCCTCCGACTCCGGCGAGCTTCGCCACCATGCCGGCGCCTGCCGCGCCGCCGCCACGGGCGGCGCCACTGGCCGTGAGCGACGCGCCGTCGGTGCTCGCGAGTGGGCCGGACACTGCTTCGCGAACTCGATCACCAATGGCGATCACGCGATCGTGGATCGAGTCGCCGTGCGCGACTCCCTCGAGTGCCGCCGGCATCGTCAAGGCGCCGCTGAGATCGTGGAGGTGGCCGGTCAGTCGTCCGACGAGCTCTGAGCATTCGCGGCACCGGGAGAGGTGGTGACGAGCTGCGCGGCTCTCCTCCTCGCTCGCGAGCCCCGCCGCAAACGCCTTCATTAGCGATTCGCGCTCGGCACACCAGTCGCCACGCTCGACCAACCGAAGCTTCTCGGTCAGCTCATCGACGCCGCGAGTGATCTCCTTGCGGTAGGAGCGTGCCGTGAGACCGCTGACGAGGGCGCAGATCTGGCGCGGCTCGAGGCCGCACCCGTAGCGCAGCAGCATGACCGCCCGACGCCTCGGGGGCAAGGAGGCCAACAGGTCCCGCGCCAGCTGCCGCTCGTCCGAGCTGGCCGCACGATCCTCCGGGGCAGGAGCCAGATCAGGGACTTCGCCCACAGCCTCCAGGGGCGCCGTGGGTCGCCGCCCCCGTCGGCGTAGCTCCTTGCTTGCGTGATTCGCGACCGCCGTGAAGACGTACTTCCGAATCTCCTCATCCGACAGGTCGGCGTGTCGGCGCTCGAGCGACCGCAGGGTGCCGAGCCACGCGTTGCCATAAATGTCCTCGACCTCGTCGTCGTCGAAGGCGCGCCCAAAGGCACGCCGCACCATCCGCATCGAGGGCGAGCGGAGCTCCTGGTAGAGGCGTCCCGACCGCTCCTTCCAGGATCGGTTAGCGGTCGACCGAATTTCGGTCCGTACGCCATCCGGCGTTCGCTCGACAACCTCGATTCGATTAGCCATCCCTCTACCGACCTCAAACCCCAACTGGCCGGAGTGCGCCCCCCGGCTCGGGGCGGGAGAGCTACGCGATCGTACGAGGGCCGGTCGGAGCCTGGTGTCGACAAACCTCGCAAATAGCGAGACCCAGCAAACAGCAAAGCCCGCAAATTGCGGGCTTTGCTCACTTTCAATCAGGCTGTCCTGCTTGGACCCGTCCAGAGCGGTGCAGTCCCGGACGGTCTGGCGACCGGCCGCTATGCCGCGGCCTTCGCGCGTGTCTTCGCCGCCTTCTTCGCGGACTCGCTGCGCTTCTTCGCCTTGAGCTTGCGCGTCTGCGCGGCCTTCTTCGCCGCCGCCTTGCGCTTCTGGGGGCCGCCCTGGATCCGGTCCTGGATCTCATACGCGGCGCCCTGAAGGTCGGTGATCGCCTTGCGCGCCGGCTTCGGCGCCTTCTTCGGGCTGTTCTTGATCGCCTCGGCGACCTTCTTTGCGCGACTCTTCCTCACTCCGAGGTCGCGCATGCGCTTGAACAGGTCCTTGTCGATCTTCGTGGCCATATCGGTCTCCTTTCCGTTTCGTAGGCCCTACCCGGGGAGGGAGGGCGGAAACGCGCCGAGATGACCGAGGTGGTTCAGCCGCCGAGGTAGTCCACGTGCCACCACTCGGTGGGGCCGTAGATCTTGCCCCAGCCGAACTGGCCGCCGATCGAGTCAACGATCGTGCGCATCTCCGGGCTCGCGAGGTCGACCGAGTTGCCGTACTCGTGCGGGGAGGTTCCCGGCGGGTTGGCCGGGGCGCCCTGCCCGCTCAGGTAGAGGTTGTAGAGGTAGGCCTGCTGGTCGTAGGTGCGGTAGGCCGAGAGCGGACCGTTCGGGTAGATGTCGACGCCGTAGGTGGCGAGGGAGTCCTGGCGCATCGCGTCCCACTGCGCGGCGGCGGATGAGTTGAGGTAGTCGGTGCCGCAGGGGCAGTAGATCGGCGCGAGGCCGGAGGCGGAGGCACCCGAGCTCGTCGTTGAGGTCGCGGCGGCGGTCGTCGACGTCGCCGCGGGGATCGCCAACGTCTGGCCGCTGTAGATGATGGAGTCGAGCGAGAGGCCGTTGGCCACGGCCAGCGAGTAGGCGGAGACGCCGTTCGCCGCCGCGATCGACGAGAGCGTCTCGCCGGCGACGACCGTGTGGCCGCCCGTGGTGCTCGTGGTTGAGGTCGTCGTTGAGGTCGTCGTTGATGTCGAAGTCGTCGAAGTCGTCGAACTCGTGCTCACACCCAGCTCGCTCGGCACCGGTATGTAGACGGTCTGGCCCGCAGCGAGGTAGGAGGTCGCGGACAGGCCGTTCCACGACGCGAGCTGGTCGGCCGTGAGGCCGTTCGAGGCGGCGAGGCTCGAGAGGGCCTCGCCCGTTGGCGTTGTGTAGGCGACGGCAGCCGACGCAGGGGAGGCGGCCAGCGCAAGCGCCGCGCCCATCCCCAGAAGCGTCCCTACCGTCGCGCGCCGTAGCGTGCGCACGGTGCTCCTTTCCATGGGTGCGGAGGGCTTCGCGCCCCGCCTCGGCAGCCCTTTCGGGCGCGCGCTCTTATGACTCCTGAAAGGGCTCTCTCACCCGGCTCTGGCTCAGGAGCCGCCGGTCATGCGGAGGAGGCGCTCATCCGGATCGGCGTACTCGCGGAACCTGATGATCTTCCCGCGGCCGAGGGTGAAGACGTGGGCGAATCCATAGCCGGCTGAATCGCCGCCGGAGAGCGTTCCCTGACCGCGACCGATGGCGACCACTTCGTCACCGGCGTCGAGCACCTGCTCGATGTCGATCTTGAGCTCCTGCCAGTTGGCGCCGATCACCTCGAAGAAGGTCCCGACGCCGGCCGGGCCGGTGAACGACCCGCCCTGAGGAAGGCAGCTCGGGGACTGCCATTCGACGGCATCGTCGACGGCCGTGACAACCGCGGGCACGTCGCCGCGGTCGAAGTCCTCGTAGGCGCCAGTGACGACGTCAACGTTGCTGGGCATCTCGATCCTCCTGATCCGCTGGCCTGGAGTCCACCCTACCGCTAGCTCATGCCCCGCCGATCGCCATCTCGGCGGTCAGCCTAGGGCTCGGAGAGAAGCTCCTCAGCCTCGCTCCAGCGGCCGGGCTCGACGCGCAGGGCGATGTCGCCGCGGCCGAACTCGTCGAGCGGCCAGTCGGCGGTGAGGGCCGCCTCGACGCCCCGCTCGGTGAGGTGCCTGTGCCATGCGCGCGCCGCGGGAAGATCCTCGAAGTCGCGGACGACGGGCCAGTCGTCGAAGCGCGGGTCGCCGACGTGGAGCTCGTCGGGACGCCCGGCGCCGCCGGACCCGCGCCGGCGATGCAGGCGATCTCGCCAGCCCATCGGGCTAGGCGCCGCCGATCGCCATCTCGGCGATCAGCACCGGCGGCGTCTTCACCGAGCCGCCGAACGGCACCCAGCGCGCGGCGGCGCCGGTGGCGCGCACGGCCTTCAGCATCGAGGCGAGGTCGGAGGCGATGGTGAACTCGTCGGCCGCATCGGCGAGCTCGCCGCCGGAGATGAGGCGGCCGGTGGCGCCGACCGAGAACGTGCCCGACACCGGGTTGACGCCGGAGTGAAGGCCCGCGACGTCGGTGACGTAGACGCCGTCGCCGGCCTCGCGAAGGAGCTCCTCGAAGGTCGCGGAGCCCGGCTCGACGATGAGGTTCGAGGTCGAGACCGACGGGGGCGAGCGGTAGCCCGACCGCGAGGCGCTGGCCGTCGAGCGGGCCTCGCCACCCTCGCGCCGCGCGGTGTAGGAGTCGTGGAGGTAGGCGGCGAGCGTGCCGGCCTCGATCAGAGCCGTGCGCCGCCGCGGGGCGCCCTCGCCGTCGATCGGCGTGGTCGCGAGGCCCGCCGGGTCGGTGCCGTCGTCGGCGAGGGTGAGGGCTGCCGACGCCGATCTCCTCCCCCAGGCGCCCGGCGAACGGCGAGCGCCCGCGCTGGGTGGCGTCGGCGCACAGCACGCCGCCGATGAACCCGAAGAAGCTCGCGGCCACGGTCTCGTCGAGGACGACCGGGCAGCTTCGCGAGGCGGGCTTCGTCGCTCCGAGAAGGGAGGTGGCGCGATCGGCCGCCTCGCGGCCGATCCGCCTCGGCGTCGAGGTCGTCGGGGCCGCGGCCCATCCCGAAGCCGAGGCCGGTCTGCCGATCGCCGCCGGCGGCGGCGATCGCCTGGAGGTAGGCGTAGCAGGCGGTCGCCTCGTAGGCGCCCGCGAGGCCGGTGGAGCTCGCGAGCGCGGCGCTCGCCTCCTCGTCGACGTAGACGGTCGTCTCGATCGCCTCGATGCGCTCGTCGGCCTGGCGCGCCACCGATTCGACCGCCTTCGCGAGCTCGACCTTGCGCTCGGTCGTCCACTCGCCCACGGATGGGTCGGCCAGGCCCTCGATCTCCGGCGCGGCGCCGTTGGCCTCCGGCGGGACGGCGAACTCGTCGGGGTCGGCGATGCGCGCCGCCTCCGCCGAGTCGGCGCCGAGCCTACGAAGGCCCTCGGCGGAGATGTCGGTGCCGTAGGCGTAGCCGACGCGGCCGCCGATCCACGACCGCACCCCCACCCCGCGCTCGCCGGCTTCGGTGAGGCTCTCGACCTCGCCGCCGAAGACCCTCACCTCGCGCTTGGTCGAATCCTCGGCGTAGGCCTCCGCGGCCTCGGCGCCGGCGCCGAGGGCGGCGTCGAGCGCACGGCCTGCCACGTCTTGGAGCATCGCGACCAGACTAGTAGCGGCAGAGGAGTAAGGTGAATCGCACGACGAGAGCCGACCGCGGAAGCACGGGCTGACGCGAGCGGCGAACCGCCGGACGAATAAGCCATAGGCGCCGACGAACGGAAGCACTCGCTGACGCGCGTCGGACCGGACGGAGGCAAAAAAATGCCAGAGGGCGTCGGTCCCGGGCAGCAGGGTCGGATCAACGGGGCTCGGCCCTGGCGAAAGTCGGATCCGTCCACCTCCGACGACTCGATACCGACCGGCTTCGCCGGATCCGTCCAGGCGGTGGCGAAGAGCGGGGACCTGGATCAAGCGCTGCAGGCGCTGACGGCCGAGTACGGCCGCAGCGTCGGAGCCTCCGCGGCGCTGCTCGCGACCGGCGGCTGGCAGGGAACCGCCGTCGGCGACACCTGGATCTACGAGGCGACTCCGGACGGGCCCGACAGCGCCTCCCTCGAGAGCCTGGTGGCGGAGCTCCGGGCCGGGGCGGGATCATCGCTTGACCCCGGCACCGACTTCATGTGGAAGAGCAGGAGCGAGGGCGGTTCGAGCTGCGACTTCATCGGGCTCCGGGTGCGGGTCGCCGGCCTTCCCGGCGCGGCGTTGTGCGCCGCGCTCAAGGTGCCGGCCGACCCGCCCGACCCGCTTGTCGAGCTCACCCACCGGTTCGCCTCCATCGCGAGCATCTGCCTGCTGAGCGCCGCATCGGACCACGACGGTCGAGGGCACACGGGGCCCTTGGCCGCCTCCTGCCTCGACCAGCGGGGAGATCAAGGGTGCCCTCGCGTCCGAGCTCTCACGCTGCGGCCTCTCGAGAGAGCCGGTCTCGCTCTGCTTCGTCAACTTCCCCGACAGCGCGGCGAGCGGCAGCGCGGCCGGCCGTCTGATGGCCATCATGGGCCAGGTGGTGGCCGAGGCCGGGCAGCCCTACGACTTCGTCGGCCGGTTCAGCGACTCCGAGCTCCTGGTCGTCATGCCGGGGGCCGATCACAACTCCGGGGTGGCAACGGCGCGGCACCTGATGCGGGTCGCGCGCCTCTCGCTGGACGCGACCATCGGCGACCACGTGCCTCCGGTCTTCCGCATCGCCGAGTGGGATCGCAGCGAGAACGCCGACGAGCTTCTCGGCCGCGCGAGCACCGAGGTGAGGCGCGCCGGCCCACCGGAGCGCGCAACCTAGGCGCCTAGACCGCGGTCCCGCCCACCGTCAGCTCGCCGATCAGCACGTGGCCCTGGCCCGTGCCGACCGGCACGCGCTGGCCCGCCTTGCCGCAGAAGCCCGTCTTCATGTCGAAGTCCGACGCGACGGCGTCGATGCGGCTCAGGGCGTCGAGGCAGTTGCCGATCAGGGTCGCGCCGCGGCAGGCCTTGCCCACGTTCCCGCCCTCGATGAGGTAGCCCTCGGAGACGCCGAAGACGAAGTCGCCGGTCGTGGGATCGACCTGGCCGCCGGCGAAGCTCTTGGCGTAGAAGCCCCGGTCGACCGAGCCGATCAGCTCCTCGGGGCTCGCCTCACCCGGGGCGATGAAGGTGTTGGTCATCCGCGGGATCGGCAGGTGGCGGAAGCTCTCGCGGCGGCCGTTGCCCGTCGAGTCGACCGAGTCCTTGCGCGCGCGCAGCAGGTCGTAGAGCAGGGCGGTGAGCACGCCGTCCTCGATCACGGCGGTGCGCTGGGTCGGCGTCCCCTCGTCGTCGATGCCGTCGGTGCCCCATTCGCCCGGGAGGGTGCCGTCGTCGTAGGCCGTGAGATGGTCGCCCGCGACCTTCTCTCCGAGCTTGCCCGCGTAGACGGAGGCGCCCTTCTGCACGTGGTCGGCCTCGAGGCCGTGGCCGGTCATCTCGTGGAAGAGCACCCCGCCGAAACCGCCGCCCACCACCACCGGCATCGCCCCGGCCGGAGCCGGATCGGCGTCGAGGAGGGTCAGCGCGATGGCCGCGGCCTGGCCGGCGATCTCCTCCCCCGCGCCGCCGTCGACGAGCTCGAAGCCGCGGTGGCCACCGAGCGTCTCGAAGCCCGTCTCGACGCGGTCGCCGCGCCGCGCGACGGTCTGCACGCCGAGCCGCACGCGGGTGCGGTCGTCGCTCGCGAGGCGGCCGTCGGAGTTGGCGACGAGAACGCGGCGACGGCCCTCGGCGTAGCTCGCCATGACCTGCGCGATCTCGTCGCCGGCGCTTCGGGCCCGCTCGTCGCAGGCGCGCAGCAGCTCGGCCTTTCGCTCGGCCGGCACCTCGGCGGGATCGACGGCCACGTCCTGCAGATCGGGCGCGCCGCCGGCCGTGAGCGCATGCGGCTCGCGGCGCTCCGAGTCGAGCGCGGCGGCGGCCGCGTCGGCCGCGCGCTCGAGGTCGTCCTCGGCGAGCCCGTCGACATGGGCGAAGTAGGTGGTGTCGCCGGCGACGACCCGCACGCCGGCCCCGCGCTCGCCGCCGCGCTGCACGCGCTCAACGCGCGACTCGTCGATCGCGAGGCCGAACCCCGCCCGGTCCTCGCAGTAGAGCTCGGCGAGGTCGCCGCCCGAGCGAAGGGCGCGCGCGAGGATCCGCTCCGCGAGCTCCGGGGCCACGAGCGGCGCGCCGTTGTGAGCGCTTTCGCTCATCCGCTTCGCCGTGTCGATCAGGTGCGAGGCGGCGAGGAACAGGGCTCGCCCCTCCTCGGTGGAGGCGTCAAAGGCGGCGCCGTGGTCGCCCGGCCACCAGACCCGCGCGTAGGGCTCACGGGTGAGCCGGCGCCGGCGAAGGTACGCCGCGGCCTCGTCGGCGTACCCGGTGACGGCCTGGATGACCACTCGGTGGGGCTTCTCCATCAGGACCCGCCCGATTCGAGCGCCTTCGCGAGGTCCCGCAGCACCATTCGCATGTCGAAGAGCATCAGCGAGGCGAGCGTGAAGCGGTCGGCGACCGCGACGATCGCGAGCCCGCCCTCGCGAAGCGCGAACGCCTCGCCGTCGGCCGTGGCGACGTGGACCCGCGCCACCGGCTCGCCGCGCGCCGCGTCGGCCGCGCCGAGGAGCTCGGCGCCCGCCCGCCCCCATCGCTCGGGGTCGCCGCTCGCCGCGAGGACCTTGCCCTCATTGGCCAGGATCGCGCAGCCGCGCAGGTCGCCGGACATCTCGCGCATCCGCGCGAGCGCGGCGGTCGCCTCGGGGGTCTCCGACGCGCTCGATGTCATCGTGTCGCCCATCTGCGCCAACATACTGGCGTGTCGTTGGAGCGAGCCTCCTGGCTCACCGTCGTCGGGGCCTGCGCGGTCGCCGCCGTTCTCCTCGCGCTCGAGGGCTACGTCGGCTACCCGATCGTCATCGGGGCGGTCGGCGCCGCCGCGGCCGTGAACCTGCTCTAGCGCCGCAGCCTCCCGGGCTCCTCGGGCCGGAACGACCCCTCCGGCTCCACGTGAATCAGCACCTCGGAGGCCCCGAGCTCGCTCTCGATCGCGTCGCGAAGCCTGTGCGCCACCTCGTGAGCGCGCTCGAGGGTCGTCCCGGAGCGGAACTGGAGGTGCAGGTCAACGAGCATCCTGGCGCCGGCGCGGCGGGCGCGCAGCTTGTGGTAGCCGACCATCTCAGGAGCGCGGACGCGCTCCGCCGCGATCGTGGCCTCGATGCGGTCGAGCTCGGCCGGGGGCGGCGCCTCGTCGACCAGGGCGCGGCCCGAGCGACTCAGGATGCGCAAGCCCCGAGACGACGATCGCGCCCGCCACCACGAGCGCGGCGATCGGGTCGAACACGGCGTCACCCGTGATCCCGACCAGCAGCAGGCCGGCGAGCACACCGACCGAGGTCAGCGCGTCGGTGAACAGGTGCGCGGCGTCGCCCTCGAGCGCCGGAGAGTTGAGCGCCCGCGAGCGGCGGGTGAGGAACGCGGAGACGCCGAAGTTGACGACCGCCGACGCGCCGATCACGGCGATCCCGACGCCCAGGTGGTCGACCGACGCGCCCACGATGAGCTTGCGGGTCGCCGCGAAGACGATCACCCCGGCGCCGACGAGGATCAGCATCCCCTCGATCGCCGCCGCGAGGTTCTCGAACCGCTCGTGGCCGTAGGGATGCTCGGGGTCCGGGGGCTCGTCGGCCTTCCGCACGGAGACCAGGGCGATCACGGACGCCACGAGGTCGATCGAGGAGTGGGCGGCCTCGGTGAGGATCGCGATCGACCCGGTGATCGCGCCGGCGGCGATCTTCGCGGCGATGAGCAGCGAGTTGGAGGCGACCGAGACCCAGGCGGCGCCCGCCTTGGTCTGAATCACGGCGCCTCCCGCGGCGCCGGGGCGAGACCGAGGTGGCGGGCGAGCAGGCGCGCCGCCCGGCCCCGGTGGCTGATGGCGTGCTTCTCGGCGGGGGAGAGCTCGGCCATCGTGCGGCCGTCTGCGTGGGCCGTCTCCTCGGGAACGAAGGCGGGGTCGTAGCCGAAGCCGCCGCCTCCGCGGGGCTCGCGGGCGAGCTCACCCTCGCAGCGCCCCTCGAAGAGGTACTCGGTGCCATCGTCATCGAGGTAGGCGATCACGCAGACGTAGGCGACGCGGCGGTCCTGCCCTGCCGCTTCGACCTCGCGCAGGAGCTTCGAGAGGTTCTCCTCGTCGGTGGCGCCCTCGCCGGCGTAGCGCGCCGAGCGCACTCCGGGAGCCCCTCCGAGCGCCCTCGCCTCGATCCCGGAGTCGTCCGCGAAGGCTGGCTCGCCGGCGCGCTCGCGCGCCGCCCGCGCCTTGATCAGCGCGTTTGCCTCGAACGTGTCGCCGTTCTCCGGCGGCGGCTCGAAGTCCGCCGGGAGCGGGACCAGCTCGACGCCGGCGAGGATCTCCCCCAGCTCGCGCAGCTTGTGGTCGTTCCGGGTCGCCGCTACGAGGCGCATGCTGCGTCTTGCGCCTGGCGAAGCCCGGCGATCGCCGGCTCGGCCAGCGCGATCAGCTCGTCGAACGAGGCACGAGACACCGGCGTCTGCTCGGCGGTCGCCTGGACCTCCACGAGGCCGCCCTCCCCGCTCATGACCACGTTCGCGTCCACCTCGGCCCGCGAGTCCTCGGAGTAGTCGAGGTCGCAGAGCGCCTCGCCGTCGACGAGCCCGCAGCTCACCGCGGCGACCGAGCCCGTGAGGGGATCGCCCTTCACGTCGCCGGCCTCCATCAGCTTCGCCGTCGCCAGCCGCAGCGCCACCCAGCCGCCGGTGATCGACGCGCATCTGGTACCGCCATCGGCCTGAAGGACGTCGCAGTCCACGTACACCGCGCGCTCGCCGAGCGCCTCGAGGTCGACCACGGCGCGGAGCGCCCGCCCGATCAGCCGTTGGATCTCGACCGCCCGCCCGTCGGGACGGCCCCGCTTGGAGTCGCGCTCCTTGCGCTCCCCGGTCGAGGCGGGGAGCATCGCGTACTCCGCGGTGACCCAGCCGCGGCCCCTGCCCTCGAGCCATCGCGGGACGCTCGCCGTGACCGAGGCGGTGCAGATGATCCGCGTCTCGCCTTGCTCGTAGAGCGCGGACCCGTCGGCGGTCCTCACGAACCCCGGCTCGATCTTCACCGGCCGTAGGTCGGCTGTGGAGCGGTCGTAGCTGCGTGCGGCGGGCAAGCGCCAATCCTCGCAGAGCGCCGCCGGCCCCCGCCCGCTCGACCCCCGAACCCTTTGGGCGCGGGGACGCGGCGAGCGGAGGCCGCGCCGCCCGTGCGGGTCAGATGGGCGCGTGGCCGATCACTTGAACGTGAGGGCGTTCACGGCGGCCTTGATCTTCTCGATGATGAGCTCGGCCAAGTCCTTGCCCTCGGTCGTGTGGAAGCCCTTCATAGCCGCGACCAGCGCGACCATCAGCATCGAGACGAGCAGGATCAGGCCGACGTACTCGACCGTCCCCTGCCCGCGAGACGACTCCAGGGCCGCCATGACCCGTCGCGTGCGGCGTCCCGCGGCGGCGCGGGCCCAGCGAATCAGCGCGTTCAGCATCGGTTCCTCCTCGAATCAGGTTTGCCCCCCGATGCTTGCCCTGGCCGGCGCACCGATCAAGACCACCGAGCGCCGACTTCCCGGCGCATTCGTGACGAGTCTTGCGGCGCCCCGCCTGGGCCCCGATCCGCGGCCAGGCGGCGGATACGCTGGCGCGATGCGGGTCCTCGTGGTCTCGAACCTGAAGCCGGACGCCTCCGCGCCGCAGCGCGGAAGCTTCGTGCGCGACCAGGCCGCCGGCCTCCGCACCGCCGGGATCGACGTAGAGGTGCTCGAGCTTCCGCCGGGATGGCGCCACTACCGCCGTACGATCGGCGCGATCCGCCGGGCGCTCGGCCGCAACCGATTCGACCTCGTCCATGCCCACTACGGCCTCACCGGTTGGTTCGCCGCCCTCGCCGGCGCCCGGCCGCTGGTGGTCACCTTCCACGGCACGGACGTGCACCACCCCATCACCGGCGCCCTCTCTCGACGGCTCGTGCGGCGCCTGGACCTGGTGGCGGCCGCGTCGCGCGAGCTCTTCGACCGCGGCGAGGGCGGGAAGGCTCTTCGGCGTCGGGCGGGACGATCGGCCGTGCTTCCCTGCGGCGCCGACCTGCGGCGCTTCAAGCGAATATCCCAGAGCGAGGCCCGGGCGGAGCTCGGCCTCGACGCCGATGGTCGCTACCTGCTCTTCCCCGCCGCGCCATCTCGCCCCGAGAAGCGGTTCGACCGAGCCGAGGAGGTCGCGCGTCTCGCCGAGGCGAAGCTCCTGACGGCGGGGAGGATCGATCCGGCGCGGATGCCGCTGTGGGTGAATGCGGCGAGCGCCGTCCTGGTGACCTCCGACTACGAGGGCTTCGGCCTTGCCGCGGTCGAGGCCCTCGCCTGCGGCCGCCCGGTGCTCTCGACGCCCGTCGGAATTGCGCCCACGCTGCTCGAAGGCATCGACGGCTGCCTCGCCGCCCCCTTCGACGCCGCAACCTGGGCCAGCCTCGCCCGCGCGCAGCTCGATGCGCGCGATCCGCGGGTCGCGGGCGAGGCCCGGGCGGAGTGGTTCTCGGCCACCACGCTGGCCGAACGCGTCGCCGTCGCCTACGGCGAGCTGGCCGGCGTGACGACCGCCGATCTTTCGTAGAGTGAGCGTCTGATGGCTCGACGCCGCGGACTGCTCAGGCGCGGCTCGGAATCGGCGGAGGAACAGGCGACCCCCGACACCGAGCAGGTTGCCGATGAGGCGACCAACGGCGACGCCGCAGACCCCCCGGCAGGCATCGCGCCACCGAGCACGCCGAACGGCGATCACGAGGCCGAGCCGGCTACCGCAGACGCGAAGGCCCGGCCCTCGGTCGGCAAGCGCGTCATGAACTGGCTTGGGTACGGAATTCAGTCCGACGAGGCCCTTGCCGGTCAGCGCCCGCCCGCGGTCGGAACAAGGTCCGTGCCCGAGGACCGCTCCACAACCGAGTTCGAGCCGATCGCCGCAGGAGGAAGCTGAGGCGCCGACGGAGACAGCCTCGCGGCGGTAGGTTTCGAGGAGCTGCGGGACCTCGGAATGTCGGTCACGCAGACCAAGCGGGTCATCCGCTACCGCGACGAGCGCGGCCTGACCCACCCGGACGAGCTCGAGCAGGTGCCTGGCTTCCCGAAGAACTTCCTCGACGACCTGAAGACGAACCTCGTCCCCTAGGCCCATCACCGCCGAACGTCCCTCGCCGGGGGTTATGGACGGGACTCAGGGACGTTCGGCGCCTTGGAGGGCGATGAAGCGAACCGCGCGCTCGACGTGCGCGCCCGCTGCCTCGATCGGAGCCGGGGCCGGAGCGCCGTCGCCTCCCAGCGCCTCGACCGTCGCCGCGACCGAGCTCGCGAGGGCCCCGGGGTCATAGCCGCCCTCGAGGCAGACGAGCACGGGCGCGTCGAGCTCGCGGCCGAGATCGCGCATCGTCGCGGCCATCGACGCGAACCCCGCCTCGTCGACCTCGCAGTCGGCGAGCGGGTCGCGCCGATGAGCGTCGAAGCCGGCCGAGATCGCGAGGAGGTCTGGCCGGTAGGCGCGCGCGACCGGAGCCACCACGTGCTCGACCAAGGCGGTGAACTCCTCGTTGCCGGCGCCGGGCGAGACCGGGAGGTTGAGGTTGAAGCCCGCGCCCTCCCCCTCTCCCTCGAACGCCGCGTCGCCCGTCCCGGGATAGAGGGGCCACTGGTGGATGCTCGCGTAGAGGACGTCGCTCGTGGCCGCGAAGATCGCCTCGGTTCCGTTGCCGTGGTGCACGTCCCAGTCGAGGATGAGCACCCGGTCAGCACCGCATGCATCGAGCGCGTGCCGGGCCGCGACGGCGACGTTGTTGAGGAGGCAGAACCCCATCGCGCGCGACCGCTCGGCGTGGTGGCCCGGCGGGCGGAGGCCGCAGAGCGCGAACCGGGCGTCGCCGGCGAGCAGCGTCTCGGCCGCCCATGCGGCACCGCCCGCGGCGTGGAGCGCGGCCTCCCATGAGCCCTCGGAGGCGATGGTGTCGGCGTCGATCATCCCGCCGCCGCGGGCGCACAGCGCCTCCACCGCGTCGAGGTGCTCGGGGACGTGAACCCGAAGCAGCTGCTCGCGGCTGGCCGCGGGGGCCTCACGGCGTTCGAGCCCGAGCCAGCTTCGACGCTCGAGCTCGGTCTCGATCGCCCGCAGCCGGCCCGCGTTCTCGGGGTGGCCACCCGTGTCGTGGCGGTACGAGGAGTCGTGATGGACGTAGAGACCCACGGGCGCGCCGGATACGGTACCCCGCCTTCTGATGCCCTCGCCACGCGAAGATGAAGGAGCCCGGCGGGAGGCCGACCTGGCCGTCGTCGGCGGCGGTGCCGCCGGTCTCTACGTCGCCCTTCGAGCTGCCGGCGCGGGCGCGAGCGTCGTCCTGGTGTCGAGGAAGCCGCTCGCCGAGAGCTCGAGCTACTGGGCGCAGGGCGGGCTCGCCGCGGCGCTCGCGCCCGACGACTCGCCCGCGCGGCACGCCGAGGACACGCTGAACGCCGGCCGCGGGCTGTGCCGGACCGAAGCCGTGACCGCGCTCACCGCTGAGGCCCCGGCCGCGGTCGCCGAGCTGCGCCGGCTGGGCGTCCGGTTCGACCTCGATCCGGACGGCGAGCTCGCCCTCAGCCTCGAGGGCGGGCACACGGCGCGGCGAATCGTCCACGCCGGCGGCGCCGAGACGGGGCGCTGGATCACGGCGCGGCTCGCCGAGCTCGTGGCCGCGAGCGCCGACGTCGACGTCCTCGAGGGCGCCTCGGCGGTCGCGCTGTGGAGCGACGGCGAGCGATGCGCGGGCGTCGTCACCGACGCGGGCGTGGTGGCTGCGGGCGCGACGGTGCTGGCAACTGGAGGCGGGGCGGCGCTGTGGAGTCGCACGACCAATCCGTGGGGCGCGATCGGGGCCGGCGCGGTTGTGGCGCATGCCGCCGGCGCGGACCTCGCCGACCTTGAGCTCTGCCAGTTCCACCCAACGGCGCTGTCGCTGCCCGGCAATACCCACGACGGTGCGCTCCTGACCGAGGCGCTTCGCGGCGAGGGCGCCACCTTGCTCGACGCAGCCGGCCGCAGGTTCACCGACGAGCTGGCGCCCCGCGATCAGGTGACCGCCGCGATCCTCGACCGCATGGACGCCGACGGGAGGCCCTGCGTGCGACTCGACCTTCGGAGCATCGACCTGTCGCGCTTTCCCAGCCTTCTCGCCACCTGCCGGGATGCGGGGTTCGACCCGGGGCAGGAGCCGGTGCCCGTGGCTCCCGCCGCCCACTACCTGATCGGAGGAGTGCTGACGGACCTCGACGGGCGAACGACGCTGCCCGGGCTCCTCGCCGTGGGCGAGTGCGCCTGCACCGGCCTCCACGGAGCGAATCGCCTCGCCTCGAACTCGCTCAGCGAGTGCTTCGTCTTCGGGGCGCGCGCCGCCGAGGCGGCCTCCGCGTCGGTGCGCCCGGCGCCGCCGCCCGAGCTCCCGACCTGGCGCTTCTCGCCGCCCACCGTCGCGACGCGCGAGGCGATGTGGCGAAGCGCCGGCCCGCGGCGCACGGCGGAAGGCCTCGAGCGCCTTCTCGACGATCCATACCCGCTTGCGCGCCTCGTGGCCGCATCGGCCCTCGAGCGGGCGGAATCGCGCGGCGTGCACCAACGATCGGACCACCCCGTCCGCGACGCGAGCCTCGACGGTGTCCACCTGATCGTTGCGCGAGGTGGCAGCCTCCGGCGCGAGCGCTGGCCCTAGGCCCCGAATTTCGCGCCTCATCCGATCGGATGAGAGCGGACTCACCCAATCGGATGGCTTAATACCCGCTTAACGTATCGCCCTTGACTCCTCCAAATGGGCTGGCATACTCCGCGCCGAGCCCTCTTCTTGGACGAACGTGCAAGGAAAGCCGAGGGCCGGGTCAGGAAGCAACAACCAGGGGGTACGAACGGAGATGTACCGCTTCAGCCGCAGCATCTACCGGGAGCTAGGACCAAGGGTCATCGAGGACGAGTACGACCCGACCGGGTGCCGGAACAAGCAGCAGGTTCTGGACGCCTGCGAGGCGACGATCCGTCGCCTGGCGGTTGACGGGCGCTACTTCGCGCGCCCCGCGAAGACGCTCTTCAACGACGTCCGCACGCATTTCGCGATCGGCGACCAGCTCGCCGTTTGGCTCGTGATCGAGCGCAACATCGCGCTCGCGACGGAGTTCCTCGCGCGGTTGCCCGAGGGCGCCGCGCTCGACGGCGTGCCGCGCCAGTGCCGAGCACACACCCGCAAGGGAACGCCGTGCCAGCGTGAGCCGCTTCCGGGCAGGGACTACTGCCCGTCGCACAAGCACCTCGAGGAGGCCTTCGAGGCGGCCGAGCTGCCGCTCGAGGCGACCGAGGAAGAGTCTGACCGCGAGCTGACCGCGGCTTAGGGGGTAGTCAGAGCGCCGCCGAGACGCTGCGCGCTAGCTAGTCACCTGCGGGCGCCTTCGGCGCCCTCACACGCTTCTTTCGGAGCTAAAGCTCCTCATAACATCCCTCCATGCTCCTCGGTGTCGACGTCGGCGGTACGTTCACCGATGCCGTCGTCTTCGACGGCTCCGACGTTTTCACCGCGAAGGCGCCGACGACTCCAAGTGACCAGTCGGAGGGCGTCGCCCGGGCGATCGAGGCGGCGCTGGAGCGCGCGAGCGCGGCGCCCGGCGACGTCGAGCGCTTCGCTCACGGGATGACGGTGGGCACCAACGCCCTGTTGACCGAGAGCGGAGCGCGGACGGCGCTGGTGGCCACCAAGGGCTTCACCGACCTGCTCGACGTCGCGCGCCAGAACCGGCCCGCCCTCTATCGGCTCTGCGCGCCGAAGCCTCCGCCCCTGGTCGACGACGAGCTTCGCTTCGGGGCCGCCGAGAGAGTCGGCCCCCGCGGCGTGGTCGAGCCGCTGGGGGCCGCCGAGGCCGAGCGCATCGCGGCGGAGGTCGAGGCGAGTGGCGCGGAGTCGGTGGCCGTCTGCCTTCTCTTCTCCTTCCTCGACCGCGAGCACGAGAAGCAGCTCGCCGGCGAGCTGCGGGGGCGGCTGCCGGGCGTCCACGTGTCGGTCTCGCACGAGGTGCTGCCCCAATTCCGCGAGTACGAGCGCTGCTCGACGACTGTGATCGACGCCTACCTCTCGCCGCTCATCGCGCGCTATCTGGACCGCCTCGCCGATGCGGCCCGGGAGCGCGGGCTCCCCGAGCCGGCCGTGATGAAGTCGTCGGGCGGCATCGGGCCAGCCGGCGAGGTCGCCCGCTCCGGCGCTCAGACCGTGCTCTCGGGCCCGGCCGGTGGGGCCGTCGGCGCCGCCGTGCTCGCCCGCCTCTCGGGCGACGGCGACGCCATCGGCCTCGACATGGGCGGCACCTCCTGCGACGTGTGCGTGGTCGAGGATGGGCGGGTTCGCCGGACGGACTCGCGGCAGATTGGCGGCCGCCCGATTCAGCTTCCGATGCTCGACGTCCACACCGTCGGCGCCGGCGGCGGCTCGATCGGTTGGCGCGACCATGGGGGAGCCCTGCGGGTCGGGCCTCGCTCGGCGGGAGCCGAGCCCGGGCCTGCCTGCTACGGGCGCGGAGGCGACGAGCCCGCCATCACCGACGCCAACCTCGCGCTCGGCTACCTCGACGCCGCGTCCGACCTCGCCGGGGGCGTCGGGCTCGACCTCGAAGCGGCGAACGCCGCGCTGGGGCGCCTGGGCGCCGAGCTCGGGCTCTCGGAGCTCGAGGTCGCGGAGGGGATGGTGCGGGTCGCCAACCAGGAGATGACCCGCGCCCTGCGCGTCGTCACCGTCGAACGGGGAATCGACCCGCGCCGCTTCGCGCTCATGCCCTTCGGCGGCGCGGGGCCGCTTCACGCCGCGGCGCTGGCCGACGAGCTGGGCATCGAGCGAATCCTCTGCCCGCGCGCGAGCGGCGTGCTGTCGGCGCTCGGGCTGGTCGCCTCCGAGCGGCGCCGCGACACCGCGCGCACCGTGATGCTCTCCGGCGCCGAGCTCACGCGGGAGCGCATCGCGTCCGAGGTGGCGGCGCTTCGCGACGCGATCGGTGCCGGGCTCGGCGACGCCGAGGTCGAGGCCACCTACGAGCTCCGCTACCGCGGCCAGTCGTTCGAGCTTCCCGTCCCAGGGCCCCCCGAGCCAGACCCGGCCGAGCTCACCGAGGGGTTCGAGGAGCAGCACGAGCGGCGCTATGGCCACCGCGATCCCGAGTCAGAGGTGGAGCTCGTGAACGTCCGCATCGCCCTCGTCGAGCCGGGCCCGCGGATCGAGCCGAGGGCGGCCCCCGACGGCGGCCTCGCCCGCTCGCGGCGCCGCGCGCGCTTCGCGGGGGAATGGCTGGAAGCGGCGGTCCTGCGGGGCGAGCCGTCCGCCGGCACCCGCGCCGACGGCCCCAGCATCCTGGAGCTCCCCGAGGCGACCCTCGCGCTCCCGCCGGGCTGGCGCGCCGAGGTGGACCGCCACGGGACCGTGATCGCGGAGAGGGCGGAATGAAAGCCGTGACGTGAGCCGGCTCGACCCGGTCACGCTTCAGGTCCTGGTCGGCGCCCTGCGCGCGGCCTGCGACGAGATGGGGGCGGTGCTCATCCGGGCAGCGTTCTCCCCGAACATCAAGGAGCGCCACGACTGCTCGACGGCGCTCTTCGACGCGGCCGGCGAGCTCGTGATGCAGGCCGAGCACATCCCCGTGCACCTCGGCTCGATGCCCGATGCCGTCGCGGCGGTCTTGGGCGAACGCCACGAGCCAGGCGACCTGTGGATCCTCAACGACCCTTACCGCGGCGGAACCCACCTGCCCGACATCACGCTGATCGGCCCCGTCTTCGACGATTCCGGCCTCCTCGGCTTCGCCGCGAGCCGCGCCCATCACGCCGACGTCGGCGGCCCCACGCCCGGGAGCATGCCGGCGAGCTCCCGAACTCTGGACGAGGAGGGGATCGTGATACCCCCGACCCGCGCGACCGATGACGTCCTCGACGGGCTCGCGGAGCGGATGCGCTACCCGCAGCAGCGGCGCGCCGACCTGCTCGCGCAGCGAGGCGCCATCGCCGTCGGCCGGCGCCGCCTCGGCGAGCTGTCCGAGCGCCACGGCACGGACGGCCTGCGCGAGGGGATGGCCGCGATCCTCGACTACGCGGAGCGGCGCACGCGCGCGCGGCTCGGCGCGCTCCCCAACGGCTCGTGGCGAGCCGAGGACGTCCTGGAGGGCGGACGGGAGGGCTCCGATGACGTGACGCTTCGGGTTGAGGCGTCGATCGAGGGCGAGAGCCTCCGGCTCGACTTCGAGGGCACGGACCCACAGGTCGAGGGAAACCTCAACTGCCCGCTCTCGGTGACCAGGTCGGCGGCCTACTTCGCGGTCCGGGCGCTCATCGACCCCGACGCCCCTCCCTCGGCCGGCGCGCACCGCCCGGTCGAGGTCACGGCCGCGGAGGGCAGCGTCCTGAACGCGCGCTACCCGGCGGCGGTCGCGGCGGGGAACGTCGAGACCTCCGGCCGAGTCGCCGATCTCGTGATCTCCGCGCTCGCCGGGCCGCTCGACGTCCCTGCGCAGGGCCAGGGCACGATGAACAACTTCACGCTCGCGGGCGAGGGCTTCACCTACTACGAGACGATCGGGGGCGGACAGGGCGCCTGCCCCGACGCCGATGGGCCGAGCGCCATCCACGTCGCGATGTCGAACACCCTCAACACCCCGATCGAGGCGCTCGAGGCCGACATCCCCGTCCGCGTACGCGAGCTGGCGGTGCGGCGCGGCAGCGGCGGCGCGGGCCACCACCGGGGCGGCGACGGGATCGTGCGCGACATCGAGGCCCTCGAGCCGATGACCTTCACGCTGATCGCAGAGCGGCGCCGCCACCGGCCGGCCGGCCGCGAGGGAGGCGAGGACGCCGAGCCCGGGCGCGACACCCTGTCGGGCGAGCCGCTGCCGTCGAAGGCGGAGGGCGAGCTGCGGCCGGGCGACCGCCTGCGCATCGAGACCCCGGGCGGCGGCGGCTACGGCAGTCCGCCCTAGCGGGGAACGTCCCTCGCCTGGGGCCAGAGGCGGCACTGAGGGACGTTCGCCGATTACGCTGCGCCTCATGGCGCGGCGCATGGACGTCAACGGGACGACGCTCGCCTATGAGGATTCGGGCGGCGACGGGCCGGCCGTGGTCTTCGTCCACGGGCTCGGGGGCTCGATCGAGACCTGGCGAGCGCAGACGACCGCCGTGCGGGCGGCCGGCTTTCGCGCCATCGCCTACGACCAGCGCGGCGCGGGCCTGAGCGCGAAGCCGGAGGGCCCGTACTCGGCCGAGCAGTGGACCGGCGACCTGCTGGGCCTCGTCGAGGCGCTCGGCCTCGACCGCGTGGCCCTTGTCGGCAACTCGGTCGGGTGCATGGTCGCCGCGAACGCGGCGGTGGCGCTCGGAGAGCGCTGCTGGGCCGTCGCGACGATCGGAGGCGCGCTCGCCTGGCGCCCCGAGGCCGGCCCGGTCTTCGCCGAGCGCGTGAAGCTGGCCCGCGCCGGCCGCATGGACGAGATCGCCGACACGGTCGCGGCCAGCGGCATCAGCGAGGCTCGCAGGGAGGCGGACCCGGCGTTTCTCGGCCTCTTTCGCGCGCTCATCGCCGGCGCCGACCCGGTGGCCTACGCCGAGTGCTCCGCGGCGACGGCCGAGGCGCGGATGACGGCGCCGGAGCGCATCTCGGCCCCGGTGCTGGCGATCGCCGGTGAGCTCGATCCGGTGACGCCCCCCGCGTTCGCCGAAGCCATCGCGGAGGCGGTGCGCGAGGGCGAAACCGCGGTCATCCCGCAGGCGGCCCACTGGTGCCACCTGGAGGCTCCTGGCGCAGTCAACGAGGCGCTTCTCGCCTTCCTCGCCGGGCGTCGGCCCGCCTGAGCCAACGCCCTCGCAACAAACCTCACATATTTGGCGTTTCGGAGTCGCTCAACTACAATCGCCGTCCCGGCGCGGCCCGGACGCCTTTGCGGCGTTTCCCGATTCCGGCTCCCGGGCAGAGTTCAAGAGCCATTACCGACTAGCCAGCAGATGCCGATTGCTTTCAAAGAGTGGGCCGTCACGGTGCGCGCCCTGGCGGAGGGCGAGCAGCTCGTAACGCTTCGCAAGGGCGGGATCCGCGAGGAGAACAAGCACTTCGAGGTTGAGCACGAGCGCTTCTTCCTCTACCCCACGTTCGACCACCAGCGCAACGACCTCGTTCGCGAGTCGCATCACCCCGAGCTTCGCCGCGCCCTCGAGGAGGGCGTCTGGCCCGACGAGGAGCCGCCCCCGCGGGCGCTTCTGCGCGACGGCGGCATCCCCCAGCCCGATCGCGTGCGCATCCGCTCCTGGGCCGAGGTGTCCTACCACTGGACCACCGACGACCCGAAGGTCATCGAGGGACTCACGCCCTTCCACGTCTGGACGCACGACTACGCGCAGAAGCGCCTGCAGTGGAAGCGGCAGCCACCCGCTGCACCTCCTGCTGCTTCGCGTCTACCGCATCCCGAGGCCGGTGACGGTGCGCGTCCGCGACGAGTACCACGGGTGCCGCTCGTGGGTCGAGATCGACCGCGAGCTCCCGTTCGAGGGCACCCCGGTGATGGCCGACGAGGAGTTCGACCGCGCCGCCGCTGAGATCCGGCGGATCTGCGGCGACGCCGAGCCCGTCCCCGCCTAGCCGCGCGGTCATCGAGCGAATCTCCGACGCCGGCCGCGCCCTCGTCGTGGGCATGGGCGGTGGCGGCGACGTCGTGGGCGCGCTCTCCGTCGCGCGCTACTGCGAGTCGCTGGGCACGCCGGCGCGCCTGGGTGGCGTCGCCTGGGAGCGCCTGCCGATCGACCCCCATCCCGGGCCGCGCCCGCTCACCGACATCCGCGGCGGCCGTCACCTCGATGGGGTGGTGATCGCCGACGGCGGGACGACCACGCCCGAGGGCGTGCCGTTCGCGGAGTCGCGGATGGCCGCCCACCTCGGCGAGCCCGTGGCGCTGATCGACGTGACCCGCGGGCCGCGTGGCGTCGCCGCCGGCCTCAGGGCCGCGGCGGGCGAGCTTGACTGCGATCTGGCCGTCCTCGTCGACGTTGGCGGCGACGTGCTCGCGCACGGCGACGAGCCGGAGCTCGCGAGCCCGCTCTGCGACGCCGTGATGCTCGCCTCGCTCGCGCATCTCGAGGAGCTGCCGTCGCTCTTCGGCGTCGTCGGGCCCGGTTGCGACGGCGAGCTGTCGGCCGCGGAGGTGGTCGACCGCGTTGCGGAGCTGGCGGCCGCGGATGCTTGGCTCGGGACCTTCTCGGTGAGCCCGGCGGTCGCGTCGGAGCTCGAGGCCGCGGCCGCCGAGATCCCGACCGAGGCGAGCCTTCAAATCGCGCGCTGCGCGCGCGGGGAGGTGGGCAGGTTCCCGATCAGGGGCGGGAGGAGGCACGTGGAGCTCTCACCGGTCGGCGCCCTGGCCTTCCTCTTCGACCCACCGGCGGCCATGCGGGGCCGCCGTGCCGCTGGCCTCCGCCGTCGCGGAGACCGACTCCATCGACTCCGGCCGCGATGCCCTTGCCGAGCTCGGCATCCGCACCGAGCTCGACTATGAACGCGAGACGGCCGCGGGCGAGAACTGACGCGGCGATGGCGAGGATCGCGGCGCTCAGACGCCACCTGAACGGATCGCTCTTTCCCCGGGCGCCCGCCTCCGCCCGGTTCGGGGTCGCCGAGGTCGCTTTCGTCGTCGCCCTGCTCGTCGTCGCGGTCGTGCTTCAGCTGTTCCGGGTGGGGTGGTCGACCGCGCTGCACTCCCTCTGGGCCGAGGACGGATCGGTGTTCCTACAGGGTGCGCTCACGCATGGCTTCGTGAGCGACCTGGTGACCCCGTACCAGCGCTACCTCGTCCTCGCGCCGCGCCTTATCGGGGAGGGTGCCGCCTGGCTCGCCGCTCGAGACGCTCCCGCCGGCTCGTCGATCCTGGCGGCGATCGTCGTCGCGCTCAGCGGCCTCGTGGTCTGGTTCGCCAGCGCCGCGCACATCAGCAACCGCCTGCTTCGCGGGGGGCTCGCCGTGGCGACCGTGCTGGTCCCGTTCGGCGACATCGACGCGGTCGCCAATGCGACCAACGTGGGGTGGTTCATGGTCTCGCCTCGTTCTGGGTCCTCCTCTGGCGTCCGCGCTCGACGCGCGCCTCCGTCGCCGGCTCGGCCTTTCTCCTCGTGACGGCCCTCAGCACCGTCGCCGCCTGGTTCCTCGTCCCGGTCGCGGCGCTTCGGGCACTCGCGGCGCGGGGGCGGGCCGACGCCCTGCCGCTGGCGGCTTCGGCCTCGGCCTCGCGGTCCAGCTGCCTGTGCAACTCCTCAACTCGCAGGCCGCGCCGGCCGGCGAGCTGGTCGAGCGACGTCTTCGGGGCCTACGTCCAGCGAGTCGTCGGGAGCGGGATCCTGGGCCAGGCGCTCGCCGGCGAAGCCTGGTCGCACACCGGCTGGGCGCTTCTCGGCGCCGTGGGGGTGGCCGGTGCTCATCGCGCTCGTCTCCGCGATCCCGCGGGTCGACTCGCGGGTGCGGTGGGTGGTGCTGCTCGCGTGCGGGTACCTCCCTCGTCCTCTTCGTCGCGTCGGCCATGGACGCGGCGTCGGCGCGCTGCTCCGTGGGCCGCCCGGGAAACGCGCCCAGCTCTCGCCGCGCTACGCGATCGTCCCGGGCCTTCTGCTGGTGAGCGCCGCGCTCGTGCTGGTCGACGCCTCGTGGCGAACTCTCCGAGCGCCCACGCCTCAGCGCGCCCGTGCTCGCGACGCTCGGTGGTCATGGGCGTGGCGATCGCGACGTCCCTCAGCCTCGGCAGCGCGACACCTGCGAGCGAGTCGACCAGCTGGTCGGGCGCGCTTCAGCGGTGGCGGACCACTCCTGCCGAACCACCCGCGCGCTCGCCGCACCGACTCGATCGCACCAGCGGGCTGGTTCGTATCGCTTCCGTGCAGCACGATCGTGCCCACACGCGACGGCTCCAGCTCGCCGTTAGCCAACCGGCGCGCACGGCTCGAGCGCAGCTCTACAGTCCGCGCCGGTGCAGGCGGTGGTGGCGCGCATTCCGCTTCGAGCCAGCGGCCGCAGTCAGCGGCCGTCGCCGGCACGCTCGCGCTCGGCGCCTCCCCCGCCCTCGCGGCACCGGCTCCCGGCTCCTACGGCCAGCGCGCGCCGGCGGCTTCCGCGACATCCTGCCGCCGGGCCGGGGCCTCCGATGCAACGTGGATCTTCAAGTGATCGGCTCGAAGCCGGTGACGAACCCGAAGCAGAAGGCCGCGCAGCGGCCGAGGTCGCCGGATGGCGCGAGTAATCTCGCGCTCCGTGGCCTGGGTCCAGACCGAGTCGCTCTCCTTCGTCGCCCGGCACGAGAGCGTCGACGAGCCGACGGCGCAGCGGGTCCTCGACCGCCTCGAGGAGCTGCGCTTCGAGCTCGAGGAGCGCTTCGAGGCGGTTCCCGGGCGGCATCACCGTGATCGTGCACCCGAGCGGCGCCTGGCTGGCGGCCGCCCACCCGTTCCTGCCCGCCGCCAGGCTGGCGGCCGCGCCCGCGGGCCGCCGCTACCTGGCCGGGTGGGCGATGGCGGCCGAGGTACACGTCCTCAACGACGAGCACGCCGAGCGACGCGCCGCCGGCGAGGACTCGTTCGCGGCCCTGCTCGGCACCGCGGAGCGGCTCTACGTCCAGATCGTTCTCGGCCAGAACAACGACCGGCTCCCGCCCCCGTGGGGGGTGCGCCGGTTCGCCCGCTACCTCCGCTGGGCGTGGCTCATCGAGGGCGGCGGGCAGTACTTCGCCGGCCAGGCCTCCCTTTTCCGCGCCGCGGTGAGCCGCCGCCTGCGCGAGGGCGGCCCGCCCGCCTTCCCCCCCTCAGCGCGCGACGCGATCATCCTCGGCGGCACCGTGTTCGACCTGCTCGAGCGCACGCGCGGGCCGGAGGCGTGCGACCGCCTGGTGAGCCGGCTCCACCGGGAGGGCGCGGCCGGCAACCTCGAGATGGCGTTCGACGCCTCGATGGGCGAGATCGAGCGCGAGTGGCGGCGCCATCTGCGCGACATGCCGGCTCGGCGCGCGGGGCTTTCCATTGAGGACGAGCCGGGCTTCTGAGCGGCTCTAGGTCGCGAGCTGGTAGAGCACCCAGACGAGAGCTGCGGCCGCGGCGATCACGGCGGCGAACTTGGCGAGGAACGCCAGCGGCCTCTCTGCCAGGCTCGACGCCGGCCCCGGCGCCGTGGGATCGCCGCCGAGGTCGACGATCAGCTGTCGCGCCGCGCTGTCCGCGGCCTGCGGCACGAGGATGTCGCGCGGGCCGCCGGCGAGGAAGTCCGGCACGTCGAAGCCGCGGCTGCGCCGCTCGACGCTCGGAATCCCCTCCTCCAGCAGGATGCCCTGGATCAGCTGGGCCTCGGCGAGGTTGCGCGCGAACGCGACCTTCACGAGGTCGCCGCCCAGGTACTGCGGCTTCACCTTGCGAGCTCGCTCCTGCGCTTCGTCGGCAGGCGTCTCGGCCCCCGCCGCGACGAGCGGCATGCCGCACTCACGGCAAAACCGCTCGCTGGCCGGGTGCTGCGCGCCGCACGCCGGGCACGTGAGCGGTTCGGTGGCCGCCAGCGTCAGGCCCCCTCGACGGTGAGCTCGACCTCCTCGACGCTCCCATCGGCGATCGAAAACGCTCTCACCTCGGGTACGGAGGGATCGGCGAGGCCGCAGATCACCCACAGCGGATCGGGCCACAGCCGCGCGAGGTTGACGTCGGTCTGCGAGGGAAGGGGGGCGCTGCGCGTGTGTGAGTGGTAGATGCCGACCAGCTCCTCCCCGTCGGCCTCGATCGCGTTCAAGAGCTTGATCGGGTCGGCGATCTCGAACCGCAATGGGCTCGCGTGGAGGTTCTCCCCGCGCCGGACGCTCGTCGCGCGACCATCGGCGCCGCCGATCACGCCGCAGCATTCGTTCGGCGCCTCCTCCTTTGCGTGGGCGACGATCTCGTCGACGAGCTCGCGGGCGATGCGCACCTGAGCGAGCCTAGACGATCGATTCGACCGTCTAGCGGCGGCGTGTCCCGAGCATGCGCATCGCGGCGCGCAGCGGCCGCGTCAGCCGCCAGCTCGAGGAGCCGAGCACCTCCCGTAGGTGCTCGTCGGTCTCCCGCAGCTGCTCATCCCGCTGCGCGATCACGGCGCGAGCGCGCTCGAGATGAAGCTCCAGCTCCGGGACGCGGGCCAGCTCGGCCTCGGTCGCCATCAGGCGCTCGGCGGTCTCCTGCTGCGCGGCCACGCGCTGGTCGAGCTCGGCGATCCGGCTTCTCAGGTCCTGGATCACCGCACCCTGCTCGTCGACGACGTCGAAGTAGTGGCGCAACGACAGGTCGCTCGTGAGCGTCGCCGACTGAGGCATGTCCGGAAGCTCGCCGTTGCCGGCGACGGCGAGCGTGAACATCTCCTTGCCGATCTCATCGCCCACCTGCTTGCGGATCGGGACGCCGGGGAGAACCTCACCCTCCCCGGTCTCGAACTGCTGGTCGCTGAGGATCGCCGACGCCAGGTAGGGGTGCTGACGCACCAGCCGGACCCGCTCGAACCTCTCGCCGAGCGCTGCCGCCAGCTCGTCCGGGAGGAACTCGTGGGCGTGGTGGGGGTTGATGGGCGGGTGCATCTCGCGGTTCGGCGACGACACCAAGAGCACGCCCGACGGCGCGAGGACCCGCGCCATCTCGCCAATGGCCTTGCGCCTGGTCGTCCACGTGCTCGATGACCTCGAAGCAGACGACCAGGTCGAAGCTCGAGTCCTCGTAGGGCAGCTCGCGCACGTCGCCGACGTCGAGCCGGACCCCCTCCGGCATGCCGCCCTGCACCGCCTCCAGCACCGCTCCGGCGACGTCGATCCCCGTCGTCGATCGAGCGTCCGCCCTGGCGAGGATCGCCGTGCCGTAGGCGGTGCCACAGCCGGCGTCGAGGACCCGGCGCCCGGAGGCGATCGCGGCGGCCCACTGGTATCGGGCCACGTGCTCGGCCTCGATCAGCTGTCCCCGCATCTCGTCGGGGACGAAGCGCTCCGGAACGTCGTCCCGCGTCCCAGCGAGGTCGGTATCCATGGCGGGAAGACTACGATGCGCCCGTGCCGGAGCTTGCCTTCGTCGTCGCCTCGGGCGGGAACTGGTTCTTCGACGAGATGGTCGCGGCCATCCGCTCGGAGCTCGACCGCCAGGGCGTCCAGTCGTCGGTGCACGAGCTCTTCCCGCCGCCGCGCGACGACCAGGTCTACGTGTTCGTCGCGCCGCACGAGTACGTGCTGCTCTTCGGCCACCGCGCCCTGCCGCCCGGCGAGATCCTCTCGCGGACGATCGTGCTGTCGACCGAGCAACCGGGCTCGTTCTTCTTCGGCCTTGGCGTCGAGATCTCGCAGTGCGCGGCGGCGACGTTCGACATCAACAGCTACGCGGTCGAGAGCCTCGTGGCCTCGGGCGCCCCCGCTCGCCGGTTCCAGTTCGGCCATACGCCGGAGTGGGACCGGTTCGACCCCGAGCGCGAGCGCGACATCGACGTGCTGTTCCTCGGCAACGGCTCACCCCGCCGGCTCCGCCATCTCGCCTCCTACGGAAAGCTCCTCACGGGGTGGAACTCATACCTCCGCCTCTCAGACAACGTCCGCCCGAACAGCGCGGAGTCGACGAGCTTCCTGACCGAGGGAAAGTGGGACCTCATGGCCCGCAGCAAGGTCGTGATCAACCTGCACGCCTCGAGGCGGCCGTACTTCGAGTGGCTCCGGGCCGTCCAGGCCATGCTCTGCGGCGCCGTCGTCGTGAGCGAGCACTCGGTGGGGATCGACCCGCTCGAGGTGGGAGAGCATCTGCTCGTCGGAGCACCGGAATCGCTCGGCCTGATCACCGACGCCCTCCTTCGCGACGACTCCCACCGCGAGCGGATCCGCGATCAGGCATACGGCTTCCTGCGCGACAGCCTCCCCCTTGCCCGCTCAGTCGCCGAGCTCGCGGGAACGGCGCGGAGCATCGTCGCGTCGCCGCGGATCGGGCCGGCGAAGAGCGTCCGCGTGCCGGCCGAGCCTCGACCTCAGGAGGAGGATGCCGGCGACGAGGACCTGGCCGCCCTTCGCGCCGGGATCATGGACGCCCGCCTCGACATGGTCCAGCTCCGGCGGGGCATGGCGCGCCTCGAGCGCTCGGTCCGCTACCAGGGGAGCGAGCCCCCGGAGATCACGCCGATCGCCGAGACGACGGCCTGGCGCGGCCGCCGGAACTCGACGGTGACGGTGCTCACCGCCCTCTACAACCACGGCGAGGTCATGGGGGAGGCCCTCGACTCCGCCGTTCGCAGCCGCTTCCGCGACTTCGAGATCGTCGTGGTCGACGACGGCTCGACAGACGGCTCGGGCGACGTCGCGCTGGCGTGGATGAGGGAGCACGCCGACGTCGCGGTGAAGTTGGTGCGCCACGAGGTCAACCGCGGACTCGGGGCGGCGCGCAACACCGCGGTCGACTTCGCTCGCGGCCGGTACTGCTTCGTCCTCGACTCCGACAACGAGATCTACCCCCGCTGCCTCGATCGCCTCGTCTCGGCCCTCGACCAGGACCCAAAGGCGACCTTCGCCTACCCGCTGATCGAGGTCTTCGGCGACCTCGAGGGCTACGTCGACGCCGGCGGCAGCGCGCTCATCAACGTTCCCGGGTGGGACCCGTCGCTGTTCCGCAGGGGCAACTACATCGACGCGATGGCGCTGATCCGGACCTCCCATCTCCGCGACCTCGGCGGATACAGGACCGACCGCCGCCTCTACGTGTGGGAGGACTACGACCTCTGGTGCCGCATCGCCGAGAGCGGCGGCTATGGGATCCAGGTGCCGCAGATCCTGGCCCGGTATCGCTCGTCGGGCTCCTCGCTGCGTTCGATCACGCGGCTGTCGAAGGCGGCGCCGTTCGAGGCGATCGTCGAGAACTCCCCGCGGCTGATGGCCGGCGCGACGCCGCCTGACTAGGCGATGCCCATGCGGGGCTGGAAGTCGCCTCGATGGCGGAGAAAGTTCGGGTTGAGGTAGGGATCGCGCGCGAGCCGGACGCGCCAGCGCCGCTGGAACAGCTCGTGCGCCCGAAGGTCGTTCACCGGCACCGCCCCGTCGAGCCGGCGCACTATCGCGTCCGGCACCGAGACGATCCGCAGGCCCTCCTCGCGCGCGCGCAGGCAGAAGTCGGGGATCGCAAGCTCGCGGAGGTCCTCGTCGAGGCCGCCCATCGCCTCGAGGAGCTCGCGCCGAGTGGCGACGGTCCCGCTGAGTGCCGAGAAGTTCGAGACGATCTCGGTGATCGCCACGGGACCCTCGTGAGAGCCGGAAGCGCCGTGCAGCACCGGAAGCGGAGCCCCATCGCTGAGCACGATCCCCGCGTGCTCGATGCGCCCATCCGGACTGAGCGTCTTGGCCGCCGCAGCGCCGACGTCGGGCTCGGCGGAGTACCCGACCAGACGCGAGATCCACGATGGCGTCAGCGTCTCCACCGGCTGATCGAGCATGATCACGTGCTCGGCATCCGTGGCGCGAACGCCGAGGTTGAGGAGCGCCGCGGCGCCGCGCGGGCCGGGGTCGTCTACCACAACGAGGCGCTCCCCAAGCGGCGCCGAAAGCTCACGTCCCCACTCGCCCACGAGGTCCTGCGGGCCCGCGAGAACGAGGCGCCAGGTGGGGTGCGAGCTTCGAAGCCACGTCTCCGCGGCTCGCCTGAGGTCGGGTGCCGGGGGGCGATGGAGGACCGGTGCGACGATTGCGACGTCGACCGATCGCGGAACGCGGTGCACAACCCGGTACTGCCCGGGCCGCGCGCCGTACTGCATCTCCGCCTCCACGCCGCGCCGGTCCAGGTGCCCCGCCAGCGCCCGCTGGCCGGCCGGATACGCGTAGCCCTTGACGTTCGGATCGCCGGTCACGGAGTCGGCGTGGATTCGCCAGTTGTAGAGGGAGCGGGGAATGTGGACGATGGCGTCCGTCCGCTCGCTCACCCGAAGGGCGAGGTCGTAGTCCTGCGATCCGTCGAACTCGCCTCGGAGCCCGCCCAGGTCCTGCACCAACGAGCGACGGTAGGCGCTCAGGTGGCACGTGTACATGACCGACCGGAACAGGTCGGGCGACCAGTCCGGCTTGAGATGGACCCAGATGGCGCGTCCGTCGAGCGCCAGCGTCTCGTCGGAGTAGAGGAAGTCCGCGTCGGGCCGGCTGGCGATCGCTTCGGCGAGCGCCTCGAGGGCGTCCGGAACGAGCGTGTCGTCGTGGTCGAGCAGAGCCACGAACTCCCCTGTCGCGAGCTCGAGGGCCGCGTTGGTGGCGACCGAGATCCCCCCGGCGCTCTCGCGGCGAAGGAGCTTGACGCGCTCGTCCGCGGCCTCCTCCCGTCGCAGCCTGTCGATCACCCGCTCGTCGCTCGAGCCGTCGTCGACCAAGCAGAGCTCGTAGCCCTCGAACGTCTGCGCGCGAACCGAGGCGAGCATCTGCTCGAGGTGCTCAGGATCCGGATCGTGGACGGGGGTGAGGATGGAGATCAGCGTCGTCACGGAGCCTCCTCACGATGGAGGACCGGGTCGGTCCACCGCACCCGGTCGACGCCGAGGCCCCCGGCCCGGAGGACGAGGTCGACCTCCCCCTGAGCGCCGTCCAGCTCCACGTCGAAGTTACGCGAGAGGGTCGTGCCCGCGCGCGCGAGGACGCCCCACCAGATCGCCGTATCGGCGCTCCCGGGCTCGCGCAGTGCAACCCGAGCCCACGCCAGCGCCGGCGCCGCGCCCTCAGGGAGACCGACCTCCGCGCGAAGGCGCCAGCGCCCGTCCACGCGGAGGCGAAACGCCACCGCCCGCCCAACGGGCTGCTCCAGGACCGCCTTCGCGGCCTCCGGGTCGTCGCCGGGAAGCCAGCCGGCCCCGGCCGGCCATCCGTATTCGAGCACCGGCCGCAGCGTGGCGAGGGCCACCTCGCCGTCGCCGGGGGCGATTTGCGGATCTCGCTTCACGCCGAAGAAGCTACTTGGCGCCCACGGTGAGTCATGACTGTGCTACATGAATGGCTCACCTCTGGTAAGGTGTGCCTGTTTGATGGCACAGTCTCGCGCGGACATACGAGATCCGGTTCGGCGGGCGGGCGTGCCGCCGTTCCAGCCCGACGTCGACGACGAGGTCCCCGTCGGCCTCCAGCTCGGGTGGCGCCTGCGTGCCCTGATCACCTGCGGGCGCCTCCTCCCCGGCGACAAGCTTCCGAGCGTCCGCGAGCTCGCCGCTTGGTCGAGCGTGAACGTGAACACCGTCCGCTCCGTCTACTCGAAGCTCGAGGAGCAGGGGCTGGTCGTCACGCACCACGGGCTCGGCACGTTCGTGGGCGCGGCGGCGACTCCATCGCCGGAGCTCGAGCGAATCGCAGGCGAGGCAATCGACCGCGCCCGTGAAGCGGGCCTCGACCCGCGGGACCTTGCGATGGTGGCGATGGTTTGCGCCTTGATTCCGGACGGGCTCGACAAGCCGCCCGAGATCGAGGAGCCGCCCGCCCCTGACCCCACTGCGGCGAGCGACACGGGCGCGGTCCGCCGCACCCTTCGCGAGCAGATCGCGCGACTCGAGGCCGAGCTCGCCTCCTACACCCTGGACCTCCCGCGCGAGGCGCCCCCGTCCGGGCGCGGCGAGATGGCGCACATCGCCGGCGTGGCGGAGCTCGAGGAAACGCGCGACGCCCTGCTGCGCCGTCTCACCGTAGCCCGCGAGGAGGCGTCGCGAAGCGAGCAGCGCCGCCGCGGCGCCCGCGCGCGGCTCGACGCGATGGTCGCCGATCCGGCCAGCCGCAAGTGGGACAGGGTCCGCGCGGACGAGCTTGGCGACCCCGGATGCACGACCTACAGCGTCGCCCCCGCGGCCGGACCGCTCGGCGCGCTCATGCGCTGGTGGCGCGTGAAGGTCTCGTCCGGCTGCCCGTAATGGTCAGAACCGTTGCCGATAGGGCTTTCCTTCCCGCCAAGGGGCTCTTTGAGCAGGTCGGCAACATGGTCATCCTGACCGGGAAGACGATCGTCGCCACGGTCAAGCCCCCCTACCCCTACGGGGGCGAGTTCATCGGCCAGTTCCTGTTCGCCCTGCAGCTTTGCTGGTTCCCGATGATGATCTCGACGATCGCCTTCGGCTTCGGAGCCCCGGGCCTTCAGGCGGCCAACTTCCTCACCCTCTTCGGCGCCCTCGACCGCCTCGGGGGCTTTTTCATCTTGGCCTCGGTGCGCGAGTTCGCCCCCTTCGTCACCGCGGTCGTCGTCGCCGGGGTCGCCGGGACCGCGATCACCGCCGACCTCGGGGCCCGGAAGATCCGCGAGGAGCTCGACGCCCTGCAGGTCCTCGGCGTCGACCCGATCAAAAACCTCGTCGTCCCGCGCTTTCTCAGCCTGATGCTGATCACCGGCCTGATGGACATCTACGCGCTGCTTTTCGGGATCAGTGGCGGGATCTTCGCCGAGATCGCCTACGGGCAGCCGCTCGGGGGCTTCTTCGCGACCCTGTTCAGTAACGCCTCGATCACCGACCTCTGGGGCTCGCTTGCCAAGTGCACCCTGTTCGGGGCGATCATCGCGATCGTCTGCTGCTACAAGGGGATGAACGCCTCCGGCGGCGCCGAGGGGGTGGGTCGAGCCGTCAACGAGGCGGTGGTGATCGCCTTCCTCGGCGTCTTTGCCTTCAACTACGTCTTCACCCAGACGCTGCTCGCCACCCATCCGGAGATCTCGCAGATTCGGTAGGGGGTGCTGGGCTCTTGGCAGCGAGGGAGGGGGCTTCCTCATCTTCCGCCGTTCGGGGTCGGCCGGGCGACCGCCAAGTCGATGGTCTCAACATCGTCTTAGTCCACATCATCGGCATGCTCGGGACGCTCGTCTTCTGGGGCACCAACCCGCGCGCTCCGATCGGGGGCTGACGTGACGGCGCGCGCGGAGGCCATCGAGCGAAGCCGGACGGCGCGGGTCGCGGATCGGCTGGCGGCGGGCTTCCTGCTGGCCCTGATGGCTCTCGGCTCATTCGCGCTCTGGCTCGGCGTGCCGGCCGCGTGCCTCTACGCGAGCTCGAAGGTCGCCGGCTCGAGCGCCCAGCACTACCTCCTCGACCTCCCGATGACGATCGCGGCGATGATCGCGTGGGGCGCCCTGCTCGTCTGGCTTAACGCGCTCTACCTGCGGGTCACCGGAGTGATCGCCCGCCACGCCGCCGAGGACGAGGAGTTCGGCGCCGGCTCCGGCCAGCGCCTCCTCCGCGGCCCCCTGGAGCCGCTCCTGATCGGGTCGCTCGTGATCGCAGTTATCGCGATCAGCGCGTGGTTCCTGTTCTTAGCGCACAACATCGACCCGTCGTCGAGTGTGGCGCCGTGACCGGAGGCGCGCGGAAGGGACGCCGGTAAGGTGGGCGTGGCGCACACCATGCTCGCTCGTCCGCAAGCCGCGAGCGGCGGCGATCGAATCGTCGCCGCGATGCTCCTGGTCCTCATGGCCGTCGGATCGTTCGCGCTCTGGACGGCGGTCCCGCTCGGATGCCTCTGGGTCGGGTCGAAGATCGCGGGGTCGAGCGCCGAGGAGTACGTGATCGCCCTGCCGCTGACGATCGCCTCGATGCTGCTGCTCGGACTGGTGTTGGCCTGGCTCAACCGCACCTACCTCGCGATCACCGGGGTCCTCGCCCAATACGAGGCAGAGGAGGAGGAGCTCGGGGTGGCGCCCCGCTACCTGCACGGTCCGCTCGAGCCCATCCTCGTGGGATCGCTCGTGATCGCCCTCGCCGTGATGATCGTGTGGTTCTTCCTGCTTGCGAAGGACCCGCCGCTGGTGCCACTGTGACCACCGAAGGCAAGCCGGGCATGGCCATCGATCTTCAGCGCGTCGTCAAGCGCTTCGGGTCGCAGCGCGTACTCGACGAGGTTGACCTGGAGGTCCCCGAGGGTCGCATCACCACGCTCCTCGGGCCGTCCGGCGCAGGGAAGACGGTGACGATCAAGCACGTTCTCGGGCTGATGCGGCCGACCTCGGGGTTCGTGCGGGTCGAGGGCCGGAACCTCTCGAAGCTCACCGAAGAGGAGCTCTACGAGCTGCGACGCGGGATGAGCGCAGTGCTTCAGGGCACGCTCCCGTTCAGCTGCGGGCTCTTCTTCTCGCTCGACGTGTTCGAGAACGTCGCCTTCCCGCTGCGCGAGCGCAATCGCTGGTCCGAGGAGCGGATCACCGAGGTCACGATGGCGCGCCTCGGCGAGGTCGGGCTTCGCGACCAGGCGCGCTTGATGCCCGAGCACCTCTCCTCGGGCATGGCAAAGCGGGTCGCGCTCGCGCGCGCGC
Organism: uncultured Actinomycetes bacterium; assembly: GCA_963823245.1. GTDB lineage: Bacteria > Actinomycetota > Thermoleophilia > Solirubrobacterales > 70-9 > JAWVFM01. The sequence continues at coordinate 106,527 of CAWGKQ010000011.1, read as the reverse complement.
TCGCCCTCGAGGCGCGCATCGTGATCATCGACGACTTCGACAGCGGGATCGACGGCGTGCGGCTGGCCCTTCTCTGCGAGCTGATCCGCGACACCCAGCGCAACACGGGGGCCACCTACCTGCTGACGACCCACGATATGTCGGCCGCTCGAAAGCTGGCGGACCACGCCGCCGTCATCCACGAGGGGCGCGTGCTCACGAACGGCCCGGCCGCGGAGGTGTTCGCGTCGAGCGAGCCGGTCTCGCGCCAGCTCGTGAGCGGCGCCGCGAGCGGGCCGATCCGCCTCCGCGACGTCTGACGGCGGCTAGTACCAGTGCGAGCCGGGGTCGCGCGGCGGCTCACGCACGTCACCCGCGACGTCGCCGAGCAGGTCCGGGTCGTCGCGGCCGAGCTCCCACAGGAGGTCGTCGAGCACCGGCGGGCTCACGCCCGCCTCGACGGCGAGCGCCTTGAACGCCGCCCGGGTCGCCGGCCGCACCTCGTCGAGGGTCCCGGGCTCCACGAGGCCGGCGCGCAGCGCGACCCGCATGAGCACGTTGTCCGCGCTGACCTCCCAGGCATCAGGGTCGGCGACACAGATCCACCCGCGGCGCTCGGCGATCTTCGCGAACAGGAACGCCTTCTTCGCCAGCGGGTCACCGTAGGCCTCGCTGCCGGCCAGCCGCGCCACGAGCCCCCCCGGCCCGCCGAGCCGCCCGTCGGTCGCGTCGAGTAGGAGCGCGGCGCTGCCGGCGTAGTCGATCTCGAGGCGGTCGGAGAGATCGCGCCAGAGCGCCCCGCGGACCGTCGGCGCCGGCGACGGTCTCGCCGCCGATCCGGAAGATCGCCGCGACGCGCTCCCCACCGACCCCGAGGAGCGCCGGGGCCGTCAGCAGACCGGGCTCGCGCCGCGCCGCGAGCAGCCCGACCTCCCACATGAGCGCGCTGCCGCTGAACGGGCCTCGCCCGCCAACCAGATAGCGGCCCCGGTAGCCGGTCCGGTGGTCGACCGCGCAGAGGAAGATCGCGGCGTCGGGGTCGGGGACGTGGGCGAAGTCGGGAGGGATGTAGGAGCTCGCCAGCTCGCGCACGCGCGATGAGGCCGCCTCCAAAACCGAAGCGGCCCGCGGCCAGGCCCGCTGCTCACCACCAAACCGTCGAATCGATGCCCTCGAGCTCCTCCAGGGGCTTCGTGTAGACCCCGGACGACAGGTACTTCCAGCCGTCGTCGGGCGCGATGAAGACCACGTTTCCCGCCTCGAGCTCGCCGGCGATCCGGACGGCGATCGCGGCGACGGCGCCCGTCGAGACGCCGGCGAACAGGCCCTCGTCGTCGAGGAGGCGCTTTGTCCACACGATCGCGTCGCTGTTGGAGACCATGATCTTCCGGTCCAGCAGCGAGATGTCGACGATCGGCGGGATGAACCCGTCGTCCAGAGAGCGCAGGCCCTGGACCAGCTCGCCCTGCATCGGCTCGGCGGCGACGATCTTCGTCTCGGGGTCGTTCTCCCGCAGGCGCCGGCCGACGCCCATCAGCGTTCCGCCGGTGCCGAGGCCGGCCACGAACGCGGTCACCTCGTCGAGCTCGTCGAGGATCTCGACCGCCGTGCCGTCGTAGTGCGCTCGAGGGTTGGCGTCGTTGCCGTACTGGTACGGCATGTAGAGCGACGGATCGGCAGCCGCAAGCTCGAGCGCCATCTCGACGGCGCCGTTGGAGCCCTTCGCGCCCTCCGAATAGACGATCTCGGCGCCGTACATCCGCAGGAGCTGGGTGCGCTCCTCGGTGACGTTGTCGGGCATGACGACCCGCAGCGGGTATCGCTTGCGGCGACAGATCATGGCCAGCGAGATCCCGGTGTTGCCCGAGGTCGGCTCGAGGATCGTCTGCCCCGGCTCGACCGCTCCGGAGGCCTCGGCCGACTCGATCATCGAGCGCGCCACGCGGTCCTTCACCGAGCCGGTGGGGTTGCGGCCCTCGAGCTTCGCGAACAGGCGCACCCCCTCGCGGGGGGAGAGGGTGGGAAGCTCGACCAGCGGCGTGTTGCCGATCGATTGGACGACGTCGCCGTAGCGGCCGCCGCACGGACGGTTGACCGGCTCGAGCACTATCGAAAGTGTAGTGATGGGCGGCGCCCGCAGGCGGGCAACCTGCCAACATCGCCGCCGATGGCGGCATCGCGCCAGACCACCGAGGCGCGCCGCGACACCCGCCAGGCGATCGTGGTCGCCGCCGCAAGCGCGATCGCGCGCAGCGGCGTTAGAGGGATGCGGATCGAGGCGGTGGCCGAGGCCGCCGACGTCTCCCCCGCGCTCCTCTACTACCACTTCGAATCGCGCGCCGGCGTGGTTCGCGCCGCGCTCGAGCACGCGAGCGAGCAGGCGCCCTCAACGGCGCTGCGCGGAGCCAACACCGGCATCCCCGGCGCGACCGGCTACGAGGCGCTCGAGGCGGCCCTGCTCGGCGAGCTCGACGACGACGATGCCGTCCGTGATGCGGCAATCGTCTGGGGCGAGGTGAGCGCCTCGGCCGTCTTCGACCCCGACCTTCGCGGCGCGGTGAAGAAGGTGACCGAGGAGTGGCGTTCCGAGGTGGCCTATGCGATTCGCACGGCCATCGCCGACGGCTCCGTCGACGCCGAGGTCGACGCCGATGCCGCGGCGGACGTTCTCGTGTCGTTGATCGACGGGCTGTGCGCGCGCTGGCTCGGTGGAACGATCGACAGCGGGTCCGCGCAGCGCATCCTGCGCGGCGCTCTCGAGCGGACGCTACGGCGCGCGAGCTGAGGGAGCGTTATGTTCTCAGTGGCGGTCCGGGATGGAGCGCCAGAATTTGGCTGAATTGAGGAGAGGTGTGATGAGAGGAACTCGTACGAGACTGGCGGCCGCGCTATGCGTCGCCGCAGTGACGGCGGTCGCCGCCGGGTGCGGCTCGAGCAACTCGAGCTCGAGCAGCAGCGGCTCTAGCGGCGGCACGAGCACGAATCTCACCGCGACGCCCGGGATCAACCTGTCGCCCGACAAGTCGATCGTCGCCCAGCTGCCGAGCTCGGTCAAGTCGAGCGGCACACTCTCCGTGGCCGCCGACGCCACCTACGCCCCGGACGAGTTCATCGCATCGGACGGCAGCACCGTCATCGGGGCCGACGCCGACCTCGCAAAGGCGTTTGCCCAGCTGATGGGACTCAGCGCCGACGTCAAGAACGTGACGTTCGACAGCATCATCCCGGGCCTCGCGGCGAACAGGTACGACCTCGGGATGTCGTCGTTCACGGTCACGAAGGTCCGCGAGAAGACGGTTGACTTCGTCACCTACCTAAACGCCGGAACCTCGTTCTTCGTCAAGGCGCAGGGCGGTCCGAACATCCAGTCGCTCGCCGACCTCTGCGGCCACAAGGTCGCGGCGGAGAAGGGGACAACACAGCAGAACGACGCTACCGCGCAGGGGAAGAAGTGCACGTCCGCCGGCAAGCCCGGCGTCACGGTCGAGGTCTTCCCGGACGAGAACGGGGTCAACCTAGCTCTGTCGAGCGGCCGTGCCGACGTCGCGATGGCTGACTCGCCGCCGGCGGACTATGCCGTGCAGCAGTCGGGCGGGCAGTTCAAGCTCTCCGGCAAGCCGTATGGCGAGGCCGCGTACGGCATCGCGATGTCGAAGGACAGCGGCCTGACGAAGCCGGTGCTCGCGGCCGTCAAGGCAACCATGGCGGACGGCACCTACAAGAAGATCCTCGACTACTGGGGACTCGAGGACGGCGCGATCACGAACCCGGAGATCAACCCGACGAACGTGCCGGCCTCCTAGCCGAAGGCAAGTCGACCACCATGTGAGCATCGGTGGAAGCGGCGACTCAAGCAGCCCAGCCGGAACCGCCTGAAGAGATTCAGGCGGTTCCGGTCCGCCATCCCGGCCGCTGGATCGCGGCCGGCGTGGTCGCGATCCTCCTCGCCGCGATCATCCGCGCGATCGCGACCAACTCCAACTTCGAGTGGGGGGTCGTCGGCCAGTACCTGACCGACAGCAGGATCCTGGACGGGCTCGTGCTGACGCTCGAGCTGACCGTTGTCGCAATGGTGATCGGGATCATCCTCGGCGTCGTCCTCGCGCTGATGCGCCTGTCGCCGAACGCGCTCGTCTCCAGCGCGGCCTGGATCTACATCTGGATCTTCCGGGGGACGCCGATCCTGGTCCAGATCCTGATCTGGTTCAACATCTCGGCGCTCTTCCCGACTATCGACCTCGGGGTGCCGTTCGGCCCGTCGTTCATCCACTTCGACGCCAACACGATCATCACGCCGTTCGTCGCGGGCATGCTCGCGCTCGGGTTGAACGAGGGCGCCTACATGTCGGAGATCGTCCGCGCTGGGATCATCTCCGTCGACGAGGGCCAAACCGAGGCGGCGCACGCGCTCGGAATGACCAACCTGCAGACCATGCGCCGCATCGTCCTCCCGCAGGCGATGCGGGTGATCATCCCGCCGACCGGCAACGAGACGATCTCGATGCTCAAGACCACTTCGCTGGTGAGCGTCATCACCGTGACCGAGCTGCTCTATGCATCGCAGCTGATCTACTCGGTGAATTACAAGACCATCCCGCTCCTGATCGTGGCGAGCATCTGGTACCTCGCCGTGACGTCGGTGCTTTCGGTCGGCCAGTACTACATCGAACGCTATTACGGCCGCGGCAGCTCGCGACAGGCCCAGGCGCCGACGCTGATCGGGCGGATCCGCCAGAACTTCTGGCCCAAGCACGCGAAGGTCGAGCTCCCGCCCGACGACGGGCCCGAGCCGCCGAGGCTTCCGGAGGACCACCGATGAGCGAACCGATGATCAAGTCCGAGCAGGTCCACAAGAGCTTCGGGGCTCTGGAGGTGTTGAAGGGAATCTCGCTCGAGGTTGCGCCGAAGGAGGTCATGTGCCTGCTCGGGCCGTCCGGCTCGGGAAAGTCCACCTTCCTGCGCTGCGTGAACCACCTCGAGAACATCGATGGCGGGCGCCTCTCGGTCGACGGCCAGTTCGTCGGCTATCGAGAGCACAAGAACAAGCTGTATGAGCAGCGCGATGCGGAGATCGCCAAGAGCCGCTCTGAGATCGGCATGGTCTTCCAGCGCTTCAATCTCTTCCCCCACAAGACGGCGATCCAGAACGTGATCGAGGCGCCCGTGCTCGTGAAGAGGGTCAACAAGAAGCAGGCAATCGAGCGTGGGCGCGAGCTCCTCCACCGCGTCGGCCTCGCCGACAAGATCGACGAGTACCCGGCTCGCCTCTCGGGAGGCCAGCAGCAGCGCGTCGCGATCGCCCGCGCGCTTGCAATGGAGCCGAAGCTCATGCTCTTCGACGAGCCGACCTCCGCGCTCGATCCCGAGCTCGTGAAGGGGGTGCTCGACGTCATGCGCGACCTCGCGAGCTCCGGGATGACCATGGTGGCGGTCACCCACGAGCTGGGCTTCGCGCGGGACGTCGCCGATCGCGTCGTCTTCATGGATGGCGGCGTCGTCGTCGAGGAGGGCCCACCCAGCAGGGTCCTCGACGCCCCCCAACACGAGCGCACGCAGCGCTTCCTCGGGCTCGTTCTCAAGCATTGAGCAAGAGCAGCATCGAGGTCGCGATAGTCGCCTACCGATGCGAGGCGATGCTGCGCGACTGCCTCGCCTCGCTCGCCGCGCACCCCCCGAGTGAGCCGATGTCCGTCCACGTCGTCGACAACGCCTCGGGCGACGGCACCGCCGACATGGTCGCGGCGGAGTTCGCAGACGTGAAGCTCACGAGGGCGAGCGGCAACCTCGGGTTCGCCGCGGCGACCAACCTCGCGATCAGGGCGGGGGGCGCGCCATACGTCCTCGCCCTGAACCCCGACACGCGCGTGACTGCCGGGTCGCTCGACGTGCTGCTCGCCGTCATGGAGCGCGAAAGGCGGGTGGGCATCTGCGGCCCGCGCCTCGAGCTGCCCGACGGCACCTTCGACCACGCGGCGCGCCGCGGCTTCCCAACCCCGCTCTCGGCGCTGGGCCACTTCACGGGAGTCGGCCGGCGCCGCGAGAACGGGCAGCTGGCCGCCTACCGGGCTCCCGAGGTCGGGTCGGGCCCCGTGGACGCCGTGAACGGGGCGTGCATGCTGCTGCGCCGCTCCGCGCTCGCCGAGGTGGGTCTCTTCGACGAGGGCTACTGGATGTACATGGAGGACCTCGACCTCTGCTACCGGTTACGGGAGGCCGGCTGGACGACCTGGTACGAGCCCGCGGCGACCGTGATTCACGTCAAGGCCGGGACCAGCGGCCCGATCCGGAGCCCGAGGCTCAACTACGCCTTTCACTACGGGATGTACCGCTTCTACCGCCGGCACTACGCCGGGGATCGAAATCCGCTCGTGAACGCGGCGGTCTACGGCGGGATCGGGCTCAAGCTCGGCGCGAGCCTGGCGCGCGCGCCCTTCAGTCGTCGAGCCCGACAGCACGAAGCTCCGGACCGAGCTCGCGGCTGAACCGCTCGGCGACCGCCGGGTCGAGCTCGGCTCGCCAGCGCACCGCGCCGACGTCGGCCGTGGAGCCGTGCCGCGCCGCGAGCGCCTCGGCGCCCAGCAAGTCCGGGGCGAGCTCGACGCCCAGATGCTCGCCGAGCCGGCGCGCGACGGCGCCCAGGTCACCCGCCAGCTCCTCGAAGCGCACGACCGGCACGGTGCCCTCGTCGAGCAGGCCCGCTATCCACCGCAGCCGACCCCGGTGCCGGGCGAGGACCCCGTCGAGGCGATCGACGCCCGCCCACCGGGCATTGATCCCGACGCTGGTCGAGGGCTCCCTTGTCCTCGTACGCCGACATCGAGACCTCGATGTCTCGAGGATCGCGAAGGAGGACGACCGTCTCCAGCGGAGGCAGCTCGCGCTCGTCGACGAGCCACGTGTTGCCGTGCTTCTCGGCCGAGTAGCGCGGCCTCTCCCCGCCCGCGGCCGCGGCGCGCTCGATCGCGCGGCTCGACAGCTCTCCCCACACCAGCTCGAACGCCCGGCGCGAGATCGCCGCCCGGTCCGGCCCCGCCTCGAAGAGCTCACGGGGGAGCCACGGAGGCGGGCCGAGCAGCGCGGAGTGGTCCTCCTGCCAGAGCGAGACCACGTCCTCCTTCCGCCACAGCGCCGCCGGCCAGTCCTCGCGCCCGAGCAGCCGCGCCCAGCGCCACAGGTAGGTGAAGTAGTGGCGCTCGTACGGGTACGTCTCCTCGACGACGATCTGCGGCGAGGTCGCCAGCAGGGCCATCATCAGGGTGCTGCCGTCGCGGCCGAAGCTGTCGACCAGGATCGGCGTCAGCCAGTCCGTCGAGGGCGCAGCGGCGACCGGCCTCCACGCGGGCGCCCGCGGGCGGAGGCGGCTTCGCACCGACCACGCGAGCTCCGACCCCGATAGGGGCGGCGCGAGCCGGGTCGGCCGGGTCCCCGAGCGCCGTCGCCGCGGGAATCGCCCACGAAGCCGGCGAAGGCGCCGCTCGACGATCGACCGCGCGGTGCGCGACGGGCCGACGATCGGCCCGACCGGAGAGAGCCCCACCTGCTCGAGCTCGGAGCGAAGACGAAGCCGCTCCGCGTCGACCGCGGCGAGCTCTCGCCGCAGCCGGTCGAGCTCCTCGTTCGCGGGGTCAGCGGCCACGCCGCGATGCTAGTGGTGCCCGGCGGCGGGGCCACCGCCGGACGGTCGGGATATCGTGGCCGCGTGCGGTCCCTGGCGCGGGCGGCGCTCGCCACATCCTCGTCGCGGAAACGAGCGCTCCTCGCGCTCGTTGCCGTCCCGCCGGCGGCAGCGCTGGTCGCCGGCGTTGCGATCGGGGTCGGCGCGGAGAGCGGGGGCGCGGGCGCCATCGCGATCGCGATCGCGGTCCCGATGGCGATCGTCGGCGGCTACCTCGCCGCTCGCGCCCTCGTCGCGGCCGCGCTGTCGGTCCGGCGCACCCACAGCTGCCTTCTGGATCGCCGACAAGGTCGCACCGCTGCGCCTCGACGTGCTGGAGGACGAGCCGCGCCGGGTCGACGTGGTCCACCCCGCGATCGACCTCAAGCATTTCTTCGGTGGCTTCATCGCCGTCTTCAACCTCACCCGCCGCCTGGCGGAGCGCGGGCATCGGGTGCGGCTCATCACCCTCGAGGGCGGGGGCTCCGGTTCCGACTGGCGCTCGCGGCTCGCCGACTACGAGGGGATCGGCGATGCGATCTCGACGCTCGAGCTCGCCGACGCCGCCGACCGCTCGACGCCGATCCCGATCAACCCCGCGGACGCGCTGGTCGCGACGCATTTCACCGCCGCCCATGTGGCCGCCGGCGCGCTGTCGCAACTCCAAGCCTCGCGCTTCCTCTACCTGATCCAGGAGTACGAGCCCTTCACGTTTCCGATGGGGAGCGCCGCGGCCTTCGCGCGAGCGAGCTACGACCTCCCGCACACGGCGCTCTTCTCGACCGGTCTCCTGCGCGACTGGTTCGCGGCCGAGCGCCTAGGGGTGTACGCGAATGGCCGCGAGAGGGGTGAGGCCGACTCGGCGACATTCGAGAACGCCATCACCCGGGTGGGGCCGGTCCCGGAGGAGGAGCTCAGGCGCCCTCCGCCCCGCCGGCTGCTCTTCTACGCGCGGCCCGAGGAGCATGCGTCCCGGAACCTGTTCGAGATCGGCGCGATGGCCCTGGACCTCGTCGCCGCAGAGGGTCGTCTCGAGGGCTGGGAGCTCCTGGGCATCGGCACCGTCGAACTCGGAGGTGGCTCGCTCACGCTGCCGCGCTCAGGGGCAACGGTTCGCCTCGTTCCCCGGTCATCTCAAGCCGAGTATGCGGCGACGCTTCGCGCCTCCGATGTCGGACTCGCCCTCATGTACACGCCCCACCCCAGTCTCGTGCCGATCGAGATGGCGGCCGCGGGCATGCCGACGGTGACGAACACGTTCGCCAACAAGGACGCCGGGGCGCTGGCGGCGATCTCGCCGAACCTGATCGCCGCCGAGGCCACGGTCGCCGGCGTCGCCGCCGCGCTCACGCGGGCCTGCGGTTCGGCTGGCGAGCTCGCCGCCCGCGCCCGAGGCTCGCACGTCGCCTGGCCCGCGAGCTGGGACGAGGCGCTCCCAGACCCACTGCTGGCGAGGGTCGAGAGGCTCCTCGGGCTCGGCGCCGGGGGCTAGAGCTCTTCGGCCACCCGCGGCGCGGAGCGGCTGAAGGTCCAGACCCCGAGAACGCACACCCCGACGTAGATGGCGATCGCCGGCAGCAGGTAGACCAAGCCACCCGCGGTGCTCACGGCCCCCGGGGCGCTCGGGTCGATCAGCCACGTCCGCGCCTGCACGAAGATCGGCGTCAGCGGGTTGATCAGGAGGAGCTGGTGGTACTGCTCGGGCACCGGCGGGTCCTGCAGCGGGTAGATCACCGGCGTTCCGTAGAGAAGCGCGGTCGAGATGACCGACCAGATGATCGCGACGTCGCGGAAACGGACGTACAGGCTCGACAGCAGAAGGGCGAGGCACGAGGCGAGGACGAAGACCAGGAGGACGATGACCGGGAAGAAGAGCCAGGTCCACATCGGCTCGACGCCGAGGGCAAGAAAGAAGATGACCACGGCGATCATGTTCATCCCGAAGTTGAAGAGGGAGGTGCAGACCGTGGACATCGGGATCACGAGGCGCGGGAACTGCGTCTTTCGCACGATCCCCTCGTTGCTGACGACGGAGGACACGGCCTGCGACGTGGCATCGGCGAAGAGGCCGAACAGGACGATGTCGAACAGCAGCATCTCCGGGTAGTGCTCGATGCCGGAGCCGCGCCCGCCGAGGTTGAAGATCTTCGTGAACACGAACAGCAGGACCGCGAACGTCATCAGCGGGCGCAGGAGCGACCACAGGTATCCGAGCACGGTGCCGAAGTACGTCTTCTTGAACTCGGTGACCGAGATCAGGTAGAGGAGCTCGAAGAACCGCTTCGCCCCGCCGCCCAGCGCCGAAGGGCCACGAACCTCGCGGAGCTCGACGGGCTGGCTCACCTCGCTGGCTCCGCTCATGCGTCCTCCGGGTCGTACGCCACGACCTCGACCTCGCCCGGGATCCTCACGAGGCCGGCGGTGCCGGCCATGCCGAAGACGACGAAGTCGAGTGCGTCCATCGCCTGCAGCGCCACCTGCCCCGACTCGCGGCCGCGCACGACCCAGCAGCTGACGAAGTAGCGGCCCGGTGGGAGCCAGTTCTCGATCGCGGCCGTGATCCGGACGTGCTGCCCCTGCGCGACGTAGTTCGAGTCGTCGTCGTCGATCGAGAGCGTCTGGTTGATGTCGAAGAGGTGCGTCCCGTCGGCGTTGCGGACGTGGATCCCGAAGAACGGGAAGGGAAGCTCCTCGAGCGCCTCGAGCACCGCGCGGAAGCGGATCGTCTCGCCGACCTCGAGGTTGGTGATCCGCTCCCCCGACCCGTTCTCGATCCAGGCCTCGATCAGGCGCGAGTTGCGGTCGGGAAACTCGCCCCCGGCGCCCGTGGGGCCCTCACCTTGGAAGTTCAGGCGCAGGTACTCGCGGGTGACGTGCTCGGGATCCCCGAGCGAGACGCGGTCGCCGTCGTGGATGAGCATCGCCCGATCGCAGTACTTCTCGACCGAGCCCATGTCGTGGGTGACGAGGACGATCGTCCGCCCCTCGTCTCGCATCTCGTGAAATGCGTCGGCGCACTTCTGCTGGAACGAGGCGTCTCCGACCGCCAGCACCTCGTCGATCAGGAGGATGTCGGCCTTCGCCTCGAGCATCACCGAGAAGGCGAGGCGCACCATCATCCCCGACGAGTAGTTCTTCAGCTTGAGGTCGACGAAGTCGTGGAGCTCCGCGAAGTCGATGACCGAGTCGAGGCGGCTGGCGGCGTCGCGCTGCGAGAGCCCCATCATCACGCCGTTCAGGACCACGTTCTCGCGCGCGGTCAGGTCGGGGTTGAAGCCGACGCCCAGCTCGATGAAGGGGGCGAGTCGGCCCGCCATGCGGATGGTCCCCGCATCGGCCCTGTAGATGCTCGCGAGGATCTTCAGCAACGTGCTCTTGCCGGAGCCGTTTCGGCCGACGATCCCGAAGAACTCGCCCTTGTGGACGTCGAACGAGATCCCCTTGAGCGCCCGCAGCTCGCGGAACTCCTGCGAGCGGAACGGATGGACCGCGCGCTCCTTGAACGAGTCGATCCGCTGTTTCGGGATCCGGAAGGTCTTGTCGATGTCGCGCGCCTCGATTACGACGGGGTTGTCGGCGACGCGCGACGCCGAGGGAGGCGCCGCCTCAGTGACCGTCATGTCCTCCTCCGTGGCGTTCCCGCCCGCCACCGCCGCAGCCGCCTCTGTCCGAAGCTGTCCGGGCCGCATGGCGGAATGCTCGCATCCGCGGCGAATCGGTGCGGTCTTCGCAGCGGCGCGCGCAGGCCGACCGTCCGGCGCCAGACGATCCCCCGTGCGAGCTGCGCCTCGGCGGCGAGCGTCTCGCCGTGCCCTGCGAAGCGGCGCAGCGGGCGACCGGCAAGCCATGCGAAGGCGATCAGGGAGCGGTCCGCGGCCACGAAGCGCTCGAGCGCGCGTCGCTTCGGCTTGGTGAGAAGCCCGTCGCATCGCATCAGCAGGGTCCGCGCCTGGACCGCGAGGCGCGTGTACCCGCAGAAGTACGCGGGTCGCCACGTTCGCAACCGCTCACGGAAGCGCGACAGGAGGCTCTGCCGGGCTTTGCCTCCCGGCGGCTCAGCTGCCACTTGGCCGAGAATGGCGCCGCGATGCTGGACGTAGTCGTAGAGCGGCCGGTCGACGTAGACGATGTCGCCGGCCGCCAGCGCGACCAGCGCGATCCAGTGGTCGTGGAACTGCCACCCCGGCTGGTTGGGAAACGGGAGCGCCCGCTCCACCACCTCGCGCCGCATCAGCGTTGCGGCGCCGGTGACCGTGTTCGCCACCAGCATCGACGCCAGGTTGGTGAAGTTGTTGCGCCGGCCCTCCCAGAAGGTGTCGGCGATGACCTCGCCCCCCTCGGTGACGAGCCGCTGGTCGCTGTAGGCGAGCTGGGCGTCGCCGATCGCGGCGCGCAGGGTCGCGAGCTTGTCGGGATGCCAGCGGTCGTCCTGGTCGCAGAGGGCCACGAGCCGGGCGTCGGACGGCGCCATGGCAAGCGCGCGCTCGAAGTTGCGGTAGAAGCCGAGCCGGCGCTCCGACGCTGAGAGGACGAAGCGCTCGTCGCCGCCGATCGCCGCCTCGATCCGTGCCAAACCCTCCGGGCTCGAGCAGTCGTCGCTGATGAGGCAGATCCAGCTCGCGTGGGTCTGCGCGCGCAGGCTGTCGAGCTGCACGGCCAGCAGGTCGGCCGGCGGCTCGTAGGTCGCCATGCAGACCGCGATCAGGTCCTCGCCGCGCACGCCGGGACGGAGCGCGGAAGGCGCATTGTCGACGACCTCGATCTCACCGAGCTGCGCCCGCGCGCTTCCGCCGCCCGCGAGGCGCGCCTCGAGCGCGACCTCGAGCGTTCGCGGGGCCGCAGGCGCGGTGATCGGCACGGTGGCCCAGAAGCCGCTGCGGAACGCATCGCCGCCGGAGTCGACCGCTGCCGCCGCGCGCACGTCCGGCCTCGGCATCCGGGCCGCGTCGGCGGGGTGGCGCTCGGCGCCGACGACCAACTCGACGGCGGCGAGCGCCTCACGGCGATGGAAGCACCAGCCGGCAAGGAAGAGCGCGGTCGCCTTGCCGCTCAGCATCCGCTCCGGCAGGCCCGTCTCGAGCCTCGTCAACAGATCGCCGTCGAACGTCCCCTCGGTGTCGACGGGCACGCTAGCTCTGCGGGTCCTCGGGTGTCGCCGAGGCGGTGATGCGCGCGAGGTCGCCGTTCTCGCCCGCGTCGAGGATGTCGCGGATCTGATCGGTCCAAGGCACCGTCTCGCGACCGTGGCGAAGCTGGGAGAGGCGACCCGCCAGGGCGAAGGCTCGCGACTCGAGCTCCATCTTCAACACGTTCTCCTGGCGTATGAGCTGCGACACCAGGGCGAACTGGCGCGTCAGGTGATAGACGCGATTGTGCTCGAGGCGCATGAGCACGGGGTTGCGGTCCCAGGGCTCCACGAGCCGGCCGACGTCGTCCGAATACGCGGCGGTCGTCGACCAGAGCACTCCGATCCCGAAGAACATCGGCAGAATCGCCAGCCGGGTGTCGTCGCGCCCCTCGGTGAAATCCTCGATCGCCGTCAGGACGCCGTTTCGAGGCCCGCCCTCCTGCTCCGCGGGCCATCGGTAGGGGAAGCCGTACTTGGCGATTCCCGGGTTCTCGGGCAGGACCCTCCCGTCCTCGCGAACGGGCTGCCGATGCTCCGGTGGAATCTCGTCGGGCGCGTAGTAGGTGTCGCGGCGGCCGTGCGGCCACAGAACGTCGTGAAGGATGATCAGCGGCAGCGGGTCCGGGCCCGAGCGCTCGGCCAGCAGCCGCAGCTCTTCGGCGACCGTGTAGTAGTTGTGGTCCCCGTCGACGACGACGGCGTCCGTGAGCTCGATCTTTCGAAGGGCATCGTGGCTCCGCTCCCGGACCAACTCGAGCTCCGGGTACCGCTCCGCGACCTTGGCGAGATCCCGCCCCGGCGTCGGGTCGACCGCGACGATTCGGGCGTCGCGACCGTGGGCCCAGGCGAGGAGCTCGGCCGTGAAGTCGCCCTGGTAGGCGCCGATCTCGATCACGGAACGGACACCCGCCGCATCGAGGATCGGCAGCAGGATCTCGGCCGCGTTCGCCAATGACGTCCCCCAACGGGCGATGTCCTTGCTGCCGCGGAGCTCGACGTCCGCCCGTAGTCGGGACGCTTCCACAGGCGCAGTCTAGTGTGGTGAGTACGCGGCGGCCCCAGGCGTGATCCGGCCGCAACGCAGGGATGTCCCGCTATTTTCTCGCCGGATGATCGTCTTCGGCTGCGCGATTACAGAGCCTGATGTCTACGAGCGTTGCGCCCTTCCGGGCCTGCGGCGCGTGGCTCCGCGCGGCTCGGAGATCATGGCCCACCAGAGCACGGGCTCGCTCCTTCGCAACTACAACCTCGTCCTCGACAAGGCGAGAGAGCTCGACGACGTCGAGGCTGTGGTGCTTCTCCACCAGGATGCGGAGATCGACGACGACCGCTTCGTCGAGAAGCTGCGCGCGGCCCTCTCCGACCCCGACGTGGCGGTGGTCGGCTGCGTCGGAGCGGTCGGCGTTCGGAACCTGGCCTGGTGGGAGGGCGCCGTGACGTGGGCGTCGTTCACCCACCGCTACACGGAGTTCGGCGGGGGCGAGTTCCCGGGGCTCTCCTGGAACCACAACGGCATCCCCCCGTTCTACGAGCTCGGCGAGGTCGACTCCATCGACGGCTTCGTGATGGGCCTCTCCCCCTGGGCCGTAGAGAACGTCAGGTTCGACGAGTCGCTCGGGATCCTCCACGGGTACGACTTCGACTACTGCTGCCAGGTGCGGGCAGCCGCCAAGAAGGTGGTCACAGCCGACTTCAAGGTCATCCACCATCACGACCTCAACCTGCTGCGCCACCGTGACTCCTGGGTCGAGGCGCACATGCGCATCGCCGAGAAATGGAGCGAGAGCGATCTCGTCGGCATCGGGGACTCACCGAGCGAGGGAACGTGGAAGCAGAGGGCCCGGCGCGCCGAGGCGGAGCTCGGCGCCCAGCGTCTTGACAGCGCGTCCGCGCGCTATCAGGCGGAGGCGCTCATGCACGCCTACCACAGCGTCGTCAAGTCGAAGAGCTGGAAGGCGAGCGCCCCGCTCCGAGCGCCGCGCAAGCTGGTCAAGCGCCTGCGCCGCGGCTCCAGCAAGGCCTAGCGGAGGCTCAGCAGCCGCCAAGCAGCTCGTCGATCCGGTCCATCACCGCCGGGCCGAGCGCGTCGTCCCAGTCGGAGGGCCAGTCCACAGCCGCGCCGGAGATTCTTCCGGCGGGGTCCGCTGATCTTCCAACGGCCGTGGCCAGCCCGTCGGCGATGGCGTCGACGGTCGGAGCCACGGGGATCATGTTGCCAGCGATCGCCTCGAGCGCATCGGCAGTCTTCGTCTCGAAGGTGTTGGTCACTGTCGGCATGCCCGCCGCGGCCATCTCGATGGGCGCCAGGCTGGGGTGCGGCGTGAGCATCAGCGCTAAGCCCACGTCGTGCGCCGCGAGAAGCTCGCCGTACTCCCGCTGCGATCTCCGCGGCAACAGCTCGAGCGTGCTCGCCGGCCCGAGCCGGATGCTGTCAGCGCCCTCGACCGAGCCGACCCCGTTGAGCTCCCAGTCCGGCCCGATCGTCCCGCGTGAGATCGCCTCGGTCAGACCCAGCACGCCGAGGTCGAACATGTTCCGCGCCGCGTGCGGCTCCGGGCGCGCGTAGAACAAGAGCCGCCGGCCCCCTCGCCGGGCAAGCTCCCCCTCGCTCGGGGGGGGAACGGCTGTGATGGCGTTGCGGAACGTGAGTGAGGCGGCGAGCCCCTCCTCGCGGCCGGCCGCGAAGACCCCGTAGCCGCGAGCCGCGAAGAAGTCGCGCAGCAGCTCGGTCGAGAACATGGCCACGTGCGGCAGGCGGTAGCTCTCGTCCGCCATGGCCGCCCACGACCCCCACCACGACATTGTGGAGGGCTCATATTCCTGAATGAGGTAGAGAAACCGCGACGCCTCGAGCGTCCGGAGGCCGGCGTGCGCGATGTGCGCGGTCCACCAGGTGGTCGCGATGAACCGATCAGCGGGGCTGACCTCCACCGGCGCGTCGCGATCGCGGGCGAATGCCACCTCCACCTCGTCGAAGACGCCGTCGAGACCGGCGTACGACTCCACCTGGCGCCGCCACGAGCGAGGGAGCGGCCGGGTCTCGTCGACCGTGAGGATGCGGGCCCGGCGGCCGCGCTCGGCGAGCTTTCGGGCCAGGTTGAAGATCGTGATGTAGCCGGCGAAGAGGTGCTTCAGCTCGATGGTCGGCACCAGCACGTTCACGCGCTCAGGGGCGCGATCGGAGACCGAGAGCTCGAGCGGCGCGACCTGGCGCGCCAGAGCCTGGGCAGGCTCGTGCTCCAACGCCGTCATCCGCGCGGGATCCGGCGAGGGGAGGCTCGCGTCGTAGGCCGCCCAGCCGGCCGGCCGCCTCCGGCCGATGGCGATCGCGGACATGATGTAGCGCCAGGCGATCCCGCGCACGAGCAGGCCCTCGGCCCCGAGCGTCTCGTCGCGGCCCGCGAGTGCCCGCAGGCGGCGCAGCGCAAGCCAGCCGAACGCGATCGGCGAGCGCTCAGCACGCGAAAAGCGCCGAAGCGCGCGGCGGGATCGGCGGCTGAGGTCCTCGCCGCAACGAAGGAGCAGGATCTCGGCGAGCTGGCGGACGCGGCAGTAGTCGAAGTAGGCGCCGCACCATCCGCGCACCAGGCTCCGCCAGTTGCCGCGGGCCATCCGGCGGGCAAGCGTGGAGATGCGGTGGCTGAACGCGCCCGCGTTGGCCGCGGCGTGGCCGAGAGCGGCCGCGTCGTGCTGGACGTAGTCGTAGAGCGGCCGGTCCACATAGGCGATCCGGCCGGTCGACAGCGCGACGAGCGCGAGCCACTGATCGTGGTACTGCAGCCTCGGCGTCTCGGGCAAGGGCCGAGCCCTCTCCGCCACCTCGCGCCGGAAGAGGGAGGCGGCCCCCGTCACCGTGTTGGTGATCAGGAGGGACACCAGGTTGGTGTGGTTGTTGCGCCGGCCGTTCCAGTACGTATCCGAGATGACGCGACCGTCCCGGTCGACGACCCGTTGGTCGCTGTAGACGAGCTGGGCGTCGCCGATCTCGCCGAGGAGCGTCTCGAGCTTCTCGGGGTGCCAGCGGTCGTCCTGGTCGGAGAGCGCGACGTAGGGGCTTGCCGCCGGCGTGAGGGTGAGGGCGCGCTCGAAGTTGCGGTAGAAGCCGAGCCTCCGCTCACCGCGTACGAGGCGGAATCTCTCGTCCTCGGCGATCACCTCCCCGATCATCCGCAGCGCGGCCGGCGAGGAGCAATCGTCGCTGATGACGCAGGTCCAGTCCGTGAACGTCTGGGCCCGTATCGAATCGACCTGCCTGCGGAACAGGTCGGGGTCCGGGTCAAACGTCGCCATCGCGATCGCCACCCGCGGGGCGGGCTCGGGCGAGGTGACGGGCGCCGTTCCGCCAACGCCGATCGCCCCCAGAGGCGCCATCGTCGTCGAGCCGTCAGTCAGGCTGGCTCGCAAAGAGAGCGCCAGCTCCCCGCTCGCGGGCACCTCCACAGGGACGGTGGCCCAGAATCCGCTCCGATATCCGCGAAGCGCGGGGTCGTCCTCCGACGCGGGGTCAGCGCCGTTCGAGGAGGCATCGCCGCCGAGCGGATGGAGCGCCTGCCAGAGGTCGAGGCGCGGCATCCCGTGGGCCGTCGCGGCCGTCAGCCTGCCGGCGGCCTCGATCTCGATGCCCCGGATGCCGAGCTCGCGGTGAAAGCAGGTCCCGAGCAGGAAGAGCGCCGTGCGGGCGCCCGGCGGCATTGCCGGTGGCAGAGGCGTGTCGAGTCGTACGTCGAGCCCAGATGAGGACACGGCGCTAGTTTGGCCCAACGAGGCGCCGTCAGTAGGCGCCGGTGCCGCGCAGGGTCACGGGAAGCGTCTGGATGAGGATCCAGAGGTCGCGCGCAAGCGAGATCTTCTCGACGTAGTCCATCTCGACCGCGAGTCGCTCGTCGAACGCGAGCTCGCCGCGGCCGGAGACCTGCATCGGCCCCGTCATCCCGGGCTTGACCCGGAGCCGGAAGCGATGCTCCGGCTCGTAGCGCTCGACGAGGGCGAGCTCCTCCGGGCGCGGACCGACGATGCTCATCTCCCCCTTCAGGACGTTCCAGAGCTGCGGCAGCTCATCGAGGCTGAAGCGGCGCAGCAAACGGCCGACGCGCGTCACCCGCGGATCGTTTCGGAGCTTGAACGCCGGCGCTGGAAGCGAATCCAAGTCCACCAGCTCGTTGAGCTGGTCCTCGGCGTCGCGGTACATCGATCGGAGCTTGTACATGCGGAAGGGCCGTCCGTCGAGGCCCGCGCGAAGCTGCGAGAAGATCGCCGGCCCGGGGCTGTCGAGCCGGATCGCGAGGGCGACGAGCGGGAAGAGCGGCGCGAGGATCACGAGCGCGAGGGCCGACACGACGATGTCGAAGCCGCGCTTCAACAGCATCGTGGAGCGCGACACGTCCGAGGTGTCGAACTCGAGGACCGGAAGGTCGGCCACCTGCGAGAGGTAGGGCATCGGGCCGGCGTGACCGCGCAGCGGCGAAACGACGCTCAGCTTGACCTGGCGCTCCCGGCACTCGGTGGCGAGCTGTGCGACCGGGTCCATGCCGATCTCCCGCGACGCCACGATCACGCGATCGACTCCGTCGACGAGCCTTCGCAGGTGCCGTGCCTGATCCCCGTTCCCACCCAGGACCACGGGCCCGGCGCCGACCACCCAGAGGTGCATGTCGCCGAAGAGCTGGATGCGGCGGGCGATGCCCGCGGCCAGGTCGCGCTCGCCGATGATGAGCGTGAGCTCCGCCGGCACGATCCGCCGCCATGCGCCGCGCATCATCGCCCGCAAGACGATCGCCAGGACGGTGCCCGCGCCGAGCGCGATGAGCGCCGCCGACGCCGAGACGTCCTCGACCCCGGTCGAGGCCGATACGAGGGCCATGGCGCCCACTCCCACCGTCATCCAGGCCAGCAGCGTCGGGATCTCATCGACGGTCAGGTGGCGGAGCGCGATGTGATCGCGGTCGTAGAGGCCGAGCATCTTCGCCACGAGGATCCAGAGCGGCAGCCCCGCGAGCAGGATCAGGCCGGAAACGGATCCCCGCGTCGCGATCACGGTGGTGAGGCCGGCCGCGATCAGGTCGGCGGCCGCGAGCATGCGACGGCGAAGCGCGTCGCGCCACCAGCGCAGGCGATGGCCGCCGGCGGCATCGTCACGCGTGCGGCTGAGATCGGCGACGCGGTTAGCGACGCGATTCGCCGGCCATGCCGCCGTCTCGTGGGCGACGTCGATCGTCTTGGTCTCTGTATCCACCCTGGACCCGCCTTCCAACACCCGATACGGGCGCCCGCCGAGGATATTGGATCAGCCAGGTCCGGGCAGCGCGCTCGCGGGTAGCGGAACCGGCGCCAGAGCCTGGGCGTGAGCGGCCTCCGCGGTCGCGGCGGCGGTCGCTCCACGGCGGCGATCGATCCGGGCCGCGACAGCCCAGCCCCTCCAGTCGCCAGGGGCCGTTTCGATCGCTCGTCCCGCGGCGGCCCGGCCCGCTCCGAGCTCACCCGCGAGCCTGTAGGTGAGCGCCAGCTGGAGCTGCGGCTCCGGCGAGAACGGCTCGGCGTCCGCGGCCGATTTTGCGTCGCCGATGGCGGCGGCGAGGTCGCCGCGCGCCACGGCGTCGCGGCTGTCGGTGAGCCGCGTCGACGCGTAGACGAAGACGCCGGCCACGACCAGCACCACCACCGCGAAGAGCGCGGCCGCGACGCCGAGCCCGAAGCGGCGCGCCCCGCTCGACGCATGGTCCTCGGCACGGCGAGACCGTGCGGATCCGGTAAGCAGGCCGATCGCGATCACCCCCGGGACGAAGGACGCCGGAACCTTCCACGTCCAGTCGATCGCGGCGCCGACGAGCGTTGTCGCGAGCAGCGCGAGCGCCGGGGCGACGTCCGCCGACATCCGCGGCCAGCACCGCCTGGCCGCCACGCACCCGGCCGCCACAGGGCCGATCGCCAAGAGAAGACCGAGCGGCCCGAGGTCGGCGAGCTCCTCGAGGAACAGGGAGTGGGCATTTCCGGTGGCGGTGGGCGCGCCGGGATGCGCGTTCCAGTAGAGCTCGTAGTTGCCGGCGCCGACACCCCCCGCGGGATGGCCGGCGAAAGCGTCGAGCGCCGCCTTCCAGAACTGCGCCCGGCCGCTCCCACCCGTCGCGAGGAGGCTCCGCTGCCCCGGCACCGCAGTGGCTCCGGGGGTGTCGCTCGTGAAGTCGCGCACACGCGCGGCCGGATCGGAGGCGACGATGCCGACAACGAGCGCGAGCGCGAGGCCGATCAGCGCCGCGCGCCGCATCCCTCGAGAGACCTGGACCGCGGCGAGCTTCGCGTCGAGCAACCAGCGAACCCCCGCCGCCGACGCTGCGAGCAGAATGGTCAGCAGCCCGACCTCGAGTCCCTGCGTGCTCTGGGTGCTCGTGCCGAGGTCGTTGGCAAGGTCGTGGCTGTGGGTCGCGAGCACGATCGCCGGGACCGCGGCGGCAAGGCCGAGAACGGCGCCCGCTCCGAGACGGGTTCGCGCCGGCCCGAGCGCCAGAAGCGCCCCAATGCCGAGCGCGACCGCGAGCGCGCCGCCGCGGGAGGACGTGAGGTAGAGGGCGAGCGCGCACGGCACGATCAGGCCGATGGCCGCGGCGCGGGCGCCCCTGCGGTCGGCCTGCGAGCCGAGCCATACGAGCAAGCACGATCGCGACGGCGATGCAGGCCGCCAGCGCGTTCCAGTAGCCGATCGGGTAGCTCAGCCTCCCGGTCGCCCCGAGCGAGACCAGGGTCGCCTCCCCCCCGCCGAGGAAGCCGGGGAAAAGGCGGGTGGCGAGGGCCAGCAGCGTGATGGCGACTGCACCGGCGGCGATGCCGAGCAGCCAGGTGCGCGGCCGGATCGCGGGGAGCACCAGGACGACGGCCAAGAGCAGGCCCGCGTAGGCGGCCGGGAGCAGCGCGGCGGCGAACGCCCGCCCGGCGTCGTCGGCCCACGCCATCGAAAGGAGCGACAGGATGGCGAGCGCGCCGAAGCACGCGACAGCCCCGGCGGCGAGCCGGGACACCTCGGCACCCGGCCAGGCGCGAAGGGCGATGCCCGCTGCGAGGATCGCCCAGAGGACGATCGCGCCCCAGGCGACGGCCGTGGTCGAGTAGCCGCCCTGGCCGAAGGCGATGGCGACGTAGGCGACCGCGATCGCGCCCGCGATCGCGGCACGCGCTCGGGCGCTCGCGTGAATCGTGCGGTCCACCTCTTGGCTACCCTTCGCGCCGGCATGGCGGGCGCCGGAGCAGGCCGACAGTCTAGGCCTGAGGCCTGGGCCCTTCTCCTGGCCGTCTTAGCCGGGCTCCTCGCCGGGTGCGGGAGTGGCTCGGGCTCGCGCGCCCATCTCCCCTGCCGCAGTTCTACGGCATCGCCTCCGGTGGCGGCCTCGGCGCGGACGACTTCGACCGGATGGCCAAGGCGAGCGTCGGATCGCTCCGGTTCCTCGTCTACCGCCCCGCCATTCAACCCACCCGGACCGGCGACTACAACTGGGGCGCCCGTCGACCTGATCGTCGCCGATGCGGCGGCAAAGCACCTCGACCTGCTGCCCACCGTCGCTGGGACGCCACCGTTCGAGCAGGGCGCGTGCACGGGCGATCCAACGTGCGCGAGCCAGATCAAGGTCAGCACACCATCGGAGCGCGCCGGGTGGCGGCGCTTCCTGCGCGCGCTCGTGGGGAGGTACGGGCCGAAGGGATCGTTCTGGAAGGAGCTCCCGGACGTGCCCCGCGACCCGATCACCCGCTGGCAGATCTGGAACGAGCAGAACAGCCCGGTCTACAAGGACCCCCCGAAGACCTACGCCACCTTGCTCGGGATCGCAGACCGCGCGATCAAGTCCGTCGACCCGAACGCCCGGGTCATCCTCGGCGGGATGTTCGGCACCCCGAAGGGCGGGGCCGCGGGCACGGCCTGGCGATACCTGGCAGACCTCTACCGCGCCGGAGCGGGTGACGACTTCGACGCCGTCGCGCTCCACCCCTATTCGCCGAACCTCGCCGGCATCACGTACCAGCTGGAGAAGGTCCGGTCGGTCCTCGAGGCCAACGGCGACGCGTCGAAACCGACCTTCATCACCGAGATTGGCTGGGGCTCGGCCGGCGACAAGCGCGCCCCCGGCACGGGCGCGCGCGGGCAGGCCTTCGTCGTGACCCCGCAGCGGCAAGCGGAGAACCTGACGCGTTCGTTCGAACTCCTCACCAACCACCGGTCGAGCTGGAGGATCGGCGGGGTGTTCTGGTACTCCTGGAAGGACCCGCAGGACCCGCGGCCCGGCCTCTGCGCCTTCTGCTACTCGTCGGGCCTATACAAGGCGAACGGGACCACGCCCAAGCCCGCGCTCGCCGCCTTCGAGCGCTTCACCAGGCGAGCGGGCCAGGGCTGAGGGCCTGGAAGAGGCCCGCCCGCCTGCTGTTATTCTGCGACGCTCGATGGCGGGAGCAGGAGCCAACGGGACGCGCGCGCGCAGCCGTTTGCGGCGAGTGCGTGCTGCTGACAGTCGCCGTCTGCGCCGTCACCCTCGCGCTCTCGGCGGTCGCGGCCCCCGCCGCCCTCGGCGAGGGGCCCGCCGGCGGCGAGTACAAGCTTCACGTGCCGAAGGCCGGAGGCTCCGGAGTCGGCGACAGCGGAGGCGGCTCGGGAGGCGTGGTGCTGCCGATCGCGGCGGCGGCCGTCGTCGCCGGTGCGGGCGCGCTGGTGTATGTCAAGCGACGTGGAAAGGCGGGCGAGGCAACGTGAGACGACCTCGTTGGGCGGCGGGCGTTGCATGCGTCGTCGCGCTCGCCGGTGCGGGCACGAGCTCGGCGTCTGCCGCGGTGCCGCGCAACTTCTACGGGATCGTCCAGTTCGCGCCGCTTGACAGCGGCGACTACGCGCGGATGGGCACCGCGAAGGTCGGAACACTGCGCATCCAGATCCTGTGGGGCGGGGTCGAGCATTCGAGAGGGAAATTCGACTTCGCGCCGTACGACAACGTGGTGGCCCAGGCGGCGAGCAACGGCGTCGAGGTGCTTCCGGTGCTGTTCGGCACCCCGAAGTTCGAATCCGGATGCTCGAGCGTCCTCTGCCAGCGACACATCATCACCAGCCCGCAGGCCCTGAACGACTGGCAGGCGTTCGTCCACGCCGCTGCCAAGCGGTACGGCTCGAAGGGGTCGTTCTGGCAGCAGAACCCCTCGATCCCGAAGCACCCGATCGTCAACTGGCAGTTCTGGAACGAGCAGAACAACCCGAGCCAGAACAACAGCGCGAAGGCCTACACCAAGCTCGTCAAGAGCGGCGCCGCCGGGCTCCGTTCGGCCGACGGCAAGGGGAAGGTGATGCTCGGCGGCATGTTCGGCACGCCGCCAAACTCGCCGAAGAACAACGCCTGGACCTACTTGAACACGATGTACAAGGCCGGCGCGAAGTCCGCCTTCGACAGCGTCGCGCTTCAGCCCTACGCCGTCAAGCCGCCGGAGATCAAGGAGCCGATCGAGAAGATGCGAGCGGTCATGAAGAAGCACGGCGACGCCTCGGCGAAGCTCTACGTCACGGAGATCGGCTGGGGCTCGAGCAAGAAGAAGCATCCCGGCACGGGCGGGCGCGGCGCTCTCTTCAACGTCAGCCCGAAGAAGCAGGAGCAGTACCTCCAGGCCTCGTTCGAGACCCTCACCAGCCACCGCTCGAGCTGGAAGATCGGCGGCGTCGACTGGTTCACCTGGAAGGACCCCACGAACCCGCGCGACGGGCTCTGCGCCTTCTGCTACTCGGCGGGGCTCTTCGAGGCCGGGGGCACGAAGGCGAAGCCCTCGTTCGGCGCCTTCAAGGGCTTCACCAAGAAGACCACGTGGCAAGCGCGTGCGCTCAGCTGCCGCGCCGCAGGAGCTGCCGGAGCTTTCGCAGGCCGTGCCTTCCCTCCGCCGACTGGCGCAGGCCCTGCTCTAGCCCGAGCTCCCACCGGCCATCGCCGGCAGGATGACGACGGTGTCCGAATCGGTCACCGCGGTGTCGAGCCCGTCGAGCACCCGCACGTCCTCGTCGTTTCGGTAGACGTTGACGTAGCGGTTCAGCTCGCCGTCCGCGCCGAAGAGCTGGTCGCGCGTCGCAGGGTGTGCCTCGGCGAGCGCGCGGAGCGCTTCACCCACCGTCGCGCCACTCGCATCGAGCTCGCTCGCGCCTCCGGTCTGGGCGCGAAGGACGGGGGGAATCTTCACCGTCGGCAAGCTACCTGCGGGCGCCTTCGGCGCCCTTACCTGCTGCTTTCGGGGCCAAGCCCCTCAACCCACATAACTGGCAGCTTACGGGAGGGCCCTAGCCGCCGGGGGCGGGTCAGTTTTCGCGGGCCGGGGCGCCGCAGAAGGCCTCGTAGTCGGGGAACTTCCCCAGCTCCGAGGGGGGCACCTCGGGCGCGTTCGGGCCGCAGATCGGGCAGTCCGGGTCGCGGGGGACCTTGAGCTCCGTGAAGCGCGTTCCGAGCGCCTCGTAGAGCAGCAGGCGGCCGACGAGCGGCTCGCCGATGCCGGCCGCGAGCTTGATCACCTCGTTCGCCTGGAGCAGGCCCATCACGCCCGCCATCACGCCGAGCACTCCGTTGGCCGAGCAGCTCGGAGCCAGCTCCGACGGCGGGGGCGTCGGGTACAGGCAGCGGTAGCACGGGCCCTCGTAGGGCACGAAGGTCGAGATCTGGCCGTCGAAACCGAGGATCGAGGCCGACACGACGGGCTTGCGCAGCCGGACCGAGGCGTCGTTCAGGAGATAGCGCGTGGGGAAGTTGTCGGCGCCGTCGACCACGATGTCGTACGGCTCGAGGATCTCGAGAATGTTCGAGGAATCGAGGCGCATGCGGTGCTCGACGACCTCGACGTCAGGGTTGAGGCCCTCGATCGCGACCTTCGCCGACGCGGTCTTGGGATCCCCCACCCGTTCGGTGGAGTGGATGATCTGCCGCTGGAGGTTCGACTCGTCGACCAGGTCGTCGTCGACAATGCCGATCGTCCCAACACCGGCGGCCGCGAGGTAGAGCGCGCTCGGCGAGCCCAGCCCGCCGGCGCCTATGAGGAGGACCTTCGAGTCGAGCAGCTTGAGCTGGCCCTCGACGCCGACCTCGGGCAGGAGGGTGTGGCGCGAGTAGCGAGCCCGCTGGTCGGCGGTGAGGCCCGAGTCGGCGGCGACGGGAAGCCCCGCCTCCTCCCAGGCGACGATCCCACCCTCGACGTAGGCCACGTCCTCGTAGCCGAGCTCGCGCAGCGCGTCGGCTGCGCGCGCAGACCGGTTGTCGGTGCGGCAGTAGAGGACCACCCGCTCCGACCGGTCCGAAACGACCTCGCCAATCCGGTCGGCGACGGTCAACTCGGGTACGAGCGTGGCGCCGTCGAGGTGGGACTCATCCCACTCGTGGCGCTCGCGCACATCGATCAGCCGGACGTTGCCCCGCTCGATCTCGTCGCGCGCCGCGCGGACGTCGATGTGGTCGATGCGCTCTTTTGCCCGCTCGGTGCGTTCCGTCTTCGTAGCCGCTTCCACAGAAACTCCTAATTCCCGATCCGGTTTACTTCAAAAAGTATAGCGCGGCTTTTCCGTGCCCGTCCAGGCACGGCCGGGGTCGCGGCCGCGCTCCTGTCAGGGACCGGTCGCTAGAGCGCGGGGCGCATCTGGCGGAGCCGCCGGACGCGCTCCTCGATCGGCGGGTGCGTCGAGAAGAGCGAGGCGATGCCGCCGCCCGAGAACGGCTTCACGATGTAGAGGCACTCGGTCGCCTGGTTCACCTTCATCGGGATCGCCTTCGCGCCCTCCTCGAGGCGGAGCAGCGCGCTGGCGAGCGACTCGGGGTTTCCGCAGATCTGGGCGCCGGTGGCGTCTGCCGAGTACTCGCGCTGGCGCGAGATCGCGAGCTGGATGAGGGTGGCGGAGATCGGCGCCAGGATCACCATCGCCAACGAGGCGACCAGGCCGAGCGGCGACTCGTCGTCGTTGCCGAACCAGAGCAGCATGTACGCGATCCAGGTGATGGCGGCGCCGATCGCGGAGGCGACTGACTGGGTGAGGATGTCGCGGTTGCGCACGTGCCCGAGCTCGTGCGAGATGACGCCTCGGAGCTCGTCCTCGGACAGGAGCTTCGTGATGCCGCTGGTCACAGCGACCGCCGAATGTGACGGGTTGCGCCCGGTCGCGAACGCGTTCGGCTGGTCCGACGGGATGACGTAGAGGCGCGGCATCGGGAGGTCGGCGCGCGTCGCGAGCTCGCGGACCATCTGGTAGAGGCCCGGGTTTTCGGACTCCGAGAGCGGCTTCGCGCCCGCCGAGGCAAGCGCGATCTTGTCGCTGAACCAGTAGGCGAAGAAGTTCATCAGCAGCGCGATGACGAGGAAGATCCCCGCGCCCTGGACTCCGCCGACGAGGTAGCCGATCGCGACGAGGATCCCGCCGAGCGTCGCCATGAGGAGCGTCGTCCTCAGGCCGGCGGCGAAATTCGATTTGCGTGTCGTGGTCATCGTCGGGCGGGCCTCCTGTGGTCAGCCTACGGCGGTTGCCCATCCATATTGGCAGAGGGTGGACGTTTGGCTCATGAGGTTCGGCCCCGTTTCTCATGGGGGCCAGCCCCTAGACGCTCCTACGCGCCGCCGGGCGACATGCCGATAATGGCTGCATGCGTCGCGCGAACCTCCTGACCCAGGTACTCGTGGCGAACCTCCTGGTGATGCTGGCCGCGGTGGCGGCCACCCTCCTCGCCGCGAACAAGTCGCTCCACCTGAGCCAGAAGCCCCAGGCGGCGCTGGTTCTCGCGCTCTGCGTCGGGCTCTCCATCGCGGTCAACGTCATCATGCTCCAACGGCGGTTTCGGCCGCTGGAGCGCCTCGTCGACGAGATGGAGCGCGCCGATTTGACCCGTTCCGGGGCGAACCTCTCGGACCAGCGCAACGGCGGCGCCGCTCCCGAGGAGGTCACGCGCCTCCAGCACGCCTTTCGCGTGATGCTCGAGCGGCTCGAGGCCGAGCGCCGGAGAACCTCGAGCGCGGCGCTTCAGGCCCAGGAGCAGGAGCGCGCCCGGGTTGCCCGCGACCTGCACGACGAGGTCAACCAGGCGCTGACCGGGCTTCTGCTTCGCCTCGAGGCCGTGCGCACGAAGGCGCCGCCGGAGATCAGCGCCGAGCTCTCCGAGACGAAGGCGCTCGCGAACCAGGCGATGGACGAGCTTCTCACGCTGGCCCGGGCCCTTCGCCCCACGGCACTCGACGACCACGGGCTCGTCGCGGCCCTCGCCGGCTTGGTGAACGAGATCGAGCGGCGCGGCCAGGTGCATGCGGCGTTCGAGTCCGAGGGCGACTTCGCCGGTTTGCCGTCCGACGTCCAGCTCGTCGTCTACCGCGTCGCGCAGGAGGCGATGTCGAACGCCATTCGCCACGCCGAGGCGAGCAAGGTGCGCGTGTGGCTATTCCGGAACCGGTCCAACGGGAACGACCGGGTGGAGCTGAGCGTCGGGGACGACGGCCGCGGCTTCACCTTCGACCAGGCCTCCACCGGGCTCGGGCTCGCCGGCATGCGCGAGCGCGCGCTGCTCGTGGGGGGCGACGTGCGGGTCGAGTCGCGACCCGACCTCGGGACGCGGGTTCGGCTTAGCGTGCCTGTAGGAAGTGCGTCCTGATGCCGATTAAGAGAGCGTGGTGGATGACGGTATGAGGGTGATGATCGCCGACGACCACGGGATCGTTCGGTCCGGGGTGCGGATGCTCCTCGAGGCGCAACGCGACGTCGAGGTGATCGGCGAGGCCGCCGACGGGGCCGAGGCGCGCGACATGGCGATTCGGGAGCGCCCCGACCTGGCGATCCTCGACGTCAAGATGCCGAAGCTCACCGGCCTTCAGGCGACGCGAGAGATCCGCGAGCACGCCCCGGGCGTTTCGGTGCTCATCCTCTCGATGTACGACGACGAGCGCTACCTCTTCGAGGCCCTCAAGGCGGGGGCGTCGGGCTACGTCCTGAAGGCGCAGGCCGACGTCGAGCTCCTGGAGGCCGTGCGGGCCGTGGAGCGCGGCGAGCCGTTCCTCACTCCCGAGGCGCAGCGGGCTCTGATCAAGGACGTGCTCGGCCAGGGCGCGAGCCGCGACGAGGAGCTGACGCCGCGCGAGCAGGAGGTCGTGAAGCTCGTCGCAGAGGCGCACACCAACAAGGAGATCGCCGAGATCCTCCACCTCGCGGAGAAGACCGTGGAGAACCATCGCTCGAACGCGATGCGGAAGCTCGGCATGCGTGACCGGGTCGAGCTCGTCCGCTACGCGATCCGGCGCGGACTGATCGAGCCGTAAACGGTCCCTCGAGGGGCGCGGCTAGCCTCTCGGGATGGCCGAGGTGGGCGACGTCATCTCGAACCCCGCGGCGCGCATGACGCTGCGATTCCTCTAGACCGCGGCGAGCACCGATGGCGCGCTGCTCGAGATGGAGGCGACGTACGAGGCGGGCTCGGTCAAGCCTCCCGCGCACTCCCACCCCGCGTAGGACGGGCGCTTCGAGATCCGCAGCGACACGATGCGCGCGCGGATCCAGGGGCCGAGCGGGACCTGCGCGCCGGCGAGGAGATCGAGATCCCCGCGGACACCGTGCACGCGCTGTGGAACGCGGGCACCCTTCCGTCTGGCTAATACCGACCTCTAGGCTAGGATTTAACCGCGATGCTCTTCTCGACGAAGGCCGAATACGGCGTGCGGCTCATGGTCGAGCTCGGGCGCCGCGCCGCCGGCGACGGGACCGAGCAGGCCGCGCCAGTGTCGCTCGCCGAGGTCGCGAGCGCCGAGATGCTGCCGCTCGCTTACCTCGAGCACCTCGTCGCGAAGCTTCGCGGGGCGGGGCTCGTGGGCTCGGTCCGCGGCGCCCACGGCGGCTATCGGCTCGCCAGGCCCGCCGGCGAGATCGCGATGCTCGAGGTGGTCGAGGCCCTCGAGGGCCCGATCGCGCCGATGGAGTGCTTCAACTCCGAGCGGGAGGGCAGGGTCCTGTGCTCGCACGAGCTCGACGACGGCGCCTGCGCAACCAAGCTGCTCTGGACCCGCGTCCACGGCGGCGTCACGAGGGCGCTCGCCAACACCACGCTCGCCGACCTCGTCGAGTTCGCGGGTGAGCGCGGACCGGCCGGCGAGGTGGCCGTCGCCGGCTAGCGTGGCCGGCCCCCGCGAACGAACTGAAACGGAGAAGCGATGCCTGAACTTGAGATTCGAGACCTCCACGTGGGCGCCGAGAGCAAGGAGATCCTCCGCGGCCTCGACCTGACCGTCGAGAGCGGCAAGGTCCACGCCCTGATGGGGCCGAACGGCTCCGGCAAGTCAACGCTCGCGAACGCCATCATGGGCCACCCTGCATTCGAGGTGACCTCCGGCCAGATCTTCTTCGACGGCGAGGACATCACCGAAGCATCGCCCGAAGAGCGGGCGCTCGCCGGGCTCTTCATGGCCTTCCAGTATCCGGTGGCGATCCCCGGGGTCACCGTCGCGAAGTACCTCCGCATGGCGCTCAACGCGCAGCGCGAGGCCCGCGGCGAGCCGGAGGTGAAGCTACGCGACTTCCGCAAGACGACCGAGGCGGCGATGGAGCTCGCCGACATCCCGAAGGAGTTCTCGAGCCGCTACCTGAACGACGGGTTCTCGGGCGGCGAGAAGAAGCGGATGGAGATCCTCCAGTTGATGATGCTGCAGCCGAGGTTCGCGGTCCTCGACGAGACCGACTCGGGACTCGACATCGACGCGCTGCGGACCGTCGCCGAGGGCGTCAACCGGCTCGCCGGGCCGGACCTCGGGGTCCTGATCATCACCCACTACCAGCGCATCCTCCACTACGTGAAGCCCGACTTCGTACACGTCATGTTCTCGGGCCGCATCGTCA
Source organism: uncultured Actinomycetes bacterium (assembly GCA_963823245.1). Taxonomy (GTDB): domain Bacteria; phylum Actinomycetota; class Thermoleophilia; order Solirubrobacterales; family 70-9; genus JAWVFM01. The sequence goes on along the minus strand of CAWGKQ010000011.1, from coordinate 76,926 downwards.
AGGAGGGCGGGCCGGAGCTCGTCACCACCCTCGAGGAGCGCGGCTACGGTTGGATCCGCGAGGAGGTCGAGGCGGCCGCGTAGCGCGCCGCCGCGCGTCATGGAGCCAGCCACCACTCAGGCTGAGCGTACGGGCGCGGCCTACCCGATCGAGAGGGTGCGCGCGGCGTTCCCCGCGCTCGCCCGAGAGGTCCACGGCAGGCCCGTCGCCTACCTCGACTCAGGCGCGAGCGCCCAGCGCGTGCTCGCCTCGATCCAGGCGGTCGACCGTTACGAGCGCCGCCATCACGCGAACGTCCACCGTGGGTCCCACACGCTCTCGGCGGAGGCGACGGCCGCCTACGAGGGAGCCCGCGCGACGGTCGCCGACCATCTCGGCGCGGCCGACCGTCGCGAGGTGGTGTTCGTCCGCAACGCGACCGAGGCGATCAACCTGGTCGCACGGACGTGGGGCGCGGCGAACGTCGGGCCGGGCGACCGGGTCGTGCTCACGGTCATGGAGCACCACTCGAACATCGTCCCCTGGCAGCAGCTGACCGAGGCGATAGGAGCGACGATCGACTGGGTCGACGTCGACGAAGCCGGAGAGCTCGACCTCGAGGGCCTCGCGCAAGCCCTGGAGACCAGCCCGAAGCTCGTGGCGCTGGCCCACGTGTCGAACGTCCTCGGCACCCGCAACCCGATCGCGGAGGTCGCCGCGATGGCGCACGAGGCGGGCGCGCTCGTGCTCGTCGACGGCGCCCAGGCGGCGCCGAAGCTCGCCGTTGACGTCGCCGAGCTGGGCGTGGACTTCTACGCGCTGACGGGCCACAAGGCGTACGCCCCCACCGGCATCGGGGCGCTCTGGGCAAGGCTCGACCTGCTGCGCGAGATGCCGCCGTTCATGGGCGGTGGCTCGATGATCCGCAAGGTCACGACCGCGGGCACCACCTACGCCGACCCCCCCGCCCGGTTCGAGGCGGGAACGCCGGCGATCGCGCAGGCGGTCGGCCTGGCCGCCGCCCTGCGCTGGCTCGACGCGCTCGGGATGGACGCCGTGACCGCGCACGAGCGCGAGATCGCCGACCACGCCCTCGAGCGGCTCGCCGAGGTGCCCGGCCTTCGCGTGTTCGGCCCGCCACGCGGCCCCGACCGGCTGGGACCGGTCTCGTTCGAGCTCGCGGGCGTGCACGCGCACGACGTCTCGGAGATCCTCGACCGCCACGGCGTCGCCGTCCGGGCGGGCCACCACTGCGCCCAGCCGTTGATGGAGCGCCTCGGAGTGCCGGCGACGGCACGCGCGAGCTTCGGCGTCTACACGACGCGCGAGGAGATCGACCGCATGGTCGAGGGGCTCCTCGACGCGCGGCGCGTCTTCGGCCTCGGCTAGCGAGCCGGCGGCCGCACGCGCATCGCGTAGAACTCGACCTGCAGCGTGGGCGTCGGAAGCGCGATGGCCGAGCTCCGCTCGAAGGTGATCATCCTCGAGTCGGGCGCAACCTTCCAGGGAGACGGAAAATCGATCCGGCGTGGAACCGTGAGGACGAGGCCGTCGCCAGCCGTCGCCGGCACGAAGCGATAGCTCGGGCCGCGATCGAAACGGACCCGCCGGATCGCCGGGCGAAACAGCAGCGACTGCAGGCGCTCGGTTCCCGACGGCGTCAGACCATTCACCTTCGCGAAGACGACCTCGTCCGGCCGCGGGGCGTGGGGAACCTCGATCGGCTCGCCGTAGTCCGCGTCCACGGACGAGATCCGCCGCGGCGTGCCGCAGCGGTCTGGAGTCCTGCCGAGCAACTGATAGCGGTCGGTCGTCCGCAGGGCACGGAAGTTGCAGAGCGTCGCCAGGGTCGCGGCGGGCTCGTCGTAGGGGCCGTAGCGCCCGTCGATCGAGGCGAGCTGCGCACTCGACGGCTCCGTCGGGTTCGCCGAGTGGCGGAGCACGAGGCGCGGGCCGTTCGGCGAGGCGAGGGCGTCGGCGTTCTTCTGGTCGAGGGAGGGCGTGTACACGGCGGGGCTACGGAACACGGGCAGGGGGTCCCAGTTCAGGCCGTAGGCCCACGCGATCCCGGTCTCCCAGGGGTAGATGTCCACCGGCCGGTCGCCGATCAGCGACAGCGTGCGCCGATCGAGGCCGTAGGCGGCGGCGAGGTAGAAGCGCAGCTTGCCGTTGACGGCGTCCCGGGTCGATGGCACGACGAGGGCTCGAACCTCGTTCACTGCGTCCCGCGGGCTCTCGATCGGGTGTGCGTACCGGGAGATCGGCGACCCGGTCGCGGCGAACAGCAGGACGACCGTCACGGCGAAGCCGATGGCGGCCTCCGCCCGCCCGACCCGCCGGCCGGCGAAGACGATCCATGGCACGAGCAGCCACCCGAAGAGGATCGCGAGGTGCGTGTCGCGGTCGCGGACGACCCCCTCCTTCCAGGAGACGAAGGCGAAGATGAGCACGACGGCGAGGAATCCGATGCGCCGGGCGGTCGGCAGGCGCCGCGCCACCAGCCAGGCTGCCCCGAGGACCGCTGCCACTGCGACCGCCGCAACGGCGATCACGGGAGCATCCGCGGGCAGCTGCATCGCGGCCGAGTAGCCGCCGATGATCGCAGCGCTCGTGGCGATGAAATCCGGGAGGTTTCCGACGCCCTGGCCCGCGGCGAACCAAAGGGCCGCGAACGACACGACGAACGTGCCTCCGAAGCGCGCCAGGATCGCCCGCCGATCGACCGACAGGGCGATGACGGTCGCGAGGACCATCACGAGGATCGCCAGCCCATCGTTCAACTTCACGAGCGTCTCGAGGGCGGCGACGAAGCCGCCGCCGTAGACGACCAGCGATCGGGAGCCGCGCGGAGGGTCCTCGCCGAGAGCTGCCGCGCAGCAGAGGAAGACGAGGGGCACGGCGGGCTGGACTCCGACCGTGGCGAACGCTGAAACGGCGAGAGCGAGCACGATCGTGACCACGAGGTGAAAGCCCCGACTTCGACCGATCCAGACCACGGCCGCGGCGAGCGCGACCCGGACTGCGACGACGTAGATGGCGCCGAGGGTGGCGAGCCCTCCGTACATGGTCAGCGGGGCGCCGAGGAACCCGAGGGGCCCGTAGTTGTAGATGATCTCCGTCCCCCAATGGAGGCGAAGGTGCGCCGCCATGTTGAGCGCGACGTGCCACGACGGGTCGACCCCGAAGTACGGCCCGTACTCGATCGGCTGCCAGGTGACGAACGCGACGAGCGCGCCCAGCACCAGGGTCGACGTCGCGATCGCGCCCGCCACCCGAAATCCCCGCCGCGTCGGCTCGGCGGCCGGCCTATCTACCCTGACATCGACGACCCGCGGATCGTAGACGGCGACCTGAGCCCGATCCTTCGCCTAGTCGACGACGACGATCCTGGACTTCGTCGCCCGGCACGTGATGCCGAGGGCGGCGCTGCCGCCCCTCGTGGCCTTTGCGTAGTACTCGCCCGACGGGAAGTTCGGATGGTTGACGAACCACCTGCCGTGATGGCTCGTGGCGCTTCCGAGGAGCCTGTCCCTCCCCGGCCGCGTTCGGAACATCTTGATGGTGCGGTGGTTCTTGCAGAGCGCGCCACCCGGCGAGAAGACCTTGCCGTGGAAGGCCGGCGCCCGCTGCGAGAGCGTCAGGTGCGTGGAGTAGGTCGCGCGGCCCGATGCGGGCGCGACGGCCACCGCCGCGACGGCGAGGGCCGACGCGGTAGCTGCGAGAAGACGGGCGTTTCGGCTCATGCTGGACTCCGTTCCGGTTGCGGACACAAGGATCCTAAGGGCTACCGTGTACTCGGATGGACGAGCTCTACCGCGAGCAGATTCTCGAGCACTACAAGCGGCCCCACAACTTCGGGCGGCCGGACCGCTACGACCTCGAATACGCCGACACGAACCCGTTCTGCGGCGACGAACAGCACGTCTTTCTGGTGCTCGACGACGAGGGTCGGGTCACCGAGGCCCGCTTCGAGGGGTCCGGCTGCGCGATCTCGACGGCCGCCACGTCGATGCTCACCGACGAGCTCGCCGGCAGGACCCGCGAGGAGGTCCTGCGGCTCCCGAAGGAGTTCGTGCTCGAGCTGCTCGGCATCGACATCTCGGCGACACGCATGAAGTGCGCGCTGCTCGGCCTCAAGGTCGCGAAGTCCGCCAGCCTGGGCTCGCCCGCCGATTGGGAGGACGAGGGCGAGCCGGGCGATCCGGCCGAAGCGGTTGTTCTCTAGGCCCTAGCCCTCCTGGCGCGGGTTCGGCTTCAGGATCGCGAACATCGCGCCGCCCTGGTCGTGCAGCACCGCGAAACGTCCCACGTCGGGGATGTCCTCGGGCCCGAACGCGACGCCGCCTCCGAGCTCCTTCGCCGTGTCCGCCGTCGCGTCGGCATCGTCGACGGCGAAGTACACGAGCCAATGCGCCGGGACCTCGTCGGGCACCCGGCCGCGCATGTCCATGATGCCGCCGACCCCATTCTCGTCGCCGCCGACGTGGACCGTCCAGTACGGGGGGCCGTCTGAGCTCGGGAACTCGCGGGCGTCCCACCCGAACACGGCGGCGTAGAACTCCTTCGCGCGGTCGGGATCGCGGGTGTTGAGCTCGTTCCAGCCGATCGCGCCCGCCTCGCCCTTCACCTGGGCGCCGATGAAGCTCTTGGCCTGCCAGATGCCGAAGAAGGCGCCGGTCGGATCGGTGAAGACGGCCATCCGGCCGAGGTCCATCACGTCCATCGGCGGGGCGACGACCGTCCCCCCGGCGTCCGTGACCTTCTGCGCGGTCGCGTCGGCGTCATTCACGGCGATGTAGGTGGACCAGGCCGGCGGCTGGCCCTCCTGCATCACGGGCATCATCCCCGCGACGGACTTGTCACCCAGATGGGCGATGCGGTAGCCGCCGGTCTCCTCGGCGTTCTCGCCCATTTGCACGTCCCAGCCGAAGAGCGCGTTGTAGAACGTCGCCCCCGCGTCGATGTCCGGGCACGCCACGTCGACCCACGACGGCGTTCCCTCGGTGTAGTCGGTGATCTCCGGCATCGCTCCTCCTTCGTCTGCTGGCTAGCTCCGCAACTCTAGTTGCCCTGAGGTGTTTTCAGGCGGCAGAGATGTGAACGGCCCCCGGCTGTCGGGGCCTACGCGGCGTTGGGCCACCTAACCCCGTGACAGCGGACGTTCGGCGACCGACGCCGTAACTTCCGTTGTCCTAAAGTGTTTTCAGCCGTCACAGAGGACGGCCCTTCCCAGCCCGGGGAGGCACGCGGCAAGTCGCCGCGCTTTTCCAGTGAGAAGGAGACTCGTGAAGCTCAGACTTGGACTGCTCGTCGGAGCGATTGCTTGCGCGTCGGCGCTTTTCGCCACCTCGGCGAGCGCGAAGACGCTGACCGTCTGCAAGCACGGATGCCAGTTCCGAACCGTCCAGAGCGCCGTGAACAAGGTCTCCAAGGGAGAGGGCACAAAGATCAAGATCGAGCCCGGCAGCTACAAGGAGGGCGTCCGCGTCGTCGGTCACAAATACGACGGCCTCAAGTTCGTCGGCGATCCGAAGTCGCCGAAGCAGGTCGTCATGAACGGCAAGCACGCGAAGGTCCACGTTCCCGGCGAGGGCGACCAGCCCGCCCAGAACGCGATCGAGGGCGTCAACGTCGACAACCTCAAGATCGTCGGGATCTTGGGCAAGAACTACCTCGCCAACGGCTTCTTCATCCACGCCGATCCGGGCAACCACTGCAACGGCTTCCTGATGAAGAGCGACATCGCGGCCTTCAACCGCGCCTACGGCCTCTTCGCCAAGCACTGCATCGGCGGCCGCATCACCAACACGGTCGGCTATGGGCAGGGTGACTCGGCGATCTACATCGGTGAGACGCCGCCGCAGAAGAAGCCGAAGTGGACCTCGATCGACAACAACGTGATGGCCGAGAACGTCCTCGGCTTCTCCGGGACGAACTCCAGGTACGTCGACATCGAGCGGAACACGGTCTACAACAACGGGCTCGGGATCGGTCCGAACACGCTGAAGTCGGAGAAGTTCCCGCCGACCGCCACAGGCAAGATCCGCGACAACGACATCTTCTGGAACAACTTCAACTACTTCCTGCCGAAGTCGCCCGTGAAGACCGTATCGAGCGGGCTGGGGCAGATCGGAGACCTCACGCTCCAGTACCCGACCGGCGTCGGCGTCGTGATCCTCGGCGGCGACGGCTGGAAGGTCACCGACAACCGCATCTTCGGCAACTTCAAGTGGGGAGCGGCGGCCATCTCGAATCCGTTCTACGCGAAGGCGGTCAACAAGAACAACGTTTTCCAGAACAACGCGATGGGTCGCGACGGCACCGACGCGAACGGGGCCGACTTCTTCAACGACGGTTCCGGCAAGGGCAACTGCTTCGCCGGCAACAAGAGCTCGACGTTCTTCGTCGACCCGTCGTCGACGACCCCCGAGGCACAGCTGTATCCGAGCTGCCCGGCGCCCGACTCCGCCGGGACCGGGACCGTCAACGGCGACAGCGGCCAGGTGAACGCGCTCGCCGCGTACGTCACCTCGACGCCCCCCTGCAAGCAGCAGGACAGCTGGTCGAGACACGCCCACCCGAAGTTCAAGAACTTCAAGCCGATCGACACCCTCGACTTCGGCACGTGCCCATGAGGCGGCGAATCACGGCACCGCTCGCGGTCCTCGCCGTCGCCGCATGCGCGCTCGCCCCGCCCGCCATGGCGGGCGGAGGACCTGCCACGAAGAGCAAGACGGCCAACGTCAAGGTCCGGGACGACTACTACTCGCCCCTCAAGGTCAAGATCAAGAAGAAGGACAAGGTCAAGTGGTCCTGGGGCTTCACGAACCTCAACTCCCACGACGTGACCTTGAAGAAGGGCCCCAAGGGCGTCAAGAAGGGCGACTTCCGATCGATCGCGGGAGCGGTCGGGATCACGTTCACGCGGAAGTTCACGGTCCCGGGGACCTACAACTTCTACTGCACGATCCATCCATCGGTCATGAAGATGGACGTCGTCGTCAAGAAGTGACGCCGGCGTCTGCCCCCGCATAGGATCGGCGCCGATGGGACCGGGCGAGCTCGACCGCCGTCATTTTCTGGCCGGCGCGGGCGGGGTGTTCTTCTGCACCCTCGCGGGCCATCGGCTCGCCCTCGACCAGCCCGCCAACCTGACGAAGCTGGCGAGCGGCGTGTCGGTGCCGCCGAAGGTGGCCGCCGCCGGCACGAGCGCTGCGGGCGCCGCCACCGGCGCCGACGTCGAGTACTGGATCCGCGCCGAGGAGGTGAGCTGGAACATCGTCCCCACCGGGCGCGACGAGATGATGAACGAACCCGTCAAGGGGAAGACCAAGTTCAAGGCGTACGCCTACCGCGAATACGAGCCCAACTTCACGAAGCCGGCGGGCAGGCCCAGGATCCCCGGCCCGGTCATCCAGGCGACCGAGGGCCAGACGGTCGCCGTCCACTTCCAGAACGACGTCAACGTCCCGGTGACGATCCACCCGCACGGGATCTTCTACTCCAGCGAGATGGACGGCGCCTACAAGGGCAAGTTCACCGACCCCGGCGGGTTCGTCCAGACGGGGCAGACGTTCACCTACATCTGGGACGCGAAGCCCGGGACCGCCGGGGCGTGGATCTACCACGACCACGGGCCCATGGACCCGGTTCCCGTGTACAAGGGACTATTCGGGCCACTCCTCATCCACGACCCCGCAGATCCGGCCGTCGACAAGATCTTCTGCGTCGCATTCCACACGTTCCCGCCGGTGGCGACGCACCTCAACACCCAGTTCTCGTGCATCAACGGGCGGGCATACGCAGGGAATACGCCCACTTTCGAGGCGTCGGTCGGAGACCGGGTCCGGTGGAACGTCTACGCCCTCGATGACTTCTTCCACACCTTCCATATCCACGGGCACCGCTGGACCGACACCGACGGGACCGTCATCGACACGAAGTCGCTGGGCCCGGGTGACTCGTTCAGCTTCGACATCGTCGAGGACAACCCGGGCCGCTGGTTCTACCACTGCCACGTCTTCAGCCACCTGCACATGGGGATGAACGGGTGGTACGTCGTCGACTGACACTCGCGGCGGCCGCGACCCTCGCCGTGGCGCTCGCGCTGGCGGCCCCCGCCCTCGGCGCGAACCGGCGGATCGCGATCGGCCACTACCAGTGGTCGGATCCCGAGATCCACCTCGACCTCGGCGAGCACGTGACCTGGTACTGGGTCGGGCCCGACACGATGCACTCGGTCACCGGCACCTCGCCAAACGACCTGGGCCTCGACTCCGACCCGGGCAACGACCAGCCCCGGCACGACGTGGGCTCGAGCTTTCAGCTCTCGTTCAACACGCCCGGCACCTACACGTTCCAGTGCAAGCTCCACTCGGCCGTCCACGGCGAGGTGATCGTCTCGCCGACGCCGGGCGACCCGAGCACCGAGCCGGACCCGGTTCCGCCCAACAACGTCGACCTCACCCCACCCCACCTCTCGGACATTAGGCTCGACTCGAGCACGGTGAGCGCGAGCAAGGGCACGCGCCTGCTCATGGGCCTCAACGAGCGCGGATCGGCTGACGCCGACATCTACCGGATCACCGGCCACAAGCACAACAAGGACTTCGCCGGCTGGCAGAGTTGGAAGACGTACGTCGGCTTCAACCACGTCAAGTTCGCCGACCGCTCGAAGCACTTCAAGCCGAGACCTGGCAGCTACGTCGCGAAGCTCCGCGCCACGGACGAGTCGAACAACACGACGAAGCCGCAGACGATTCACTTCTCGATCCGCTGACCTGGGCTGTCCTACTTAGGCCTCATATGGCGAGGTCAGCCCAGGACAGCCTCCGTGGATCGATGAGTTCCACCCAATCGAGCGGTCCAGTGGAAGAACGAACCGGAGACCGGAGCCCCATGGACACCAAACACCCACGCCCTCGATCGAGCCGTTTGCGCGAGCCGACCTCGACGGGCTGATGGCGCTCTTCGCCGCCGAGGGCTGGACCGAGTACGCGGAGGACGTGGAGCGGACCCATCGCGCGCTGAGCGCGCCGGGCGTGACGACGCTGGTGGCGATCGCCGGCGGGCGGGTTGTCGGCGCGGTCCAGATGCAATCCGACGGCGAGATCCAGGCGCACGTCTCGTTGCTCCTGATCGACTCACGGTGGCGCGGGCGCGGCCTCGGTTCAGAGCTCCTGCGTGAGGGCCTCGAGCGCGCCGGAGGGCTGCGGCTCGACATCCGCACCCGCACCGAGGGCTACTACGAGCGGCTGGGCGCGACTCGTTCGCTCGGCTTTCGCCTCACTCGCACGGACCTCGGGCTCGGGGGCACGGCCGAGAGCTAGCGGCCGAACCCGGCCGGCGGACCCCCGCACGGTAAAATCCGAGTGCGGAAGTAGGAATAACGTGACTCAGGGCACCAGCGACAAGATCGTTGACGTCTGTCCCCTCGCCGAGCTCGGCGAGGGCCAGACGCGCTTGGTCGAGGCCGACGGAATGAAGATCGGCGTCTTCAACTGCGGCGGCGAGCTCTTCGCCATCGAGGACCGCTGCTCACACGACGACGGCCCGCTCGCCGAGGGGGAGTTCGACCCCGCCACCTGTACAGTGGAATGCCCCCGCCACGGATCGCTGTTCGACCTGCGATCCGGACGCCCGAAGACGCTCCCCGCCTACCAGCCGGTGGAGACCTTTGACGTGAGCGTCGAGGACGGGGTAGTCAAGCTCGAGATCGACTGAGGCGATATATGGCCACACCGGACATCACGAAGCCCTCCGGAAAGCAGCTCACCAACGAGGAGAGCGCGCTCAAGGGGATCAACGCCGACTACAAGGAGAAGTTCGGCTTCCACGATCCCGAGACCGGCTACGCCTACAAGGCGCCCAAGGGCCTCTCCCGCGAGCTGGTGGAGTCGATCTCGGAGTACAAGAGCGAGCCGCAGTGGATGCGGGACTTCCGGCTCAAGGCGTACGAGCACTACGAGCAGCGCCCGGTTCCGATGTGGGGAGCCAATCTCGCCCAGATCGACTTCGACGACATCCACTACTTCGTCCGCGCCTCCGAGCGATCCGAGCGCTCCTGGGACGACGTGCCCGACGACATCAAGAACACCTTCGACCGCCTGGGCATCCCGGAGGCCGAGCGCAAGTTCCTCTCCGGCGTGGGAGCCCAGTACGAGTCAGAGAGCATCTACCACCAGATCCGCGAGGACCTGGAGCAGCAGGGCGTGCACTTCATGGACATGGACACGGCCCTCCGCGAGCACGAGGACATCGTCCGCGAGTACTGGGCGACGGTCATCCCGCCGAACGACAACAAGCTGGCCGCGCTCAACTCGGCGGTCTGGTCGGGCGGCTCGTTCGTCTACGTCCCGAAGGGCGTCAAGGTCGAGATGCCGCTCCAGGCCTACTTCCGCATCAACACCGAGAACATGGGCCAGTTCGAGCGGACGCTGATCATCGCCGAGGAGGGCTCGGAGGTTCATTACATCGAGGGCTGCACCGCGCCCGTCTACTCCACCGACTCCCTGCACTCGGCGGTCGTCGAGATCGTCTGCAAGCCGGGCTCGAACGTCCGCTACACGACCGTCCAGAACTGGTCGACCAACGTCTACAACCTGGTCACCAAGCGTGCTGTCGCCTACGACAACGCCCACATGAGCTGGGTTGACGCCAACCTCGGCTCCAAGATCACGATGAAGTTTCCCTCGATCTACCTGCTCGGCGAGGGCGCGCACGGCGAGATCCTCTCGATCGCGTTCGCCGGCAAGGGCCAGCACCAGGACGCCGGCGGCAAGATCATCCACGGGGCGCCGAAGACGACGTCGTCGGTGTTCTCGAAGTCGATCTCCAAGGACGGCGGCAGAGGCTCCTTCCGCGGCCTGCTCGAGGTCGGAAAGGGCGCGACGGAGGCGAAGTCGAAGGTCGTATGCGACGCGCTGCTGCTCGACGAGCGTTCGCGCTCGGACACCTATCCGACGATCCGCATCGACGAGAGCGACGCCAACGTCGGCCACGAGGCGTCGGTCTCGAAGGTCGGCGAGGAGCAGCTCTTCTACCTCCAGGCGCACGGCATCGACGAGGAGGAGGCCTCGAAGATGATCGTGAACGGCTTCATCGAGCCGATCACGAAGGAGCTGCCGATGGAGTACGCGGTCGAGATGAACCGCCTGATCGAGCTGCAGATGGAAGGGTCGATTGGCTAGCCCTGCCGAACCCGCCTGGCTCACCGAGAGGCGCCGCAAGGGCGCCTCTTTGGCGAGCGAGCTCCCCATGCCGACGCAGAAGGACAAGGGCTGGGAGTTCACGGACCTCGCGGGACTCGAGATCGACTCCTTCGAGGCGGCGGCCGCGGAGGTCGGCGGCTTGAACGGCGACCGCGACCCCGGACTGCCGGTCGTGACCTCGCTCGCAGCCGCCGCGGGGCGGCTGGGAAACGTGATCGAGGAGACGCTCGGGTCGGTCGTCTGATGCCGAGGACCCCTTCGTCGCGCGTAACGAGGCGGCGTGGAGCGACGGCTTGCTCGTCTACGTGCCGCGCGGGGGACGCCTCGCCGAGCCGGCGAAGATCGAGGTCGGGCACCCGGGCGGCGCGCTCTCGTGGCGGACCCTGATCGTGCTCGAGGAGGGCGCTGAGGCCGAGGTGTGGGAGCGCTACGCGGGCGACGGGGACGGCGGCCTCTTCAACGGCGTCGTCGAGATCGTCGTCGGTCCGGGCGCCACGCTTCGATACGTCTGCGAGCAGGAGCTCTCCGACCGGAGCTGGGTCTTCGCCAGCCAGCGCGCAGAGCTCGCCCGCGACGCCTCGCTCGAGTGGGTCGCGCTCGGGTTCGGGTCGGCCCGCGGCAAGGTGCGCATGGAGACCAAGCTCGCCGGCGAGGGCTCGTCGGCGCGGGTGACCGGCGCGTACGCCGGCACCGGCCGCCAGCACCTCGACTTCGACACGACCCAGGAGCACGCCGGCGAGCACACCTTCTCCGACCTGGCCTTCCGCGGCGTGCTCGCCGGCCGCGCCACGTCGGTATGGCGCGGCATGATCCGGGTCGACCCGGGCGCGCAGCACACCGACGCCTTCCAGGAGAACCGCAACCTCCTGCTCTCGAAGCGGGCGCACGCCGACGCCATCCCGGGCCTCGAGATCGAGGCCGACGACGTTCGCTGCACCCACGCCGCGGCGGTGGCCCAGATCGACCCCGAGCAGCTCTACTACCTGCGAGCTCGCGGGCTGGCCGAGGCCAACGCGAAGCGCCTCATCATCGACGGGTTCCTGGGCGAGCTCGTGGAGCGCGCGCCCGAGGGGCCGAGCCGCGACGCGCTGGCCGCCGCGATCGAGCGGCGCCTCGGCGAAATCCTCGGCTAGACATCCGCGAACGTCCCTCGGCCTGGCCCATAGCCCCCAGCGAGGGACGTTCGGCTATTGGACGGCCTTGATCGCCGCCTTGACGGCCGAGGCCGTCGGCACCCCGGACAGGACCTTCTTGCCGCCGGGGCCCTGCACGTAGACCGTCGGGGTTCCGGTGAACCCCATCGCGTTCGCCTGGTGGGAGATGCTCGCCAGCTGCGAGTCGAACCTTCCGCCCTTGCGGTCCGAGTCCCACTTGGCGATGTCGCGGACGCCCGCCCCCTTCGCGATCTGTGTCAGGAAGTCATCGGTGACGTAGCCCGAGTTCTCCTCCCCCTGGTTGCGGTAGAAGAGGTTGATGTAGTTCCAGAAGCGGCCCTGTTCCCCGGCGGCGAGCGCCGCCTCGGCCGCCGGCTTCGACTGGGGCCCGATGATCACCCAGGGCTGGAACTCGTAGTCGGCAGTGCCGTCTCGCACCGGGCCGGAGATGAGCGACGGCGCAACCACCTCCGAGAACTCCTTGCAGACGGGGCATTGAGGATCGCCGAACTCGACGATCGTCACCTTGGCGCTCGGATCGCCGAGGACGTTCCCCCGCTGCCCGATTCCGGCGAGCTGCTTGCTGACGAGGGCCGCGTCCTTCACGTCCGTGCTGCCGCCGCCGGAGCCTCCACCGCCCGACTGGCTGACGGCGATCAGGACCGCGACGACGATCGCGGCGAGCAGCACGCCTCCGAAGCCGAGCTGCACCATCCTCTTACGGCGGGCGGCGACGGCATCCGCGGCCTCCTGGCGCCGGCGCTCCTCGCGGGCCTCCTCGCGCTGCGCCTTGCGGCTAGCCATCCGCGACGAGCTCCGAGCCGGAGTACCCGAACGCGCGCGCCGCGTTCACGGCGAGAAGCGCGGTCATGAGCACCGCGCTCGCAACGCACCACTGGCAGATCGCATCGATCACGAACAACTCGAGATAGGTGAGGTAGACGGAGAACCCGAACCCTATTGCCGCGAATAACAGGCCGCTAAAGCGTCCGGCGTCGCCGCGAATCACCGCGGTCGCAAGGAGCAACGCGTACCCCGCAATGCCGATGACCGCGACGTTGATGCCCGCCAGGTGTGAGTACTTGCTGTTCGCCACCGTCGCGCACCCGTGCCCGCCGGCGAGGCAGACCGGAGAGCCGCTTGACGCGTCGGCGATCGCGATGTAGGTCGCGACGCCCAGGCCGGCGGCGGCGAGCACCGCGGCGGCGCGGCGCAGGGCCGTCTCGGACGGCAGCCGAGCCTGGACCCCACCGGTCACTTCTTCCCCCTCTCCCTGCGCTGCCTGATCGTCTCGCGAATCGTGGTGTAGAGCACGATCAGGATGGGCAGCGCGTACAGGGGCAGGAAGTACCAGTGGAGCAGGTGCGCGAGCGGAAGCATCACCGCGGCCATCATCCGTTCGCCTGGGAGAGAAGGAAGAGCCCGAGGCACGTGAAGCCGACCATGACGAGCAACATCCAGCGCTGTGAGAGCGAGGCCTTCTTCGAGTCGCCGTAGAGCGCGATCGCCCGGTCGTGCGCGAGGACGAGCCCGGTCACGTGACCCAGCACGAGCGCCGCGACCTGCACGTACCAGACGACCGTGGGGCTCAGCACCGAGTAATCGATGGCGCTCGTGACCGTGCCGAAGTAGTTGGAGCCGTCGCCGAGCGGGTCGGAGAGCAGGTACGTGAACTGCGCCTGCTCCTGGAAGACGAAGAGGCTGAAGTAGTGGGCCACGACGTAGGCGAGGCCGATTGGGATCAGCGTGTGAGCGAACCGGCGGCCGAGCTCACGGGTGGGCGGTGATCCCCGCACCAGGTGCATGCCGCTGATCCCGAGCCAGTAGATGGCGGCGACGAAGGCGAGCGTGACGGCAAGCCAGAAGGTCTCGTCGACGCGCAGCGCGAACGAGTTGCCGAGGCCGAGGTCGATGAGGCGCTTGCCAAGGCTCGAGATCGGCGAGGCGAGGACATCCTCCTGCGCGCCGTCGAAGGTCGTGCCGCCGATGGTCACGAGGACGATCGCGAGCGAGCCCGGGACCGCCGCCCAGCTCGTGGTGCCGGAGAGCCAGCGCCGCACACCCAGGCGCCGGTCGCGAACCTCGAGCGCGGAGAGCCGCGAGAACATCCCGAAGTAGACGGAGAAGGTCTCGCCGCGCTGGAGCCACTTCTCGATCCCGAACAGCGCCATCGCGACGAGCGTGTACGCCGTGTAGATCAGGACGGCGATGGCGGCCGTGCGCGGCTGCACCCCCACGGCCTGGAAGCCGCTGGCGCCCGAGACGAGCTCGATCCAGACGAATATGGCAACGCCCGCCGCCGCCGGCCAGCGTCCGAGGCGCTCGGGATAGGAAAGAAGCGGGCGCGGCTCCTGACCGGTGAGCAGGGCGAGGCCGCGGCGCGAGACGCGGGCGATGGCCCGCCACGGGTTGAAGGCTCGAAAGACGTCGCCGAAGGCCACGCTCACGAGGGCGAACCCGATCCAGGCGGTGACGAAGAGGAAAGTGAGCGAGAAGTTCAGGTCGGGTGTGCCGGTGCCGTAGAGGCCGGTCCAGACGCTCACGCCGAGGAGGAAGACCCCGAGGGCCGCGGCGAACCCGTGGAGAAATGGATTGAGGACGGCGCGGGAGATCCGGTCCGAGACGGGCCTCCAGTCCTCCTCCTCGAACCTCGTCTTGTGCCACGCGAAGGAGAGGACGAAAAAGGACACGATGAGCACGACCGAGGCGCCCCAGGCGAAGAGCCAGGCGGGAATCGGCAGGTCCTGGCGACCGACGAGCGCGTGCGCCTGCGCAGCCGCCGGTGCGAGAAGCGCCGCCGCCGCCGCGACGGTCGTAGCGGCGGCCGCGAGACGCGCCCGGTACCTCACGGATTGACCCTCAGCACAGCGAGTTGGTGGCCGTTCTTCCTGCTCCACGCCGCCCGTGACCGGATGCGCCTCCATCTCGAATTCGCCGGCGAGCGTTGCCGGAAAGTCGTAGGAGACCGTGCCGCCCGGCTTCACCGGCTTGGTGAAGTCGTAGCCGTGGAGGTCGACGTTCGCGGCGATGTCGGAGTGAACGGTGACGCGAACGCGGTCGCCCTTGTTGACGGTGATGTCCTTGACCCCGCCAACTGGCTCGCCCTTCTTCAAGGTGATCGCCGTCACGCCCTTCGTGATCGCGGGCGAGCCGGACCCGCCCTGCAGGACGATGAACAGGACCACCGCGGCGGCGATCAGGGCGACGCCCACGAGCGCCGCCTTTCTCGATTGCATGCTTGAAACAGCTCCTTCCGGGGCGCGAGCGGGGGCCGCGCGCGGTCGAGGGCCGCCGTTCGGAGTGGCGGCGCCGTGGACTAGGCCGAGAGGAGCGCGGGCGGCGGGCGGCGTGCGAGCCCGAACGCAAGGGGACGGGTCGCGAGGCTCAGAACCGCGGGCGCCTCGGGGAGGGGCGACGCATTGGGCCGCGACGCGCCGCGGGCGGGACGGCGGGCCCGGGCGACGAGCGATCGTTCCGCCCTCGACAGCGCGCGTTCGGCGCAGGCGACGATCGCTGCGAGCGCGAGCGCGAGCGGGAAGGCGAGCCAGCCGCCGTTCGCGAGCACGGCCGCGACGCCCCCCGGGTGACCCGCCGCCAGGGCGCCCTCGGTGAGCTCCTGCGCGGAGAAGATCGCGAGCAGCGCCGCCGCGAAAGCGATCCACTCGGCGCGCCAGCTCGCTCGCTGCGCGGAGGCGCCGCCGAGGCGTCCGATCGCCGCGGCCATGAGGCGCGCGCAGACGAGGCTCAACGCGAGCGCAACCAGAATCGGCGCGAGGTCCCCGAGGTAGGAGTGGCCCTGTCGCGCCAGCGCCGACGAGGCACCGCCGCCGTAGGCCAGCGCGTAGCGAAGCTGGTGCACGGCGAGGGCACCGAGCGCCAGGAGCGAGGCTCGGCGCGCGAGACGACCCGTGAGCGCTCGTGTGCTCATGGCGGGCCGGATTCTAGGGAGCGGCGGGCTGGCCGACGCGGATCTGCGCGACCGCGAGTGCGAGGCGGTGAGGATGAGCGGGTAGTTCCCCGGCTTCTTCCCGCTGAACGCCAGCAGCGTCGGCCGGCCGGCCTGCACCGTCCCCGAGAGTCCGAGGCCGACCAGCTCCACATCGACCGTCTGATCCGAGACGACGCGCAGGCGGACCGCCTCACCCGCCGGATAGCCGAGGTGGGCGGGGCCGCTCGCGGGCGGCGCGCCGCCGATCACCCGGACGGTCGCGATCCGCGGTTGCGATGGCTTGGCCGGCGCCTTCTTCGGCTTCGCCTCGTGCTTGGCCTGGTGCTTCTTGGGCGGGGGCGCCTGCGGGGTCGACCCGCTCACCCCAGCGCGTCGATCGTCGACTCGCTGCCGAGAAAGACGAACGCGGTGACGATCCCGAGCCCCAGCAGGAGGCCGAGGGCGATGCCGATGAGCCGGTCGCGCGTCTTCATGAGCCCGTCACCTTACGATCGGCGGATGCTCCCGAACCGCGCGGACATCGCCGCCCCGCCGCTCCACCCCGGAACCGCCTGGGTGGGCGCGGAGCCTCCCGCCATGGAGCGGCTCACCGCACGGGGCCCGGTGCTCGTCCACTTCATCGAGTTCGCGCAACTCAACAGCGTGCGAGCGCTGCCGTACGCGGTCGCGCTCGATGAGCGCTATCGCGACGCCGGCCTCACCGTTCTCGGCGTCCACTCGCCGCGCTTCCCCTTCACCGCGGACGTTGACGTGCTGGCCCGCGGCCTGGAGCGGCTCGGTGTGCGGCATCCCGTGGCGGCCGACCTCGACTACGCCATCTGGCACGACTACGGCTGCGAGGGCTGGCCCTCGCTCTTCCTCTGGGGGCGCGGGGGCGTTCTGCGCTGGTTCCATTTCGGGGAGGGCGCCTATGAGGAGACGGAGCACGCGGTCCAGGACGAGCTCCGCTCGACGAACGACGCAGGCTCGCTCCCCGAACCGCTCCCCCCGATCCGCCCCTCCGACGCGCCCGGCGCCGTGGTCATCGCGCCGACCGAGGAGGTGTTCCCGGGGGGTGAACTCTCCGAGCCGTGGACCACGAGCCCGGCCGACCCCGCGTTCGAGCTCGACTACGCGGCGGGGGGCGCGGCCGTCAGCGCCGACGGGTCGGGCGGGATGGTCGTCCGGGTCGACGGCGAGACGCTCTCGCTCGCGGTCGAGGGCGCAGGGCTCTACGAGCTCGCGACTCACCCCTCGCACGGCGAGCACCACCTTCGCATCGAGCCGGACCCCGGGGTCCGCCTCTGGTCGGTGAGCTTCGCGCCGGGAGTGCCCGAGGCTCAGACGTAGTCCAAGCCGCCGGCGGCGAGCTTTCCGAGGAGCTCGCCCAGCTCGTCCGCGGTCCAGTCGGAGGCCGGGTCGAGCATGAGCCTCACTCCGCCCTCGCCGAGCGAGGTGAGGAGCTCTGCGAGGGCCGGGGAGACCCGGTCTGCCCCGGTCGCTCCCCGCGCCTGCAAGAGGTCCAAGAGAAGCCCCGCAAGCTGGCTCACGACGGTCTCGCGCCCGGCCCGAAAACGGCGGGCCACCGCGGGCTCGGCCCCGTGCTCGGAGCCGAAGACCACTCGCCACGAGTCAGGAGCGTCGGCGGCTGCGGTGAGGAGGGCCTTGAACGCACCGACGGCGAGACCCTCCACACCCTCCGCGGAGGCGTCGCGCGGCAGGGCGCCCGCGACGGCCTCGAGCAGGCGCCGCTCCTCGCGCTCCAGCAGCGCGCCGAAGAGGTCCTCCTTGCTCGGGTAGCACTCGTAGACGACCGGCTTCGTCACCCCGGCGGCCTCGCCGATCGCCTCCATCGAGGTGCCCCAGTACCCGCGCTCGACGAAGAGCCGCAGGGCGGCATCCAGGACCATCGGGCGGCGCCGCTCGGGACCGAGGTGAGCTGCGCGTTCCCTGTTCCTACTCTCTGGTAGGGTCTTTTCTACCACAGGGTAGGAATCTTCTCATAGGGGCGAGATGACGAGACGCGCCCGCGTACGGCGAGGTCGACCCGGAGTCGCTCGATCCCGAGCAGCTCGAGCGATTCGTCGAGGAGCTCGGCCCCGCCGAGCTCGACCTCCTGAGCGGGCTCGACGGGGAGGTCCTGGGCACCCTCGTGCGGGCCGCCGGCCCTGATACCGCGAAGCGGCTCCTCGCAAGGTCGGCGCCGGCGCGTTCGACATCACGGCGATCGACCCCGCGAGCATCGATCCGGAGATCTTCGACACCGAGCTCATGGCCCTTCTGTTCAAGCTGACTCCGGACGACAAGCTCGCCGCCGCGATGGAGGGCCCGCTTCGCGACGTGGTCATCAGCGAGGTCTTCCGGCGTATGCCGGAGCGCTTCAACGCTCGGGCCGCAGCCGGGACCAACGCCACGATCGCGTGGCGCATCGGGCGGCCCGGTGGCGCCGATTACGACCGCTACCTCGTGCGCATTGCCGAGGGCCGATGCGAGGTCTCGGAGAACGCCGACGCGGAGCCGCGCGTCAGCCTCCAGATGGACTCGCTCACCTTCTGCAAGATCGTCACCGGGGAACGCGAACCCGGTCATGCAGTTCATGAGCGGGAAGCTCTCGGTGCGCGGTGACCTGATGTTCGCTGCGACCGTCACGCGCCTCTTCGACGTTCCTCAGGCGGCGTAGGCGAGGCCTGAGCGGCGTCAGCGCTCGCGCGAGCCGCTTGCGGCGAGCTGGGCGCGGATCTTCTTCGGGAGCATGAACCGCACGTCCTCGTCGACCGTGCGCAGCTCGCCGACGTCCTCCGCCCCGCGCTCGACGAAGAACTCGACGAGCCGCTCGACGAGCTCCTCGGGGGCGCTCGCGCCCGAGGTGATGCCCACGGTCTCGACGCCCTCCAGCCAGCTCTCGTCCACCTGCCCCGCGTTGTCGATCAGGTGCGAGGCCGCCCCGTGCTCCCGCGCCACCTCGACCAGGCGGTTCGAGTTCGACGAGTTGGTGGAGCCGATCACGAGCACGAGGTCGCACTCGCGGGCGAGCTGCTTCACGGCGATCTGGCGGTTGGTGGTCGCGTAGCAGATGTCGTCGGACTTCGGGCCCACGATCGCGGGAAAGCGCTCCTTGAGCCGCTCGATGATCGCCGTCGTCTCGTCGACCGAAAGGGTGGTCTGGGTTATGTAGGCGACGCGCTCCGGATCGTCGACCTCGAGCTCGTCCGCGTCGTCGACGGTCTGCACGAGCAGGATGCTCTTGGGCGCCTCGCCCGTGGTTCCCTCGACCTCCTCGTGGCCCTCGTGGCCGATGAGGACGATCGTGTAGCCCTGCTCGGCGAACTTCCGGGCCTCGACGTGGACCTTCGTGACGAGAGGGCAGGTCGCGTCGATCGTGCGCAGGCCGCGCGCGGCGGCGTTCTCGTGAACGCTCGGGGCGACCCCGTGCGCGGAGAAGACGACGAGCTCGCCCTCCGGCACCTCGGTCTCCTCCTCGACGAAGATCGCGCCGCGCGCTGCGAGCTCCTGCACGACGTGCTTGTTGTGAACGATCTCCTTGCGAACGTAGACGGGCGGCCCGTGGAGGTCGAGCGCCTGCTCGACCGTCTGCACGGCGCGGTCGACGCCCGCGCAGTAGCCGCGCGGCGAGGCGAGCAGCACGCGTCGCGGCGCGCTTGCGGCGGTAGCCGGCATGGTCAAAGGGTAGCCGCGCGCCCGCTGGGTTTCGGCGCTACCGGATCTTCGGAATTGCGGCGAGGGCGGCCGCGCCGACGGCGCGCAGGCTGCCCGCGCAGACGTGGCCGAGGTCGTCGTTGCGCGTGTGCCAGTAGGCGCCCGGGGGCGGCCCCGGACCGTAGTCGAAGTCGATCAGGTCGACCGCCGGGATCCCCGCGCGCTGGAACGGCGTGTGGTCGTCGAGGACCGCGGAGGCGCGGCCACGGAACGGGTTCGGAGACCTTCCGGCGTCCTGGAAGACGCCGGTACAGGGCCGGGCTGGAGGAGCGCTCGAGCGGGATCCGCAGATCGCAGTCGCCCACCATGTCGAAGAGCACCATCGCCCTGATCGAGCGCAGAGGCGGGGAGCCCTGACGGCCTCCGGCGGCCGCGTAGCGCACGTACTGCCGCGAGCCGCGGTCGCCGGTGCGTTCGAACGCGCGGGCGGAGCTCGAGGCGCCGCGTGACTCCTCGGCGTCGAAGAAGGCCAGGTCGACCGAGGGCCCCGGGACCGGGTTCGGGAGGTCACGAGCGAGCTCGAGGAGGACGGCCACGCCTGAGGCACCGTCGTTCGCGCCGATGAACCCCGGGATGCCCTTCGTGTCGCGGTGGGCTCCGACGACCACAGCCCCCGGCTGCGACCCGGGGATGCGTCCGACCACGTTGCGCCACGGGTGCTGGATCCGAACGTCTTGCACGCCCGAGTCCCGGAGCCGCCGTGCGATGAGCCGCCCGTCGCGGCGGTTCGCGGCCGAGCCGGCCGGGCGCGGGCCCAGCCTCACCTCGGCCCGCAGGCCCGCGACGGCCCGCTCGGCGTCGAACTTCGACGCGGGCCGCGTCGCGGACCCCCCGTCGGTTCCGCAGGACGCGAGCGCGAGGAGTGCGGCGAGGGAGGCCGCGACCAGCGACAAGCGGGACATGAGCCGTCGATTCTCGCCGAGCGGCGAGTTGTTCGCGGTATGCGCGAGTAACTCGTCGCTCGGTGCTGGAGCAGCCCTAGAATCGGCGCGCCCCTGCCCTTGTCGACCGCTCTCGTCATCCTCATCGCCGCAGTCGTCGTCGCGCTCGCGGCCGGCGGCGGCTACTTCCTTTGGCGCCGGCGTCAGGAGCGGATCGCAGAAGAGCGCAGGCGCGAGGAAGAGGAGCGTCGCCAGGCCGAGGCCGGCAGTGCCGGTGACCTTCTCTCGACGGCCGGTGCGGCGGCCAAGATCGTCGTCGAGACGGCCGCGCGGGTCCGCGAGCAGGGGCTCGGCCCGGCGCTTCGAGGGTCGGTTGCCGAGATCGCCGGCTGGGCCCAGGACGAGCAGCCGGAGATCCGCCGCTTCGCGGCCAACGACGGGTCGGTGGCCATCGCCTTCTCGGACATAGAGGATTCGACGGCGCTCAACGAGGAGCTCGGCGACCGCGAATGGATGCGCGTCCTCGGCGCCCACGACCGGATCGTCCGCGGGAGCGCCGAGCGTCATGACGGGAACATCGTCAAGTCGCAGGGCGACGGCTTCATGATCGCGTTCGCGGAGGCCGAGGACGCGGTCAGATGCGCGGTGGACGTCGAGCGAGCGATCGCGAAGGGGAACCGGCGCCTGCGAAAGACCCCGATCAAGGTGCGGATCGGCATCCACGTCGGGCAGGCAGTTGCCAGGGACGGTGATCTCTTCGGACGCAATGTCGCCTATGCGGCGAGGGTGGCCGCCGAGGCGGACGGCGGTGAGATCCTGGTCTCCGAGCACGTGCGCGAGCGAGTTGGAGGCGAGAACGGGTTCAATTTCTCGGATTCGAGGAGCGTCGAGCTGAAGGGCCTGCCGGGCGAGCACGAGGTGTTCGCCGTCGATTGGCACGAGGACGGATAGCGCCACGACCGTTGCGTTAGGTTTGCTCCATGGCCCAGCACCACATGGACCGCCTAAGCGCGCTCGACGTTTCGTTCCTCACCAACGAGAGCTCCTCCGCCCACATGCACGTGGGCGGGGTGATGATCTTCGAGGGCCCTCCCCCGTCCTACGACGACCTCGCCGAGCACATCCGCTCGCGCCTCCACCTCGTGCCGCGATTCCGGCAGAAGCTCGCCTACCCGCCGGCGCAGACGGGCCGGCCGTTCTGGACCGACGACCCGACCTTCAATCTCGAGTACCACGTCCGCCATTCGGCCCTGCCCGCCCCCGGCTCGGAGGAACAGCTGCGGCGGATGACGGGCCGGATCTTCTCCCAGCGGCTCGATCGCTCGAAGCCGCTCTGGGAGCTGTGGCTCGTGCAGGGGCTGACCCGCAAGCGGTTCGCGCTGCTCACGAAGACCCACCACGCGCTCGTCGACGGCGTTTCGGGCGTCGACATCGCGACCGTTCTCTTCGACCTGCAGCCGGTGCCGGAGCCGATCGACTCGGAGGAGGCCTGGATCCCCGATCCCGAGCCCTCGCAGGCGGCCATGCTCGCCCGGGGTGTCGAGGAGCTCGCGAAGGCGCCCGTGGAGATCGCACGACGGGTCGAGCGCGCGATCGAGCATCCCGAGCGAGCGGTCTCGAGGGTCACCGAGGCCCTCGAGGGCGTCGGCGAGCTCGGATGGGCGTTCGCGAACCCTGCGCCCGACGTCCCGCTCAACGTCCCGATCGGCTCGCACAGGCGCTTCGAGTGGGTGCGCTCCGACCTCGCGCACTTCAAGCGGGTCAAGAACGCCTTCGGAGGCACGGTCAACGACGTCGTGCTGGCGGTCGTGAGCGGCGCCCTTCGGGCCTGGCTCCACGGTCGCGGCGTCCGCACCGAAGGGCTCGAGCTGCGAGCGCAGGTGCCGGTATCGATCCGCTCCTCAGGCGAGCACGGTGAGCTCGGCAACCGAATCGCGGCAGTCCGCGCCACCCTGCCCGTCTACATCGAGGACCCGGTGGCCCGGCTGCGCAGCGTCTCGGAGTCGATGGGCGACGTCAAGCGCTCGAAGCAGGCGGTGGGCGCTGAAGTGATCTCGCGCTTCAACGACTTCGCGCCGCCCACCCTGCTCGCTCAGGCGGCGCGCATCAACTTCTCGACCCGCCTCTTCAACGTCGTCGTGACCAACGTTCCGGGGCCGCAGGTGCCGCTCTACGTGCTCGGCCGCGAGCTCGAGGACATCTTCCCCGTCGGGTTCCTCCCGCCGAAACAGGCGCTGTTCCTCGCCGCGATGAGCTACAACGGCGAGGTCAACTTCGGTCTCCTCGCCGACTACGACGCAGTTGACGACGTGGGCGTGGTTGCGACCGCGATCGAGCGGGCGCTCGCGGAGCTGGTCGAGGCCGCTGAGGCCGCCGAGGGCGAGGCCGAGGTGGCCGCCGCCGAGGTCTCCTCCTAGCCGCCCCTGACCGAGCGGTAGAACGCGGCCATCTCGGTGCCGAAGTAAGGCCCGTAGAGCACGTTCGGCTGCTCGGTATAGCCGTAGCTCGTCACCGACACGAGCCGTCCGCGGCTGTCGAGCCAGCCGCCGCCGCTCGCGCCGGCTGTCATGTCGCAGGAGATGCTGATCGGCCTCGGCGCCTCGAAGCTCGCGTCGGAGCCCTGAAAGCCCGAGCTGCAGGCGTACTCGCGCTGGCCGTCGAAGGGCGCCGCCGCCGGATAGCCGATCGCGCCGTACTGCTGGGCGCGACGCTCGTTGAAGGCGATGCGCCGCCCGCCGACGACCTTCTGGAGAGGCTTGCCGCGACGCTTGGCGACCGTCGCGGCCGCGGTGTCGAAGCGCGAATCGCCGCCAAGCGGCTCGCCGGTCGGCCCGATCACCGGAGGTGGCGTCGAGCCCGCCCACCCCTGCGGGGCGGCCAGCGACTCCGCCGGCCAGCGGCCGAACGGGGCGCGTCCGTCGTCGTAGGCCGGCACGAACTCCCAGTTGTGAACTGCGTTTCCGAGGCCCGGGCTCAGCATCAGATACCCGCAGTGGCCGGCGGTGAAGACCAGGCTTCGGCTCGGCGAACGCACGGCCGTGCCCGAGCACTGGTAGTCGAAGATGCCGGCCGAGAAGAACACCTTGCCGCTCGTCCGCGTCGGACGCCGCTTGATGTGGGCAGAGGCGGGTGGCGATCGTGCGCCGGTGGGCGGCGGCCCGCTCGTCAGTCGCGGCCGAAGCGCCGGCTGCGGATGGCTGCTGGATGGAGACGGGCGTCGCCGCCCGCATCCGCGCCGGAGTCCAGTAGTTCCGCACCGCGTCGGGCGATCGCGCAACGTGCTCCACGACGGCGCGCCCGGCAACCCCGGGCGATGAGGCGGCGCTCGGAGAGGGCGCGCTCGCCAGCCACGCCCCGGTCAGCGCGAGCACGGCGAAGCCGGTTGCAGCGCGGGGCCGCTTTCCCACCATGACGGAATCCTAGCCGTACCATTGTCCCTGCAATGAGCCCGGATCCGACCGACGAGCGGCCCACGATGCCGTTCCGCTACCACCTCGAGCTCACCCCCGCGCAGCTCAAGATCACGCACACCGCGCTCCGCTCGCTGCTCGACGACTTCGGCCACGACGAGCGCGAGGTGCACGCCGTGATCAACGAGGTATTGGCGAAGCTCCCGGACGAGCACGCCATCCGCGCGATCGAGCTCGACCGAGAGATCGAATCCGAGCCGCCCGCGGCCTCGCCCGCCCCCGTCGACGACGGGGACGACCCGCCGGCGGCCTGAGGCCCACTGGGTGAGCCTCTCCGTAGCGGTCGGGCTGGCGCTCGCCGTCGCCACCGCGTTCACGTCTGTCGTCGGCTTCCTCTACAAGCACCGGGGCGCTGCAGCGTCGCCTCCAGTGGCTATGTCGAAGCCCATCCGCAGCACGATCATGTTGTTCGGCTCGGGCGCGTACGTCCTCGGGCTCGTGATCGCCACGGCGTCGTGGGGCCTACACGTCGGCGCGCTTGCGCTGGCGCCGATCTCGCTCGTGCAGTCGGTGATCGCGGGTGGCCTCGTCCTGCTGACGGTCACGGCCGACCGCCTCTTCGCGCACGACGTGACCCGGCGTGAATGGGTCGGGGTCGCGCTCGCGGCGGCCGGCCTTGCGTTCCTCGCCGCAACGATCGGCGACGGCGCGCACAGCGCCCACGCCGACTACGAAGCCAGCCGCCTCGTCCCCTACGTGGCGATGGCCGGCCTGGGCGGTCTCGCGCTCGCCGCCTTCGCGCCGGACGGCCCGCGCCACGGCGTGCTGCTCGGCGCCGCGGCAGGGCTCCTGTGGGCGGCCTCCGACACCTCGATCAAGGCGCTCAGCGGCAGCCTTGGCGACGGGGCGGCCGCCGTCCTTCTGAGCCCGCTTGCCGCGGTGATCGCCCTCGCCTCGTTCGCCGGCCTGATCGTCTCGGCTCGAAGCCTCCAGCTCGGGCGCGCGGTACCGGTGATCGCCGTCACGAGCGTCGCCGCGAACGTCGTCACGATCGCGGCCGGGCCGATCGTCTTCGCCGAGCCGATGCCCGGCAGCGCGCTGGGCGTGCTCGCGCGCGTGGCCGCATTC
Source organism: uncultured Actinomycetes bacterium (assembly GCA_963823245.1). GTDB lineage: Bacteria > Actinomycetota > Thermoleophilia > Solirubrobacterales > 70-9 > JAWVFM01. The sequence goes on along the minus strand of CAWGKQ010000011.1, from coordinate 51,519 downwards.
GCCTTGGTGATCGTGGCGGCCGCGCTGACGCCTGCGCCGGTACGGGCCGCCGAGGTAGCCGAGGCGTGATCGACAGGGACCTAATCCGCTCGCTCCACGTCGAGTCGATGCGACGGAGGGAACTGCACGCCGAGCACGAGCCGCACGTGCTGTTCCAGGCCTCCACGATCGGCGCGCTTCTGGACGGCGCGTACGACGGCGACCTGACCTTCGCCGAGCTCTCCGAGCACGGTGACCTCGGCCTCGGGACCGTCAACGCCCTCGACGGGGAGATGATCGCCGTCGACGGCAGGTTCTACAGGGCGTCCGTTGACGGTCGTGTCTCGGAGCTCGCCCCGGAGGCGAAGACGCCGTTCGCCGTCGTCGTCTGGTTCGCGCCCGAGGAGGCGTTCGAGATCTCCGGCGCGGATTCCTATGAGGGCCTGACGGCCCAGATCGAGCGGCAACTCCCGGCCGATGCCACCGCCTGCGCGATTCGCATCGAGGGGGAGTTCGAGCGCATCGAGGCTCGGTCGGTGCCCAGGCAGCGGCCGCCCTACCGCCCACTCACCGAGGTGATCGACGAGCAGCACGTCTTCGACCTCGTCGATGTGGAGGGGACGATGGTGGGCTTCCGGTTCCCGGCCTACGTGCAGGGGATCGAGGTTCCCGGCTACCACCTTCATTTCATCTCCTCGGATCGGCGCCGCGGCGGACACGTTCTCGGCTGCCGCGCTCGGGAGGGGCGCGTGGAGCTCGATCCCTCCGCCGACCTCCACCTCGAGCTCCCGCCGGCCATCGACCTCGAGGGGGCCGACCTCGGGGACGGCATGGCGCAGGCACTTGCGCGGGTCGAACGACCGACCGACTAGGCGTCGACGGCCGCGGGCTCGCGGGGGGATTCCTCCCCCTCAGAGCAAAGCGCCACGAGCGCGTCCAGGTCCTCCCGCATCCCGTCGACGATCGTCTGCACGTCGGGCGTCTGCTCCCGGTCGGCCGTGATGCCGATGTCGATCGAGTCTCGGTAGCTCATGATCGTGACGTTGAGGCCGGTGCCGTCGGCGATGATCGACAGCGGGTAGAGCGCCTCGAGGCGCGCGCCGCCGCTGTAGATGTCCATCGGCGGCCCGGGAACGTTCGAGATGATCACGTTGAAGAGGGGGCGCATGAGGTTGCTCCCCGACAGCTCGGTGAGCGCGCGCGACGCGCGGGTGTGGAGCGCCGGCGGGATGAAGGTGGTGGCATCGCGAAGTGCCTTGGCGGGCAGCGCCTTGTGGCGGTCCTTGGCGACCGAGAGCTTCTCGTGAGCGAAGCGCAGGCGCTCGGCGGGGTCGTCGAGGTGCGTCGGGATCGGCACGACCATGATCGACACCTGGTTGCCGAAGGTGCCGCGCTCCTCGTCGGTCCGGACCGACACGGGGATCTGGGCGAGGAGCGGCTCATCCGGGAGCTCGTCGTGGCGCCCGAGGTGGTCGCGCAGAGCCCCCGCCACGAGCGAGACGACGACGTCGTTGACCTTCACATCGAAGTGGTTCTTCACGCGCTTCACATCGGAGAGAGAGGTCGAGCCGATCCCGAAGATCCGGTGCGGCGAGACCCGTCCGCCGTACGGCCCCTTCGGCGCCCGCATGCGCGGCCGCTCGATCAGCTCGGTTTGGGAGTCGCCGCCGAGGCGCCGGCGCACGCGCGAGAGCGTGCGGCTCGCGGTCTCGGTCCCCGGCACGCCCAGTAGCGACGGCAGCACGTCGATGTGCGGAAGCAGGCGCGTGAAGCGGCTCGCGGCGACGAACGGGTACCGGGGCAGAGCGACCATTCCGCGCAGCAGCATCTCACCGGTGCCGGGGTGCTCCACCGGGCCCTCGTCGTCGCCCGGCGGCTCGACCTCGCGAGGCTCGGGCGTCAGGTCGTAGAGCATGGTCATGATCTCGCCCCCCGACATGCCGTCGACGGCAGCGTGATGGATCTTCGTCATCAAGACGACGCGCCCACCCTCGAGGCCATGGATCAGGTAGAGCTCCCACAGCGGCCGCGAGCGGTCGAGGCGGCGGGAGTAGATGCGCGCCGCCTGCTCTCGAAGCTGCTCCATGCTCCCGGGCTTGGGCAGCGCGAGCTCGCGGCAGTGATAGCCGAGGTCGAAATGGTCGTCGCGGACCCAGTAGGGCCAGTCGAGGCCCAGGGGCACGGTCGCCAGGCGGGATGTGAACGGCGGGATGAGGTGCAGCCGCTGCGCCAGCCGCTCGCGGACCTCCTCGATCGTCACCTCGCCGTTCTCCGTCGTCGAGGGATCGAGGATCGCGAGCGACCCGACGTGTCCGTAGTTGCGATCTGACTCGAGCGCGAGGAACTGCGCGTCCAGCGACGAGAGCTGCTGCATGCCTCCTCCTCTCGATGCTGACTCTACCGCCGCGCGAGCCGGAGCAAACGCGAGTGGCCCCAGCCCGTCCGCAGCTCGCGTTCGCCGATGCCCATCGCCAGGACGCCCGACGGGCCGTCCGCATAGCGGAGCGGCAGCTCCGGGCCTTCGAGCCACCGCTCGACGCGCTCGCGGTCCCCGGAGACCTCGACCCACGTGATCCCGCCCGCGTCACCGCCGGCGCCCGGGTCGGGAACGCCCGCGTCGCGGGTGATGAAGAAGGGCAGGGACGGCTCGGCGAGTGACGTGTCGAGGCCCGTGAGCCGGGCGCTCAGCCCCTCCCGCGCGATCGCCATCACGGTGGTTCCGAGCCTCTCGGCCTCCCGCTCGACGTCATCGACCGCGACGCACCAGGCGAAGAGGCCGTCACCCTCGGCTCTCGAGGCGGGCCAGCACGCGCCGACCGAGGGCCGACGCCTCCGCCTCATCGCGATCCGCGATGGCCATCAGCTCGAGGTAACCGCCGCCGAGGGGGACGATCCGGTTGTGGGTCCGCGGCAGCGCCCGGACCGAGATCGGCCCTCACTCGCGACGCGGCGGCGTCGAGGTCCGCCGTCGCGTAGATGACGTGGTCGATCTGCACGCGGGAACCGTAGAGGCCGGACGCGAAATCGGGAATCCGTCCTGGGTTCACCACCTGACAGGTGATCAAGTCAGGACGGACTGGGGCGCGGCGATGCGGCAGCCTCACCCGCGGAGCGTCACCATCGCGTGATCGGGGTAGGCGGAGGCGCCGTTGACGGCGAAGTTCGCCCAGACCTGAGCGCTGTGACGGTTCCTCAGCAGCCTTCTTCCGGCGCGATTGAGCCTCACATCGGACATCGCCCGCTCGCCGCCTTGGATCGCGTAGTTCGCGCTGCCGTAGGTGCTCCGGCCGGTCGGACTCTGAAGCGTCACCAGCCCGTGGCAGCCCCGGGCCAGGTTGCAGACGAGGTGCAGCGCGGCGTTGTCGTGACCTCTGACGCGCGCGGTCTGGCGCGACAGCGCGACCGGTGAGGCCCGGTTCCAGCTTGCACTCAAGAGGACGATCGCGCCTCCCGTGATTTGTGGGCTCTCGAACCGCTTCTCGCCGCGACGGTCCCACGCGGGAGACCACGTACCGTCGCTGGTCGTGTCGCTGGGCTCGGAGCTGGTCGGGATCGGGACGTTCGGGGCCAGGACGGAGAGCGCGAGGAAGTCGCTCACCGCGTACCTGCTCCCGGGATCCGGGGCCACGTCCTGCCGCAGGGGCAGATGCACGCTGATGGAGGTGGTGCTGTTGGGTTGCGGCGTGAACCGGTCGCTGAGACCAACCGCCGTGCAGCAGATGAGCGCGGAGCTGAACAGGGGAAGCGTCTCGGTTCCGGGTCGCGCCTGGCCGATGGGTTCGATCGAGGCGTACTGGGAGAGGCCCTCGAGCTCAACGATCTGCATCGGCCCGGTGACGGGGCCGACGCGCACCGACACACGGGAGACGACACCGACGCCAGCCGGCGGGACGCCCGACTCGCCGGTGGTCAGGTCGGTCGAGGTCCAGGTGCAGCTGCCGGCGCCGAAGTCCGCGCAGCTGTAGGTGCCGTCTGGCTGCCGGTCCAGGTTCGCGCCGAAGGTCGCGGCGCTCGCTGCGGGTACGCCGGCGAGGGACGCGAGGGCCACCACGATTCCTCCAGCGCGGCAACGGCCGCGTCCGTGCGATGCCACGCGGCGATGCTAGACGGCGCACCGCCACAGCGTGGCGCGGGGGGCCAACGGCGTCGCGCTAAGCCCGCGCCTCAGAACCCCAGCGCGAACTTTCGCGCCTCAGTCCAGACTGCCGTACGAGCGCACAAGTCGAAGATTGTTTCGCTCGTGACGTCTGGCGGCATCGACCCACCGGCTAACCATCGCTGCCCTTGACTCGCCACCGCCGACCGGTTAGGTTCGGTCAACGGCTCCCGCGTCAAGCGAGCGCCTTAACGCAGGGAGACACCTTGAAAAGATCCATAGCCTCGTTCGCTGCCGCCGCCGCCTTGGCGGCCGCCTTTGCATCGCCCGTAGCCGCGGCGCCTGTTCAGTACGCCGGATATGGCGGCAGTTATCTGGGCTGGGATGACCCGACCCTTCAACGTGCCGCGGCAGGTGGAGCCGACTCCGATCTCATCGTCATCAACCAGTGCCAGGTCGACGGCACCTGGGCCACCTGGTCAACCGGGGCCGCCATCTGGGAATTCACCGACCTCAGCTTGAACAACCAGGGGGCGCTCCTCAGGCTGGCCAGCTGTCACGGTCCGAAGGCCCCGAACTTCAGCAGCTTCGCAGCGGACGCCGTGCGACATGCCGCCGCGATCGTCCCCATCCGCGCCGTTCAGATCTGGAACGAACCCAACCTCGCGACCAACTGGGACGGGAGCATCAAGCCCGATGAATACGCCAGGATGCTCACATCGGCCTACGCTGCGGTGAAGTCGGTGGGGAATTTCCCCGTGATCAGCGCGGGTCTGGCTCCGGTACACAACAACGCCAGCATTTCGTGCATCGCCAACGATGCCACGTGGATGTGCCCTCAGGACTTCCTGAACAAGCTGAGTGTCCTGCACCCTTCCATCGACGGAGTGGGCTCACACCTCTACCCGATCCAGACGAGTGCGATCACCGCCAGCAGTGCGCTCAGCGATATCCAGACTGAGTACAGGGCGATCGAGTGCAATCGATCAGACGAAGCTCGGACGGCGTCCCATTTGGGTGACCGAGACCGGCGTGAAGACGAACAATTTCGTGTCCGGCTCGCTGCAGGGCACGATCACGATGACCTACCGCGACTGGCTGGCGACCCAAACCGATCTGGCGGCGATCTACGTCTGGAACATCATCGACGACAGCAACGGCAACCCGACCTACGGCGTCCTGAACAAGAATGGCGTCCCCAAGGCCGGCCAGTACGGCACCTACTGCCGGACGGCGGCGCAGCGTGGCCTCACGCCTACGGGCTGCTGATCCACGAGAAGCGCCACCGGCGCCGTCGCTGACAATCGGCACCTCCGCCCATGAACACGGGCTCAACCGTGAGCGTTGAGCGGTTCCCACTTGGCCTGACAGCGGCTCTGGCCGTGGGTATGGTCGATCTCCAAACTTCGACGGGCACGAACGGGACTTGCGTGGGTTCAAGAGAGGCGTTTTCCGCTGGCCTCCAGGGTGTCTCGGGCGCACGACGAGAGGGGCTTCACGATGCTGAAGCGGTTGGTCAGGTTGTGCGCATGCCGCGCGACGGTGGCTCGTCCCAGGCGCGAGCGCCATCCCTCGCCGGCGGCCGTGGTGCCAGCGGCGGCGCGCGGTGACAGATAGGGTCGCCCGCTCTTGCCCCCGAAAGAGGAGACCGGACATGAAGCGAGCTCGACCAAAGGCCCTACTAGGCGTGCTGACCATCGTGGCGGCGATTTCGCTCGCCGCGTGCGGCGGCGGATCCGACACGACGACGGTGACAACGACCGCTCCCGCGCCCACGACGGCGTCCACGACCACGCCAGCACCCACGACCTCGACGACGACGCCGAAGCCGCCGACCACCTCGTCGACGGGCACCTCGACCGGCGCCGCCGTTCCAGGCAATTGCACGAACGGCCAGGTCTACGACTCCGTAGCCAAGACCTGCGTCACCCCGAGTCCCAACGGCAACCCCTGCCCGAACGGCGAGGTGCCGATGGCCGACCGGCCCGTCTGCGTGCAGAACCCGAAGGACTAGGCCGGCTCCGCGCGACGAACGTCCGTGAGTAGTGCGCTATCCGCACACTCACGGACGTTTGATAGTCCGCGTCGAGGTCGAGATTACGGATTGCCTCCTCGACCGTGCCCTAGAACCCCAGCGCGAACTTCGCGTCCTCGGACATCATCTCCGGGGACCACGGGGGGTCGAAGATCATCTTCGGGTGGACCTTCTCCACGCCGTCGATCTCGCCGACGAACTCTCGCATCTGCTCGGTGACCTGGGGGCCGATCGGGCAGGCGGGTGTGGTGAGCGTGAAGGTGATGAAGACCTCACTGCCCTCGATCTCGATGTCGTAGACGAGGCCCAGGGAGACGAAGTCGAGCCCGAGCTCGGGGTCGATCACCTCCTCGAGCGCCTCGTACACGGCGTCCTCTGTCACAGCGACCATGGAATCATCGTAGGGAATGGCGCTCCTGTTGGTCCTCATATTCATCGTCCTGCCGATCGCCGAGATCTACGTGATCATCAAGGTCGGCGAGGCGATCGGCGTGCTGCCGACGCTCGCGCTGCTGATCATCGACGGGTTCATCGGCGCCGCGCTTGCTCGCTCCCAGGGCCGGCAGGCGTGGGCGCGCTTCAACGGGGCGCTGGCCGAGGGACGGGTCCCGGCCCGCGAGGTCCTCGACGGGGCGATGATCATCGTGGGCGGCGCGTTCCTGCTCGCGCCGGGGTTCATCACCGACGTCATCGGGCTCGCGCTGCTGCTCCCGTTCACCCGCGCGATCTTCCGCGGGATCACGGCGCGGCTGGCCCGGCGCCACATCGTCATCGCAACCCCCGGCAGGGTGTTCTCGCCCCACGAAGCCAGGCGCCCACGGCGGGCCCCCGACTACGACGTCGAGGGGACGGCGCGCGAGGTCGACGAGACCGAGCCCGAGCTTCCACCGGGGGAGCCGCGTGACTGACGGGCGCACAGTGAGGCTGGAGCTCGACGCCGAGACCGCGGTGGAGTGGGATCTCGACGCGGTCTCGGCCGAGGGCGAAGAAGCGGCCTTCGCGTTCCCCTCGGGCCTGGACGCAGCCCGCTGGGAGCTCGCGCGGATGCTCTCGGCCTCATTCGACGACGGCCTCGTGCTCGCGCTCACCGCTTTGCGACCGGCGAGCTCCGGCGGGCACGGCGAGGAGGCCGTGGCCGGGCTGCTGGTTCCGGGATGGCGAGCCCGTGGTCGTCGAGGAGGCGCTCCTGTCCGTGGAGTACGACCCGGAAGGGCTCCCGCGGCGCGTCGGCGTCGAGATCTACGAGAAGGCGGACTCGCTTCCCCGGCGGATGGCCGGCGAGCGCACCGGCGGCGAGGGGGCCGACACGGCTCTTGCGATGCGCTCCGGGGAGACTTCGGGGACCGGCAGGCTCGTGATCGTGCGGCCGGGCTGATGGCGATCGAGGCGATCGTCTCGGACTTCGGCGGCGTCCTGACGACGCCGCTCCTGCGCTCGTTCGCGGCGTTCCAGGACCAGACCGGCATCCCGGCCGAGTCCCTGGGCCGCGCGATGGGACGCATCGCCGAGCGCGACGGCGAGCATCCCCTCTTCGAGCTCGAGCGCGGGCGGATGAGCGAGGAGGACTTTCTCGCGGGCCTTCGCACCGAGCTGGCGACCGAGCTGGGGCACCAGCCCGAGCTCCATCGCTTCAAGGAGATCTACTTCGACGCCCTGGACCCGAACCACCGAATGATCGAGCTGATGCGCAGCCTGCGCGGTCGCGGCTTCCGGATGGCGCTGCTCACCAACAACGTGCGCGAGTGGGAGCCCCTGTGGCGCTCGATGCTCCCGGTCGACGAGATCTTCGAGGTGGTCGTCGACTCGGCCTTCGTGGGAATGCGGAAGCCCGAGCCGGCGATCTACGAGCTCACGCTGGAGCGCCTCGGAGGAATCGCCCCCGAGACGGCGCTGTTCGTCGACGACGTGGAGGTCAACTGCGACGCCGCGCGCGAGCTCGGGATGCACGCGGTCCACTTTCGCGACGCCGAGCAGGCGATAGGCGAGGTCGAAGAGGCTCTGTCAGCGGGCTGAGGCCGGCGCAGGCGCCTCCGCCCGCTCGCGCAGCGGCGTGCCCGCCACCGCGCAATAGGTGCAGTGCTCCTCGTCGTGGTCGTGGTCGTACTTCGGGCCGCGCTCGAGAACGTCGTCGCTGATCATCGTCCAGGCGATGACGGCGCCGACGAGGGCCGCGCCGGCGCTGATGTACATCGCGGTCTTGAAGCCGTCGGAGATGGCCGTCGGATCGCTGAACGCCGAGCCCGTGATCCCGGCGAGGAGCGGCAGGATCGCGACGGCCGCGAGCTGGGCCGTCCGCGAGACCGCGTTGTTGACGCCCGAGGCGACCCCCGAGTGCCGGGCGTCCGCGGCCGCGAGGGCCGTGGCCGTGATCGGCGCGACGGTGGCCGCGAGGCCGAGGCCGAAGACGATGACCGCCGGAAGGATCGTCCCGACGTAGGTGGAGCCGGGCCCGATTCGCGACATCAAGAGCATTCCGGCGGCGATCAGGATCGGGCCTAGGGTCAACGGGCGGCGGGGGCCATGGTGCTGCGCCCACGCGCCGGCGCGCGAGGAGAGCGCGAGCATCAAGACCGTGATCGGCAGGGAGGCGGCACCGGCGGCGAGAGGCGTGTAGCCGAGGGTCGTCTGGAGAACGGCGACGAGCAGGAAGAAGACGCCGCCGAGGGCGCCGTAGACGACGAACGTCAGAAGGTTCGCAACGGTGAACTGGCGCGAGCGGAAGATCTCGAGCGGGAGCATCGGGCTCTCCGCACGGCGCTCGACGGCGATGAAGGCGAGCAGCGCCGCCGCGCCGAGGACCGAGGCGAGTGCGATCGCCCACGGAGCCAACCCGGCCGCTCCCTGGATCAGCGCGAATGTGAGGCCGCCGAGCCCGAGCGCCGCGAGCACGGACCCGAGGACGTCGATCCGCCCGCGGACGGTCGGATCGCGGCTCTCGGGGATGCGGCGAAGCGCCATTGCGACGACGATGGCGCCGAGCGGCAGGTTGATGAGAAAGATCGCCCGCCAGGAGACGGCGTCGATGAGATAGCCGCCCAGGAGCGGCCCGACGGCTGCGCCGACGCCGGTGAACGCCGACCACGCGCCGATGGCGCGGCCTCGGTCGTCCGGGTGGAACGTCGCCTCGATGATCGCGAGGCTCGCGGGCGTCAGGAGCGCGCCACCGACGCCCTGGACCACCCGCGCCGCGATCAGGACGTCCACGCTCGGAGCGAGGGCGCATGCGGCCGAGGCGAGCGTGAACCAGGTGACGCCGATGACGAAGAGCAGCCGGCGGCCGTAGCGGTCGCCGAGCGACCCGCCGAGCAGGATCAGCGCCGACAGCGTGAGCAGGTAGCCGTTGAGGACCCATTGGAGGCCGCTGATGCCGGTGCCGAGGTCGAGCGCGATGGTCGGCAGCGCGACGTTCGTGACCGTCGCCTCGAGGAAGGCGATCGCGGACCCGAGAACGGCGACCCCGAGCACCCACCATCCACGGGGCGTCGCGTAGCGAACCCAGCCGCCCTCGATCGCCGACCGGTCAACCGTCGCAGCAGCGGCTTCCATGCTTTGGACGCTACCGGGCGCGTTGAGCCGCCCGGCCCGGGCTAGACGACCGGTCGCCTAGTTATCCGAGCCGACCCGGTCCCAGCAGTAGAGCTCGACCGCCTCCAGGGCAAGCTCCATCTGGCTGGCGGGCGAGAGCCAGTCGAGAACGGTCTCCAGCGCCCGCTCCTCGGTCACGCCGCGATCGACCGCCTCCTCGCCGCGGAAGCCGGCCGCGAGCTTCAGGGCCTCGCGGCGGTGCTCGCCGAGACCCGGGAACGCGGCCATGAGGAAATCGCGGTTGGGAAGCGGATGGCCGACCTCCATCGAGGCATGCCATGCCGCGAGCATCGAGATGTCGTGCTCGTCGAGCTCGGAGATCGCCCGGGCGTAGTGGGCCTCGAGCTCGTCGTCGGGGATCTCATCGACCCAGGCGCGCACCGCCTCCCCGAGGAGCTGACGGCGCGCCTCGCGGCCGACTGAGTCGGCGATGGCGCGGATGGCATCGGCGGGATCGATGAAGCAGAGGGACATCGCGAGGGAAGGTAGACCGGCGGAAGACGGATCTTCCGGTTCGGCGCTGTAGCGCCGAAAGCCGCGTGTAAGGGCGCCGAAGGCGCCCGCAAGTTATTCCTGTCAGCAGACCACGCCGGGACCAGACCTATGCTGGGGACGATGCCCTGCAAGGAGCGCAAATGAGCCTGCGGCTGATACTCGGGCCGCCCAATTCCGGGCGAGCCGGAGCCGTCCTCGAGGGCATGAGGGCGACGGCCGACAGCGAGCCGGTCCTCGTCGTGCCCGGGGGCGATGACGTCTCGGCATTCGAGCGCGAGCTGAGCTCCGGCGACGGAGCCGCGATCGGGCTCGAGATCACCACCTTCGATCGCCTGTTGGAGGACCTGGCGGAAGCCCTCGCCCTCCCGGTCGGCCCGGCGTTGACCCCTCCGCAGCGCCGCGCGCTCATCAGCCTCGCGATCTCGGCGACGCCACTCCAGACGCTCTCGCGGTCGTCCGGAGGGTCCGGGTTCGCCCCGGCGCTCGACGAGCTGATCTCGGAGCTCGAGGCCGCGATGATCGATCCGCGGACCTTCGCCGACCGCGCGGCCGAGGCCGCCGGGGGCGTCGAGAGGGAGCTCGCGCGCCTCTACGGCGCCTACGTCGAGCTCCGCGACCGGGCGGGCCGGCTGGACCCGGCCGCACTTGCCGCGCCCGTTCTCGATGCGCTGAGGCGGGAGCCGGGGGCATGGCGGCGACCCGTCTTCGTCTACGGCTTCGACGACCTCACCGTCGTTCAGCGTGAGCTGGTCGCCGAGCTTGGCCGCGAGGCAGCGGTCACAGTTGCGCTGACCTACGCCGACCGCGACGCGCTCGCCGCGAGCGCGGGCGTCGTCGCGGAGCTCCGCGAGGGGCTCGGCGCCGACGAGGAGGCCGTGCTCGAGCACGATGGCTCTTACACGTCGAGCCCGCTCCTCGACCATCTCGACCGAAGGCTCTTCGATGCCGACGCGGAGCTCGTCGATCCCGACGAGGGCCTGGTGCTGTTGGAGTCAGCCGGCGAGCGAGGCGAGTTCGAGGCCATCGCCCTCGAGGCCGCGAGCCTGATCGCCGCCGGCACGCCGCCCGACGAGATCCTCATCGTCCTGCGCCATCCGAGCTCGTCGGGGCCTCTCATGGCCGCCGTGCTCGACGAGATGGGGGTGCCGGCGGCCCTCGAGGCTCAGGTTCCGCTGGGATCGACCGGGACGGGGGGATCGCTGCTGGCGCTATGCCGCGCCGCCTCGTCCGGGGGCACCGCGGCGGACCTGCTGGCCCACCTGCGGCTCGACCCGGCGACCCCGCCGTCGCTCGCGGACAACCTCGAGCGCGCGCTTCGGCGCGGCCAGGTGGAGAGCGTCGACGAGGCGATCGCCGGCTGGTCCGCGCCGCCACGGCACCTTGCCCGCCTGCGGGCTGCCGACGACGCCGGCGAGCGGCTGCGGGCCCTGGCGCGGTCCGCGCGGGAGATCGCCGAGGGCGCACACCGCGGCGCCGCTCCGCTCGCCGAGCGCGACGGCCCCGACGGCTCACGCGTCCCGGTGGCTGCGATCGAGCTTCGCGCCGGCGCGACCGCCTCGAGCCTTCTCTCGGAGCTCGCGAGCGTCGGCGAGCTGCCGGGATGCGAGATGCCCGGTCTCGCCGATGCGATCGCCGCGATCGAGGGCGCCTCGGTCCCAGCCTGGCGGGGTCCGGCGGACGGCCGGGTCCGCATCTCGAGCCCGCAGCGTGCCCGTGGCGCTCGCGCGCGCTACGTATTCTGCGGCTCGCTTCAGGACGGCGACTTTCCCGCCGCGGAGCCGGCAAACCCGCTCCTCGGCGACGAGCGGCGGGCGGAGCTGGGCTTCCCGGCGCTTCGCCGGCGCGACGCGAGCGAACGCGAGCGCTTCCTCTTCGCATCGTGCGTCTCACGGCCGACCGAGCGCCTGTATCTGAGCTGGCGCGCGAGCGGCGAGGACGGCGCCGCCCTCGCGCGCTCGCCCTTCGTCGACGAGGTGCTCGACCTCATCGCTCCCGACCCCCTGACCGCCGAGGCCGCGCTCACGCGCTCGCGAGGGCTCGAGCGGGTCGTGCCGGACCCCTCGGAGGCTCCGACCGAGCGCCAGCTCGCCCGCGCGGTCGCGCTCTCCCGTGAGGTCGACCCCGACGAGGACGATCTTCCCGGGCCGCTCGAGGCCGAGCCGGTGCTCGCCGCGCTGCGCGGCCGCGACGGCGTCAGCGCCAACTCGCTCGAGGGATGGATCGAGTGCCCGCATCGCTGGTTCGTCGACCACGAGCTGCAGCCGGTGCGCCTCGAGGAGCGGAGCGACCCCCTCTGGCTCGGCAGCGTCGTCCACGACGCCCTGGAGCTCCTCTACCGCGATCCGCCGGGCGGCGATGCCGTCCCGCGCCCAGGCGACGTGGGGCGCTGGAAGGAGCGCCTCGGCGAGCTGCTCGACGAGCTCGCCGGCGGGTCCGCCACCGGCGCCGAGCGAGCCGCCGCGCTCGCCCGTGCCCGCGTGCAGGTCGAGGCGTTCCTCGAGGCCGAGGCGTCCTCGGACACGCCGTTTCGGCCTCGGCCGGATCTGCTCGAGTGGAGGTTCGGCCTCGAGGACGGCGACGTCCCATCGGTCGAGCTGGAGGGCCTGAGGCTCCACGGCATCGTCGATCGCATCGACGTTCACGCCGACGGGCGCACCGCGATCGTTCGCGACTACAAGACCTCGAAGGAGGTGCCGGGTGCGGCGACGTTTGCCGACAAGGGCAGGCTTCAGATCCCGCTGTACATGATCGCCGCCCGCCGGCTCCTCGACCTCGACGTGGTCGGCGGCCTCTACCAGCCGCTCGGCGCCTACGGAGATCGGCGACCACGCGGTCTTCTCCTGCGCGACGAGCGGACGGATGCGCTCGACGCCCGCCGGAGGACGAAGGACGTATGCGATGCCGACGCGCTCGAGCAGAGCCTCGACGACGCGCTCGACCGTGCCCGGCGCGCGGCCGGGGAGATGAGCCGCGGGGCCATCGGCCGGCGGCCACTCGGAGAGAGGTGCCCGAAGTACTGCAGCTACCAGGCGATCTGCCGCCTCGAGCGCGGCCTGGGCGACCCGGCGGACGACGCCGACGCGGAGGAGTGATGAGCGCCGCCAACGTCGCCGCCGCAGAGGCCGAGGGCCCGCTGGCGGATGCGCCGACCAACGAGCAGCTCGCCGCCGTCTCGACGCGCGATCGCGACACGTTCTGCGAGGCCGCCGCCGGCAGCGGCAAGACGCGGGTGCTCGTCGGAGCGCTACTGCGAGGCCCTCGTGAGCGACGACGTCGCGGTGGACCGCGTCCTCGCCTTCACCTTCACCGAGCGCGCGGCGGCCGAGTTGCGCGGGCGGGTCCGGAAGCGACTGAACGACCATGCCGGCGCCGCGCGAGCGGCCGGCGATGCCGCGCGCGCCCGCGAGCTCCGCACGCTTGCTCGCTCGACCGAGCGGGCCTGGGTGATGACGATCCACGCGTTCTGCCGCCGGCTCCTCGCGGCGCACCCGCTCGCGGCCGGCCTCGACCCCCGCTTCCGGGTGCTCGACGAGGCGGAAGCCGCGCGCCTTCGCGAGCGCGCGATGTTCGACGCGCTGGCGAGCGTCGCGGCCGGGGCCGACGAGGCGACCACGCGGGCCCTCGCCGCCTATCGCCCCTACCGACTCGGCGACATGGCGGTCGCGGCGCACGAGCGGCTGCGCAGCCAGGGGATGGCGGCGCCGAGGCTCCCTGCGGTGCCGGGCCCCGTGCGGTCCGTCGCCGAAGGCGACGAGCGCGAGGACCTCGACGAGGCGGACGCGGGGGCGGCGATCGCCGCGCGGGCTGCCCTCGAGGCCGTGCTCGAAGCGTTCGCGGCCCGATACCTGGAGCTGAAGCGCGCCCGCTCGGCGCTCGACTTCGGCGACCTCGAGCTCGAGGCCCTGAGGCTCCTGCGCGAGCACGAGGGGGTCTCCGCGGCATGGCGGGGACGCTTCGAGCACATCCTCGTCGACGAGTTCCAGGACACGAACCGGACCCAGCTCGCGCTCGTCGACGCCCTGCGCGGGCCCGACACGAAGGTCTTCGTCGTCGGCGACGAGAACCAGTCGATCTATCGCTTCCGCAACGCGGACCTCGAGGTCTTCCGCGCCGAGCGGGAGCGGGCGACCGCGCGCGGGACCGCGATGGTCCGCCTGGGGCGCAACTTCCGCTCCTCGGCGAGCGTCCTCGGCGCCGTCAACGAGCTCGGTGCGGCGCTCCTCGGCGGCTTTGCGCCGCTGGCGGGCGGCTCGAGCGAGGAGGCGGGGCCGGCGACCGAGCTCCTGCTGACGCTCGACGGACGCGGCAGGGACGACGCCAAGTGGTCGGACTTCGTCGCGGCGCTCGACCCGCCGCCCTCCGAACGGACGGCCTCGCTCGTCGCCGAGGCCAGGGCGCTGGCGCTGCGACTGCGCGAGCTGGTCGATGCCGGCGAGGCCGTTCGCGGCGAGATCGTTGTTCTCCTGCGGGCCTTCACCCACGTCGACGCGTACGAGGACGCGCTGCGCCGCGCCGGGCTCGAGCCCTACGTCGTGGGCGGGCGCGGCTACTGGTCGCAGCAGCAGGTGGAGGACGTGATCCGCCTTCTCGCGGTGATCTCGAACCCGCTCGACGACGAGATGCTCTTCGGCGCCCTCTCCTCTCCCGCCGGCGGCGTGAGCCCCGACGCCCTCTGGCTCCTTCGCGAGGCGGCCGGTCCGAACCGGCACGTCTGGCCGCTCGTCGCGTGGCGCTTCGGCGATGGCCGGGAGCCCTCGGACGTCGACGCCTCCGCGCTCGAGGTGGTGCCGCCGGCGGACCAGGCTCGGATGCGGCGGTTCTGCGAGACCCTGGCCGACCTGCGCGCGGCCGCGCCGGTGACGTCCCCTCGAGGGCCTGATCGACCGTGCGATCACCGCGTTCGACTACGACCTGTCGCTGCTCGAGCGGTCGAACGGGGCCGCCCGCCTGGCAAACGTGCGCAAGCTGATGCAGCTCGCGCGCGAATACGAGCGCCACGAGGGCCGCGACCTGGCCGGGTTCCTCGCGGCGGCGGAGGCCAGCACCGAGCGTGATGAGCGCGAGGGGATGGCGGCGGTCCGAGCGGAGGGCCACGACGGCGTTCGGGTGATGACCATCCACGCCGCGAAGGGACTCGAGTTCCCGGTGGTGGCGGTCCCGGACCTCGGCCGCGGCCTCAACGCCGGCCACCGCGGTGGTGACGTCGTGATCGGCGCGGCCGCCGATGACCGCGAGCCGCGCTTCGGCATGCGCCTTGCCTTCCCGACCAAGGCGTCATTCGGCCTCTGGGAGCTCACGGAGCTCCACGGGGAGGAGAGCGAGGCCGCCGCAGAGGAGGGCTGCCGGCTCACCTACGTCGGCGCGACGCGCGCGGAGCGCCGCCTGATCCTGAGCGGGACATTCAAGGAGGCGCACCTCGCGGCCGCCGACCCGAAGCCCAACGACTCCCCTCTCCGGCGGCTCCTCCCGCGGCTCGCCGGGCGGGGCTTCGAGGGCACCGAAGCCGAGCTGCGCCTCCCGGGCCCGCCGGGCGGGCCGGCCGAGGTCGGCCTGCGGATTGCCGTGAGCCGCCCCGGCGAGGAGCGGGCGGCCACCCTCGCGCGTCGGTTCGCCGCCCCCCCGCGCCAGGTGCCGTCCGGGACCGGCGGGGGCAACCTGATCGAAGACCTGCCCCGCCCCACGCCGGTCGGCCACCTCTCGTACTCGGCGCTTTCGGACTACGAGCGCTGCGGCTACCGCTTCTACGCCGAGCGGGTGCTGGGCCTGAGCGAGCTGGTCGAGCCGGGCGCCGGCGCAAGCGGCGGCGGGCACAGCGGTGCGCTCGCCTTCGGCAGCGCCGTCCACGCCGTGCTCGAGTGGAGCGCCCGCAACCGGTGGGCCGAGCCCGAGCCGCGCCTCGTGGCCGAGCGTCTCGTCGCCCACGGTGGCGCTCCCATCCAGGCCGATCGCGCCCTCGAGCTCGTTCGAGGCTGGCTCGCCAGCGACCTCGCGCGTGAGCTCCGCGATCTGCCGTCGCGCTCCGAGGTCCCATTCGTCCTCGGCCTCGCAGGGAGCGTCGTGCGGGGCAAGATCGACCTCCTCGTCGACGCGCCGCGCGGCCCGGTGGTCGTCGACTTCAAGACCGATGCTCTCGCTGAGGGCGCGCCCGGCGAGCTCTCCGGCGGCTACCGGGCCCAGCGCGAGCTCTACGCGCTTGTCGCAGCATCCGAGGCGCGGAGCGCGGGGCAACCGGTGAGGGCCGTTCACCTGTTCCTCCAGGATCCCGCGAGCCCCGTTACCGAGGAGCTCGGGCCGCTCGAGCTCGAAGCCGCACGCGCGCGTCTCGAGGGCCTCATCGGCCGGATACGTCACGGCGAGTTCGCGCCGACCGAAGCGCCGTCGACGGCCGTCTGCTTCGGTTGCCCGGCTGCGGCGAACCTATGCCCGCACCCCGGCTGGCGGCCGGCCGCCTGATGACGCTCGCCCTCTTCGCCTATGCATCGCTCGTGAGCGCGGCAAGCGCGGCCGAGACCCTCGGGCGCGAGGTCGAGCCCGTGCCCGCGCGCCTCCTCGGATGGCGCCGCCGCTGGTCGCTCGGCCGCGACAACCTGAGCGCCGAGAAGACGTTTGGGCGCGCGAACGGCGGCGATCTCCCCCGCGTCTGCCTGGGCCTGAACATCGAGCCGGGTGACGCGCGGGATGAGGGCCCGAACGGCGCCGTCATCGAGCTCACCGAGGCCGAGCTGGCACGCCTCGACGTCAGGGAGGTCCGCTACGACCGCGTTGACGTGACCGGCGCGATCGAGGAGCTTCCCGGGGGCCTCGAGGCGGTAGTCGCCTACCGGGCGAAGCCGGAGCGGTTCCTCGACGAGACGCCGGCGGGATCGGTGATCATCGCGGCCTACCTGCAAACCGTGGAGGAGGCGTTCGACACGCTCGGCCCCGGACAGCTCGAGGCCTTCCGGCGGACCACCGGCCTACCCCCGACGGAAGTGATCGAGGGCGTGCTCGTGCGAAACGAGATCCCGGCCGGCAACCCCCGCCGCTGGTGAGCGACACAACTCGCGGGCACCTTCGGCGCCCTTACACGCTGCTTTCGGAGCTAGAGCTCCGAATCACCATCCATTCCGTTCCATTGCCGGGCCCACTCGCCCAGAGCGTCGATCGCCGGCCTGAGCGCCTCCCCTTTCTCGGTGAGGCCGTAGGAGACCCGCGGCGGCGTGCCGTCCTCCACCGAGCGGACGACGACGCCCTCCGCCTCGAGCTCTCGCAGGCGGCGCGAGAGCAACCTGTCGGAGAGGCCGGGGATCGCCTGGCTCAGCTCCCCGAAGTAGTGGTCGCGACCGGTAAGGGCCCAGATGATCGCCCCGCTCCAGCGCCTGCCGATCAGCTCGACGGCGTGATGGAACTCGGGCGAGACTCGAGCCGGCTCTCCTTCCACCTGATCTGACTCTAGACGGTCGATCCCGCGGGCCGGCTCATCCGCACGGACCGGCCGACCGGGGCCGCAATCGCGAATCGAGCGCGCGGCGCACGAGCTCATTCGGCACGCCGAGGCCCCCGGGATGGCCGCCCCGGTTCGCGGCGAAGACCGTCGTGGCGACGCGCCCCTGAGCGTCGACCGCCGGGCTGCCGGAGTCCCCCGGCATCACCGAGCCGCGAAACGGCGTGATCGTGCGGCGCACCGGACCTCGCCCGTAGGAGTCCTGCGTGCTGACGTCGCCCGCGCGGCCGAGGCGGGCGGGCGCGACGGCGAACGGGCCGTTCTGCGGATATCCGAGGATCGCGACCGGCGTGCCCTCGCCGGGATCTGGTGCGAGGCGCAGGGCCGGCAGGTGGAGGCCGGGCACCCGGAGGACCGCGATGTCGTTCCGAGGCTCGTAGCGCACCACGGTCGCGTCGAGGGTCTCGCCGTCGCGCGTTTCGACTCCAGTGTCGGACTCGCCCGCGACGACGTGGGCGTTGGTCACCACGAGCCCGGGCCCGGCGACCCAGCCCGACCCCTCGAGGCCCAGGCCGCAGGCGCTGCCGACGACCTTGATCGCGCTGCGGCCCGCGCGGCGCACTGCTGGGGAGCGGAGGATCGCCCCGGTCGGAGGTGCCACCTTGGCGCTCGGGCCGGTGACCGTCGGGACCGGGTCGACACGCCGCAGCAGGTTGAGGATCGGGCCGGACGGCGGCAGGATCCCGTCGAGGGCCGAGATGACCTCGGAATCGTTGATCGCCGAGCGGAGCCCGCGCGCGTCCGGGGCGGCCGCCTGGCGGACCACCGCGCCGAACGCCCACACGAGCAGCAGGGCGAGGACGGCGAGCAGGGCGGCGCCGGCGGCGCCATCCACCGCTGCGACGGCGCGCCCCCGCCCGAGACGCTGCCGCAGGTCGAAGCCCACCACGTCGAGCGCCGCCGCCAGAAGGCCGCCGCCGAGGAGGCCTCCCACGAGGGACGCGACCGGCGCGTAGGGGGAGTTCGCCCCGCCCGAGAGCAGCGCTGGGCCGATGCGGCCGCCGATCACCGCCCCGGCCACGAAGCCCGCGAGCGGGAGCGCGCTGCGAACGAGCCCGAGCTGCCAGCCGCCGACCGCCATCCCGACGGCGAAGACCGCTATCGCGATGTCAACGGCGCTCAACGGCCGGGGCCCTGGAGCCTGTATTGCAGGGAACTCAAAGGGGAGAGACTAGATTTAGCGGGTGCCGGAGGCGGAGCGAAGACGGCGCCTGATAACGAGGGCGCTTCCGATCGCACTGGTCGCGCTCGCCGCGTTCGTGATCGGCGCGGTCACGGGTCGCACCTCGACCCCCCTCGCCGCCGCGAAGGCCTTCGCCGAGGGCTGGTCGGGGGGCGACCTCGCCGCGATGCGCCATCAGCTCAGCGACGACGCCCGCCGCCGCTACCCGGCCAAGGACTTCGACCGTGCCTACGACGACGCCGATTCGGCCGCGACGATCTCGCACGTCGAGACCGGCACCGTGGACGCCGCGAAGACGCCGAGTGGAGGTCGAGGCGGCGGCGTTCGACGTCGCCGTGCACACGAACGCGTTCGGCGTGCTGCGAGGCCGCATGGTGCTCCCGCTGGCCGGCAACTCCGTCGAGTGGAATCCGACTCTGGTCTTCCCCGGTCTGAAGCCCGGCGAGCGCCTGGAGCGCCGAACCCGAATCCCAACTCGAGCGCCGATCCTGGCGCGCAACAACGCCCCTCTGGCCGAGGGCCCTGCATCGGCGCGATCCTCTCCCTCCACGGCCTACTCCGCCGTCACGGGAACCGTCTCGCAGCCGAGGGCGGAGCAGGCCGCGGAGCAGGAGAGGCTGGGCTTCCCGGCCGGGACCGCGACCGGCACCAGCGGCCTCGAGCTCGCCTTCAACACCCGCCTCGAGGGACATCCGGGCGGCCAGCTCCTGGCGGTCGGACCGAGGGGGCGCCGCGTCCTGGCCGCGACGTCGCCCGCCCCGGGCAAACCGGTTCACACCACGATCGACCCGAGCCTCCAGCAGGACGCCGTGACCGCGCTCGGAAGCACCCTGGGCGGCGTGGCCGTGCTCGACGCGAAGACCGGCGAGGTCCGGGGGTTGGCCGGAATTGCGTTCTCGGGCCCGCAGCCTCCCGGATCGACCTTCAAGCTCGTGACGACGACCGCAGCGCTCGACGCCGGGATCGTCAAGACGACCGATCAGTTCCCCGTCGAAACCCAGACCAACGCCGGAGGCCGCATCATCACGAACGCGAACAGCGAGGCCTGCGGGGGCTCCTTCGTGGAGGCGTTCGCGTTGTCGTGCAACACCGTCTTCGCGCCGCTCGGCGTCAAGGTCGGGTCGGACCGCCTCGTCGGCGCGGCCGAGAAGTACGGCTTCAACGCCCCGCCGAGCCTCTACGACGACGCCGCGCTCGCGGCCGTCAAGCCCGAGATGAGCACGATTCCGAAGGAGATACCGAACCCGGTCGACCTCGCCGTCAGCGCGATCGGGCAGGGCGAGGTGCTCGCCACCCCGCTGGAGATGGCCTCGGTGTCGCAGGCCATCGCCAACCGCGGAGTGAGCGAGCCGACGCCGATCGTCACCGACAAGGACCTTCTGCCGTCTCGCGAGCCCGTGAAGGTCACCTCGCCGCAGACGGCCGGCATCCTGCGGACCCTCATGCTCGGCGTCGTGCACTTCGGCACGGGCACCGCCGCCCAGATCCCGGGGATCGAGGTGGCGGGCAAGACCGGGACAGCCGAGCTCGGCCCGGTCGCGGGGTCGACCGACCTCACCAACCAGCGCAAGGACGCCTGGTTCACGGCCTTCGCCCCGGCCTCGAACCC
Organism: uncultured Actinomycetes bacterium; assembly: GCA_963823245.1. Lineage (GTDB taxonomy): Bacteria > Actinomycetota > Thermoleophilia > Solirubrobacterales > 70-9 > JAWVFM01. The sequence goes on along the minus strand of CAWGKQ010000011.1, from coordinate 31,054 downwards.
GAAGCTCGCCGTGGCGGCGATGGTGGTGAACGCAAACGGCGACGGCGGCACGATCGCCGCGCCGATCGTGCGCTCGGTGCTCACGTCAGGCCTGGGCGCGGGCTAAGGCCCTCAGCGCAGCACGGCGACCTTCACGCTGCCCACGCCGGCGCTCGTGAAATGCAGCCTGTCCGCCGTGGCCTCCGTGAGGTCCCACTCCCGCTTGTCCACGTAGGGGCCGCGGTCGATGACCCGCGTCCGCACCCAATGACCGCGGTAGGAGAACACGACCCGAGTCCCGCACGGGAGCGTCTTGTTCGCGACGCCCATCGTCGACCGGCGGAGCGTCTGGCCGCACGCGGTCCGGTTTCCGTAGAGCGGCGCCCCGTACCAGCTCGCGAGATTCGTCGCGAGGCTCGAGACGAGCGAGCGGCGCGTCGAGGTCTCGAGGATTCCGTCGGGCACGAGCCCGACCGTCCGCTCGAACCCCCGGACGGCGGCCACGGTGGCGTCGTCGTAGTCGGGGCCGAGCCCGACTGAGGGCGAAGCCTTCGCCCGCAGGAGCCAGTTGAGGGTCTTCACATCGCTCCCGCAGTCTCCGCGGGAGAGCGTTCGGCTGCCGAACCGATGGTCGCTGCAGTCGCTTCCCGGGGTGCCGACGCCGCCCGATCCGCGAGGCGGAGCCGCCAGCGCCGCAGCCGGCGCGCAGGCGGAGATCAGGGCGACGGCGAGGAGCCCGAGGGCGCCCCGCGTCCAGGTGCGCGTCGTGATGCGAGGTAGCCGGCTGATGCAAAGTAGTTCGGGATCATCCGGCCCCTTCCTTACCCCTGGGAGAGACCTACCGCCCGCCCGTGGCCAGGCAGTCGCGGACACCCTGGGCGATCAGCTGCGCGCGGGCGTCCGCCCCGGCCGGCAGTGGGTGCAGGTTGTCGCTCTGCATGAGGTCCGGATGGGCGGCGACGAAGCCGGCCCAGTCGGGAGTCTGCGTTCCGAGGCGCGACGCGGCGAACTGCTGGACCACCTTGTTCTTGCCGGCCGAGGTGATGCCGTTGACGTTCAACCCGTGAATCGTCGGCACGACCATGCAGCGGTTGCCGACGACCCTCGCGACGGCCTCGAGGCGGCCGGCGAGAATCTGCGGATATGCAGGGTTGTCGTTGGTGCCGGAGTCGAACACGATCACCGACTGCGAGGGGTCGTAGCTCTCTCTGAAGAGGTCGAAGATCTGGAAGCTGTTGTAGCCGCCGACCGCATTCACGGTCAGCGGTATCCCGTGGAGGTAGCGCTTGAGGTAGGGCGAGGTGAGGACCTCGAGGCTGTCGCCGACCACGAGAGCGCCGCCCGAGCCGGCGAGGAGAGGGGAGGCCGTCGCGGGCTGGAGCACTCCCGAGGCGGGCGGGATCCGGCTCGGCCGGCTGCTCGTCTTGACCGCCGCGAGGGTCCCGGCGCGCCGGCCGCGGGCGACGCCGACCCTGCGGGCGGCCTGCCTGCCGGAGGCCCGGCCCTGCTCGAGGCCGGTTCGCTTGCCCCCGCCGAGGGCCCGGTCGCGCATCTCGCGGAACGCCGTGAGCGCGGCCTCGTGGCGGGCGGCGAGCGCATCCGAGCGGTCTGGCACCGTCTCGGAGCCGAGAACGTATCCGCCCGCGGCCGCGGCGGCCACGAGGCAGATCGCGGCGATGGCCAGCATTGCGACACGCCGATGGCTCACCGAGTACAGCCCCGCCTAGACTTTCGTCCTCCGCGCATTCCGTGGAACCTAGCCCGTGGCAGGCCCGATGAACCCTCTCTTCGCGTGAGCAGAAGCCCGAAGCATGCCTAAGCCGGTTAAGCGCGAGACGCGCTATATGCCGGGCCTCGACGGCCTGCGGGCGATTGCCGTGCTCGGCGTGATCGCCTACCACCTCAACTTCGGGTGGGCTGCCGGGGGCCTGCTCGGCGTGGGGGTCTTCTTCACGCTCAGCGGTTACCTGATCACGGACATCCTCCTGACTCAGGTCTCCCGCGGCGGGATCAAGCTGGCCGCGTTCTGGCTCGCTCGGGCCCGGCGTCTCCTGCCCGCCCTCTTCGTGATGCTGGCCATCGTGATGGCCTGGGTGACGGTATTCGGGCCGCACCAGCCGTCCGACTTCCGGATGGACGTGGTCAGCGCCTCCGCCTACTTCAACAACTGGTGGCTGATCTTCCACAACGTCTCCTACTTCGCGCAGTTCGCCGCGCCGAGCCCGCTGAACCACCTGTGGTCCCTGTCGATCGAGGAGCAGTTCTACATCGTCTGGCCGTTCCTGCTGCTGATCGGAGTCCACCTCGTGCGCGAGGTGCCGAACGGTGGCAACATCCGGCCTCGCCTGGGCCTCGTGTGGGTCGGCCTGGCGATTGCCTCGGCGGTGCTGATGGCGGTCCTCTACGTCCCCAGCCTCGACCCCTCGCGCGTCTATTACGGCACCGACACCCGCGCGCAGGAGCTGCTGATCGGTGCGGCGCTCGCGACCGTGTGGCCGAGCCGCCAGCTGCGCCGGAACATCGCCCCGCAGGCGCGGAGGATGATCGACTGGGCCGGAGTCGTAGGCCTCCTCATCGTCGGCCTGATGTTCTGGCGCTGCGGCGAGTACTCACCGTTCCTCTATCGCGGTGGCTTCCTCGCGCTGTCCCTCGGCACCGCGCTGCTGCTCGTGGCGCTGGCCCACCCCGCCTCCAAGCTCGCGCGCGTCATCGGCATGCGTCCGCTGCGCTGGATCGGCGAGCGCTCCTACGGGATCTACCTTTGGCATTTCCCGATCATCGTGTTGACCACGCCCGAGGGTGCCCAGCAGCAGGTCGACATCCCCCGGGCCATCGTTCAGGTGGCCGCCACGTTCATCGTCGCCGCCCTGTCGTGGAAGTACATCGAGAACCCGATCCGGCGCGGAGGCCTGCTGGGCCTTCGCGAGCGGATCAGGGCGAGCAAGTGGGTCCGGGGCGGGGTCTCGCGCCCGGCCTGGGCCATCGTCGCGCTGGTCGGGTTCGTGATGGTGAGCGCGCTCGCGGGCATGGCCGGGGCCGGCGTCGGTGGCCCGCGAGGCGGCAAGGACATAGTCGTCGCGAGCACGAAGACGGTCAAAGACGTGAAGGTCGACGCGAAGCACACGATGTGCAAGAACGTCACCTACATCGGCGACTCGACCTCGCTCGGGCTCGTCTCGCCAGACTACCTGCCGAACAAGAAGGAGCGCATCAGCGCCCAGTTCGCGCGCGTGGGCGCGGTCAACCAGCACCTGGAGGTCTCCGGCGGGCGTTCGATCTTCGAGACGATCCCGGGCATCCCGAACGCCTACGACGTCGGGTCGAGCATCAAGGCCGGGGGCTTCAAGGGGTGCTGGGTCCTCGGCCTCGGCACCAACGAGGCGGCGGACGTCGCCGCGGGATCGGCCAACAGCTTCGACGACCGCATCCGCCGGATGATGTCGCTCATTCGCAACGAGCCGGTGATGTGGGTCAACGTCAAGACGATCGCGACCTCCGGCCCGTACACGGAGCCAAGCCAGAAGGCCTGGGACAAGGCGCTGCTCGCGGCGTGCGACCGCTATCCCCACATGCGCATCTACGACTGGGCGCACGACGTCAAGAGGGTTTGGTTCATCCCCGACGGGATCCACTTCACCACGCCCGGCTACGCGCAGCGGAGCCGCCTCATCGCCGACGCGCTCCGGGATTCGTTCCCGGACGCCGGCGGGCACATCGCCTCGACCGACAGCTCGGACTGCCTCGTGCATCCCGACCAGGACCCGCCGAAGACGTGAGCGATGAGCCGGCGTACCGCAGTCGTCGTCGCAATCGTCGTCATCCTCGCGGCGGGCGCGGGGGTGGGCGCCTATCTGATGGGACGCGGCGGAGGCGAGGACCTCGCCGCCGCGCGGGCCAAGGGCCATAGGGCGGGGATAGCCCGCGGCTACGCGATCGGCACCCACGCCGGTTTTCAGCGCGGGTTCGAGGCGACCCGGGGCCAGAGCTACGACGCGGAATACCGCCGCGCGTATGTGGCCGCATACCGGCAGGCCTTCAGGCGGGCGGGCCTCCCCCCGCCGAAGCACGTGACCGTCCCGCACCCGTAGTCGGCTCGATGCCGGCTACTCGCCCGGCGGGAAGCCGATCGTGGCCGCGACCAGGATGAGGCGCCGGCGCTCGCCCGCGGTGATCGCCAGAACCCCGGCCAGGACGACCAGGCACGCGACCCGGACCCAGGTCGCGAAGAGGTCGAGGCCGACGACGACTGCGGCGACCGCGGCGACGATGAGGGCCAGCCGGAGACCCCCTCCGGCCTCGGAGAGCTCCGGCGGCCTCGGGCTCAGAGGTCCAGCTCGATCCGCCCCGGCGATCGGTCGCCGGCGGCTGGGATCTTGAGCGTCAGCGGGCGATCCTCGACGGACGGGTTACGGATCAGGAAGAGAAGCATCAGGCCCTCGATCGGCCCGTTGGCCGCGATGGACTCGGGGTCTGGGATCCTGGCTCCGGACCCGATGGTGCCGCTCAGCGGCATGGCGAAGTCGTTGTCCATCGGCACCGGGAGGTAGACATGGTGCCCGGTGTCGATCACCTCGTAGCGCGTGGGGAGGCTCTCGTGGGTCGAGCCATGGTTGTGCACCTGCAGGAAGACGGCGAGGTAGTAGGCGTCGCGGGGCAGCGGCGGAGCGCCATCCAGATACGCCTTGTCCTCGGCGTCGGAGGGATTCAGGAAGCGGCTGATCTGGACGCCGTACTCGAGGTTCCCCAGGAAGACGGGCACTCCCTCGGCGACGTTCTGCCGGTGGTCGGCCGATGAGCATGCGCTCATTCCGACTGAGAGGGTGGCGACTAGGGCGACGGCTGCGACCGTCGCGAGGGCGCGGCGACTCATGGCGGCGGCGATTCTAGACGCCCAGCGGATCGGCGCCGGCAACGACCAGGCGGGGTGGCGGCTCTCCGGACTCGGCCAGGTCGCGGAGGCGTCCGAGCGCGCGCGACCACTGGCGCCGGTACCAGCCCTCCACGCCCCGCGCCCGCGCGGCGACATCCAGCATTCGGTCGTGGCGGCTCGCGGTCTCGATCACGAAGGTCACGGAGACCTCGCAGCCCGTGCCCGCCTGGACGAGCTCCCAGACGGTGTGCACGGGCATGTGGTCCAGGCGCCCGCCGGCCCCGCGCTCGGTGATGCGGTGCGGCGGGACGCTCTCGACGATCACCGTCTCGATCCAAAGCCCGCGGGACGGAACGCGAAAGCGGGCGGCGGCGCCAACGCCAACCGGATCCAGGCGCTCGAGGCGGAGCTCGTCGATGAAGTGTTCGGTGAAGGCGGGGCGCACCGAGAGGTCGTTCAGAAGCCCGTGCACGCGCTCGCGGGGAGCGTCGATCGACGCGGTGGCGGAAACTGGGCCCACGGCGCGATTCTATTTCGCCGGCGGTCGGACGCGTCTTGTGTGTGGAATCAGCGCAAATTGCGCGGAAATGGGTAACCGTCAAGCGGCGATTCGCGCACCCGTCTACCATCATTGTTGGGCGGGCAACACGTCCCTTACGGAGCGTCAGGAGGTTGCCGTGCTGACAGCAAGCCGGGGAAGCATCGCCGACGGACCGAGCGAGTTTCATCGCTCGGGCGACGAGGTGGGCCGACTCGACGGCCCCGGTTCGCTGAGATGCGTCGGCTGCGGCTACGCCCTGTCCCTGGCCGCCCTCGAGGAGCTCCCCTCGATGGATCCGGTGCCCACCTGCCCGACCTGCGGAGGAACGCGCTTCCGCCGCGTCTCGATCTTCGACCGCCCCACGGTCGACGTCGGCCCGCTCACCCAGGAGGTTCAGCCCGACCCCTCCTGGCTCGAGGGAATCCGCTCCCGCGCACCCTCCCCGGGCGTATACCTCGCCTACTCGGGTGTCGACCAAGCGCCCACGCTCTTCGAGCTCGCCGAGGGGTGGACCCGGATCGGCCGCAGCGCCACCGCCGACCTCCGCCTCGACGACCCCACGGTCTCGCGCCGGCACGCGCTCGTGGTGCGCACCGAGACCGATGAGCTGAGAGCTCTCGACGACCGCAGCCTGAACGGCCTGTTCGTCAACGGAAAGCGGGTGGAATGGGCGCCGCTCGCCGATGGCGACGAGCTCGAGATCGGCCGCTACCGGCTGTACGTGATCGAGACCTAGCCGGCTACGGCTGATCGAGACGCCGTAGCCACTCGGCGAGAGCCGCAACGCCGTCGCGCTGTGCTTCGCCGCCGCCGAGGCGGCCGAGCGCCGAATCGCGTCCGCGCATCAGCATCAGCTTCAGCTTCTCGCCGTCACGGAGCTTCAGCTCGAGCCGCGCGGCCTCCCCGTCCATGACCTCGGAGGTGGCGGTGAACCAGCCGCCGCTCGCGTCGCCGGCCTTCGCGTTCGCCACGTCCTCGGGCAGGATCGCCGCGGCGGGCCGCTCGGGTCGCCGCGGCGGTCGAGCTCCTGAAGAGCAGCCGGCCTCGTCACCCCGATGACCGCAGCCCCGCCCTTGAACAGCCCCTTCTGCTGCGAGGCGACGAGAACCCCTGGAGCGCCTCGCCGGGCTCGAGTGACCTCGAGCCGTGGCCGGTAGCTGGACTCGAGATCGCGACGGCGCTACTCCGTCGAGATGTTCGGGTCGGCCTGGACCTTCTCGGGCACGACCATGAGGAAGTTCTCGGTCGCATCGGCCGCCAGGGCCATGACGCGGTCGGCCTCGTCGTCCTGGTGGGTGGCTCGCAGCTCGTCGGCGTAGTGGCTCAGCAGGTCCTGGACGTCGATGAGGCCCTCGGCGTCGAGATCGGCGATCGCGACCTTGGCCCCCTCCCCCATCCGCCGCTCGATCGCCTCGCGGTCGAGATTCCACTCCGGGTTCACCCGGCAGTACACCCGGCCGCCGGTCATGCCCGCGCAGGCCCAGGGCCCGATGTCGCCGAGCACGGCGGCCCGGCCGGACGTCATGTACTCGAAGGCGAAGCCCTTCGCATTCGCCCGGTCGGCCAGGCAGCCGAGGGAGTCGTCGAGCGGCTGCGGGGGCTCCCCCGCGAGCACGACATCCGCGCCCGAGAGGCGGATGCAGAAGCGCGAGTCGGCCGAGCCCTGGACGAACAAGCGGCCGCGCTGCGCGCCGTACGCGAAGGACTTCCCGACCGATCCGTTGACTCGCTGCCCGTCGACTCCCTTGCCCTTCAGGACCGAGACGGTCCCTCCGAGCATCGTCTTGCCGACGCCGTCCTGCGCCCCGCCCTCGACGCGCACGACCACGCCCCACGAGTTGAAGGCGCCGAAGCCCTGCCCCGCGACGGAGCCGCCGTTGAAGCTGAGCTCGGCCCGGACCTCGTCGGGCTCGCCCTCGGGGGCGTCGTCGTAGATGCGGGCGCGCGAGAGCGCGCCGGAGAGCTCTGTGCCGAGCACGCGGTCGTGAGCGTCGGTCGGCCGGGGCCACGCACGGCGGACCGGATCTCCCGTCAGCGCGTCGACGGCGAGTGTCGCGAGCTCGGCCGAGGCCTGCTTCGGCTCCATCCTGATCGGCCGCGCGACGACCAGGCCGGCCTCGGCTCGCGCCTCCGTCAGCACCTCCTCGGCCGCCACCGGCGCCGGAAGGTCCGCGGGCTCCAGGTCGAGGTACTCCTCGAGCGGGGTGATGAGCTGAGCCAGGTCGAGCTGGTCGGCGTGGGAGACCTGCTCCAAGAGGTCGTACCTGCCGACCAGGTCCTGAGCGCGCTCGTAGCCGAGCTCCGCGACCACGCGCTTTACCTCCTCGCCCATCGAGGAGAAGAAGCGGGCGCAGCTCTCCGCGGAGCTGCCGACCTCCTGGGGCGTGAACTTCTTCAGCCCGTGCTCGGTCGCCTGCTCGACGGTCTCGATCTGCGTCGCGATGCCCACGTGGCAGGTGTCGAGCTGGCAGCCGCGGCAGATCGTGCAGCCGAGGGAGACCATCGCCAGGGTCCCGAAGGCCACGCGATTGGCGCCCATGCAGAGCAGCTTCACGACGTCGTAGGCGTGGCGATAGCCGCCGTCCGCCCAGATTTCGACGCGGTTGCGGATGCCGGCCTCCATCAGCGCCTGGTGGACGAGCCGCGTGCCGATATCGGACGGGAGGCCGACGTGGCGCAGCGCGTGCTGGCGCGCCGCCCCCGTGCCGCCCTCGAAGCCCGAGAGGGTGATGATGTCCGCCCCGGCCTTGGCGATCCCGAGGCCGATGGTCCCGACGTTGGGAACCACGGGCACCTTCACCGAGACGCGGACGTCCGGGTTCACGGTCTTGAGCTCGTCGATGAGCTCCGCGAGGTCCTCGATCGAGTAGAGGTCGTGGTTGTTCGACGGGGAGATGAGGTCGGTGCCGGGCGTCGCGTTACGAGCCGCGGCGACCTTCTCGGAGACCTTCTTGCCCGGCAGATGGCCGCCCTCGCCGGGCTTCGCGCCCTGCCCGATCTTGATCTCGGCGACGTACGAGCTGTTGAGCATTTCGGCCGAGACGCCGAAGCGGCCCGACGCGACCTGCTGGCCGCGCCACTTGCGGAAGCGGCCGTACATGTCCTGGATCTCGCCGCCCTCCCCGTTGATGCAGAGGATGTTGATGCTCTTCGCCGCCTCCGCGTAGGCGCGGAACGCGGGCTCGGACTGCGAGCCGAAGCTCATCGAGCTGATGACGAGCGGGTAGGAGTGGTGGCCGATCGAGGCGTCGACGTCGCCCGCGTCGACCGCCTCGCGGTCGGGGCGCAGCTTCATGATGTGCCGCATCGAGATCGGGCTCTGCTTCTCGAGCTCGCGCACCTTCTCGGAGTATTCGTCGTAGCTCGCGGTGCCGTTCGCCGCCGCGATCGCCGCCTTGTAGACCTTCGGGTAGAAGCGGAAGGTCTTCGCGGGCTTCGCCTCCTCGCTTCCACTCAGGGCGGCGTGGCGAGCGTCGGTGTCGGCGTCGAGCGCGTCGAAGCCCACACCCCCGCGCTCGGAAGCGGCAAACGCCTCGGTCTGGAGGATCTCGGCGAGCTCGGGCTTGATTCCGATCGAAGAGAACTGGCGCGCGTAGCCGCGGACCTCGTGGATCCCGATCGTCGAGATCACCTTCTCGATGCCCTTGCGCAGGGCGGCGCAGATGTTCGCGATGTCCTGCTTGTAGTCCTCGACGCAGATCACCTCGAGCATCACGTAGGGGCAGACGCCGTCGGCGCCGAGGCCCAGAGCCAGGACGACGTCGTGGACGTTGCGAACCGCCGCGGAGCGGAGGACGATCGAGCACCGGCGACGCAGGTTCTCCTCGCCGGCCGGCACCTTGATCTGCTTCAGCGCCTGGTCGACGGCGGATGTGGCCAGATGCGGGTCGAGGTAGCGGCGCTCGCCGTCGTAGACGGTGCGGTCGGTGAGGACGACCAGCTCGGCGCCGTCCCGCACGCGCTTGGCCGCCTCCTGCTTGATCCGCTCGATCGCCCCGCGCGTGGTCTCCGACTCGAGCAGCGCGATGTCGATGCCCGCCGCGCGGCCGCGGAACTCTTCCCACAGGTCCTCGAGCACGTACGTGTGCTGCTCGCGGGCGATCTTGCGGTACGTCGAATCGCCCAGCGGCGCCAGGTCGTGATGGCCGCCGAGGATGACCGAGAACGACGTCACGACCGTGTTCGTATCGGTCGCAGGGTCGTGGATCGAGGGCCGGCGGCCGAAGAGCGCCCGGGTCGAGAAGTGCTCGATCTCGCGCTCGCGGTCGATCGCCGGGTTCGTCACGACGGCGACCGTCTCCTTGAAGTAGTCGGCCAGGTTCTGGCGCTCGGGGGACAGCGCCGCGAGCGGGCCGTCGTAGCCCAGCGAGCCGATCGGCTCGGCGCCGTTCGAGGCCATCTGCTGGCAGAGCTTCACGTCGTCGCGCTGCCAGCCGAAGCCGGCGAGGATCCTGTCCTCCACCTTTACGGGCTCCGACGGGCCGGCCGAGGTGTAGCCGGGGATCTCCTGACCCTCGAGAGGACCGCCGGTCTCGAGCGCGCGATCGTAGGGTCCCGCGACATCGGCGCCGGTGCGCTCGAGCCAGCGGCGGGCGACCTCGCGCTGAACCTCGCTGTGCTCCCAGAGCCGGGAGCGCCTGGCCGCTCGGTCGATCGTGACCATGAACTTCTCGCCCGGACCGAGGGGCTTCGGCTCGGAGACCATGTCGTCGCAGCCGACCACGCCGGGCTCGGAGCTGAAGATGAAATCGCGCGGCGTCTCGACCTTCCAGAGCGGTCGGAGGCCGAGCGCATCGGCGGAGAAGACGCACTCGTCACGGTGGCGGGAGATGAGTGCCACCGGGCCCTGCGCGAACGGGCCCATGGCCTGGCGCAAGTACATGTAGAAGGCGTGCAGGTCCGCGGGGAGGGTCCGGATCTCGTTGACGATCGGCGGCACGACCATCTCCATCGCCTCGGCGAGCGAAAGCCCCTCGACGCGGATCAGCGTGTCGACGACGCGGTTCAGGTCCTGCGAGTCGGAGTTCCCCGGCTCGATCGGGATCCCGAGCATCCTGCCCTGCTGGCGGAGCTGCTCGATCGTGTTGATCTCGCCGTTGTGGCCGAGCACGGTGAAGGGCTGCACGCGCTTGAACGAGGGCCAGGTGTTGGTCGAGTAGCGGTTGTGGCCGAAGCAGCCCACCGTCTCGAAGCGCTCGTCGCGGAGGTCGGGGTAGTACTCGCCGAGCACCTTCGGGGCGCCCATGACCTTGTAGACGCAGGTGTCGGCCGAGAACGAGGGTAGGTGCACGCCGAGCTCGTGCTCGAGCTCGGTCATCAGCTCGAAAACGACCCGATCGACGTTCTCGGTGTCGGCGACGAGCCCGCCGATCTGCCAGAAATGAGGCTCCTCCTCGCGCGCCGTGGGGCCGAGCGCCTGGGTGTCCGTGACGCCCACGCGCTCGGCGAGAACGCGGAAGCCGCCCTGGCCGAGGAGCTCGCGGGCGTCGTGCCGGACGCGCTCGAGGTCCCCGGAACGGTCCACGAAGACGTGGGCGACCGCGAACGCGGGGTCGAGCGCGAGCGCCGGGTTGTGGCCGCCCGACCGGACCTCCTCGGCCCAGAGCTTGCGCGGGATGTCGACGAGAAGCCCGCAGCCGTCGCCCTCGCCGTCGACGTTCCCGGCGCGGTGAAGCATCTTCTGAAGGTTGGCCAGGGCGAGGTCGACGGGCTCGCGGCTGGGCGTGGCGTCCGTGCGGACGGAGGCGTAGATCGCGCAGGCGTCGCGATCCTCGACGCTCGGCGGCGACGTGACGGGCTTCCAGGGAAGCTCGGGCGAGTAGAAGCTCGGACGCTGGCGCTCGGGGCGCCGGGGCGCGCGGGACGAAGAGCGGGACAAAGAGCGGGACAACTTTGACCTCCCGGTATCCGCGCCTTCTTCGAGCGGGCGCGCGACGGGTAAACGGACGGCGGAAGTATACGGCGGCATAACCCGGCGCCCCCCTCCTGCCGACGCCTCCGCCGGCTCCTTTCCCGCACCGAGCGGCGAGAAAGTCGCGGTATGCGCGACTAACTCGTCGGTCGAGCCGCCCGTGGGGCGCCTGCGGCTTCGATGCGCGCGAGGGTGCGGCGCGGCTCGGCCACAGCCTGCTCCCCGCTCACGCGAAGCACGCGCTCGCCATGGGCCTCCAGAAGCGCCTGGCGCTCCGCGTCGTCCTCCCTCGCGAGCTTGTTGTCGTGCCACGGGGCGCCGTCGGCCTCGACGACGATTTGTTGCTCGGCCCAGCGGAAGTCCGGCACGACACGGCGGCCTTCAAGGATGAGCGCGCGATTGACGTCAGGCCGTGCCAGGCCGCCGCTGAGGATCAGGTCGAGCACGACGTCCTCGAGCTCAGTACGGGTGGGCGCTGGGCCGGTGGCGATGATACGGCGAAGGTTGCGTGTGCCGCGGCGCGAACCAAGGCGGTTCATCGTCGAGGCAAGCTGGGGCAGGTTGACGAGATGATGGCCCTGCGCCCGGCGCACCGCGCGGCGCAGGCCGCGATAGGCCAGCAAGGGGGAGATGTCGATGAGGGTCCGGGCCGGTGACGTGACCCTGATGCCCTTGTGGACGCGGACGTCGGCCGGGTCCAGGACCGTGGTTCGGTGGACGCGGATGCCATCGTGACCCCGCGTTCCCTCGCCGAAGACGGTTACGTCGGGAAGTCGATCCTCCCAGTGCAGAATGTCCAAGAGGACCGCGGCAGAGATATGGCTGAGCATGGCCTCGTGCCCGCAGGCCTTGACGGCGGCGAGAAAGGCTCCCTCGAGCGGAAGATTCGGATGGCCAACTGCGTAGACGCCTTGGTGACGGGGATGGAGCCGTCCACCTTGAACGCGCCGACGAATGCCGTCCTTGGTCAGGCCGCATGCCAGTAGTTCTTCGGTCGAGAGCGCACCCCACTCCCTCGCTGCCAGTCTTGCGACCCGCACATCCGGGCGAATGGCGAAAGACTCGCGGTATGCGCGAGTAACTCGTCGTTCGACCTGCTGGCGCCGCGGCATCCCGCCCAGGGTTGCCTGCCCGGACTGGCGTGTGGCACGCGGACTGTGACGAGTGTGTGCATATAGTCCGCGCGATGTCCGTCACGATCGCCGTCCTGTCGCAGAAGGGGGGCACCGGGAAGACGACCATGGTGCGCTCGCTTGCCGACGTCTTCGAGCGGCTCGGGCTCACCGTGCTCTCGATCGATGCGGACCCACAGGGCAATCTCTCCGACTACTTCGACGCCGATCCCGAGGCCGAGCCCACGCTGACGGATGTGCTTCAGGGCCAGGTCCGGGCGGCGGACGCCGTCCACGGTCCGGTGGTCCCGGCGAACCTCACGCTCGCCGAAGCGGAGCTGATGCTCGCCGGCAAGATCGGACGGGAGATGACGCTCCGCAGCGCGCTGCGGGACCTGAAGCGCGAGAGGGACGTGATCCTGATCGACTGCCCGCCCACGCTAGGCCTGCTGACGGTGAACGCGCTCTGCGCGGCGACGCACGCCATCCTCTCGACCGAGGCCCAGTACTTCTCGCTCCAGGGCATGGAGCAGGCGATGGAGGTGCTCGACCTCGCCCGCGACAGCCTCAACCCCGAGCTCGAGCTGCTCGGTGTCTGCCTCAACATCGCCAACATGCGGACCCGGCACGCGAGGCAGACGCTCGACGCCCTTCAGGAGCGCTTCGGCCCGAAGCTCTTCCGCACCGTGATCCGCCAGTCGATCGTCTACGCCGAGTCGGCTGAGCGGGCGGTGCCGATCCTCTCCTACCGACCCGCGCGGGGCTCCGACTACCTCTCGCTCGCCGGAGAGATCCTGCGCCGCCTCGGGATGCACGAGATGCTCGCCCGCCTCGACGAGGTGAGCGCGGAGCTCGTCCCGGCGGGTGCGACCGCGGGATAGGGTGTCCCCGTGACCGACCCCGACTCTCCCGAGGCGCTCGAGGACGCCATCGCGCGCTACAACGAGGCCTGGAATGCCCACGACCTCGACGCGATCATGTCCATGCACGCGCCCGACATGGTGTTCGAGAACCACACCGCCGGCGAGAGCGCGCACGGCGAGGCCGTGCGCGAGCACATCGGCTCGATCTTCGAGACCTGGCCTGACATCCGCTTCGAGGGCCGCCGCACGTATGCGCGCGAGGGCCTCGTCGTGCAGGAGTGGACGGCCACGGCGACCCACGCGAACCGCATGACGCGGGGAGACCTCGCCGCCGAGCCAACCGGGAAGACCATCACGTGGGACGGGCTCGACGTGATCCCGTTCGAGGGAGGGCTCGTCAAGCGCAAGGACGTCTACTCGGACTCCGTCTCGATCCTGCGCCAGCTCGGGCTGCTCGACTAGAGCTCCGTCACGTCGGCCCCCAGCGGGCTGAACGGTACCCGCCGCACCTCCGCCCAGCCGTCCGCCAGACCGGCGAGGGACTCCATGACCTTGCCCGTGTCCTGCCAGAAGCACCAGACGAGCACGGTTGGTCCGGCGCCTGAGATCGTCGCCCCGAGCGCGCCCAAGGCAGACGCGGCATCCACGACGTCGAACGAGCGTGGGTAGAGGCCCGAGCGCGGCCGCTGGTGGAGCCGGTCCTCCAGCCCGCGCGCGATCAGGCCGAGGTCCGATCGCTCGATCCCGAGGACGAGCTGGGATGCGGCGGCGACGTTGGCCACGGCGTCTCCCAACGGGACGTTCGGGGGGAGGGCGGCGCGGGCGAGCTCGGTCGGGACCTCGCCGTCCGGGATCACGAGGACGCCCTCGACCCCCTGGGGCGGCTCGAGTCGCACGGGCCGCGGGGCCCCGCCGTTCCCCTCCGGGCGCGGGCACACGACGAAGCCGCCGTAGAGCGCCGCGGCCACGTTGTCCGGGTGGCCCTCTAGCTCCACCGCCCGCGCGTAGAGCTCGTCGCGGCCGATGGCCAGCTCGAAGAGATGGTCGGCGGCGAGGAGCCCAGCGACGATGGCCGCCGCGCTCGACCCGAGCCCCCGCGCGAGCGGGATCTCGCTGCGGATTGCGAACCGCAGCCCGTCGGCGGGATGCAGCGCCTCGAACGCGCGCACGCAAAGGTTCGAGCGGTCCTCGGGCACTCCGGCGCCGCCCGCGTCGACGACGAACTCCTCCGCCTCGCTGACCTCGACCTCCAGATGGAGGTTGAGCGCCGCCGCGAGCACGTCGAAGCCGGGGCCCAGGTTCGCTGACGACGCTGGGACACGGACCAGCCGCCGGCGGGTGGTCATCGCGCTATGGCTTCCACTTGATCGAGCACCCGACCGGGTCGGTGGCCGCGGGTGCGGGATCGGCGCCCGTCAACAGCGCGTCCAGCGCTCCCCGAAGCCAGGCGGCGTCGAGTGTGGGGTCCATGTGGTCGGCGTCCGGGGCGCCCTCGTACCGAATCCGGCCATCGGTGTCGAGCACGAAGACGTGAGGCGTCACTTGGGCTGCCCAGGCGCGCGCGGCATCCTGCGACTCGTCGTGCAGGTAGGGAAAGGGCCACTCCTCGGCCTCGACCCGCTCCGCCATCGCTCCAAGGGAGTCGCCGGGATAGCGCTCCGCGTCGTTCGAGTTAACGGCGAAGAACCGGACGCCGCGCGGGCCGTAGTCGCGAGCCGCCGCGACGATGCGGTCGTGCCAGGCGAGCGCATAGGGACAGTGGTTGCACGTCCAGACGACGACCGTCGCGGGCGCCTCGCCGGGCGCCGGCCGTGAGCGCACCTCGCCGCTCGTGTCAGGAAGCTCGAGCCCTGGGGCCGGCTCTCCGACCTTCGTCGCCGATACGTTCGCGATCCCTAACCACCTCCCTCGAGCGCCGTCTTGATCGCGGCGCGGACGTCCGCTGGGTCGGGTACCGGAGCGACCCGTCCGTCGCGCAGCCTGTACACGCGGCACGTTAACCCCACCGGCTCGTCACGCGGAGGTTGCACATCGGCGCCGTCCACGCGAATCGTCGGCGACCCGACGAACTCCGCGCCCTTCGCATCCTCCTCCGATTCGATCTCGCGCACCTCGATCGAGCCCGGATCGACTCCGAGGCTCGCCGCCGCCTTACGAAGCATCGCCAGCGCGTCCTGCGTCGAGGGGCAGCCCTCCCACCACAGGAGCTCGAGACGGGGAGCAGGCGAGGTCATGACGTCGACGGTAGCGAGCGGTTAGGCCACGAGGCCACCGCTGGCGCCGACCACAGCACCGGCGAGCAGGGCGCTTTCGGGGATCTGGGCTCCCGGGAGGAGGACGGAGTCCTTGACCCGGGCGCCGGCGCCGACCCGGACGCCCGGCCCCACCACCACCGCGCCGTCGAGCCGCGCGCCCTCGCCGAGCTCGGCGCTCGCGTGCACGAGCGCCCGGCCGCTGAGCGCCCAGCCGCCGGGCATCGAGGCCGGGGCCTCCTCGTCGCCGCTCCCCTCGAGCAGGTCGCCGTCGGCGTCGACGCCGACGGCTCCCGCGACGGCGTCGAGGTTGCCGCGCAGGTACTCAGGGATCGACCCGACGTCGTTCCAGTATTCGTCGTAGGGCGTGGACTTGGAAGGGGACGTCGTGATCCAGCAGGTTGGGGAAGACGTCGCGGGCGAAGTCGACCACCGGCTCGTCCGGGAAGTAGTCGAAGACCTCGGGCCGGAAGGCGTACATCATGCAGTTCACAAGGTCCGAGAGCTCCTCGCCGGGCGCGGGCTTCTCCTGGAATCCCTGCACGCGCCCATCAGCGTCGGTGACGATCACGCCGAGATCCGAGACGTCCTTCACCCGCTTCACCGCGAGCGTGGCGACCCCGCCGTTGCGCTCGTGCGCGGCGACCAGCGCGGTGAGGTCGATGTCGGTCAGGGCGTCGCCCGCGAGGACGACGAACGACTCCCCGCCCCCGGTCAGAAAGTCGGCGACGTTGCGCACGCCGCCCGCCGTGCCGAGCAGCTCCTCCTCGCGCCGGTAGGAGAGATCGACCCCGTAGGCCGAGGCGTCGCCGATGCCGCGCTCGATCACGTCGCCGAACCAGTGGAGGTTGGCGATCACCTCGGTGAACCCCTGCGAGCCCAGGAGCCGCAGCAGGTGCTCCATCACGGGCCGGTTCGCGACCGGCACCATCGGCTTCGGCACGTCGTAGGTGAGCGGGCGCAGGCGCGCGCCCAGGCCCGCAGCCATGACCATCGCCCTCATCGCGTGACCCCGCCGGGTGCGCTCAGGTGCCCTGGTCCCAGGAGGCGAGGTACTTCTGCTGCACCTCGGTCAGGCTGTCGATCTCGATCCCCTTCGAGGCGAGCTTCAGGCGGGCGATCTCCTTGTCGATGTCCTCCGGAACCGGGTAGACCTTGCGCTCGAGGTCGGCGTGGTCGCGCACCATGTGCTCGGCCGCCAGGGCCTGGTTCGCGAAGCTCATGTCCATCACGTCGGCAGGGTGTCCCTCCGCTGCCGCGAGGTTCACGAGCCGGCCGTCGGCGAGCAGGAAGATCTCTCGCCCGTCCTTCGTGCGATGACCCTCGACGAACGGCCGCGCCTCGAACTTTTCCTCGGTGATCGAGTCGAGGTCGCCCTTGTTGATCTCGACGTCGAAGTGACCCGAGTTGGCGATGATCGCGCCTGACTTCATGACGTCGAACATGCGCCCGTCGATTGCGTCCCGATCGCCCGTGACCGAGATGAAGACGTCGCCGACCCTGGCCGCGTCGACAGACGGCATGACCTCGAAGCCGTCCATCACGGCCTCGAGCGCGCGCAGAGGGTCGACCTCGCAGACGATGACGTGGGCGCCGTGCCCCTTCGCCCGCATCGCGACGCCCTTGCCGCACCAGCCGTAGCCGATGACGACCACCCGCGAGCCCGCGATCAGTGCGTTGGTGGCGCGGATGACGCCGTCGATGGTCGACTGGCCGGTGCCATACCGGTTGTCGAAGAAGTGCTTGGTGAAGGCGTCGTTCACGGCGACAATCGGATACCCGAGCTTCCCCTCGGCCTCCAGCGCCTTGAGCCGGATCACCCCGGTCGTCGTCTCCTCGGTGCCGCCGAGAACGTGTTCGAGGAGGTCCGTCCGCTCGCCGTGAAGCACGCTCACCACGTCAGCACCGTCGTCCATCGTGATCTGCGGCCGTCGCTCGACCGCGGTCTGGATGTGGGAGTAGTAGGTGTCGTTGTCCTCGCCGTTGATGGCGAAGACCTGCGCGCCGTACCGGTCGACCAGCGCGGCGGCGGTGTCGTCCTGCGTGGAGAGCGGGTTCGACGCGCACAGGGCGACGTCCGCCCCACCGGCCATCAGCGTGCGCACCAGGTTCGCCGTCTCTGACGTGACGTGCAGGCAGCAGGCCATCGATACGCCGTCGAGGGGGCGCTCGCGCTCGAACCGTTCGCGGATCTGGCGCAGCACGGGCATTCTGCGCTCCGCCCATTCGATCCGCTTCTGGCCGGCTTCGGCGAGGCCGATATTGGCGATGTCATAGCTCTTCTCGGTGGTTGCCAAGGCTTCCTTTCGCAGTAACTTGCGGGCGCCTTCGGCGCCCTTACACGCTGCTTTCGGGGCCAAAGCCCCCTCACCAACAGACCCGCAAGGGTACAAGCGAGGGGGACGCCGCACGTGCGGCGTCCCCCTCGAGAACTGATGCTGGACTCGGCCCGCCGCGCCTTGGAATGCCGGAGGGACCAGGCCCGGCGGCGCGGAGGGGGTGTCCCGGTTGGATTCGCTAGGCGCGTCCAGCCGTCTTACCTAACGGCCGGTCACCTCCAGGGTCCCGTAAGAACTGTCACTCAATTTCGGACCACCTCCTTTCCCTGGTGCAGCTATCTAAGCAAATGCGGCGGAGCTACCGTGGACCCAATGGCCGAGGAACTTCGAATCAGCGAGGGGGCGTCGATCCCAATCGACGAGGTGGACCTTCGGGCAAGCCGATCGTCGGGGCCGGGAGGGCAGCATGCCAACGTCACGGCCTCACGAATCGAGGCGGTGTTCGACGTCAGGGCTTCGACGGCGTTGAGCGACGAGCAGAAGCGGCGAATCGCGTCCCGGCTCGGGCCACGGGTCACGGCCGTGGCCCAGGACGCCCGCTCCCAGGCGCGGAATCGGCAGTTGGCGCTGGAGCGGCTCGCCGACCGGCTCGAGCGCGCCCTGCGAAGGCCCAAGCCGCGGCGGGCCACGACGCCGGGGAGAGGAGCGAAGGAGAGGCGGCTTCAGGCGAAGCGGCAGCGGTCCGAGCGCAAGAGCCAACGGCGCCGCCCGAGCGCCGATTGGTGATTTGAGCCGCCTATAGCCGGCTTGAATCCCCAAATGTCGCTCCGCCCTGCTCTCCTCGCTGAAATCCGTCCCTCGACCGCCTACTCGTAACTGATCGCGCGGATCACGTCCAGCCTCGCGGCGCGGCGGGCCGGGAGGATCGAGGCGATGAGGCCCAGCACGAGCCCCGCCACGGCGACGAGGCCCATCGTCGAGACCGGTGGGCGGTACTCGACGCCCGGCACGCCCGAGGCGAGCCCCTTGAGCAGCGCATAGCCGAGGCCGGTGCCCACGCAGATGCCGAGGAGGGCGCCGATCAGCCCGATGACCAGGCTCTCGTCCGTGATCGAGCGCCGGACCTGGCCGCGGCTCGCGCCGAGGGCGCGGAGGATCCCGATCTCGCGCGTGCGCTCGAGCACGGACATCGTCAGGGTGTTCACGATCCCAAACAGGCTCGCGATGATCGCGACGCCGACGATCGCGTAGAAGATCGCGAACTGCTGGCTGATCTGATTCTCGACGTTCGACTTGAGCTGGGCGTTCGAGAGCACTGCGAGGTTGGGGTAGCGGTGGCTGACGATCCGATCGACCTTGCGCCGGAGGATCGGGCGCGCGGAGGGCGACGTCGCCTTCAGCGCCAGCTCCGAGTCGGCCGTGACGCCGTAGACCTTGTGCATCGTCGTGAGCGACATGCCCACCGTCTGCCCGCCGAAGACGACGGTCTCGACGACGCCCACCACGTGGCCGTGCACCGTCCCGGACGGGCCGCGAAGGGTGATGGGGTCACCGACGCCGAGGCCCGTTTCGTCCGCCCACCCCTTGCCGAGGGTCACGCCTCCGCTCGCGATGCCCTTGAATGCCGCCGCGCGGTTGGCGCCGTCGATCGTGCTCTCGTCGACCTTCTCGTACTGATTCGGCTGGAAGGCGAGGAGGAGCCCCTGGTTCTTGCCTCGCTTGCCGGGCATGTCCTCGGTGAAGAGGAAGCGCTCGCGGGCGACCACGGCCGCCTGGGGGATTCGCGCGAGGCGGTCGCGCAGGCCCTTTGCGATCGTCTGCTGGGGGCCCTGCCCGGGCGCGAAGCCGCTCGGCTGGACCGTTAGGTCGCGCGCGAAGTCGCGGTCGAACTCGTCCGAGATCGTCCCCAGGAAGCTGGAACCGAGGCTGTTCACCGCCACGACGAGCGCGAGGCCGACCATCATCGCGCTCGCTGTCGCCGCCGTTCGGGTGGGGTCCGAGCGGGCGGCGTCGGCGGCGAGCCGGCCCTCGATGGGGCTCAGGCGCCGCACGGGCCACGACAGCACCGCCACCAGCGGCCTGATGACGAACGGGGCGAGCAGGGAAATGCCCAGGAAGATCGCGATGACGCCGCCCATGCCCGCGGCGGCCACCGCTGCCGTCGGCTGCGCCGAGGCGCCGAGAACCCAGGCCCCAGCGAGACCGAGGGCGATGAGGATCGTTCCGATCACCGCGCGCCGCCAGCCCGGCCGGCGGCGAAGGCCTTCACCTCCGAGCACGGCCTGGATCGGCGGGATCCTGCCCGCTCGCCGCGCCGGGTAGAGCGCGCCGAGGACGGCGGTGACGATGCCCGTCGCAACGGCCGCGACGGGCGCGAAGGCGGCGAACGAAAGGTGACCGACCGGGAAGTTCGCCGTGTGGACGATCGCGACGAGGCCGTAGGCGAGCCCGATGCCGAGCCCGAGCCCCAACACCGCGCCGATCAGCCCAAGGAGCGCTGCCTCGCGGAGGACCGAGCCGGTGATGAGACGCCTTCCAGCCCCGAGCGCGCGGAGCATCCCGATCTCCCGTGTTCGCTGGAAGACGGTCATGTTGAAGGAGTTGAAGATGAGGAAGGCGCCGACGAAGAGCGCCATGGCCGCGAAGAAGTAGAGGAGGACGTTGAACGCCTGTAGCTGCGACTGGACGTCCGAGCTCTTGTTCTGAGGCGTCTCGACCTTGACCCCGCGCCCGAAGCCGGCCCTGAGCCGGTGCTGGACGCGGTCGATCTCCGGCTGGCCGCCGTCGACCGCGAGGTCCACCTCGTCGAACACGCGCGGCTTGTCCATCACCCGCCGTGCTGAGGCCAACGGCATGAGGCCGAAACCCTGACCGCCGAAGTCGAGGCCGTTCGTGAACTGGAAGAGGCCGATGACGCGGAGCCGCCGGATCCCCGCCGGGGTGGCGAGCCGGGCGCGGTCGCCGACCTCGAGCCCGTTCGCGCGCGCCCAGCTCTCCTGGAGCGAGACCTCGAGCCCGGATCGCGGCTTTCGGCCTGCGACGGTGCGCGAGTCAGCCAGGTTGGCGGCATCGGGGCTCTCGCCGGAGACGTTCACCTGCTTCGACTGGTCGGTCGAGGCGACGCCATCCGAGCCGACCAGCGTGAAGACGCTGAACACCTGCCCGGAGGCCTCCCCCACGCCAGGTGTCGAGAGCGCCCTCCGCAACGCCGAATGCGGAAGCGAGTCCGAGCCGCTGCCCGACACGACGAGGTCGGTGCGTCCATAGACAGAGTCGAAGAGCGAGTTGAAGGTGCCGTGAATCGTCACCGCGAGCAGCAGGACGCCGAGGATCATCCCGACGCCGAGCACTATGCCGGCCGCCGTGAGCAGCGCCCGAAGCCGGCGGGCCCGAACCTGGCGGTATGCCAGCGAGGAGAAGCTACGCATGCTGCAGGGCCGAGAACTCCTCGGCGACGCGCGCCGTCGAGCCGCCCTCGACGTCGCCCGCCACGCGGCCGTCCCGCAGGAAGATGACCCGGGAGGCGGTCGCGGCGGCGGCCGGGTCGTGCGTGACGATCACGACCGTTTGGCCCTCGGCGTTGAGCTCGCCGAGCAGGCGAAGGACCTCGCCGCTCGACTTCGAGTCCAAATTGCCGGTGGGCTCGTCGGCGAGCACGATCTCCGGCCGGTTGAGCAGGGCGCGAGCGATCGAGACACGCTGCTGCTCGCCGCCGGAGAGCTCCGAGGGGAGGTGTCCCGCTCGGCTGGAGAGCCCCACGCGCTCGAGGAGTGCACCGGCCCGCTGCCTCGTCTCGTCGCTTCGATCACCCGCGATCAGGGCCGGCAGCAGCACGTTCTCCTCTGCGGTGAGGGGGGTCAGGAGGTTGAAGAACTGGAAGACGAAGCCGATGCGGTCCCGCCGCAGGCGGGTCAGCGCCCGCTCATCCAGCCCGTCGTAGCGCTCTCCCGCCAGCGCAATCTCGCCCGAGGTGGGTGTCTCGAGCGCGCCCAGGAGGTGCAGAAGCGTGCTCTTTCCGGACCCGGACGGGCCCATGATCGCCGTCATCTCGCCCGCGGACACGTCGACCGAGACGCCGTCCAAGGCCCGAACGGCCGTGTCGCCCGTGCCGAAAACCTTGACGAGGTCACGCGTGGAGAGGGCGGAAGCCCCACTCGAGGATTCCATCCCGTGCCAGGCTACTGGCGGCCGAGCTCCTCCTTGAGGCGCTCAATCACCTCGACCGGCTGGGGGTCGACGCCACGGCGCGCGGCGAGTTGGAGAGAGAGCAGGTCGCCCAGCATCACCGTCCACAGCAGGCGCTCGGTGCGCGTCTCGCCCTCCGCCTCGATCGTGATCACCGCGCGCGCCTGCGGGGCGACGAGGTCGCCCGTCAGCTCGAACCGCCGGCGAATTCGCGGGTGCTGGTCGCGATCGGTGAGGAGGATCGCCGCGAGCGGCCATTCCGAGCCGCTCTCCCAGCCGACGATCTCGTTGTGATCGGCCTCGGGCAGCTCGTGCGAGAACGCCGGGAGCTTCGCGTTCTCGTTCACCTGGCACTTCCACCGATACGCGACGGGGGCGGTGAGGTCGGCCCCGTAGACGAGCGGGATCGCGCCGTCGAGCTCGGCGGCGAGCTCGCCTGCGCGCGCGACGAGGCTCTCCTGGGCGGCCTCGATGTGGGCGGCCGAGCTGTCGATCTCCGTGCGGATCGCGTCGGCGGCCCCCACGAGCGCCGCCACCTCCGCCGCGACCGTGAACGTGTAGCCGACGGCCGCGCGCGGCTGCAGGCCCGCCGGGAGGCCGATCACCGGCACCGCGTCGGCGCGCGCCTTTTCGGCGAGCTCGCCGCCGGTCGTGGCGACGATCCGCTGCGCGCCGACGGCCTCGGCGGCGTCGTAGCAGGCCAGGGTCTCCTCCGTGTTCCCCGAGTAGCTCGAGCAGAGCACGGCGCGATCCGGCGGCAGCGAGGCGGGCAGCTCGTAGCCCCGCGCCACTCCGAGGGGAGCGACCAGCCTGGAGCCGAACGCGACCGCGGCGAGGTCGCCGCCGATCGCGGACCCGCCCATCCCCGCGACGACGAGTCCCGTCGCCAGGAACGGCGTGATCTGCGCAGACTCGACCCGCCAGAGCGCGTCACGTAGGTGATCCGGCAGCGCAAGCACGTCGTCGACCTGCCCGCTCGGGTCGTTCGCGCGGAGGTCCGCAGCGCTCACTGGCTCTTGGGTTCGCGTTCGGCCAGCACCAATCCTCCTCTCTCGAGCCTCACGCTCACGGGACCTCCTCGCCGGGGGCCACGCGGGCGCCCGGCTCGAGCTTCGCATAGGGGTCGATGTGAGCGCCCTCGCCGACGACGGATCCGGCCGGGACCTCGGCTCCCTCGCCGACCTGCACACCGGAGGCGAGGATCGCCCCGTCGACCTGCGCACCCGGCCCGATCCAGCATCCGTGGAGGACCACCGAGTCGCGGACGCTCGCACCCTTGCCGACCTCCGTGCCGCGTCCGATCACCGCCCGCTCGCCGACCCTCGCGTCGGCATGAAGGTCGGCCCCGTGCTCGATCAGCGCCGGAGGCGCGATGGTGGCGGATTTCTCGACCCGCACGCCGTCCTCGACCAGCATCCCGTCGCCGTCGATGCGGGCGCCGATCTCCGTTTCGACCCGCTTGGTGAGGATGTCCCAGGTCGCCTGGAGATAGCGCTCGGGCGTCCCGATGTCCATCCAGTAGCCCTCGAGCCGCCGGCTGTAGAGGCCCTGGCCGACGAGCCGCGGGAACACCTCGCGCTCGATCGACACCGCCCGGCCCTCCGGAATCAGGTCGAGCACCGCGCGCTCGAGGACATACGCGCCGGCGCTGATCTCGTCGGTGTCGACCTCGGAGGGGTCGGGCTTCTCGAGGAACTCGAGGATCTCGCCGTCCTCGCGGCGGCGCACCAGCCCGTAGCCGGTCACGTCCTCGACCGGGTAGAGCGCGAGGGTCCCGACGGCGTTTCGCTCCTCGTGCCGGCGAATCAGCGCCGTCAGGTCGAGGTCGGTGAGGACGTCGCCGTTCAGCGCCAGGAAGCGATCGTCGAGGAGGTCGGCAGCGAACTTGATCGGCCCGGCCGTCCCGAGCGGCTCGGGCTCGGAGAGGTAGCGGATGCGCGGGCCGCCGTCGCCGCCGTCCCCCAGCCGCTCGCGCAGCAGATCGGCGCGAAAGCCGCAGGCCATGATCACGTCGTCGACGCCGTGACGCGCGAGCCAGTCGACCATGTAGCGGATGAACGGCCGATCGACGAGGGTCACGGCCGGCTTCGGCTGCGTGAGCGTCAGCGGGCGAAGACGAGTTCCCTCGCCGCCGACGAGGACGAGCGCCTGCATCGCCTAGGCGGCGCCGTCGCGGCCGATGCCCTCGTAGCTGAAGCCCGCGGCCCGCATCGCCGCCGGGTCGAGGAAGTTCCGTCCGTCCACGACCAGCGGATTCGCCATCCGGCCCGCAATCTTCTTCCAGTCGAGCTCACGGAACTCCGGCCACTCGGTCACCAGGATCGCCGCGTCAGCGCCCTCGAGAGCGGCCTCGGCCGAGTCGCAAAGCTCCACCGCGGGCAGGAGCTCCGCGGCGGGGCGCTCGGCAACGGGGTCGTAGCCGGCGACGTCGGCCCCCTCGCCCTGGAGCCGAGCTGAGAGCACCAGGCTTGACGCCTCACGCATGTCGTCGGTGTCGGGTTTGAAGGCGAGCCCGAGGAGCGCGATTCGCTTGCCGACAAGCGAGCCGAGGTGCTTGGTGAGCTTCCCGATGACCCTCCGCTTCTGAAGCTCGTTGACCTCGATCACGGAGTTGAGAAGCTGGAAGTGGTAGCCGGAGTTGCCGGCGAGCTGCTTGAGGGCGCTCACGTCCTTCGGGAAGCACGAGCCCCCGTAACCGATGCCCGCCCGGAGGAAGCTCGGCCCGATTCGCCTGTCGAGGCCCATGCCGCGCGCGACCTCGGCGACGTCCGCCCCCACCTCCTCGCAGACGTTCGCGATCTCGTTGATGAACGAGATCTTCGTCGCCAGGAACGCGTTCGATGCGAGCTTGATCATCTCGGCCGAGGCCACGTCGGTGCGCACGAGCTCGCCGCCGAGGGGCGCGTAGAGGTCTCCGACCGCGTCGGCCGCCCACTCGTCGCCGGGGTCGGCGCCGATGACCACGCGGTCCGGGTGCATGAAGTCCGCGACGGCGGTGCCCTCCTTCAGGAACTCCGGGCACGAGACGTAGGCGAGGCTCGGCCGGTCGCGCCGGATCGCCGCTCCCGTTCCCGACGGGACGGTGCTCTTCATGACGAGCGCGTGGTCGCCGCCCTCGGGCAGCCTCTCCACCACGGCGCGCACACGCGAGAGGTCCGCGTCGCCGGAATACGTCGGGGGAGTGTCGACGCAGCAGAAGAGCAGCCGCGCGGCGGCGAGCAGCTCGTCCATGGACGTCGTGAAGCGCAGGCGGTCGCGGTTTCGCTCCAGGAGCTCCTCGATGCCCGGCTCGTGGATCGGAACCGTGCCCGCGCGCAGCGCCTCGACCTTCGCTTCGTCGATGTCGAGCGCGACGACCTCCCGCCCGAGGTCCGCGAAGCATGCCGCGGTGACGAGCCCGACCCAGCCCACTCCGACGACGCCGACGGCGTTTCGCTCAACCATGCGGATCGCCTAGCCCTTCGAGTTGCGCATCGCCTCCGCCATGCCCACCATCTGGCCCGGCGTCAGCGTCTCGAGGAGGTCGTTGTCGACCCAATATGAGCCCTTGTTGGTCTTCCACCCGACGAGCCGCAGGCGGCCGCTGTCCCAGAACATCTCGTAGGTCTCGCCGTTGATGGTCTGGGTCTCGGTCGGGTTGTCGAGGACCGGCGCGTCGCGCCAGTTGGTCCCGGTGAAGTCGTAGTAGGCGGTGTAGCCGTAGCCGTTGCTGCCGGCCGGGATCTCCGCAACGAACGTGTAGCCGTCGTAGATCGCATCCCCGGGGCCGTCGATCCGATACGAGTTCGAGTCGTCGGTCAGGTACGACCCCGGGATGAGCTTCGTCGGGTAGAGGATCGGGATCTTCCCCTCCCGCCGCCAGCGCGCGTCGGAGAGCTTCGCCGCGTACTGCTGGCCCGAGGACGTGGAGTCGGTAAACGCGGCGGAGGACGGCGAGGTCTCCGAGCTGCCGCCGCCTCCCCCGCCGCCGGAGCCGGACGAACCGCCACCCTGCTTCGACGACTTGCCGGACGAGGAGCCGCCGCGACTCATCCGCCGCGGGAACGGGCTTCGCGCCGCCGCCGTTGCCCGGTCCCAGCGTTCCGGACGGAGACGAGCTCGCGTCGCCGAGGAACGCTCGGACCGCGTCGTGGATCGCGGTCCTGTGGGCGGTGACGTAGGGGTCGGTGGGTGAGCCGATGATCGCCGGGAAGTGGACCTGGGTGACGGGCGCTCCACCGGCCGAGGCGATCAGCTTCGCCAGGCTGAGGAGAGTCGGGAAGTCCTTCAGCGTCGGGTCGGTGGACGTGTACTTGGCGACGATGCGCGTGAGGCTGTTGATGTCGTTGAAGATCTTCGTCGGCGGCACCTGCCTGCGCGCCTCGCGCAGGAACGCCTGCTGCCGAGCGGCGCGGACGAGGTCGTTGTCGTCGTGGCGGTAGCGCACGAACTGGAGGGCGTTGTAACCGCACATGCGCTGGTAGCCGGCGTGGATGTTGATCTCCGCGTACTGGTCGAACGCCGAGAGGCCGGCGTTCGAGTGGAAGTAGTGATGGTCGACATCGAAGTACACGCAGCCGATCGAGTTGACCGCGTCCGCGAAGCCGGTGAAGTCGACGTTCACGACGTGGTTTATCTGCAGGCCGGTCAGTTGCTTCACGACCTTCGTCGTGAGCGCGGGCCCACCGAAGGTGTAGGCGGCGTTCATCTTCCAGGGGCCGCCGTGGCCAGGAATGTCGTCGATTCTCAGGTCGCGCGGGATCGACATCATGCGGATGCCGTCGCCGGTGACGCGCAGGAGGATCGTGGTGTCCGAGCGTCCCTTGTCGCCCTCGTTCGGCCGCTTGTCGGCCCCGAGCAACAAGATCGTCTGTGGGCCGGCCGTCGGGCCGGCGAGCAGGTGCTGCACGCCCCTGATGCCGCCGAGGCGCGCGGCGAAGTCGTAGCCGAAGACGAGCGTCGCCACCGCCGTCGCGGTGGCGGCGGCGACCACGATCACCACCGAGGCGGTGAGAAAGCGCAGCCATAGGCGACGCTTGGGCGGCTCGCCGACCCCGCCCGACGGAGTCGGCGGCGGCGCCCCTCCCGGAGGGGGCGGCTTCGGGGCGGCGGGCTTCTCGGCCGCCGGGGCGGGCGCCTTGGGCGCCGCTGCCGGAGGCTTTGCCGCGCCGTCCGGCGGCTTCGGCTTCGCGGGAGCGGGCGCCGTTGCGGGCGGCGCCTGCTGCGCTGCGGCGCCGGCGCCGCGGCGGCGGTGGCGGCCGCTACACGTCGGTCGGTCTGGGTTGCGTGCGCCTCGGTGCGGGCACGCAGACCGGCATGCGCCGCCTCCTGAGCCTCCTCGCGATCGGCGAGCGTGACGGTGTCGGCCTCGATCGTCTCGCCGTGAGCGGGTGGGCCCCCGCCGGGCGCGGGCGGGAGTGCGCCCTCGATCTCCTGCTCGAGCGCCGACTCGGAAGCCTCGGCCTCGCGTTCGGACTGCTGGCGGCGGCCGGCGTAGGTCGCTGGAGGCGGCGGCGTGGGCGCTCGGCCGTCGGGGCTTCCGTCGCCGCCCGCGGGCGGCGGGGCGCCCTCGTCGGGGCTCACGACCCGCCTCCGTCGTCGGCGCGGCTGGGAAGGCTCCTCACGAAGCTCGCGATCGCCTGCCTGTAGCTCGACAGCGAGGAAACCGACACCCACTCCTCCGGGCCATGGTGCCCGCCGCCGAGAGGACCGAACTCGACCGCCGGGATGCCCGCGCGCAGAAACGAGACCGCGTCGGATGCGCCGTCGCGGCCAACTCCGCGAACTCCCGCGTGAAAGGGGGTGGCGGCGTCACAGAGCGCCCGCACGAAGGCGCGACTCAGGGTCGACCTGCGCCGGAGGCCTGCTGAAGGTCGACACCACGTTCACCCCGTCGACGCCGGACACCTCGGACAGGATCGCGCTGGGCTCCTGCTCGGGCAGGTAGCGCACGTCGACGTCGATGACACACCTGTCAGGCACCTTGTTGAGGGCGTCTCCGCCCAAGATCCGGCCGAGGTTGATCGACGGCCGATCGAACAGCTCCGAGCTCTGCTCCGCAAACGGTAGCGATTCGATCGCGCGGAAAACCTCGATCGCGCGGAGGATCGCGTTCTCCCCCAGCCACGGCGTGGCGCCGTGCGCCGCCCGGCCCTCGACGAGGATCCGCATCGCGAAAACGCCCTTCGCGGCCACGCCGACGCACATGTCGGTCGGCTCCCCGGTGATCGCGAAGTCGCCCACGAAACCCTGCTGGACGAGAAGCTCCCCTCCACGCTCGAACTCCTCCTCGGACTCCTCGTCGGGAACGATGCCGAGACGAACCCGCACCTCATTCTGGTCGCGCAGGTCGGCGAGCACCAGCATGAGCGCCGCGAGGGCCCCCTTCATGTCGTAGGCGCCGCGAGCGAAGAGCTTGTCGCCGTCGAGCCGGGGCTCGAACTGCTCGGCGTGACCAGGTACGACGTCGAGGTGGCCGTGCAGAAGGACGGTCAGCGGGGCGTCCGGCGGCCCGACGTCGGCGACGAGCACCGGCAGCGCGCGGATCTCGAGCTCGTGAGTGGTGATCTCTCGCGCCTCGAGCCAGCCCTGAACGAACCCCGCGCAGTTGCGGATGCCCTCGTCATTCGAACTGTCGTAGGCGACGAGCTTCTCGGTCAGCAGCCGTTCGTCCATCCGCCGAAAGCGTATTGCGGCAGTGTCCCCGCGCTAGCGGTTCTCGGCGATGGCGATGAAGGCCTTGGCGCGGGCCACGTCCTGCTCGGCCTGCTGCCGGGCCTCGGAGTCCTCGTCGGCCTCATTCAGCCGCTGCTCGGCCTCGGAGAGGCGCTCGCCCAGGTCGCTCACGTCGAGCGAGTCGATCTCGATGGCCTCCGAGATCAGCACCCGCGCCTCGTTCGCGAAGACCTGGAGCCAGCCGTGGCCCTGGGCGTAGCGGATCGTCTCGCTCTCGGAGACGTGCAGGCGTAGCTCGGCCGGGACGAGGCGGGCGAGCATCGGCGCATGGTGGGCGAGGATTCCCACCTCGCCGACGCCGGTCCGGGTCGAGACCTGCTCGACCTCACCGTCGTAGACCTCCCCCTCCGGGGTCAGGACCTGGGTGTGGAACGCCGGGTGCGCCACGTCGGCCCCTAGCCCTTGCGGGCGTCCTCGACGACCTGGTCGATCGTGCCCTTCATGTAGAACGCGCTCTCCGGCAGCTCATCGTGCTTGCCGTCGAGGATCTCGCGGAAGCCCCGCACGGTCTCCTCCACCGGGACGTACACGCCCTCACGGCCGGTGAAGGCCTCGGCGACGAAGAACGGCTGCGAGAGGAAGCGCTCGATCTTCCGGGCCCGCGCGACGACGACCCGGTCCTCGTCGGAGAGCTCGTCGATCCCGAGGATGGCGATGATGTCCTGCAGCTCCTTGTAGCGCTGGAGCACCTCCTGAACCTCGGTCGCCGTGTTGTAGTGATCGTCGCCGAGGATCTCGGGCTTGAGGATCGTCGAGGTCGAGTCGAGGGGGTCCACGGCCGGGTAGATCCCCTTCTCTGAGATCTGCCGCGAGAGCGTTGTCGTCGCGTTCAGGTGCGCGAACACCGACGCCGGCGCCGGGTCCGTGAGGTCGTCGGCCGGCACGTAGATCGCCTGCACCGAGGTCACCGACCCGCGCGACGTCGACGCGATCCGCTCCTGCAGGCCGCCCATCTCGGTCTCGAGCGTCGGCTGATAGCCGACCGCCGACGGCATGCGGCCGAGGAGCGCCGAGACCTCGGAGCCGGCCTGGACGAACCGGAAGATGTTGTCGATGAACAGCAGCACGTCCTGCCCGCCCGACTCGCGGAAGTACTCGGCCATGGTGAGGCCGGAGAGAGCGACGCGCAGGCGGGCCCCGGGTGGCTCGTTCATCTGGCCGAAGACGAGCATGGTCTTCTCGATGACGCCGGATTCCTTCATCTCGAGCCAGAGGTCGTTGCCCTCGCGCGACCGCTCACCCACGCCGCAGAACGCCGACAGGCCCTCGTGCTCCTCGGCGATGTTGCGGATCAGCTCCTGGATGAGGACTGTCTTGCCGACGCCGGCGCCGCCGAAGAGGCCGACCTTGCCGCCCTTGGCATAGGGGGCGAGGAGGTCGACGACCTTGATGCCGGTGATGAGGATCTCCTGCACGGGGCTCAGGTCCTCGGCGTCGGGGGCGGGGCGGTGGATCGGCCAGCGCTCCTCCACCTCGACAGGGTCGCCCTCGTCGATCGCCTCGCCGAGGAGGTTGAAGATTCGGCCGAGCGTCGCCTCGCCGACCGGCACCGTGATCGGCCCGCCCGTGTCGATGACCTCGTGGCCGCGCTGGAGCCCGTCGGTCGCGTCCATCGCGACGGCGCGGACACGATCGTCGCCTAGGTGCTGCTGGACTTCGCAGACGAGGGTCGCGGGGCGGCCCTCCTCGCCTTGCATCGAGATCTCGAGCGCGTGGTAGATCTCGGGGAGCTTCTCGGGAAAGAAGGCGTCGACGACGACGCCCGTGACCTGCTCCACCGTCCCGCGGTTGCCGTTGCCGCTCGCGCCGTTTCCGTTTCCGTCAGCCATTCGTCTCCCTTATCTAGCCCAGGGCCTCCGCCCCGGCGACGACTTCCAAGATCTCCTGAGTGATCTCCGCCTGGCGGACGCGGTTCATCTCGAGCGTCAGCCGGCCGATCATGTCGT
Organism: uncultured Actinomycetes bacterium; assembly: GCA_963823245.1. GTDB lineage: Bacteria > Actinomycetota > Thermoleophilia > Solirubrobacterales > 70-9 > JAWVFM01. The sequence continues at coordinate 402 of CAWGKQ010000011.1, read as the reverse complement.
TCGCGTTCTCCGCGGCGTTCCGCATCGCCGTCATCCGCGCGCCGTGCTCGGAAGCGGCCGACTCCAAGAGCGCGCGGTAGACCGAAATGTCCACGTACTCCTCGAAGAGCTCCTCGAGGATCTGCTCCGCCTCGGGCTCGTAGACCCAGAGCGCCTTGCGGTGTGCCTCGGCGAGCTCGGTGTCCTCGGGTTCGTGCGCCTCCGCAACTCCCTCGCCGAAGACCTCGGCCTCATCCAGCGGCAGGAGCCGCTGGCGGCGAACGTACTGCGTGAGCGGCGAGACGAACCGGTTGTAGACGATGTCGACGTGGTCGACCTCGCCGTCCTTGAAGGCGGCGATCAGGTCGCGCGAGATCTTCCGGGCGTCGGTGAAGGCTGGGCGGTCCGTGAACCCGACGTATG
>CAWGKQ010000010.1:0-463217 GCA_963823245.1 uncultured Actinomycetes bacterium | reverse complement strand
TTCCTGCCAGATCTTTAGGCCCGGGGTGTTCTGGGTGACGTAGTCGTCAACCGGTTCCATATCCGTCAATTGGCTTCTCATGGTTTGCTCCTTTCGTTCGATGCGACCCCAGCCTCGCCCACCGCGACGCGGCTCGCATCATCCGTTCAGGGTGAAACCGATGGCCTAGGAGGACTCGCGGGCTTCTCGCGAGATGGATGGCGCTTCTTACGATGGCGCCCCGACGGGGGTGTGGGATGCTGCGACGGGCACCACCCATGGAAACCCAGAGGGACGATCAGCAGCACGAGGACGCGGTCGACTGGGGGCCGATGACCGCCCAGGGCCTGCACCACCCGATCATCGGACAGCGGAAGCCGGGCTCAACCGCCGCCCTGCTCCGACGGACACCAGACTACTGGGCGATCTACGGCAAGCAGCGCCTTGATCCCGTTTTCCGTGAGGAGATCATGCTCGCGGTGGCGGGTGCCGACTCAAGCCGTCAGTGCAGCTTCGCCCATCGGGAGTGGGCGCGGTCCGAAGGCCTATCCGACGCCGACCTCGACGCGCTCGAGGGGCTCGACACCGGCTCGTTCGACGCGCGGACGTGGGCGGGCATCGCCTGGGCCCAGGCCTACGCCCGAAGCGACCTCGCCGACGTGCCCGTCGCCGTCGATGCCAGCTTCCGGCAGCACTTCAGCGCTCAGGAGCAGGCCGACATCGAGCTCGCCGCCCGGACGATGTACTGGCTGAACGAGACCAGCAACGGTGTCGACGCCTCCTTGTCCCGCCTGAAGCGCGAGCCGGTGCCGGGAAGCACCGTGCCCAGCGAGCTCGTGGCCCTCGTGGTGTACGCCATCGCCGTCCCCGTCCTGATCGTCATGTTCAGCCTCAGGCAAGGACGCAACCCGATCTCGATTCTCCGCGGCATGAGGCCGTTCTTCCGCAAGTTCGAGGCCCGTGGCCCGAACACGATCTCCGGGCCCGGGGTGAGCTTCGGGGAATCAGGGTGAACTAAACCTGCGGGCGTGCACGGCAACTATGAGGCCGTCGGTTGGTTCTCCTCGACGATCTTCATGACCGACTCGTAGCCGCCGCCATTGACCACAGTGAAGCCGTTGCGGTCAAGGATGTCGCGGGCCTTGCCCGCCCGCCCGCCGGTCTTGCAGTAGGTCACAATCGTCCTGTCTCGCGGCAATTCCGCCAAGTGGCGTTTGAGCACCAATAGATCAATATTGGTCGCTCCCGGGGCGGTACCCTTCTTCGCTTCGAAACCCGTGCGGACGTCGAGGATGAACGCTCCGTTCTTGATCGCGTCAGCGACCTCCTCCTTCGGCCTGATCGACGAGGTCCCCGATCCGAAGCAGTACTTGTCGAGCAGTTTCTCTATCCACTCCAACATTGATCTTCTCCTTGCCGACCGTACCCTAGGGCGGTCTCGTTCCTGGCCCGGTTCGCCTCCGTCAGTCGCAAAATCCGAGCCGCTACCCCGATACTCCTGCCCTCCCCCCGTCGGAGGTTCATCTTGCTCTACTCCTCGGCGATTGCCGTCGCGAGTCCGAGAGCCTGGGCAATCGAGCTGCCGGCGCTGGCAATGCGAGCGCTTCCGACCACCGGAGCGATCGCGATGAGGGCACCCTGGACCTGCTCGAGGGTCAGGCCGAGCTCCGACGCAACCCCGAGGTTGAGCAGATAGGAGGCCGGCGGAGCGCCCGTGGCCGCCAGGGCCGCGATGCGCACGAGCATGAACGTCTCGGCGTCGAGCCCTGACTGCTCGGCCACCCCTTCGTTCATTCCGACGAGCGTGTCGAGGACAGGTGTGTTCACTTCAGCCATGTGCGGCTCCTTCTCAGAGGAGATTCCATTTGGTTCACGCACCCCAGCAGCTTTGCCTTCTCGCGCTCGAACTCCTCGTCCGAGAGCACGTTCTGCTCGTGAAGCTCGCCGAGCTGCTTCAGCTCGTCCAGCGTCTCGGGGGCCACTCCACCGGCGGCGGCGGGCGGGCTTGTCTGCTCGACGGGCTCATCAGGCGTAGCGTCTTGAGCTGCTGGTTGCCCCTCCTCCGCCTTCTTGGCGTCTCTGTGCTTCTTAGCGGCAACGGCGGCGCCTCCGACCGCGGCAACGCGTCGCCTTCGCTGCCGTCTATCGCGTCCAAACATCACATCCTCCTTGTGTCTCGAATGCGCTCTAGGCGAGCGCCTTCGCCTTGATCGAGTCGTACTCCGCCTGAGTGATTGCACCCGAATCGAGCAGCTCCTTGGCCTTTGCGATCTCGGTCGCGGAACCGCCGGCGGTCTCCCGCACGTACTGGTCCATGGCCGCCTGCTGGGACTTGGCCTGCTCGAGACTGCGGTCTCGCATCCCGTCGTGCTGAGCGATCAGGTAGATCAGGACGCCCAGGAACGGCACGATGATCACGAAGATGACCCAGAGGGCCTTGGTCCAGCCGCCGATGTCGTGGCGGCGGAAGATGTCGGCGAGGACCGTGATGACCACCCAGATCCACGCCACCCAGGCGAAGAAGACGACGATCGTCCAGAAGACGTCAAGGAACGGATAGTCAGAGGCGAGCAGCATCGGTTGTGTCTCCTTGAGGTCGTGGGTCGGTCGTCAGCCGCCGTGACATCGCCCGGCCTTAAGAGGCTGCCAGCCGCGCCGCCAGCCGGCATCACTCCAACAGGGTGATTTGATCCCTAGCCCGGTCCGCCGGGCAGGCGGTCCGAGAAACGGCCGAGCCTCGAGACGGTGCCCTCGAGTGGCTCCGCGAGCGCCGCTACGCGCTCCAAGATCGGCAGGGCTTCGCGCATCGTCTCGAGCAGCGGATCGGCCACCGCGATCGCGCGGTCGATCGCCGCGATCAGCGGGTCGACCCTTTCCGACGCGGCATCCACGGTGGCCGTCAGGCCATCGACCTTGCCCGTCGCATCCTCGACCACCGGGAGCATCGGCTCGCCGAGCTCGACGGCGCGCTCCAGCGTCGGCAATGCCTCGCGCACGAGCGCCTCGATACGCGGCACCGCCTCGAGTGCGGGGCCGAGGTTGACGAGCACGCTGTCGATCGATTCGGCGCGCCGCCTGACGCCGCGAAACGCGCTAGACGCGATCCGCTCGGGCAGCTGGATTGGGGCGAGCAGGTCGATCGGTCGTAAGTTTCACTCGGCGGTGGGCTCGGATGCCCCGGCAGCCGATCACATCAACTCGACCCGGTACGCGCATCACACCAAGAGGGTGAACCTGGCACGCAGCCCGGTGGGGCCGGCGTTTCACCCCCTTCGGATGATGTGCCCGAGCCGCAACCAAGGTTGGATGCTTGCGCGCGTTCGCCACGACAGTCCGGAGGAAGCAGATGAGCCATCCCGATCGCACCAAGCTCCCGATCCGACAGCCTCCGTTCGGGGGAGTGATGCAGAGGACGCTCGACGGCTCGAAGCCGGACTGGGAGTCGATCGGGCACGTCGCGGCCCCAGACGGTGCGCCGAACGTCCTCCTGGTCCTGATCGACGACGCCGGCTTCGGGAATCCGGCGACCTTCGGCGGGCCGATCGCGACGCCCAACTACACCCGGGCGGCCGACGAGGGCCTGAAGTACAACCGCTTCCACGTTGCAGCGCTGTGCTCGCCGACGCGAGCGGCTCTGCTCACCGGCCGCAACAGCCACGCGGTCGGCTTCGGCTCGGTCGGCGAGTTCTCGACCGGATTCGCGGGCTACACGGCGTTCGTCCCGGACGACTGCGTCCCATTCCCGAGAATCCTGCGGGACAACGGGTACAGCACCGCGGCGTTCGGCAAGTGGCACCTGACGCCGGACGGCCAGCAGGGTCCCGCCGGGCCGTTCAACCGCTGGCCCACCGGCTGGGGATTCGATTACTTCTACGGGTTCCTCGGCGGCGGGTCGGGTCAATGGGACCCGTGCCTGGCGGAGAACCAGAAGATCATCGGCACCCCGGAGGCCTTCTACGACGAAGACGCCGAGGACCCCTACTACCTGCCCGACGACATGGGGGACAAGACGATCGAGTGGTTGCACGCGATCCGGGCGCAGGACGCCACGAAGCCCTTCTTCGCCTACTTCTCGACCGGCTGTAGCCACGCTCCGCATCACGTGTCGCAGGAGTGGGCAGCGAAGTACAAGGGCAAGTTCGACCAGGGGTGGGACAAGCTGCGTGAGGAGACCTTCGCGAGGCAGAAGGAGCTCGGGGTCATTCCGCCCGACGCCGAGCTGACGCCGCGCGACGAGGAAGCCTTCCCCGCCTGGGACGACGTCCCGGAGAAGCTCAAGCCCTTCTACGCCCGGCAGATGGAGGTCTACGCGGGCTACTCCGAGAACGCCGACTACAACGTCGGCCGCGTTCTCGATGCGATCGACGAGCTGGGCGAGCTCGACAACACGCTCGTGCTCTGGATCTGGGGCGACAACGGCGCGAGCATGGAGGGGACGATCACGGGGTCGTTCAACGAGCTGACGATGCAGAACGGCATCCCCCTGACCGACGAGATGCAGCTTCAGCTCTCCGAGCGCTACGGCGGCATCGAGGCGTGGGGCAACCAGATGATGGCGCCGCATTACTCCGCCGCCTGGGCGTGGGCGGGCAACACGCCGTTCCAGTGGGGGAAGCAGGTCGGCTCGCACCTCGGCGGCACCCGGAACCCGCTCGTCGTCCGCTGGCCCGAATCGATCCGCCAACGCGGCGAGCTACGAGGTCACTTCACCCACGCCATCGACGTCGGTCCGACGATCCTCGACGTCGCGGGGATCCCGATGCCGAGCCACATCGACGGGATCGAGCAGAAGCCCATGCACGGGGAGACGTTCGCCGACTCGATGACGGACACCGATGCTCCCGAGCGCCACACGCAGCAGTACTTCGAGACGATCGGCAATCGGGCGATGTACAAGGACGGCTGGTGGCTCGCGATGAGGACAGAGCGCATCCCCTGGGTGATCACGCCCGATGCGCTGAAGCCGTACACGCCGGGGGTCTGGGACCCCGACAAGGACCCGGTCGAGCTCTACTACCTGCCCGACGACTTCAGCCAGGCGAGGGACGTCGCCGCGGAAAACCCGGAGAAGGTCGAGGAGCTCAAGGCGCTCTTCTGGGCCGAGGCCGAGAAGTACAACGTGCTGCCGCTGCTGGCAACGCTCGCGCCCTTCTTCGGCATCGTGCCGCCGCTACCCGAGATCGGCAAGCAGGAGTTCCGCGGCGACGTTCAGAACGTGCTCTCGGGGATGATCCCGCAGGATCTACAACCACTCCTATACGATCAGCGCCGACCTGGTGATCCCGCCGGGCGGCGCCGAAGGGGTGATCGTCGCCGAGGCCGACCACATGGGCGGCTTCTCGCTGTGGGTCGACGGCGGCAAGTTGACTCACACCTACTCGATGATGGGCGTCTTCATCTTCCGTCAGCAGGCCGAGGAGCCGCTCCCCGAGGGCGAGGTGACGGTGCGAATGGAGTTCGCCGCCGACGAGGCGAAGCCGGCGACCGGCGGCGAGGTGACGCTGTTCATCGGGGACCGGCCGGTCGGCAAGGGACGGATGGATCACACGGTCCCGATCCGCTTCTCCGGCTACGCGGGAATGGACATCGGCCGCGACAACGGCGGCGTGGTCGACCTGGGGTACGAGGACAGGAAGCCGTTCGCCTTCACGGGCACGGTCAAGAAGGTCGTCTTCGACGTCAACCCGCACTCCTCGTCCGAGGAGGCGCACGAGCTCCACAAGACCGTGCACCACGGGCACACGGCGCACGCGATCACAGCGTGCATGAAGCTCCACGACACGATCGACGTCACGATCGGCGGCTACCTGTCGAAGGATGCCGCCGAGGAGGACTACGAGGCGGTCCTCGCCTGCGGCGCCCACCTGCAGGGGATGGCGCTGATCGCGAAGGACCTGGAGGGCAACCTGTCGGTCGAGGAGACCGATCACATGGTCCGCGAGGGTGCCGCGGGCGTCGGCGTCGCCGGGCTCGCGATCGGCCTTGCGGCGCCGCCGCTGCTCCTGACGACGGCGATCGGGGCGGCGCTTGGCGCGGGCGGCGGCGAGCTCCTGCACCACAAGACCGCCGAGAAGCTCGGAGAGCAGGCCGGCGAGACGATTCCGATCGGCGGCGCCGGGCTGATCATCGTCTACTCGAGGGCCGAGGCCGAGAAGGTCGAGCCCGCGGTGACGCGCGCGGTACAGCAGGTGAAGGGTGAAGCGGAGGGACGGCACGTACAGGCCGTGAAGGCTGCGCTCGCTGACGCTCAGCAGAAGATGGCCGAAGAGAGCGACTGAACGGCCCGTTGCCCCGCCGGCTTGGCGGGCCGCGCGTCAGCGGTCGCGGGCGCAGCGAAAGCCGACGTTGCCCGTTGATGTGTCAGGCGAGTTGCCCTGGCGGGCTGCGACTCTGTACCGCCGGCAGTAGGAGTCGTGGCAGAGGTATGAGCCGCCCTTCTGGACCCTGAGGGTGCCCTCGGCGGGGCCCCGGGGATCGTGGTCCCGGTCCTGGCGGCGAAACGCGGGATCGAACCAGTCTGCCGCCCATTCCCAGACGTTGCCCGTCGCGTTGTGCAGGCCGTAGCCGTTGGGCGGGAAGGCGTCGACTGGGCCGGTTCCGTAGTAGCCGTCGGCGTTGGTGTTCTTGGTCGGGAAGGCGCCCTGCCAGACGTTCATCCGATGCTCGCCGCCCGGCTCGCGCTCGTCGCCCCAGGGGAAGACCCTGCCATCGAGCCCCCCGCGAGCCGCGAACTCCCACTCGGCCTCGGTCGGCAACCGCCTGCCCGCCCAGGTGCAATACGCCTGGGCGTCGTCCCAGGAGACGTGTACGACGGGGTGGTCGAGGCGATCGTCGAGCGCCGACTGCGGACCCTCCGGGTGGCGCCAGTCGGCTCCCTCCACCTTGCGCCACCAGGGAGCTTCGACCACCGCCTGGGTGGGTGGGAAGTCGTCCGGCAGGAGCCCCGCGAAGACGAAAGACCAGCCGAATCGCTCGGCCTCGGTGGCGTATCCGGTCACCTCGACGAAGGAGGCGAAAGCGTCGTTGGAGACGGCCACGGCGTCGATCAGGAAGGAGTCGAGTGAAATCTCGCGCACCGGCCCCTCGCCGTCGGCCGGGTAGGCCCAGCGATCGTCGCTGCCCATCAGGAACGAGCCTTGCCCGATCACGACCATGTCGTCGGGCGGACGGTCCTCGGCGGCGCAGACTGCGATCGCCACGGTCGGCCCGGCCGGTGCCTCATGGCGGGCGTCCGGGGCACAGCAAGGCGACCGCGTGGACGCTGCATCCTCGGGGTGCGGCACGCCCATCACCGAGTCAGCCTACTGCGGATCCAACGCAAGCTTGGGACGATGGCGATGACCGCTCCCCGGGGGTCATCTCGCCGTTCACGACCGCATCTGTCCCGCGTAGGAACCGAAGGCGAGCCGCCGGAATCAATCTGCGAGATTGTCGATTGCCACGGTGACGGCCAGCAGCAGCGCCTCGTCCTCCCCCTCGGCGATCGAGACCCCGTAGGCCTCGCGTAGCCGGGCCCACTTCTTGGAGACGGTGGCGACGACGTCGCCGTCGCGCTTGATCTCGTACTCGTAGTCGAGCACGTTGCCCTTGGCCTCGAGGTCCTCACCGCCCTCGACGTCAATGGTGAAGCGGTCGCGGACTCCGACGAGCGCCTTGTGCACCGTCGCCAACTCCTCGTCTCCACGCTCGATCTTCATCGTGCCACGGACGTGGAGGACTCGATCCTGGATGTGGGCGACCTCGTTGCCTTCGGTGTCCTCGAGGACGAAGGTCTTGCGCACGCGCAGGACCTTGGCATCGACCTTGAAGACCTTCTCGCCGTCCTCGTCCTCGATCCAGAAGTCGTCGCCAATTGAGAGCACCTTCTGGCGCATCAGGAAGCGCCGTCCGCCGTCGCCGTTTCTCAGTAACCCCATGCGCCTGGTCCTCCTGGTCGGTAGTTGTGTCGCGACCTTCACGCCAGGTCGGCCTGCCGGACCTGCGAGTCCGCGCCGACACCGGTGCGATGGCTTTCGGGAGGGGCCGGGCCCCGTCTCCTCCTAACGGCGCGGAAAGTCACTGCGGCCGAGGCCGCGAGGGCGCACACGAAGAGCGCGAGGCCGGCGATCAAGAGCAGGCGCCGGCGGCGCCAACTCTTCCGGGCGAGCTTGAAGAGGCGAAGAGCCTCGCGGCTGTTCACGGGACCTTCGGCTTGGAGTTGCTGTACAAGCCCGACGGCATCGTCGATTGATCTCACCAGCCCTGCTGGTTACGCGCATCACACGATTTGGATGATCTATGACCGCATCTGCCCCGCGTACGGTCCGCGGCCCATCGCGCACGCGGCGCCGCACCGCGCGCCAAGCGCGACCGCCTCGTCGATGGTGAGTCCCTCGCCGAGTCCGTACGTCACGCCGGCCGCGAAGGAATCGCCGGCGCCGTAGGTGTCGACGAGCTTCCCAGGGAGCGGGGCCGCGGCCCAGTGCCTGACCACCCCCTCGGCGTCGAGGACGGATCCGCCCGCAGCGCCCTCGGTGCGGACGACCAGTTGGGGCGGCGGCTCGATGTCACCCGGCTCGTAGCGCTCGCCGACGTCGCCGCTGCTCGCGACCAGGGCGTCGAGCTCGACCCCGGCGCCCGCGAGCGCCTCCCGCGCGCGGATCGTCGCCACGAGCACGCGGGCGGCGCGGGCAGCGCGCGCCGCCCCCGGATCGCCCGCTGTCAGGTACACCGCGTCCGTCCCCTCGAGCTCCTCCCACGGCAGCGGGTCGTCGCGCGCGGGCCCCGCCCGCTCGCCGAGCACGGTGATCGCCCGATCCTTCGCGGAATCGATATGAACGAGCCCTCTCCCCTGAGGATGCGGGCGCCGCGCGGCCTCGACGCGGACGCCGAGGGCCTCGAGCCCCTCCTTGGCCCGGTGGCCCCGCTCGTCGTCCCCGAGCGCGGTGATGAACAGGCACTCGCCGGCGAGCCGCGCGAGCTGGACCGCGGCCACCGCGCCACCTCCCGCCGGCTCCTCCCACGAATCGAGCGCGTGAACGATCTCGCCTGGCTCCGGCACCCGCTCAACCACCGCGAAGTCGATCCACTCCACGTGTCCCACCACCGCGACGCGCATCGACGCCGGTCAGTCTATTGCTGCGTGTAGGTTCGTTCCAGGTGGCCGAGTTCTTCCTCCTCGCGGCGTGGGCGGCCGTCAACCCGACCCTGCTCGCCGCGACAACGCTGATGCTCCTGCTGCCGAGCCCGAAGCGCCTGCTCTTCGGCTATCTGCTCGGCGCGTACATGACGAGCATCACCCTCGGCCTCGTCATCGTCTTCAGCCTCGAGGGAACCAGCACCGAGAACACCGCGAAGTCCGCCCTGAGCCCGGCCCTCGACATCGTCTTCGGCTTGCTCCTCCTGGCGGTGGCCTACGTCCTCGGCAGCATCAGGGGGCACCGGCTCAGCGAGTGGCGCCGCGAGCGCAAGGAGGCGAGACAGGCCGGCAAGGAGAAGAAGGACCCGCTCCAGCAGCGCCTCCTCGGCCGCGGCTCGGCCAAGATCGCGTTCGTCGTCGGCGCCGCGCTGAGCCTGCCGAGCGTCTCCTACCTGACGGCGCTCCACCGCATCGACGTCGTCGACCCCGGCACCGCCGCGACCGTCCTCGGCATCGTGGCCTTCAACCTGATCATGATGCTGCTCCTCGAGGTGCCGCTCGTCGGCTACCTCGTCGCCCCGGAGCGCACCGCGGCCGGGGTCGAGTCGTTCAAGGACTGGCTCGCCCGCCGCGGCCGCATCGTCGCGACCTGGGTCGCGGCGATCCTCGGCGGCCTGCTGATACTGCGCGGCATCCTCGAGCTTCTCTGAGCCTGACCGCCTCCGCGTCAGCGGGCCCTGCGCTCCGACCAGTTGAGGCCGATCGCGGCGATCCAGGCGCCGACGAGACCCCAGAAGATCACGGAATCGATGACGCCGCTCACGGGCGCGCTCAGCACGATGCCCACGCCGCCGACGAGGACGCCGAGTGCGACGCTCATTCGTCCGAGCGCGGAGTGCATCAGCTGGATTCTTGCTAACCGTCGCAGTAGGGTGGCGAGAAGGCGGTCTCGGACAAGGAGGGATGAATGGTCGAGCCCGACCCCGAACGATCGCGGACCCGATGCCGATCGTGATTCGCCTCACGGTCGTCCTGGTCGCGACGGGCTGCGTCGCCGCGTTCCCCGCCTCGGCGCTTGCCGATACGACGGTCGACTTCGAGCAATACCCGCCCGACACCGCCCTCACCGGTCAGTACGCCGATCTCGGCGGGACCGGGCAGGGGGTCGTATTCGGTCCATTGCCGACCGGCAACCCCAGCGAGGGCCTGCACCCGGTGATCCGCACCCCGCCGAGCGGGCAGGCGGAGTCCGGAACGCACGTGGCGGACATCGCCACCTGCTTCGCATGTGAGTTCTTCACGCCGAGGACGACGGGGACCTTCGGCGTCCCCCGGTCGCATGTCTCGGTTCGAGTCGGCTACCTGGGCGGACCCGGGATCTGCACGAAGGTGAACCCGGACTCCGTCGGGTGTGCGCTCGTCAAGCTGACGGGGTTCGACGCCAACGGCAACGAGCTCGTCCAATCGTCGGTTCGCGTGACGCGTGGCGGCGGGGTTCATTCCCTCCTGGAGGTCTCGACCCCGTCGGCGACCATCGTCGGCTTCGAGATCACCGCGCGGCCGATGATCGACGACTCGAAGCCGATCGCGATCGACGACCTGAGCTTCGGCGGGCCGGCCACGAAGACTCCGGACTTCACGCTCAACCCCTCGGTCACCAGCCTCACGATGCAACAGGGTGGAACGGCGACCGACGCGATCACGATCGGGCGCCTCGGCGGTTCGAGCGGCGACGTCGCGCTGGCCGCGGAGGGTCTGCCCGAAGGGGTCCACGCGACCCTCAGCCCGAATTCGGCGCCCTCGACCGCGAGCACGCTGACGCTCAGCGTCGACCCGACGGCGCCGCTGACGGCTCAGCCGGTGCCCGTCACGATCACGGGGACGCCCGCATCCGCGAGCGTCGGCCCGGCGCCACGGACGTTCACCGTGAGCGTGGCCGTCGAACCGGCGTGTCCGCATGTCGACAGGGCGCGGAGCGCTCCCGGAGCCTCGGAGCCCGGGCTAATCGACGCGATCGCGGCCGGATACAGGTGCATCTACGTGAAGGACGCGGCCCGGATCGACCTCGCCCTCCTTCCGGACAACCCGGTGAGCAATGAGCACGCGATCCTCGAGATCCCCGCGGGCGTAACCCTGATGGGGGCCGCTCCCCCGCCCGTGCCGGAGGAATACTCGAGATCTCGCATCACACCACCAAGAGCATCCTGCTCGACCTCGGCGCGGGAAGCCGCGTCACCGGGCTCAGGTTGCGCGGCTACAAGTTCAACACCAAGTTCGAGCAGGACAACACCAGGGCGGTCCGCATCACGACCCCCGACGTCCAGGTCGACAACAACGAGATCTTCGGCTGGCCCGAGGCGGGCGTGGAGGTGATCGACGCGCCCCCGCAGAGGGAACGGACCGCGGTGATCACCGGCAACTTCATCCACGACAACGTCCAGTGCAACGCCGGCTACGGGGTCGTGATCGATCAAAGGGTGCCGGGATTCGAGACCACGACGACACCTGGTTTCGCCCGCATCGACCACAACGTCTTCGACTTCAACCGCCACGACATCTCGGCGGCCGGAGGAGGAGGCCCGGGTTACATCGCCGAGCGGAACTTCACCCTCAACGGCGGACCGACCTGCGACGGCAACTTCAACCAGCATTTCGACGTCCACGGCGAGAAGCAGAGCGACGGCGGCTTCGACGGTGGGACGGCCGGCACCTACTTCGAAATCCGGCACAACACGTTCCACGGGGCACAGAGCTACGGGCTGGAGGGGCGCCTGGTCAGGCCGGCGTTCGAGCTGCGCGGCACGCCAACCGCGCAGGCGATCTTCGCCAACAACGCGTTCCCCCACGTCGCCGCCATCGACGAGCGCACGGCTCGGGGGAGCGTGGTCACGAGCCATGGCGCCGTCCTGGTCAAGGGCGCCTCAGTGAGCTCGTTGCGCAAGAAGAACAAGCTCGTCATCGCGCGCAACGCGTCGTGCGTCGACACCGCGGGCGAGCTCGCCGTCGGGGACTTCGACGGCGACGGTCGCGACGACGTGTTCCAGGCCGCCGGAACGGTCTGGGTCTACTCGCCCTCCGGGCGGCGCGAATGGTTCATGCTGGGCGACTCCGACTTGCGCCTCGACCACCTCGGCCTCGGCGATTTCACCGGGGACGGCAGGACGGACGTGTTCATCCAGCAGGGCGACCGCTGGCTCTTGTCCAACGGCGGGACCGGCGAGCCCACCCCGCTGCCCGCCGGATCGGAGATCGACGTCAAGCACTATCGGTTCGGCGACTTCGACGGCGATCGCCGCACGGACGTCTTCCGGGCGAACGGCTCACAGTTCTTCTACTCGAGCGCCGGCACGACCAAGTGGCAGCCCCTCGCGGCCTCCCGCCTCGGGATCGGCGAGCTGCGACTCGGCGACTTCAACGGCGATGGTCTGACCGACATCTTCAGCCTCGCGAACAACCAATGGTCGGTCTCGTATGGGGGCAACACGAGCTGGAGGCGCCTGAACGGCAGGCTCTCGTCGAGCCTCGGGAGCCTCGTCTTCGCCGACTTCGACGGCGACCGCAAGACCGACGTGGGACGCAGCAACGACGGTAAGTGGCAGGTCTCGTGGGGCGGAGCGACACCGTGGCGGACGCTCCAGGCCGAACGCAGCGAGCCGCTGTCGTTCGGGATGCTCTACGCGACTTCGACGGCGACCAGCGCGCCGACGTGCTCCAGCACGGCACCAAGACGGGCGGTCAGCCCCCTGCGCGAGCCACCCCTCAAGCAACCTGCTCCGCAGCTTGGACAGGTTCAGGATCGCGACCGGAGGAACTCGTCCGTTCGCAACCTGGTCGTCGGCTGACATGCGCTGAGGGACGGTGCTTTGATGGACTCCTCTTTCGGTCAGCCAGCGAGAGGAGCCTTCGATGCCAGAGCGAGACGGATACATCCCCGGCGTCCCGTGCTGGGTCGACACCACCCAACCCGACCCGGATTCGGCCGCTGACTTCTATCGCGGCGTCTTCGGCTGGGAGCTCGAGGACGGGATGCCGCCCGACGCCCCGGGCAAGTACCTCATCGCCCGCATTCGCGGCGGCGACGTCGCCGCGGTCAGCTCGCGTCCCGAGGGCGCGCCGCCGCAGGCCGTCTGGAACACCTACATCTGGGTCGACAGCGCGGACGACGCTGCGGCGAAGGTCAGGGACGCCGGCGGCACCGTCATCGGCGAGCCGTTCGACGTGATGGACGCGGGCCGGATGGCGGTGTTGAGCGACCCCGAGGGCGCGGTCTTCTGCGTCTGGCAGGCGAAGGAGCACAGGGGCGCGAAGATCGTCAATGAACATGGGAGCGTCAACTTCAACGGCCTCGCCACCCGCGATCCCGAGGGCGCCAAGGCGTTCTATGGGGCGGTCTTCGGATGGGGGACGCTCGACCTCGGCGGCGGGGCCGCGTGGACACTCCCGGGATACGGCGATCACCTGGAGGCGAACGACCCCGGCCTGCGAAAGCGGCTCGCGGAGATGGGCGGCCCGGCCGGCTTCGAGGACGTCGTCGCGACCATCAACCCGATCCCGGACTCGGAGCCCGACACGCCGGCCCACTGGAGCGTCACCTTCGCGGTCGACGACGCCGACGCGGTCGCGGCGAAGGCGGAGGAGCTGGGCGGAAACGTGATCGCCCCGCCGTTCGACGCGCCGTGGGTACGAATGACCGTGATCGCCGATCCGGCGGGCGCCACGTTCATCGCCACCAAGTTCGTGCCGGAGAACCGCGATCTCGCCGTGGACACGGACTGAGGGACCATGAGCGAGTTCGAGGTCGCCCATATCGAGGACATCGACGAGATCAGCGATGGCCGTCAACCCTGGCGTCCGGTCCGCCAACGCTTCGGCATCACCTCGTTTGGGATCAACACGTGGACCGGTCACGAGGCCGGCGATCAGGTCATCAACGAGCACGACGAGGAGGGAGAGGACGAGGAGCTCTACTTCGTCCAGAGCGGCCGAGCCAGGTTCGAGCTCGACGGCGAGCGCGTGGACGCTCCGACGGGAACGTTCGTCTTCGCTCGGCCGGGCGTCAAGCGGACGGCGTTCGCCTCCGAGCCGGAAACGACGATCCTCGCGGTCGGGGCCACTCCGGGGCAGGTGTATGAGCCGGAGGGCTGGGAGCTCTGGGCGCCGTTCGGCCGGCTCTACACGGAGGGGCGGTACGCGGAAGCGGCCGACCAGGCCCGGGGCGTGGCCGAGGCGCACCCCGAGTACCCCGCCCTCCTCTACAACCTCGCCTGCTGCGAGAGCCTCGCGGGCCGAAAGGCAGACGCGATCGAGCACCTGCGGCTCGCGCTCGAGAGGTCGGAGAGAGCTCGCCCGTACCTGGAGGGGGACTCGGACCTCGATCCTCTTCGCGAGGAGCCTGCGTTCCAGGCGCTGCTGGCCGGCTGAGCCGAGGAGGCAGAGGGCGTATCAATCGGCGAGAGTGTCGATTGCCACGCTGACGGCCAGGAGCAGGGCCGCGTCTTCACCCTCGGCGATCTCGATCCCGTAGGTCTCGCGCATGCGGGCCCATTTCTTGGAGATCGTGGCGACGACGTCGCCGTCGCGCTTGATCTCGTATTCGTGGTCGAGCACGTTGCCCTTGGCCTTGAGGTCCTCACCGTCCTCGACATCGACGGCGAAGCGGTCGCGGATTCCAACGAGCGCCTTGTGCACCGTCGCCAGCTCCCGGCCACCACGCTCGACCTTCATCGTGCCACGGACATTGACCACTCGATCCTGGATGTGGGCGACCTCGTTTCCATCGGTGTCCTCGAGGACGAAGGTCTTCCGCACCCGCAAGGCCTTGCCGTTGACCTTGAAGACCTTCTCGCCGTTTTCGTCCTCGATCCAGAAGTCGTCGCCGATCGAGAGCACCTTCTCGCGCATCACGAACCGCCGTCCACCGCCACCATTTCTCACTAGTCCCATGCTCTTGTCCTCCTCGTCGGTAGTTGCTCTCGCAATGCTTGTCTTCCAGCGCGTCCGCGGCGCGTCACGTCAGCACCGTGATCGTTCCCGTCGCGATGCAGACGACGCCGAGTGCGACGCAGCCTCTGATGGCGAGTCGACGGCTGTTGCGGCCGATCCAGGCCTTGAAGCGCTCGACGGCGCCGGGAGTCCAATCCGGTGCGAACACGTAGCCGAGCAGCGGCAGCTCCAGCAGCATCAACATGATCAGATTGAACCCAAGGACGGTTGCCACCGTGGCCGCCGTACTGAGGTCCTCGGCGGCGATGTCGTGGAGCGCGGCGAGGTAGGAGGCTCCCGGCAGGGTCAGCACAGCTCCGACGGCGAACGTGATGCGGGCCGAGCCTCGGCCGAGGAGCTGTTCGGTCCGCGAGGGGCCCTTGGGCTCCTTGGCGGCCTTGCGCCGCTGCCGCCGCTCTTGAAGGCGCGTGTCGCGATCCGTGTAGAGCACAAACGCGACGACCAGCAGGATTCCCCCGAGCACGAAGTCGGCGGCGGGGTTGACCGTGTTCTGAGCGGTGCTGGTGGCTGAGCTCGAGCCCTCCAGTGAGAACACGATCAGAAGGCCGAGCGTGATGCTCGTCATCATCGCGCCGAGCAGGTACCCGAGGAAAAGCCGCTTCGGGTGCGGGGCGAGCAGCATGATCGTGGACGCCGCAAGCAGCGTCGGGTTCAGCGCTGCCGTAAACGATAGGAGGAGGACCTCGCCCATATCGCGACTCTCAGGGCAGCTCGGCCTGCCGGGCCTGCGGGGTCGCTGGGACAGGCGTGGCGTGGATATCCGGAGGGGTGTCTCTTCGTCTCTTGACGGCGCGGAGAATCACCGCCGCCGAGGCGGCTAGGCCACACGCGAAGAGCGCGAGGCCGACGATCATCAGCAGGCGTCTGCCGCGCCAACTCACCCGGGCGACGCGAAACATGCGGAGCGCGCCCCGGCGGCTCACGGTACTTACGGCTTGGCTTTGCCGAGCTTCTTCGCCTTCGTCACCGCCGTGCCGGGCAGCTTGGTCAGATTCGCCATCTCGGATAGCACCGCGCTCATCGATCAGCCCGCAGTCCCCGCCCTACGCATGCCGAGCCGCAGCGTCACGGGCCTCAGCCTCACGGGTGGGGCCGCTGAAGGCGCCGAAGATCCAAAGGATCGGAAGGAAGATCCCGAAGAAGAAGAGCCAGCCGTGTCCGTTACGAAGGGTGGACAGACCGAGCCAGAAGAAGAGCGCGATGTAAAGCACCGCACCCAAGGACCAGAGCAACATTTCGATTCCTTTCGTAGGTAGCCCAACGACCGTAGGCGAGCGGACGCACCGATTCAGCGGTAGCAACCACCCGATGGCCCTCGGTAGTAACCCCCGCGACCAGCCTTGCCGCGGCTTTCGGCCGACCTCGTTCGGTCTCGCAAGGTCCGGTCAGCGCCGGCGCCTGGATACCCGGCGAGCTGTGCGCCGGGCCGGTGCTCGACCGGGGCCCGGGTGAGAAGGTGGTCTCGGACAAGAAACGTCGCCATCTGAGAGAATCGCCGCGCGGCGAAGTCATCGAGCCTAAGGAGGCAACATGTGGGCTACTGTGCGTCGCTACGAGGGAGTCACGAATCCGGATGAGGCGGGAACGCGGGTACGTGAGGGTTTCGTTCCGTTGATCAGCGAGCATCGGGGCTTCGTCGCCTACTACTGGGCGGACGCTGGAGACGGCGTCATGTTCTCGACCAGCGTCTTCGAGGATCAAGCCGACGAGGAGGATTCGAACCGCCTAGCCGCCGAGTGGGTCAAGGCGAATATCGCGGATGTGTTGCCGAACCCACCAGTGATCACGGCGGGCCATGTGGTGGCTCAGCACTAGCTGACCACCTTGCCAGTTCACTACACCGGCGCAGTTCCGCGCAAGGGCCTCTCGCCGCGACCAGCGGTGCATCTCCGGCGATCGGTGTAATCGCGGCAGAGCGGGGTCGAGTTCTGCATCCGGTTGTCGGTCGGGTCGCCGTTGACGTGGTGAACCTCAAGCGGGACGTCTGAGCGGCCGCAGTCAGTGCACCGACGTCCGTAGGCGGCGAAGACGCCGGCACGGACTCGGTGCGAGACTCCGCACCGTTGCAGGGGATTCGAGAGACGGGAGCGACGGGACTCGAACCCGCGGCCTCCGGCGTGACAGGCCGGCGCTCTAACCAACTGAGCTACGCCCCCCTGAACGGGGTCGGGCCCCGCGGGGCCCGCGTGACGGATTCTAGGGACGGTCGCCGCAATCCGCGAACGTCCCGCGGTACCCGCTATAGCCCCCTGCGCGGGACGTTCGCGGGGGTGCGGGGCGGGTAGGGTGGCGGGCGATGCGGCTCGTCACCTATCGCTCCGAGCGCGGGGATCGCGCCGGGGTCCTCCGCGGCGAGAAGGTGACCGACGCTTGGGACGCGCTGGGCGGGGACGGCGCGACGGCGCGCGAGCTACTCGAGGCGGGGCGACTGTCCGAGCTCGAGACACCGGCCGGAGACTCAAACGAGCTCTCCCTCGGTGAAATCGAGCTCCGCCCGCCCGTCCCCGACCCGGACAAGATCGTCTGCATCGGCCTGAACTACCGCGCCCACGCCGCCGAGGCCGGGATCGACCCGCCCGACAGCCCGACCTTCTTCGCCAAGTTCCGCAACGCCCTGGCCGCGCCGGGCGCGACGGTGCCGCTGCCCGCCGCCAGCGAAAAGGTCGATTACGAGGCCGAGGTGGCGTTCGTTGTCGGCCGCCGGGCGAAGGACGTCACCGCCGAGGACGCGATCCACCACGTGGCCGGCTACACCCTCCTCAACGACCTCTCCGCGCGCGACCTCCAGTTCTCGACGCCCCAATGGATGCCGGGCAAGGTCTTCGACGGCGCCGCCCCCTGCGGCCCGGCGATCGTTACGCCCGACGAGGCCGGCGAGGCGGACGCGATCTCGTTCGCGCTGACCCTGAACGGCGAGGAGATGCAGGCCTCCTCGACGGCCGACCTCGTCTTTTCGATCCGGGAGCTCGTGTCCCACCTCTCGCGCCTGATGACGCTGGAGCCGGGCGACATCGTCGCCACCGGCACACCGTCGGGCATCGGCGGCGCCCGCGAGCCTCACGTGTGGCTCAAGCCCGGCGACGAGCTCGTGCTCAGCTCGCCCGAGCTCGGGCGTCTTGAGACGACGCTCGGCTGACCACCCGCTCGGCCCCGAACGCGGCGGCCAGGACCAACGGCAGGAACCAGACGGCGTAGAAGTAGAACCAGTGGGTCGCGCCCACCTGCACGGCGACGACGACGGCCGCCGCCAGCGCGGCGACCTGGACCGGTGAGCGCCAGCGCGGGTAGAAGGCGAGCCCGGCGGCGAGCCCGGCGGCCGCGAGCCGCACCGGCGTCTGCAGGAAATGGAGCGACGGGGCGAGCCCCCAGACGCTGAACGGCGAGCTCCGCGACGCCTGGTAGCCAAGCGTCCGGTCATACAGCTCCCGTAATCCGCCGTCGGGGACGAACGGCAGGAAGAGCGCAGCGCAGACGGCGGCGAAGACCACGGCGAAGATCACCGCCGAGCGCAACCGCCGCTCACCGACGCCGGTCGCGAACAGCGGGGCGAGCGCGGCCGACCCGAACTTCGCGGCCGTGCCGAGCGCGAGCATGAGGCCGCGCCCCGCAGGCGATGCCAGCGCGACCATCGCCCCCACGAGCGTCGCCGCAACGAGCGCGTCGTCGGCGTTCGCGTTCATCGTGTAGAGCGTGAAGGGGTAGGCGAGCCAGGCGAACGACATCGCCACGCCCAGGGCGCGGCCGTCGGGGCCCGCCCGCAGGCGCCGCCCAAGCGCGAGCAAACCCAGCGCGGTCAGGAGGTCGAACGCGATCGCGGCCGCGTGCGCCGCCGGCAGCGAATCCCACTCTCCGTGGAAGGGGAAGGCCTCCTCGAAGGGGACGTAGGCGAGGTAGTTGAAGGGGCCGTAGACGTCCCCGTGGATCTGAAGCCCCTCGTTGAAGCTCCCCTGGTAGAGGGGCTGGCCGTGCTCGATCCGGTCGGCCCCGACGACGCCCGCCGCGCCGATGTCGATCACGTGCGAGTCGGCCACGTTGAGCGCGATGCGACCTGCGGCGAGCGCGACCGCCGCGATCGCGAGCCACCGGATCGGTACCACGGGAACGAGCGGCCCGGCCCGCCGCTTCGGGCGCAGGCCCGCGACGAGCATCCGCACGAACACGTACCCCAGCACCGGGTAGGTCAGCGCGACCGAGGCGCGGATGTTCGCCTGGTTGAAGAAGTAGAGCGACACCCCGAGGCCGAGCAGGACGAGGAGGTCGAGGTGCAGGAGGCGGAACGGCCGCCGCGGGTCGAAGAATGGCGCGACGAAGAGAACGCAGAGCGGCAGCCAGATGTACGGCGCGTTGACCATCTGCGCGATGGCACCCTCGTAGCCGCGAGCGAGCTTCACCGTCACCTGCTGGTCGCGCCAGGCCTCCAGGACGTTGCCGGTGCGGTCGTCGATCACCGCGAGCGCCACCTCCCGGCGCGCCTCGCCGGTCCCGCGGAAGAAGTTCACCTGCCACCGGCTCGGGCCGCGCTCGAAGGCAACCGGATGGAGGCGCCCGTCGGCCGCGCGCTCGGCGCGGACGGCGCTCGTCGCCGCGGCGATTCGCGTCGCCTCCGCGGCGCTCAACCCGTACCCGGCGGGAGGCTCGGTGAGCCTTGGAGGCCGCACGAGCGGCGGCGGGTTCTCGCCTCCGAACGGAGGCTCGTTCGCCGGGTTGTCGGCTGCGGCAGAGGCCGGAGCGGCGAGCACGGCCGCGATCGCCGCGATCAGGATGGTGCGCGGGCGCGGCATCGGCCGCGCATCTTCGACTATTGGGGGGCGTCCTCGCGGGCCGTATCGCCCTCGTGCTCGTGGGCGACGTCCTCGGAACCGGGCTCGCGAGGCGGAGGGAGCAGGCCCGCGCCCAGTAGCAACGCGTCGGCCTCCTCCACCGGCAGCGGCGGCGACAGGTGAAGCCCCTGCCCCATCTCGCAGCCCAGGTCGATCAGCTGGTTGCGCTGGGTGGTGCTCTCGATCCCCTCGGCGACGACGTCGAGGCCGTCGCCGGCGCACCCGCCCACCAGCGGCACGCCGGCACCGACCGCCGCGTAGGCGCCGCGCACGATCTCCTGCTGGTCGCCCGCGAGCCCGTCCGTCAGCACGATCAGCACCTTGCGCTCGTGGCCGCCGTTGAGCTCGCCGGCGCAGGCGGCGGCCTCGGCGCCCGCTTCGCCCAGCCGCTCCGCCGCCCCCTCGCCGGAGCCCACCGTCGCCGCGAACCCCGGCCGCCGAGCGCGGCGACGACCACGCCGCCATCACCGGGGCCGCGGAGCGCCGCCTCCGCCGCCGTCCTCCCGGCCTTCATTGACTCGACGCCGCCGGCCCGGCCGACGCCGAGCCATCGGTCTCTCTCGTGCGGGCTCATCCGTTTACATTTTCCCTATGCCAGACTCGTCGTCGGATCGCGCCTTTCCCATTAGCCCGGCGATTGTCGCTGGACCGTTGGTCGCGGGCGCCCGCGCCGCACTGGAGGCGGTGCTCGAGCGAATCGAGGGTGGGCGGATCGAAATCGTCGAAGGCTCTAGGCGGCGCGCGTTTGGGCCCGCCGACGCCGATCTGTGCGCGGAGGTGCGCGTGAACGACCCCCGCTTTTGGGTCGACACGGTTCGCGGGAGCGCGAGCTGGGGCGCGGCGTATGCGGACGGCATCTGGGACACCGACGATCTCCTGACGGTGTGCCGCATCGGCGCCCGTGAGCTGCCGCGCGCGGACGCGTGGAGGAGGCGCATCCAGCCGCTGGTCGCCCAGGTTCAGCGCCTGTTGCGGCTGGTGCCGCGCAACACCCGGTCAGGTGCTCGCCGCCACATCGCGGCCCACTACGACCTCGGCAACGAGCTCTTCGCCGCCTTCCTCGACGAGCGCATGGTCTATTCGTGCGCTCGCTTTCCGAGCGACGACGCGGATCTCGAGGATGCGCAGCTCACCAAGCTCGACGGGATCTGCCGGCGCCTTCGCCTCGGCCCCGATGACCATCTCGTGGAGATCGGCACCGGCTGGGGCGGGCTCGCCATCCACGCCGCGGGCGAGTACGGCGCCCGGGTGACGACCACGACCATCTCGGCCGAGCAGGGCAAGCTGGCCCTCGCGCGCGTGCGGGAGGCGGGCCTCGACGACCGCGTCGAGATCGTCGACTTCGACTATCGCGACCTGCCCGGCACCTACGACAAGCTGGTGTCGATCGAGATGATCGAGGCCGTGGGGTGGGAGTACTTCCCCACCTTCTTCCGCCGCTGCTCCGAGCTGCTGCGCGACGACGGGTTGATGCTGCTGCAGTCGATCGTCATCGACGACGGCTCCGTACGAGATCGAGAAGGCCTCGAAGAGCTTCGCGAACACGCACATCTTCCCCGGCGGGTGCCTGCCGTCGCGGGCGATGATCGCGGACCGAATCGCGGACTCGACCGACATGAGGACGGTGTGGCTCGACGACATCACGCCCCACTACGCGCGCACGCTCCGCGCGTGGCGCGAGCGCTTCGAGGCCGCGTTCGAGTCGCTTCAGCCCCGCGGCTACGACGAGCGCTTCCGGCGCCTCTGGCGGATGTACCTCACGCTCAGCGAGGCCGGCTTCCGCGAGCGCCGGCTCGGCGACGTGCAGCACCTGTTCGCGAAGCCGAGGTGGCGTGACGCTCAGGTCTCCGAGCAGGAAGACGCTACGTTGCTGGCGGGGGCCACCGCATGACGATCGCCAGCCAGCCGACCGACCTCTACGAGATCCCGCAGGAGATGCGGGACTTCCGCGAGACGATCGCGACGATCGTCGACGAGCGGATTCGCCCGCGGGCGGCCGAGATCGACGCCAAGGGCGAGTACCCCCGCGACGTTCGCGAGCTGCTCGCCGAGCACGACATCCTTGCGCTCCCGTTCGCAACCGAGTACGGCGGCACCGGGACGGGGACGCTGATGCTGCAGATCGCGGTCGAGGAAATCGCGAAGGCGTGTGCTTCGAGCGCGCTGATCCTCATGGTTCAGGAGCTCGGCTCGCTGCCGATCCAGCTCTTCGGCACCGACGAGCAGAAGGAGCGCTGGCTACCACCGCTCGCGAGCGGTGAGTCCTCGCCGGCGTTCGCCCTCTCCGAGCCGGAGGCGGGCTCGGACCCCGCCTCGATGCGGACCTCGGCGGTGAAGGATGGCGACGAGTGGGTCATCAACGGCCAGAAGAACTGGATCACGAACGCGACCGTCGCCGACTTCTACGTCGTGTTCGCGAAGACCGACCGCGAGACGAACCGCATCACCGCCTTCGTCGTCGAGTCCGACCGCGACGGGTTCGACCCCGGCAAGCTCGAGCACAAGCTCGGCATCCGCGGCTCGCCGACGGGCCAGCCTTCGTTCGCCGACGTTCGGGTGCCGGCCGAGAACGTGATCGGCGAGGTCGGCCGCGGTCTCTCGGTCGCTCTGGCGACCCTCGAGCGCACGCGGCTCGGTGCCGCGGCTCAGGCCGTCGGCATCGCCCAGGGCGCTCTCGACTACGCGATCGGCTACGCCAACGAGCGGATCGCATTCGGCGAGCCGATCATCGAGATGCAGGGCATCCAGTTCAAGCTCGCCGACATGCAGACCCGCGTCGCCGCGGCGCGAGAGCTGCTCTATAAGGCCTGCGCGATGGCCGACCGGGGCGAGCCCGGCCTCGGTACCTACACCTCGATGGCGAAGCTGTTCGCCTCCGACACAGCGATGTACGTCACGGTCGAGGCCATCCAGGTGCTGGGCGGCTACGGCTACGTCAGCGAATACCCGGTCGAGCGCATGATGCGCGACGCAAAGATCACCCAGATCTACGAGGGGACGAACGAAATCCAGCGCGTGGTCATTGCGCGGAGCATGAAAACCCCTGCAAAATCGTGATGACGCGTCCGGTTCGCAGCGACGCCGAAGGGCAGAGTTGTGCCCGATGCGCCACAAAATGCGTCACTCAGCCGCTCGTCGGGGCGGACTCAGCCGCCCGAACCTGCTCCGCTGCGCACTCCTGCTGAGCGTCGAGATATGCGGCGACCTGCTCCGCGTCCTCCGCCTCCGAGCCCTCGAACAGGTGCCCGTAGATGTCGTAGGTGGTCGAGATAGAGCTGTGGCCCATCGGAACGGTGACCTTCTTCTCGTTCAGCCCCGAGGCAATCAGGATCGAAGCGCAGACATGCCTTGCCTCGTGCGGGGTGATTGGCCGGAGCCCCGCCTTGCGCCACGCCGTATCAGCCCGGTCGGTCACCGAGCGCGGGCAGAAGGGCTTGTTGGCGGTGCCGAACACGAAGCCCTGGTCGCGGTCCGCGCTCGTCTTGTGGGAGACGAGCAGGTCACGCAGGGTCGGCACGATTGGGATGGTGCGCACCGCAGCGCGGCTCTTGGGTTCGATCTCGCCCTCCTTGGCGTCCCATTCCCCGCTCGACGCGGATCGTCCCGCGAGCGAGGTTGACCGCCTCCCAACGGAGTGCCTGTGTCTCGCCCAACCGCAGACCGGCGTACGAGCGTGCCCCACAGGGCGCGCTCGTGCTCGTCGCGCTGCGTCGTTCGACCATTCGATGTTCTCGCCCATCGTCATTTCGGCGAGATCGGGCGGTTCGGCGATTCCCAGCTCCGGCGACTTCAACGCTGACAGTTCCCGGCGTGTCGTCGGGCCGAGGAGGTTGTCGAGGGGGCTTTTTCGGGCCATTTCGGCCCCGGCGTTAGGGAATGCTGCTTCGCTTTTCGCAGCGCGGGTGGGAGAGATCGCGGTCGTGGCCCGTGCCGCCCTGGCAGGTGTCGCGGGCGGGGCCGGCGTTGAACCGATCGTTGTTGTCGCCGCCGCGCAGGAGGTCGGGACCGCCGCCCTTGAGCTTGGCGTGGCCCACCTTCTGGTTGTCGCCGACCAGGAGGTCGTTGCCCTCGTCGCCCTGGAGGGTGTCGTGGCCGCTGGCGGTCGCGGTGGCCGCTGCGGCGCTGTCACCGACGATCGAGTCCCTGCCGTCCCCGCCGCTGGCGCGGTCGTTGCCGGAGCCGGTCGCGTCGCCCTTGGGTGCGTAGGCGTCGCCGATCAGATAGTCGTTGCCGATGAAGCCGACGAGCTCGTCATTTCCCGTCCCGGTGGCCGTGCCCGAGCCGGTGATCATCGCATCGCCCACCGCTCCAAGGTCATGGTGCTCGTCGACCCTTATGAAGTCGTGCCCCGATCCCGCGGCCGAATGGGGGGCGAGCGCGTCACCGATCCCGAGGTCCCTGCCCTGCGCCATCTGGATCCTGTCGTGGCCCGAGCCGGTCGCGGATCCTCGCGTCGCGTCGGCGTCCCCGATCGCCCTGTCGTGGCCGGGCCCCCCGTTCAGCGTGTCCCGGCCGGCACCCGACGCATGCCCATGCGTCGAGTAGACGTCGCCGACCATGAGGTCGTTGCCGGCCCCTCCTTCGATCACGTCCTTGCCGCGGCCGCTGACGGTCGAGTTGATGAAGTCGCCCACAAGCGTGTCGTTGCCATCGAACCCTTGGAGGTTGTCATCACCGGATCCGCCGGCGATCGTGTCGCTGCCACCGCCGCCGCAGATGATGTCGTTGCCGCCGCGGCCATCGATCCTGTCGTTGCCGCCGAAGCCGTTGATCACATCCTGGTGGCTGGTGCCCTTGAGCTTGTCCGCCTTGTTGGTACCGGGGATCGTCACCGTGTGGCCCTGGCAGGTGCTGGCCCTTCTCGCCGAGCCCGCCTCCGGGATCAGGAGCAACGCTGCGAGGCCAGCCGCGACAAGGGTGGCGACGAGGAGGGTCCTGCTTCGTTTGGCGGTCCCGCCGAGCACCGCCGTGAGGTTAGCTGCCCAGGGGGGTTCGCGTCACGGTCGCGCTGCTCGGGACTCGGGCGGGGTCGTTCGGCGTCTGACACCTACTTTCGGGTCAGGTACAGCGTCACCGTGGCGTCGGGCAGAACGGGAGCGCCTGGGCCCCGCCCATCATTTCCGAGGGATTTGGTGAAGAAAGCCCGCCACCCGGCTCATGCCTCAACCGCCTCGGCTTCCGGCGAAGCCTCCGCGCCCTCAGCTTCGGGACCGACCGCCCGCCCCCGCTGACGGGATGATGCGCCACAAATGCGCCACAGAGCGCCAGTTTCCAGCGGGTCGCAGCGGGTTCCAGCGGGGTATTCCGTGCCTGAGCGGTAGGTTTCGTGCTTACGCCGTAGATCACCCAGATCTACGAGGGGACGAACGAAATCCAGCGCGTGGTCATTGCGCGGGCTATGAAGCGCTAGCCAGATCCTTCTCGAACCACACTTCGGCCTGGGGGTTCGAGTTGTAGCGCGGGATCTGGCGGTAACCGCGCGAGCGGTAGAGGTCGATCGCCTCCGTGAAACGGGCGGCGCTGTCGAGCCTCACCGACTCGCAACCGAGCTCACGCGCTCGGTGCTCGAGGTCGTCGAGGATGAGGCGGCCGATACCCCTGCCGCGGTACTCGGCCGCGACGATCATCCGCTTGATCTCCGCCGTCGCCGGGTCGAGGCGACGGACGGCGCCGAGTCCGGCGGCATCGCCGTCGACGCAGGCGATGAGCACGGCGTCGTAGGGAGGGTCTTCATCGCTCAGCGGGGCCGGCTGGCCGAACGAGCGGGTCTGACCGTAGCGGCGGTCGCCCTCGGCATACAACTCGCGGCTGAGGGCATCCGCACGCGGGTCGCCCGGCGGCACCTCGCGAAGCTCGACGGCCGCGCTCAAGCGAGCGCTTCGCCCACGATCGTCCGCGCGACGAGCGGCACGCCGGGCCGGTAGACGAGGTGGGCGTAGTGCGGCGCGTCGAGGATGGCGAGATCGGCGCGCGCGCCGGGAGCCAGGCGACCGACATCGTCGCGGCGAAGTGCGCGCGCGCCGCCCGACGTCGCCGCCGCGATCGCCTCCTCGATGGTCATTCCCATCTCCCGGACGGCGAGAGCGATGCAGAATGCCATCGAGGTCGTGTAGCTCGAGCCCGGGTTGCAGTTCGTCGCCAGCGCCACCATCGCGCCCGCGTCGATGACTCGCCGCGCATCCGGATAGGGCTCGCGGGTCGAGAAGTCCGTCGCCGGCAGGAAGGTCGCGACCGTGTCCGAGCCGGCGAGCGCGTCGACGTCGGCGTCGTCGAGGTAGGTGCAGTGGTCCACCGAGGCGGCGCCGAGCTCGACCGCGAGCTGGACGCCGGGCCCGGGCCCGAGCTGGTTTCCGTGCACGCGCAGTCCGAGCCCCGCAGCGCGCCCGGCCTCCAGCACGGCCCGTGACTGCTCGGCGTCGAAGGCGCCGCGCTCGCAGAAGACGTCGACCCACCGGCAGAGCGGCGCGCACGCCTCAAGCATCTCGCCGCAGACGAGCGCGACGTATTCGTCGCCGCGGCCGTCGTACTCCGGCGGGATCGCGTGGGCGCCGAGAAAGGTGACCTCCTCGGTCAGCTCGGCGGCGACCTCGCAGATCCGGCGCTCGCTCGCGACGTCCAGTCCGTAGCCGGACTTGATCTCGAGCGTCGTGATGCCGGCGCGAAGCGCCTCGGCTCGGCGAGCGGCCGCGAGCGCGCGAAGCTCCTCTGCGCTCGCAGCGCGCGTGGCCTTCGTCGTCACCCTGATCCCGCCCGCCTCGTACGGGCGCCCGGCCATCCGCTCTGCGAACTCCTCGGCGCGGTCGCCGGCGAACACGAGGTGGGTGTGGCTGTCTACGAAGCCGGGGATGGCGCAGCGGCCCTCGGCGTCGATGCGCGCGTCGGCCTCGCCGGCGCCCGCGCGCTCGATTGCAGCGACGCGCCCGCCGTCGATCACGAGCGCCGCGCCCTCGACGACGCCGAGCGGGCCGTCGCCCAGCTCGGGGTCGCCCGTCACGAGCTGGCCGATGTTGTCGACGACGACGGTGCTCACCGCACCTGAAAGTTCGCGCTCCGCAACAACCACTCTCCTTTTTCGAGCTCCGCGCTCACCGCCAGACCGCCCGCATCGCTCCGTCCAGCTCCCCGGCGACGTCGAGCTGGGTGTGCGCGCCGCCGCGCACGACGTCGCGACCCCCGACCACCACGTTCGTGACGTCCGCGGCGGTCCCCGAGAAGACGAGTGAGGGGATCGCGTGCTCGACGGAGATGCCTGCCAGACGCTGCGAGTCGAGGCGATAGGTGACGAGGTCCGCGAGGGCCCCTGCCTCGATGCGGCCGGCCGAGGGCCAGCCGAGGCAGGCATGACCGCTCTCGGTCGCGGCGCGGAGCAGCTCGGCGGGGGAAGAGCCGCCGCGCTCGCCGGAGGCGAGGCGCTCGTCGAGCTCGATCGCCCGGGCCTCCTCGAGGGGGTCGATGACCGGCATGCGAGTCGGATCCCACGGCCAGCCGGGCGCCGGCGTCGCGGAGGGATTTCGCCGGTCCGATCCCGTCGGCCAGGTCACGCTCGGTCGTCGGGCACAGGCAGACGGTCGCGCCCGAGCCCCCCAGCGCGCTGAGGTCGGCGGCGGTGAGGTGGGTGGCATGCACGGCGGTGAACGCGGGACCGAGGGCGCCCGCGTCGGCGAGCGCCGCCGTCGGCGTGCGCCCGTAGGCCGCGAGGCTCGCCTCGTTCTCCGCCACCTGCTCCGACACGTGCGCGTGGAGGGGGCGCTCGCCGGCCCACTCGGCGACCCTCGCGGCCGAGTCGGGGTCGACCGCGCGAACGCTGTGGATCGCCGCCCCGATGCGCGTGCGCGGGCCGTCGGAAAGCGCGTTCACGCGGCCCGCCCATCCCTCGGCGTCGCCGTCGGAGAAGCGCCGCTGCACGTCGTTGGGCGGCTCGCCGATCCCGCCGTGCAGGTAGCAGGCGTCGAGGAGGGTCATCCTGATCCCCGCCTCGGCCGCCGCCTCGATCAGCGCCTTGCCGACCTCGTTGGGATCGTCGTAGCGGACACCGCCCGGTGCGTGGTGGAGATAGTGGAACTCGCCCACGCACGTGATGCCCGCGAGCGCCATCTCGGCGAACGTCGCCCGGGCCAGCGAGAAGTAGAGCTCGGGGTCGAGGCGGCCCGCCAGCTCGTACATGGCATCGCGCCAGCTCCAGAAGTCGCCGCGCCCCGCCTGGGTCCGGCCGCGCATCGCCCGCTGGAAGGCGTGCGAGTGAGAGTTCGCGAGGCCCGGGATCGTGAGGCCGAGGAGGTGGTACGCCTCAACGGGCGGCGGGCTCACGCGCGGCGCGACCGAAGCGATCCGGTCGCCCTCGACGGTGACGACGACGCTCGCCTCCGGGATGTCGCCCCCGAGCCAGGCGAGCTCGCACCAATACGTCTTCACGACCCCACCCGGTCGACCAGCGCGCGAGCCCGGCGCTCGAAGTCCACGCGCTGATGGCGTTCGTACTCCTCCGGCGTGGCGAGCGTCCGGGGGTCCGCCCGGTCGACGAAGAGGACGCCGTCGAGGTGGTCGACCTCGTGCTGGAACGTCCCGGCCGTGAGCCCCCGGCGGACCTCGGTCCGCTCGTTGCCGTCGCGGTCGAGATAGCGCACGCGGATGTCCAGGCTGCGGTCGAGCTCGCCGCGCAGGCCGGGGATCGAGAGGCAGCCCTCGTTGACCCTGAACGTCTCGTCGCCGAGCGGCTCGATCTCCGGGTTCACGATCACGGTCAGCCGCACCGGCGGCTTGTAGGGGTAGCGCGGGTTGTTCGCCGCGACCTCGACGACGGCGACGCGCACCGTCTCGCCGACCTGGTTGGCGGCGAGGCCGGCGCCGTCAGCGGCGCGCTTGGTCTCGATCAGATCGTCGATGAGGGATTGAATCTCGGGGGAGGCCAGCTCGTCGGGCGTCACGCTCCGAGAGCGCTGCCTCAGGATTGGATCACCGAGAGAGAGGATCGGACGGACGGGCACGGTGATTCACGTCGAGTGCTGCATTGAGCACCTATACGGTGTCGAACCCTTCACTCGACGCACTCGCCCCCTCGCCGCATCGGTATGCGCACCCCGCGCTCCGCGCGCCACGGCGATCGCGCTTCGTACCCCGCGTCGGCGTGGCGCATCACGCCCGTCCCCGGGTCGCTCGTCAGCACGCGTTCGAGCTTCTCCGCAGCGAGATCGGTGCCGTCTGCCACGCACACCATGCCGGCGTGGATCGAGCGGCCGATCCCGACCCCGCCCCCATGGTGGATCGACACCCACGAGGCGCCCGACGCCGTGTTCACGAGCGCGTTGAGAAGCGGCCAGTCGGCGATCGCGTCTGAGCCGTCGGCCATCGACTCGGTCTCGCGGTACGGGGAGGCGACGGACCCTGAGTCGAGGTGGTCGCGGCCGATCACGATCGGCGCCGAGATCTCGCCGGAGCGGACCATCTCGTTGAAGCGCAGGCCGAGCCGGGCGCGCTCGCCGAAGCCGAGCCAGCAGATCCGGGCCGGAAGGCCCTGAAAGGCGATCCGCTCGCCGGCGAGGCGGATCCAGCGCCCGAGCGCCTCATCGTCGGGAAACTCCTCGACGACCGCGCGATCGGTCGCGGCGATGTCGGCCGGATCGCCGGAGAGGGCCGCCCAGCGGAACGGGCCCTTCCCCGTGCAGAAGAGCGGGCGGACGTATGCCGGAACGAAGCCCGGGTAGTCGAACGCTCGCTCGAAGCCGCCGAGCCTGGCCTCGGCCCGGAGGCTGTTGCCGTAGTCGAACACCTCGGCGCCGGCGTCCTGGTAGGCGACCATCGCGAAGCAGTGCGCGGCGATCGACGCGCGCGAGCGCCGCAGGTACTCGTCGGGGTCCGAGGCGCGGAGCGCGTCGGCCTCATCCAGCGTGAGACCCGCCGGGACATACCCGTTCAGCGGGTCGTGGGCGGACGTCTGGTCGGTGACGATCTCGGCCCCGAAGCCCCTGCTCGCGAAGCGCCGGCAGCACCTCGGCGGCGTTGCCCGTCGAGGCCGACGCTGAGGGCCCGGCGCTCGGATTTGGCGCGCTCGCATCGCGCCACGGCGTCGTCGAGGTCGTCGGCCACCTCGTCGAGGTAGCGCGTTTCGAGCCGGCGCCGGATTCGCTCGGGGTCGACCTCCACGCAGAGCGCGACCCCCTCGTTCATCGTCACGGCGAGCGGCTGGGCGCCGCCCATGCCGCCGAGTCCGGCGGTGAGGGTGATCGTCCCCGCGAGCGAGCCGCCGAAGCGGCGCCGAGCTATCTCAGCGAAGCACTCGTAGGTGCCCTGCACGATCCCCTGGCTGCCGATGTAGATCCACGAGCCCGCCGTCATCTGGCCGTACATGGTCAGGCCCTCCGCCTCGAGGCGGCGGAACTCCTCCCACGTGGCCCACTCGGGGACGAGGTTGGAATTCGCGATCAGCACGCGGGGCGCCCACTCATGGGTGCGGAAGACGCCCACCGGCTTGCCGGACTGCACGAGCAGGGTCTCGTCACCTTCGAGCGTCCGGAGCTCGCGGACGATCGCGTCGAAGGCATCCCACGAGCGCGCGGCGCGCCCCGTGCCGCCGTAGACGACGAGGTCGTCGGGCCGCTCGGCCACCTCCGGGTCGAGGTTGTTCATCAGCATCCGCAGAGCGCCCTCCTGCGGCCATCCCCGGCAGGAGAGCTCGGTGCCGCGGGGCGCCGTCACGGCGCGCGCGCCCTTCACAGACTCTTGGGTTCGCGCTCGGCCGACACAACAGCTCCTTTGTAGATCCTCGCGCTCACAGAAGCTCCCCGATCGCGCCCTCGACCGCGGCGACCACGACGCCCTCGGCCACGAGACGCTCCACCGCTGCGAGCTCGGGCGCCTGGGAACGGTCCGGCCCCGGCCCGCCGGCGGCGCTTCGGACGACGCCGTGGGCGGCGGCCGTCCCGGCCGCGGGCACGAGCGGCGCTCGAAGATCGAGCGCGCGGGCGGCGCACACGAGCTCGATCGCCACGATGCGCGCCAGGTTGGCGAGTGACGCTCGGAGCTTGCGCGCAGCGCCCCACCCCATCGAGACGTGGTCCTCCTGCATGGCGCTCGTCGGCAGCGAGTCGACGCTCGCGGGCGCCGCGAGGCGGCGGTTCTCGGCCACCATCGCCGCCTGCGTGTACTGGGCGATCATGAGCCCGGAGTCCACCCCCGGGTCCGCGGCGAGGAACGGTGGGAGGCCCTGCGAGCGACTCGCGTCGAGGAGCCGATCGGTCCGGCGCTCCGCGATCGCGCCGGCGTCGGCGACGGCGATCGCCAGCAGGTCGCACGCGAGCGCCAGGGGCGCGCCGTGGAAGTTGCCGCACGACTCGACGCGCCCGTCGGGGAGCACCATGGGGTTGTCGATCGCCGAGCGGAGCTCCGCGTCGGCGATGCGGTCGGCGTGCGCGAGGGCGTCGCGGGCGGCACCGAGGACCTGCGGCGCGCAGCGCAGCGAGTACGCGTCCTGCACACGAGGATCGTCGTATCGGTGCGAGGCCACGATCTCCGAGCCGGCGAGAAGGCGCCGCGAGGTTGGCGGCGCTCGCCGCCTGGCCGACCTGCGGGCGCAGCGCGATCAGGTCCTCGGCGAATGCCCGGTCGGTTCCGAGGAGCGCCTCCACCGACATCGCGGCCGCGACGTCGGCCGTGCGAAGCAGCGTGCGCATGTCCTCGCAGGCGAGAACGAGCATGCCGAGGATGCCGTCGGTCCCGTTGATGAGCGCCAGGCCCTCCTTTGCGCGCAGCGTCAGCGGCTCGGTTCCGGCCGCCTCGCCGAGCACCTCTCCCTCCCCGATCAGGACGAGCGCGACGTGCGCCAGAGGAGCGAGGTCGCCGCTCGCGCCGAGCGAGCCGTGCTCGGGCACGACCGGCGTGACGTCCCGGTTCAGCAGGTCGAGGAGACGCTCCGCCACGATCGGCCGCGCGCCCGAGTAGCCCATCGCCAGCGATCGGGCGCGCAGGAGCATCATCGCCCGGACCACCTCGCGCTCGACCGGCGGGCCCATGCCGGCGGCATGGGAGCGGATCAGCGAGCGCTGCAGCTCCTCGCGGCGCTCGGCCGCAATCGGGGTCGTCGCCAGCGAGCCGAAGCCCGTCGAGACGCCGTAGACGGGCTCGTCGGAGTCGGCAAGGCGGTCGACGATCGCCGCGCTCGCCTCCATCGCGGCCCGGCCCTCGTCGCCGAGCCTCACCTCGGCGCCGCCGCGCGCAACCTGGACGACGTCGCCCGGGCGGAGTCCGGCGGGGCTCAGCTCGATCGTCGCCACGAAGCGGTTATACGCCACCGCCCCAGGACGAGAGCCGTGCGGCTCAGCCGTGCGGCGGGTGCGCGGGGATCTCGTTGCGGACCGCGGGCATGCGACGCCGAGGCGGGCTCGCCCCCGGGCGGCGTCTCGGCCTTCGTCAGCGTCTTGCGCGGCTTCGACCAGTCGATCCGCACCGGCTTCACCTGCAGCAGCGCCTTCCACGTGAGCGGGCCGATCGTCCCGGTCGGCGTGATGTCGTGTCGCGACTGGAAGTCCTCGACCGCGATCTTGGTGTGCGCGCCGAAGCGGCCGTCAACGCCGAGATTCTCGCCCGCTCCGATCAGGTGCTCCTGCGCCCAGATGACCGGATCGCCGGCGCTCCCCCGGTGGAGGACCGGGTACACCTTGGTCTTCTTGAATCCGTGCGCTCGGTGGTTCGGCCGGCCCAGGAGCTTCCACTCCGAGGGCTTGGTCGCCTGCCACGACCACCACGAGTACGCCGGGGAACCCGTAGGAGAGCGAGAGGTGGCGGAACGCGGCGAGCTCGCGCGGCGGCGGGTTGTCGTACGTCTGGCCGAGCGGCTCGATCGGCCGGCGGTAGATGCGGTTCTGGATGAACATGTGCTCGAGGCCGTTCTGAGGCGAGGTCCCGATCGCCTTCCAGTACACCTGCGGCGCGTCGTGCTGCGCCGCGCCGGGGCCGAGGAAGACCGAGTAGGGAAGCCCGGGGTGGTAGTCGTTCCACGGAAAGCTCGCCAGCGCGATCGGGAAGTCGCGAGCCGACTCCGTGGCGCAGCTTGCGCATGTAGATGCTTGCGGCGGCGTAGCGGCCCTCGTACTCGGCCTCGGCGTCGATCATCAGGCAGTCGGCGCCGTCGGCCTTCGCCTTGATGCCCTGCTTCGCCTCGCCGCTGGGGTGGCTGCCGTAGACGTACTGCCAGGCGCAGACGTCGAGCCCGCGCGCGTGGAGAGCGCTGACGAGCCCCGGCGTGAACTGGCTCCACTCGTTCGTGCTGTCCGAGCTCTTGATGAAGACCGTGTCGATGCCGGAGGCGTGCGCCTGCTTGGCGATCGCGTTGACGCTCCCGCCGCTCGAGTGGCCGAGCAACCAGATCCACACTCCCTGGCCGCCGAGGGGCCCGACGCGCGCCGCGCGCGCCGTGCCGGTGATGGCCGTGATGGTGCCCGCTGCCCGCGCCGGTGCCGCCGCTGCCGCGCGGCGACGCCGCCGTGGCCAGTCCTGTGGCCACGAGCATGAGCGCCAGCATGCCCGCCAAGGCGCCGGCGCGGAGTCTTCCCTGGATAGCACTCCTCGCCATTTGCAGCGGAAACCCGCCGAGGAGACACCTTAGAGGCTTCGCGCCGAACGCGCAATTCATGCCTCCCGGCGCGCTCGCAGCGATACTCCGCGGTTCGACATTAGCCCGATGGGCGGTGGCGGGCTCGAACCGCCGACCTCCTGCTTGTAAGGCAGGCGCTCTCCCAACTGAGCTAACCGCCCGGGCGCGAAATTATGGCGGGCCCGGGCGCGCCTAGGCCAGCTTTCGTCCGGGACGATCCGGTCGCGCCGCAGGCGCAGGCCGATCAGCGGGTAGACGAGCGTCGAGATGATCGCGGCGCCGACGAGCGCCGACGCGGTCGAGGGCCGCATCTCGTTGAGGCTCAGAGCGAGCGTGGTGATCGCGACGACCAGTGGCAACTCCGTGGCGCAGAGCACACCGAGGGCGGCGCGGTCGCGAAGGTCGAACTTGTCGCGGTAGAGCGCGAGCGCCGGGACGCCGCGGACGACCAGGAACAGAACGGCGAACAGCGGGAGCTTCAGAAGCGCGGTCGGGTCGTTGACGAGGACGTCGAGGTTGAACGCCATCCCGCTGGTGACGAAGAAGAACGGGATCAGGAAGCCGTAGCCGACGGCGTTCAGCTTCGACTCGAAGATCGCGAGCTCGTGGCCCCGCAGCGCCACCCGGGTGATCATCCCGGCGACGAAGCCCCCGAGGAGCAGGTCGAGGCCGAGCTGCGAGGCGAGAGCCACGAGGCCGAAGATGAGCACGACGGCCAGCCGGACGGCGAGCTGGCTCGACGACTCGAACGTGCGCTCGAGCGCAGGCCACCCGCGATAGGCCGAGCGCACCGAGAAGACGCCGAGCAGCACCGCGGCGGCGACGAACGCCACGAGGACCACGGCCTCGTGGAGCGGGTGCGTCGTGGAGAGCAGCAGCGTGACGATGAGGATCGGGCCGAACTCGCCGACGGCGCCGGCCGCGAGCAGGTACGTCCCGAAACGGGTCTTGGTCTCGCCCGCGTCGCGGAGAATCGGGATCAGCGTCCCGATCGCGGTCGTCGCGATCGCCGAGCCCGTGTAGAGGTCGGAGACGATGACGTTGCCCGCCGACAGGAGGCCTGCGATCCCGTAAGCCAGAGCGAGGGAGAGCGCCCAGCCCGCGCCGCCCTCGCACGAGGGGGCTCCCCTTGATGCGCTCGAAGTCGATCTCGTAGCCCGCGAAGAAGAACAGCATCCCCAGGCCGAGGTTCCCGAAGAAGGTCGAGAACGGATCGACCTTGGCGAGATCGGCGATCTCCGGACCGATGATGATCCCGAACAGGAGCTCGAGCACCACGACAGGGATTGCGAAGCGCGGCTCGAGCGCCGTCGCCACGATGCCCGCCACGGCGGCGGTCGCGACGATGACGAGGAACGAGGTTGCGTCGATCAAGGGCGGGGGACTTAGCCCTCGCCCAAGCGCCGATAGGCGGAGACCGAATACGACGTCCGCCGCGCGTGGAGGACCGGGTCGTCCGACGGCTCGACGCCGTCGCCCAGCCGGAGCGGGTCGAATACCTCGATGTGGCCGTCGCCCTCGGGGTCATCGACGACGTCGGTGATCTCGAGCGTCCCGGCCTCCACGAGGCCGGAGTCGTCCGGCCAGACCTCGCTCGGATCGACGAGCGACCCGCCGTCGGGGTGAAGCTGGATGAGGAGGGTGAAGCGGATGGAGCCCTTCGCGAGGCGCTCGCGAAGCTCGTCGAAGAGGTAGTCGCGTCCCTTGGCGCGGGCGTCGTCGTCGGCGATCCGCTCCTCCTCGCCGTCCTCGGTCCGCCAGCGAAAGCGGATCCAGGTCGCCCCATCGTCGGCGTCGAGAAGCTTGAAGGTGTGCGGCGAGTAGTAGTGGACCCGGGCGAAGCTCGCCGGCGGCTCGATGCCCATCGTCGAGGCGATCGAGGGCTGGGCCTCGGGGTGCTCGCCGAGCCAGGCGCCGAGCTTCTCCATGTCCGGCTGGCCCGTCTCGGGATCGGGCCTGCGCAGCTCCAAGAGCTCGAGGAACTCCTCGGGCGTGCGGGTTGAGAAGGCGCGGGCGGTCGTCGCCAGCATGTCCGTTTCGTCACCGCCGTCGGGGCGGAGCTTGACCGCCAGGCCGCGCGCCTCCCGGCTCGCGTCGTTGGAGTCGGGGTTGCCGCTGCCGTTCGAGAAGCGGACGAGCGCCGGCACCGCGTCGCCGCTGAAATGGGCGGCGCGGGAGAGCCGGCCGGCCTCGTCGGTGGCCGTGAACGTGCCCTCGCACCAGATGCCCTTCGCGTGGAGGGCGCGGCGGCCTTCGTGGGCGCCGTAGATCGCTGTCGCGGCCGCCACCAGGTCCTTCGAGAGCTGGTCGTGCTCCTCCGGCTTGGGCGGCGCTTTCGGCACGCCTGGAACGTACCTGATCGACCCCGCCGATCGGCTCCGGTACGTTGCATTCGTGGACCTCGGGATCGACGGCAGGGTGGCGCTGGTGATGGCGTCGAGCAAGGGGATCGGACGCGGCATCGCGGAGGCGCTGGCTCGCGAGGGCGCGCGGGTCGCGATGGCGAGCCGGTCTCGGGACGCGATCACCGAGGCGGCGGAGTCGATCGACGGCGAGATGGCCGCCTTCGAGGCCGACACGTCAGACCTCGACCGGGTGCGCGAGCTGCCCGGCGGAGGTCGCCGAGCGGTTCGGCGAGCCGGCCACGATCCTCGTGCTCAACACCGGCGGTCCGCCGAAGGGCGGCGCGCTCGACAACTCGCTCGAGGAGTGGGAGGCCGCGTTTCGCTCGCTGGTGCTCGCGCCCCGTGTCCTGATCGAGGAGGCGCTCCCCGCGATGCGCGAGCGCGGGTTTGGTCGGATCGTCAACGTCGGCTCGTCGTCCACCCGCGAGCCGATCCCGAGCCTCAACCTCTCGAACTCGCTGCGGCAGGCCGCCGTCGGGTTCCTCAAGACCCTCTCGCGCGAGGTCGCGGGCGACGGCGTCACGGTCAACACGGTGCTGACGGGTCGGTTCGCGACCGAGCGGCTCGCCTCGAACTGGGGGAGCTGGGAGGAGATGGAGCGCGGCGCCGCTCAGGACGTGCCCGCGGGACGCCTCGGAACGCCCGAGGAGTACGGCGACCTCGTCGCGTTCCTCTGCTCGGAGCGCGCCGGCTACCTCACCGGCGCGCAGATCCCGCTCGACGGCGGGCTCCTGCGGTCGGTCTGAGCCTCAGGCGGTTCGCGCGAGCGGCCCGCGTCGGTGGGCGACGGCGATCCAGACGACGCCGGCGACGATCGCCACGATGCTCAACGCCTGCGGCTGGGTGACGCCGAGGACGTCCGCGGTGTTCCGACGTAGGAACTCGACCAGCAGTCGCTCGAGGCCGGAGAGGATCAGGTAGAGGGCGAACAGGATCCCGGGGCGAAAGCGGTCGCGGAGCCGCCACAGCGCGTAAGCGATGAGTCCCATCGCCAGCGTCTCGTAGATCGGTGTCGGGTGGACCGTGTGGTGGGTGGGCACGGTGCCGTTCGGATAGGCCATCGCCCACGGGCCGTCCCAGCTCCTCCCATAGTCGCCGTCGCCGGACACCTGGCAGCCGATCCGGCCGAGCGCGTAGCCGACGGCGAGTGGCACGGCGCAGATGTCGAGCAGCGTGAGGTTGAACAGCCGGCGCCGGTAGGCCCAGATGCCGACCGCGATCGCGCCCCCGATCGCGCCGCCGTACCAGACGAGTCCCGACCCCGAGAAGAGGTTGCCGAGCAGATCGTGCTTGACCTCGTCGTAGTTCTCGACGACGAAGTAGAGCCGGGAGCCGACGAGCCCGCCCACGAGCGCGAAGAGGATCGCCTCGTAGGCCCACTCCGCGGGCTTCCCGATCTCCTTCAGCCGCCGGCCGAGCACCGCCCCCGCGGCGATGAACGCAATCGCGAAGCAGATCCCGAAGGTCTGGAGGGTGAGCGGACCGATGTGGATGGTGGGCTGCACCGGTGAGATAGCCCCGGCGGGATTCGAACCCGGCTCTTCTGCCTTGAAAGGGCAGCGTGCTGACCCTTACACCACGGGGCCGCGGCACGGCAGAGTCTAGGCAGCGAGGGAGGGGAGTCCCGGCAGTCCTGATCTGTCCCGGCAGGACGAGGTCAAACCAGGACGACTGTCGCCTTTCAGCTGACCAGTAGCTCCAGCAGCGCCTTCTGGGCGTGGAGGCGATTCTCCGCCTCGTCCCAGACCGCGGAGCGCTCGCCGTAGAGCATCTCCTCGCTGATCTCCTCGCCCGGGTGTGCCGGGAGGCAGTGGAGGACGATCGCGCGGTCCGCCGCGCCGGCGAGCAGCTCGGCGTTCACCTGATAGGGCGCGAGCGCTGCGCGCCGCGCGTCGGCCTGCGCCTCGTCGCCCATGCTCACCCAGACGTCCGTGTAGACGGCGTCGGCGCCGGCCGCGGCCTCAGCCGGGTCGCCCGTATCGAGCGCCGCGAGCTCGGGCTCGAGCTTGTAGCCCTCGGGCGTGGCGACCCGGACCTCGACCCCCACGATCCCGCCCAGCACGCACAGGGACCTGGCGACGTTGTTGCCGTCGCCGACGTACGCGAGCTTCAATCCCTGGAGCTCGCCGAACCGCTCTCGCAGGGTCATCAGGTCGGCGAGCGCCTGACAGGGATGGTGCCGAGGGGTGAGGCCGTTGATCACGGGGAGCTCGTCGGCCTCGGCGAGCCCGGCGACCGTGTCGTCCGAGCCGGACCGGATGACGAGGGCATCGAGGTAGAGCGAAAGGATCCGCGCCGTGTCGCCGATCGACTCGCCGCGGGAGAGCTGCAGCTCGTCGCTTCGCAGAACGACCGGGTGCGCGCCGAGCTCGCTGACGCCGACGTCGAAGGAGACCCGGGTTCGGGTCGATGGCTTCTCGAACAGAAGCGCCACCGAGCGTCCTTCGAGCGGGCGCGGCGCGTCGGCAGCTCCGCGCTTCGCCTTGAGCTCGATCGCCCGGTCGAGCACGGCCGTGAGCTCGTCCCTCGATAGCTCCTCGCCGGTGATGAGGTGCCGCGTCAAGCGGGGCATGATAGGCGCGTGCGAGCGCTGACATGGAACCTCTTTCACGGCCGCGACTTCCCGCCGAACCCGGTGCTCTTCACGTGGCGCTCCCGGCTCACGCGCCGCCCAGAGCGCGACGCCACCCACATCCAGGTGAACCACGACCTGCGGGCCGAGTTCGCCGAGCTCCTCGCCGGCGCCGACTGGGACGTCGCGCTGCTTCAGGAATGCCCGCCGCGCTGGGCTCGTCCATTCTCGGACGCGTGTCGCGCGGCGGCGCACCGCGTTCTCACCTCGCGCAACTGGCTGCTGCCCCTCACCTCGGCGATCGCGACCTGGAATCCCGACCTCATCGCGTCCTGGGAGGGCGGCTCGAACCTCACGCTCGTGCGCGGAGCGAACATCGTCGACCGTGAGTCGCTGACCCTGCGCCGGCGTCCCGAGCGCAGGGCGATGGCGCTCACCCGCCTCGCGTCCGGAGTCTGTGTCGCGAACCTGCACGCGAGCGGACCGGACGAGCTCGCGGAGCCCGAGGTGCTTCGCGCCGCCGAGCGGGCCGTTGAGTGGACGCGGGGCTCGCCGCTTCTCTTCGGGGGCGACCTCAACCTCCGCCCCGCCGACTCCGCCGTGTTCGACGAGCTCGAGCGTCGCCACGGGCTGAGGCGCCCCGCGGCCCCCGACTCGATCGACCACCTCCTCGTTCGCGGCCTCGACGTCGCCGATGCGCCGTCCGCATGGCCGGACCGATGCAAGGGAGGTTCACGAGGACGGTCTGCGAGTGCGCCTTTCCGATCACGCCCCGGTGGCTGTGCGACTTCGCGGCAGGGATGGTTAGATAGGCGGGACCGGGCGGGCAATGGGCAACGAAGGGAAGAGCTGATGACGCAACCGAGACGAACGAGGTCGACGAGCGCACGGGTCGGGCGCGAAGCGCTCGACAGCGGCAAAGTCGCGAACCAAGTCGAGCAGTGCGCGCAAGTCAACCGCCCGGAAGTCGACCGCGCGCAGCAGCAGCGCTTCGACCCGCGCCGACAAGAGCGTGCAGGCGTTCCGCGACTCGCTGGAGCGCAGCGTCACCCTTTCGCGCGAGCGCATCCAGGAGGTCGTCGACGACTCGGTCAAGCGCGGCCGGATGACCCGGGATGACGCGAACGAGCTGGTGCAGAACCTCGTCTCCCGCAGCCGCAAGTACACGGACGACCTCCTGCGCGACCTCGAGAAGATGCTCGACCAGGCCCGCAAGGACTTCGACTCCAGGACGGCCCCCGCTCGCCGCCAGGTCGAGAAGGCCGCCGGGCGTGCCAGCCGAGCTGCCCGCGACGCCGCCGACCAGCCGCTCGCCCAAGCGGACCGCCTGCGTCGCCGTGCCGGCGCGAGCGGCCCGTGGCCGATCGCCGCCTACGACCAGCTCACCGCGCCGCAGATCAAGAAGCGGCTTACGGACCTGAACAAGGCCGACCTGCGCAAGGTGCGGACGCGGGAGAAGCGCGGCAAGGCGCGCAAGGGCATCCTCGACGAGATCGAGCGGCGGCTCGCGAAGTAGCGCCGCGCAGCGCCGTCGTCAGCCGCTGAGCTCGTCGGCGAGTACGCCGAAGTCGAGCTCCTCGCCGGTCGTCTCGGCGAGGAGCTCCTCGGCCGGCATGCGCTGGCCCTGGCTCCATAGTTCCCGCAGCCAGCCGCCGGCGGCCCCCGACTCCCACCAGCGCTCGCCGAAGCGCTCGCGCAGCGCGCGGCGCCAATGGGTCTCGAGGGCCCACGCCCGCAGGTAGCACACGACGTAGATAGCCCTCGTCGACGTCGTCGAGCCAGTGCGAGCGCGGCCATTCCACCCGTATCGCTTCGCTCAGAAGCTCCGCGTAGCGGTCGGGCATCGCCGCAAGCTCGGGGGCCGAGCCACCGAGCTCGACCTCGTAACCGAGCTTCGCGCAGTAGCGGCGGAGCATCACGAGCTTCGCCGCGCGGGCGTGCGCGGCCGCGGCCTCCCCGTCGGCGCCCAGCCGATCGGCGAGCCACGCGGGTTCCGCCACGAGGCTCTCCAGCAGGAAGGCGAACGACTCCGTCACCGCGTTGTCACCGAGGTATCGGTACTCGAAGGCGAGCGCCGGCGTCCACGTGCCCGTAGTGCTCGGCGTGCCCGGCCTCGTGGAAGAGCGCGTCGTAGTCGCCGCGCCCCCCGACCGGCGCGACCACCAGATAGACCTCGTCGGGGACGCGCGGAGTGGAGCAGAAGGCGCGCGGCGACTTGGTCGGCCTCCTGTCGGCGTCGAGCGTGATGTTTCGCTGTTTCGCGAGGTCGATCGCGAGCCCGGCGAGGCTCTCCGTCAACGAGGGCACCATCCGCTCGGCGGCGAACGGCCCGTCGAGGTGGGCGGCGCGGAAGAACCGGGGCAGGTCCGACCTGCGGAGGCGCCCGAGGTCGGGAACGCCGGCGCGCTCGAGCTCCGGGTCGGCCACCCGCGGATAGGGATCGCCGGTCAGCTCGAGAAAGCGGTCGGTCCGGCTCGACAGCGCGGTGAAGTCGAGCTCGCGAAGCTCGGCATATGCCTCCGCTGGACCGGCCCAGCCGAGCTCGGCGCAGCAGGATCGCGTCGCCTCGAGCATCCTCAGGTGCACCGGGTTCAGCCGCTTCTCGAGTAGCGCGTCGCGTACCTCGGCGAGCGCGGCGCGCCGGTCGCCATCGGGCTCGTTGGCGAGCTCCGAGGCGACCTGCCGGTACCCGATGGTCTCCCCCTCGAGCTCCACCTCGAGCGTCGCCTCCATCCGGGCGAGCTCCTCCTGCTCTCGACGAGTCCGCGCTCCGATCATGCCGTCGAAGGCGAAGTGAAGGAGGTAGCGGCGGCGCCTCGCCTCCTCCCCGCTCGACCGGCTGGCCGCCTCGCGCAGGGCCTCGACGGCCGAGGTCGCGAAGAGGTCCTCATGACGGGCGTAGATGGACTCGACCTCGAGCTCGGCCTTGTGTCCTGCCAGGTGCAGGTAGTGCTCGAGGCTGAGCTCGGCGCAGAACTCCTCGGCGCGGGCGCGGTAGCTCGACAGGTCGATGGCGCTCACCCTGCCAATGTATTCGCGTGCCCGAAGCCGCCACACGAAGCCCGAAACCGAGGCGGGGCGAGGAGCTCGACCTGCAGGTCGACGACCTGGCGCAGGGGGGCCGCGGCGTCGCCCGCCACAACGGCTACGTCGTCTTCGTCGCCGGCGCCCTTCCCGGTGACCGCGTGCGCGCGCGGATCGACCGGAGCCGCAGCGCCTTCGGCGAGGCGACGGTCGTCGAGCTGCTCGACCCGAGCCCACAGCGAATCCCGGAGCTCTGCACGCACGGCGGCGAGACGTGCCCCGGCGCGCCCTGGCAGGCGCTCCCGTACGAGCGGCAGCTGGCGGAGAAGCAGCGCCAGGTCGACGAGGCCCTTCGCCGACTCGGCGGACTCGACGATTTCGAGCTGGAGCCCATCGTCGCGGCGGTCGAGCGGTGGGGCTACCGCAACAAGCTCGAGTACTCCTTCGGCGAGGCCGAGAGCGAGCTCGCGCCTCGGCTTCCACCGCCGCGGGAGCTGGAGCGAGATCGTCGACGCCGCCGGGTGCCGCCTCGCGTCCGAGCGAGCCGACGCCGCCCGGGGAGACGTCGTCGAGTGGGCACGCCGGCACGGTGTCGAGCCCTACGACCCCCGCACGCGCAGCGGGGCCCTCCGCAACCTCGTCGTCCGCGAGGGGCGGCGCACCGGCCAGATCCAGACGCGCCTCGTCACCGTCCCCCGTGGAGATCCCGCGTCCTCCGACCGACCTCCACACCATCGTCGAGGGGCCGGGCAGCGGCACCGACGGCCCCACGGGCGCGACCGGTGAGGAGTACCTGCGCGAGCGAGCTGGGCGGCATCGACGTCGAGGTCTCCGCGACCGCTTTCCTGCAGACCAACACCGAGACGGCCGACCTCCTCTACGCGACCGTCGCCGAGTACGCGCGGGCTCAGCGGCCGCGAGCGCGTGTTCGACCTCTACTGCGGCGTCGGGACGATCGGCCTCGCGCTGGCGGAGCGGGCCGGCGAGGTGTGGGGCATCGAGTCGGTGCCCGAGGCCGTCGCCGACGCCGAGCGCAACGCGGAGCGCAACGGGATCGAGAACGCCCGCTTCCGCGCTGCCGACGCGCGGCTCGGCGTCCGGCCGCTGATCGAGGAGGCGGGGAAGCCGGACGTGGTCGTCGTCGATCCGCCCCGCGCCGGCCTCTCGAAGAAGATCACCCGCCGCGTGATCGAGTGCGAGGCGAGGCGGATCGTCTACGTCTCGTGCAACCCGACGACGCTGGCCCCGAACGCCGCTCAGCTCACCGAGGCCGGCTATAGGCTCCGGCGCGTGAGGCCGGTTGACATGTTCCCGCAGACGCCGCACGTCGAGTGCGTCGCCGAGCTGGAGCGAGAGTGACGGCCGGTCGCGGGTTCGGGGTCGCCGCGGGGCTCGATCCCGACGTCGCGCGACCGCTGGCCGCCCGCTGCGCCGAGCTCGGCTACGGCTCCATGTGGTCGAACGACCACCCCGGTGCGCTGGGCCTGGAGACGCTCGCGGCATTCGCGGAGGCGGCGCCCGACCTCGACCTCGGCGTCGCCGTCATGGCCCTCGACCGCCACGACCCGGCATCCGATCGCCGGCCACGTCGACCGGCTGGGCCTGGACCGCGACCGGCTCTGGCTCGGCGTCGGCGCCGGCTTCTCCGAGCGGCCGCTGACGCGCATGCGCGAGGCGCTCCCCGAACTGCGCGACGCCCTCGGCGGCGTCAGGCTGGTGCTCGCAGCGATGGGGCCGAAGATGTGCGCGCTCGCGGGCGGCGCCTACGACGGTGCGTTCTTCA
The DNA here is from genome assembly GCA_963823245.1 of uncultured Actinomycetes bacterium. GTDB lineage: Bacteria > Actinomycetota > Thermoleophilia > Solirubrobacterales > 70-9 > JAWVFM01. The sequence continues at coordinate 419,928 of CAWGKQ010000010.1, read as the reverse complement.
ACTGGATGACGCCCCGCTTCGCGAGCTCGGCTCGCGAGCACGTGGAGCGGGGAGCGCGGGACGCAGGACGGGACACACCACCCGTTTTCGGCTACGTCCGCACGGCCGTGGGGCCCGACGCCGCGGAGAGGCTGGCCAAGGAGGAGTCCTTCTACCGCGACCTACACGACGGCTACCGCAACCACTTCGCCCGGCTCGGCGAGCCGGAGGGGACTGTCGGCGTCGCGGCCGGCGACCGCGACGAGGCCGTCGCCCCGCTCGCCGAGTACAACGCGCTCGACGTGGTCGTCGTTCGCGGCCTCGCCACGGCGAGCAGCGAGGCGATGATCGCCGTGGCCGAAGCCGCGGCGAGATGATCGGCGACTAGTAAGGCGCTTCGGACTCGTCCGGCGGTTCGTCCGGCAGCGCATCGGCCTCGGCGGCGCACGTGGTGCACAGCGCGACCGACGCCTCGGCCTCGAGGATCCGCTGCTTCTCGGCGCTCGTCAGCGTCGTACCGCAGTTGCTGCAGCGCTCTGGGAGCGACTCGATCGTTCGCTCCTCGAGATCGACCATCGGACCAGGTTAGTACGGAGGCAGATCCGCGTACCAGTCGCCGAGCACCCGGAAGGCGCGCCAGAACTCGCGCTTTGGCTCCTCGGCGTCGAGCGAGGAGTCGATGTCGGGCGCGTAGAGCACCTCGATCGTCGGGGTCAGCTTCTGGATCTCGCCGAGCCGCGGCTCCATCCTCTCGGCGAGGGGGACGCCGAGGTCGTTCAGGGTCACGAGCGCCGGCTCGCCCATCACCACGATCATGCGCGGCTGTACGATCGCGAGCTCCTCAACGACGCGCTCCACGCACTCCCCCGCGGCCAGCGAGGGGTCGGCGACCGGGCACTTCACGCACAGCGTCCCGTAGACGGCGAGGGGATCGATCCCCAGCCGCTTGAACGACTTCATGAGCGCGTTGCCGGCGCGTCCGTAGAACGCCACTCCCTCCTCGATCTCCGAGGCGGAGGGCGAGTGCTTCAGAAGGAAAACGTCAGCCTGGGGGTGTCCCGAGCCGAGCACCGGCATCAGGTTCCCGCGCGGGCAATGCGAGCACTGCTGGAGCCGGCGGGTGAGGGCGTTGAGCTCACGGATGGCCCGCTCCAGGTACTTCTCCTGGATCTCGTCGTCGGTGGTTGGGGGTGTGTTCGTTCATTTTCGTGCGCGGCCCTATCTTTGACGGGACGCGTCGCGCTCCTGCCGGCGCATCAGCGCTTGCTCCGGCGGCGCCCCCCGCGCACCGGCTTGGGCGGCCGCTGGGCCCTGGCGCGCTTCACCGGCGCTGGGCTCGCCGTCGTCTGCAGGAACTTGAGCGCCTGCACGTAGACGAGGTTCTTGCGCCGGCGGACGATGTCGGCGTCCCGCATCGCCTCGAGGAACTCCTCCGGCCCATCGAAGTCGTGAACCCTCGTCATCACGCTTCCCAGGCCCTGGGCGACGTGGCTGTCCGAGCCCGCCCCGGGAACGATCCTGTACTTCGCAGCGAAGCGCTCCGCCTCCTCGTTGAACGCGGTTAGGGCGACCCGCGGGTTGAACACCTCGATGATGTCGATGTCCTCGACGATGTCGAGTAGGTGCTCGTAGTCGGGGACCGAGTGCAGCCGGTCGAAGGGGTGGGGCACGTAGACCAGGCCGCCCTGGCGCCGGATCTCGGCGATCGTCTCGGCCATCGTCATGCCGCGCTCGATCCTCTCGTCGAGGAAGAGCCCGATGACCTCGCCCTGCTCGGCCGTCTTCACCTCCTCGGCGACGATGACCTCGATGCCGCCGACCTCCTCCGCCACCTCACGGGCGGCCAGCGCCCCGGAGATCTCGTTGTGGTCGGTGATGGCGATGGCCCCGAGGCCGCGGTCCTTCGCCGTGGCGAGCAGCACCTCCACCGGCGTTGCGCAGTCAGGCGAGTGGTCCGTGTGCATGTGCAGGTCGACGTTGATCGTCCTGCGCCGTGCGAGGCGCCGCCGAAGTTCGGCGTTGCCGCTCTGAATCGTGGCGTCGGGCGACCGCGCGCCAGTAGATGGCCTCGAAGTCCTCGGCCACCTGCGACCAGGGCCTCATGGCCTCGGGCCCCGCCGCCGCGACCGACTTCCGGACCGTCGGCTCGTCGATGAGCCGCTGAAGCTGGCCCGCGAGCGTGATCGGGTCCCCCGCCGGAAAGAGCAGGCCCCGTTCGCCGTCGCCCACGGCCTCCGAGTAGGCATCTATGTACGAGACGACGGGCACCGCCCCGGACGCCAGCGCCTGCCGGACCAGACCCGGCGCGGGCCGAGGGCCCCCCGACGCGAGGACGACGACGTCGGCGCCGGCGATCAGCTCCTCGGCCCCGAGCTCGCGCGGGCCCGTGATCGAGATCCGATCGCGAAGCCGGCGCGCGATCCGAAGCGGCGGCTCGTCGCCGGCGTCGAGCCAGACAGCCACCTCCCAGTCGGACTCGAGCGGAAGCCTCCGCAGGGCGCGCAGGAAGAGCCGCAGGGCGCCGCGCTCCTCCCGCAGGCAGAAGGCGATGCGCACCGGGCGGGACCCCCGCTTGACGTCGGCGCGTGGCCAGCGCGGCTCGGCCGGGTCGGCCCCCGCCTCAACCAGCGAGTACGTGCCCGGGAAGTAGCGCGCCACCAGGTCCCGCGTCGCGGCGGTCGAGGCGGTGCGGGCGTCGAGGCGACCGAAGAAGATCTCCACGAGCGGGCGGGCGACCTGGGTCGAGAGCAGCCGCTCGGTCGGCGCGTGGAAGGTCCCGACGTTCAGCGAGTGGGAGTGGCGCAGCGCGATCGAGGACGCGCCCGGTGCGAACGGGTCGTGGACGTGGACGATGTCGAACTCGACGCCCGACAGGAGGCGTTCGAGCGTGGGGCCGAGATCGAGCGGCACCGTGGCGGTTCGGGGCCGCGGCCCGCCGGGGAGGGGCACCCCCTGCCCCACCGCGAGCACGGGGGGTCCGCCGTCGCTGACCCTCGGCCCGTCCCACCGGGCACCGATGTCGCCGTCGCGCTCCGCGGCCGCCTTGATCGCGGCCCGCGCCTCTCGCACCCGCGCTCGCGTCTCGGATGGCGCAGCCACGATGACCGAATGCCCGCGGCCGTCGAGCTCCGCGGCGAGCTTCGCCACGTACAGGTTCAGCTCGTCGTGCGCCCCCCAGGGATGCGGCGTCACATGGACGATCCGCAGTGGTTCGCCGGGGGCCACCGGCGCAGGATAGGCGGCTGCGGTCGCCCGCGGCCTAGCTGCTCGCGACGCCCTCGGCCGCCAGCTCCTTGGCCCGCTCGCCCGGCGCCTTGCGCGCGTGCTCGGCGATGAAGGCATCGGTCTGCTCACGAGCCTCGTCGTCGGGGCGCTGGGTGTGCGGTGACTTCATGAGGTAGCTGGAGGGGCCGTCGAGCTGGCCGGCGATCCCATCATTCAGCGCCAGCTTGATGATCCGCACGGCGTCGATGACGATGCCGGCCGAGTTCGGCGAGTCCCAGACCTCGAGCTTCAGCTCGACGTTCAGGGGCACGTCGCCGAAGCTCTGGCCCTCGAGGCGGATATGGGCCCACTTGCGGTCGGTGAGCCACGGCACGTAGTCCGAGGGGCCGACGTGCACGTCGTCGGAGGGCAGCTCGTGCCCCATGATCGAGGTCACGGCGTTGGTCTTCGACTCCTTCTTCGAGTCGAGGCGCTCGCGTTCGAGCATGTTGAAGAAGTCCATGTTGCCGCCGACGTTGAGCTGGCTCGTGCGCGCCATATGGACGCCACGATCGTGAAACAGGCGGGCAAGCGAGCGGTGCACGATCGTGGCGCCGACCTGCGACTTGATGTCGTCGCCGATGATCGGCAGGCCGGCCTCCGTGAAGCGCTCGTCCCAGTAGTCCTCACGGGCGATGAACACCGGCAGGCAATTCACGAAGCCGACGCCGGCCTTGAGCGCCTGCTCGACGTACCACTTGGTCGCCTGCTCGGAGCCGACGGGCAGGTAGCACACGAGCACGTCCGCCCTCGTCTCCTGGAGGATCCCGACGATGTCCGCCGTGGGGCCCGGGGCCTTGGTGATTCTCTGCTTCAGGTACTTGCCGAGGCCGTCGTGGGTCATCCCGCGCTCGACCTTGACGCCGAGGTTGGGCACCTCGGCGAACTTGATCGTGTTGTTCTGCCCCGACCAGATCGCCTCGGAGAGGTCCTTTCCGACCTTCTCGGTGTCGATGTCGAAGGCGGCGACGAACTCGATGTCGCGCACGTGGTAGCCGCCGAGGTCGACGTGCATGAGACCGGGGACGGACTCGGCGGGATCGGCGTCCTTGTAGTAGGTGACGCCCTGGATGAAGGCGTTGGCGCAGTTCCCGACGCCGACGATCGCGACGCGGACCTTGCCGTCGTCGGCGTGACGTCCGTTGCCGGAGCCGTTCTCCGCGTGTCCGTTCTCGGTGCTCATGCGTGCCAAGTCCTCCTCGGGCAGGGTGAGTCGAATATATGCCTCGAACGGCGGTTCGTTACACCTCGTTCACAGGCTCAGCTCGCTTCATCTCGCTCCGGACGTGCCAAACGCGCTGCAGCGCCGTGACCGCGGTGAGCGCGGCGAGCACGTAGACGGCCGGCGCGAGGAGCTCGAAGTCGCCGATCCCGGCGCCCTTCGCGAACACGAGGCCGATCGAGAGGATCACCACGCGCACCGGCCTGGTGGCGATTCCGACCTTGCACTCGATGCCGAGCGCCTCCGCCCGCGCCCGCGTGTAGGAGACCATCAGCGAGCCCAGCACGGCGACCACGCAGAAGGCGGCGGCGACCGAGTCGCCGATGTCGGCGAAGTACCAGGCGACCGCAGCGAGCACGATGCCCTCCTCGATCCGGTCCAGCGTCGAATCGAGGAAGGCGCCGAACTGGGTTCCCTTTCCGGACATCCGCGAGTAGCGGCCGTCGAGCGTGTCCATGATCGAACCGACGATGAAGGCGACGCCCGGCCAGGAAGAAGAGGCGCTCGAGGATCAGCACGGCCGCGGCGACGTTGAGGACGAAACCGGTCAGCGAGATCGCGTTCGGGGTCAGGCGCGATTCGATCAGCCGGTTGCGGGCGTACACCCGCAGCTCGTCGGTCGTGCGCACGTCGCGAAGCTCGGCCACTCGCGAGGCAACCTACCGACTCGGCAGACCGCGCGGCGGCGGCGGCAGGTGTAGGGTCGATCAACTGCCAGCGAGAGAGGGAGCTCCCATGCGCAAGGACGGTGACGAGGTTCAGCTACGCCAACGTGATGTCCACGGTGGCGGTGTTTCTTGCGATCGCCGGCGGCGCGTACGCCGCGTCGAAGATCAACGGAAAGACCCTGAAGAACCAGTCGGTCGCCGGCAAGAAGCTCAAGAACAACACCATCACCGGCAAGCAGGTGAACGAGTCGAAGCTTGGCAAGGTGCCGAAGGCCAAGACGGCCGACACGGCGACGACCGCGAACACGGCCGACACCGCGCACGACGGCGACGACGGCCTCAACCGCGGACAACGCGCTCCAGCTGGGCGGTCTCGACCCGAGTGCCTTGAGCGCTCGGGCCGCATCCTGTTCGGGAGCGGGAAGATCGACGCCACAAGCCCGCAGCCGCTCTTTTCCTCGAGTCTGGCGAATTCGGCCTGGCCACGGACGGCGACGCCGACAAGTTCACCCAGCTGCAGCTGCAGAACAACAACAGCTCCGGCAACCTCATCGGCACCGTTTTCACCGAGAACCCGGCGAGCGTGACCGCCTTCGGGATCGGAGCGAACACCGCGGGCCAGATCGGGCCGGCGAGCGGGGCGGGCTTCGACTCGCTCGACACGCTGATCACGGACGCCGGGAACCCTTCGAAGTCGGTGTGGGTGCATTGCCTGTTCAACCCGACTGCCGGGGTCTTCACGTCCTTCTGCTGGGGCACGCAGGCGAGCGCCCTAGCGGGCGGCTGGAGCTGAACTAGAAGCGGACCGCGTCGGCGGGGATCCACCAACGCTCGACCTCTCGGTCGCTGCGCGCACCGGCCTGCAGGCCCTCTGGCAGGGTGGACCTCCGCCCCCCGCCCACCTGCTCGAGCGCCGCCAACGCGAGCTCGCGCGCCTCGGCCTTGCCGGCACCGGCTGCGCGCAGCGCCCGGAGGACGCGCTGGTGCTTGACTGCGAAGCGCTGCTCGGGACCCGTGGCACCGAGGCGCGTGACGTTCGCGGGCTCGGTCACGAGCTTCACCGCGTCGTCGGCGTCAGGCATCCGAGGAGGCGCTAGGCCGGCGCTTGGTCGGTGCCCTCGCGCCAGGCCCAGGCGCCGGGCCGCAGGCGGGCGAGCTGCGTCGCGGCGACGGCCGCCATACAGGCGACGGCGGCGCCCGCCGCGGCGTCGAACCAGAAGTGGTTGGCCGTCACGACGATCACGAACAGGACGAGCATCGGATAGGCCGACCACCACATCCGCGCCGCGGGGGTGCGGCAGAGCACGAAGCCGGGCACGCCGATCATCAGCGCGAAAGCGATGTGCATGCTCGGCACGGCGGCATACGAGTTGACGAGGAAGCTCGTGAACGAGGAGTCCTGGCTCGTGTGGGTGAAGGCGCTGATGGTGTCGGTGAAGCCGGCGCCGGGCACCATCCTCGGCGGAGCGGTCGGGAAGAGGCCGTAGCCCACCAGCGCGACTCCCATCGCCACCAGGAACATGTTGCGCACGAAGTAGAAGTTCTCGTTGCGCTTCATGTAGAGCCAGAGCAGGAACGCCGAGGTCAGCACGAAGTGGCAGTTGAGGTAGAAGAAGTTCGCCAGGTCGATCAGCCAGTGGTGGCTGAGCAGGGCCTGCTGGAGCCCGGGCTCGAAGAACGCGCCGACCGAGCGCTCCAGGTGGATGACGTGCTGGGCGTTTGAGAGCGCGACGCCCTGCTCACCGCTGACCAGGCCGCGCACGATCTGGTAGACGACGTAGGCGAGGCCGAACAGGAGGACCTGCCTGAGCGCGTCGAGCCATCCGCCGGGCAGATGGCGGCCTATTGCGGAGAACGGGCGAGACAAGGTTGCGAGATTGTAAAGGGGGCGTTGACGACTCGTTTCTGGCGCGCCGGCTCATATCCTGCCTCGAATGCCGCCGACCCCTCGCGCTCGCCACTCGGACTGGCGGCGGCCCCCGAAGCGGCGCGTACGCGCGATCCGCGACCGGCTCCGCGAGCTGTACGGGCCGAAGGTCAACCATCCGCACGGCCACCCGATCGCGGAGCTCGTCCGCACGATCCTCTCCCAGAACACGAATGATTTCGAATCGAGATACCGCCTACGACCGCCTGCGCGAGCGCTTCCCCACCTGGGAGGAAGTGCGCGACGCGCCGCTCGAGTGAAGTGGCCGACGCGATTCGCCCGGGCGGGCTCGCCCCGACCAAGGCGCCGCGGATCCAGGAGGCGCTGCGACGCATCGGCGATCCGCCCGACCTGGACTGGCTGGCCCGATGCCCCGCGCGAGGAGGCCATGGACCACCTGGAGGCCATCCCCGGCGTCGGCAGGAAGACAGCGGCGTGCGTGATGATCTTCGCGCTCGGGCGCCCGGAGATCCCGGTGGACACCCACGTCTACCGGGTCGGCGGGCGCCTCGGCCTCTTCCGCCCGAACGCATCGTTCTCCGAGGCGCACGACGAGATGCTGCGGGTCACAGATCCCGAGGACGCCTACGAGCTTCACATCAACCTCATCGAGCACGGCCGGAGGGTCTGCCGGCCCCGGCCCCGCTGCAACGAGTGCGCCCTCGCCCGGATGTGCCCTTACCGGCGGGCGGGCGGCGGGCCCCTGCGAGTGGCGGGGGTTAGTATCCGCGCGCCTCGCGCCGGCGCGGGGGCAAAGCCATGAGCAAGCGTCCCTTCTGGATCTTCGGAGTCGTCGCCGTCATCGCGGTGATCGTCATCCCCTACTGGGCGATCAAGGTGCGCGGCGAGGAGAGCGCGGCGGAGAAGTCGATCCCCTCGAGCGACCGCACCGCCCAGACGCTCTTCAAGGAGAACTGCGGGGCCTGCCACACGCTCGCCGCCGGAGGCACCGACGGCGTCGTCGGGCCGAACCTCGACGTCCTGCTCGCGACGAGCCCCGAGTCGAAGAGCGTCGTCGACGCCAACTGCCAGCGCGTCCTCAGCGCAGTCGAGAACGGCATCGGCGGCCGGATGCCGGCCGGGATCCTCCAGGGGCAGAACGCGGAGCTCGTCGCCAACTTCGTGGCGCGCAACGTCAACTACGTGAACACGGGCCCCGAGCTCCAGCCCGGTGCCGCGCCCAGCGCCGACCAGGTCAAGTGCACGACGGCCGCGGCGGGCGGGGGCGCGCCATCGGGCGGCGGCAAGACCACCGCCGGCGGTGGCGGGGGCGCGCCCGCGCCATCGGGCGGCGGGCCGGCCGTCGACGTCTCGGCGGACCCGAGCGGGGCGCTCGCCTTCCAGCAGAGCTCGCTGAGCGCCACCGCCGGCAAGGTCACGATCGACTTCACCAACGACTCGCCGGTCGGACACGACGTCCGGATCTCCGACGCGAGCGGCAAGGACCTCGGCGGCACGAAGATCATCACCGGCGGCTCGACGTCCGCGAGCGTCGACCTGAAGCCCGGCAACTACACCTTCTTCTGCAGCGTGCCCGGCCACGAGGAGGCCGGCATGAAGGGCACGCTCACCGTCAAGTAGCGCCGCCGGACGCCAATCGGATCGCACGAAGCCGGGGACCCGCTGTCCGCGCGTGCTGACGCCTTGACCTCGTGCGTAGATCTGCTATCGTCTGACTCAGATTATTGGCTTGAAATCAAGGTAAGGGCGGGCCACGGCGCCCGTTTTCTGCGAGCGAAGGAGCTTTCGACATGGCAAGAACCATCGGCATCGACCTCGGCACGACCAACTCGTGCGTCGCCGTGCTCGACGGCGGCGAGCCCGAGGTCCTCGAGAACGCCGAGGGCGGGCGCACCACCCCGTCCGTCGTGGCGTTCACCGAATCGGGCGAGCGGCTCGTCGGGACGGTCGCGAAGCGCCAGGCGGTGATCAACCCCGAGGCGACGATCTTCTCGATCAAGCGCTTCATGGGCCGCAAGGAGGCGGAGGTCAAGGAGGAGGAGACCATCGTCCCGTACAAGGTCGTCGCCGGCCCCAACGGCGACGTCCGGGTCGAGGTCCGCGGCAAGGACTACTCGCCGCCCGAGATCTCGGCGATGATCCTCCAGAAGCTGAAGTCCGACGCGGAGGCGAAGCTCGGCGAGACCGTCGACTCCGCCGTGATCACGGTCCCGGCCTACTTCAACGACGACCAGCGCCAGGCCACGAAGGACGCCGGCAAGGTCGCCGGGCTCGACGTCAAGCGCATCATCAACGAGCCGACCGCCGCAGCTCTCGCCTACGGTCTCGACAAGGAGGCCACCGACCAGACGATCCTCGTCTTCGACCTCGGCGGCGGCACCTTCGACGTGTCGGTCCTCGAGATCGGCGACGGGGTCTTCGAGGTCAAGTCCACCGCGGGCGACAACCACCTCGGCGGCGACAACTGGGACAAGGCGATCGTCGAGTGGATGGTCGCGGAGTTCAAGCGCGACCAGGGCGTCGACCTTTCGGCCGACAAGAACTCGCTGCAGCGCCTCTACGAGGCCGCCGAGAAGGCGAAGATCGAGCTCTCCACGACGCAGGAGACGACGATCAACCTCCCGTTCATCACGGCCGTCGAGGGGCAGCCCAAGCACCTCGAGATGAAGCTCTCGCGAGCCAAGCTGGCCGAGCTCACCTCCGAGCTGCTCGATCGCGTGGTCTCTCCGGTCAAGCAGGCGCTCTCCGACGCGGGCGCGCCCGACATCGAGCACGTGATCCTCGTCGGCGGCATGACCCGCATGCCGGCCGTGCAGGAGAAGGTGAAGGAGCTGGTCGGCAAGGACCCGCACCAGGGCGTGAACCCCGACGAGGTCGTGGCCGTGGGGGCCGCGATCCAGGCGGGCGTCCTCTCGGGCGACGTCAAGGACGTGCTGCTTCTCGATGTCACCCCGCTGACCCTCGGCATCGAGACCAAGGGCGGCGTGATGACCAAGCTCATCGAGCGCAACACCACGATCCCGACGAAGAAGTCGGAGATCTTCTCGACCGCCGACGACAACCAGCCCTCGGTCGAGATCCACGTCCTTCAGGGCGAGCGCGAGATGGCGAGCTACAACAAGTCGCTCGGCAAGTTCCAGCTCACCGGCATCCCGCCGGCGCCTCGCGGCATGCCGCAGATCGAGGTCACGTTCGACATCGACGCCAACGGCATCCTCAACGTCTCCGCGAAGGACCTGGGGACTGGCAAGGAGCAGAAGATCGAGATCAAGGGCGGCTCCGGGCTCGACGAGGGTGAGGTCGATCAGATGATCAAGGACGCCGAGGCGCATGCTGAGGAGGACCGCGGGCAGCGCGAGCTCGCCGAGGCGCGCAACGTCGCCGAGAACGCCGCGTACCAGGCCGAGAAGCAGGTGGCCGACATGGGCGACCAGCTCTCGTCCTCCGACAAGGAGGACGTCGAGAAGGCCATCGCCGACGTCAAGGCGGTCCTCGACTCGAGCGACGTCGAGGAGATCAAGTCCAAGACCGACGCCCTGCAGGCGGCCTTCCACAAGGTCTCCGAGCAGCTCTACCAGCAGGCGGCCTCCCAGCAGGCCGACTCCTCGGGCGACGGGGCGGCCTCCGGCAACGGCGCCGCCGCCGAGGAGGAGGTCGTCGACGCGGAGGTGGTGGATGACGAGCGGTCGTGATCCGAGGCCCGCAGGGGCCCCGGCGGGCTGGCAGGAGCGTCAGCCCGCCGGAGCGCCAGCCGCGGAGGACGAGGCAGCGAGGGAGGCTGAGCGCCCGGCCGGTGGCGAGTTGCAGTCGAATACCGACTACAAGTCGTCACCGACGGCCGAGAGTGAGTCGGCGGAGGCGGTCGAGGGCGATTTCGCCGCCCTACTTGACGATGTCAAGCGCGAGCGCGACGAGTACCTGGAGCTCGCCCAGCGCGCCAAGGCCGACTTCGAGAACTACCGCAAGCGCGCCGCCCAGCAGGCGAGCGACGCGGAGCGCCGGGCCAAGGTCTCGCTCGCGACGAGCATCCTCCCCGCGGTCGACAACCTCGAGCGGGCGCTCGAGGCCGCTCCGGCCGATGACCCCCTCGCCGACGGTGTGCGGCTGGTCCTGGGCGAGCTGACCGGGGCCCTGCGGAGCGCCGGCGTGGAGTCGTTCGACCCTGCCGGCGAGAAGTTCGACCCGACAACATCGGAGGCCCTCTCCACCCAGCCCGGAAACGGCAGCGAGCCGGGCACGGTCCTGGAGGTCCTGGCGCGCGGCTACCGCCTCGGGGACCACGTCGTCCGCCCGGCTCGGGTCGTCGTCGCCGAGTAAGGGGGTCCGGATGGCACGCGACTTCTACGAGGTCCTCGGGGTCTCCCGCAAGGCGAGCGCCGACGAGATCAAGAAGGCCTATCGCAAGCTGGCCCGCAGGTACCACCCCGATCGCAACCCCGACGACAAGGACGCGGAGGAGCGGTTCAAGGAGGTCCAGCAGGCCTACGACACGCTCTCGGACGCCGAGAAGCGCAAGGAGTACGACTCGGGCGGCATGTTCGGCGGCTTCGGCGGCGGCCGCGGCCGCGGTCCCGCCGCGGGTGGGGGCTTCACCTCCGACCTCGGGGACATCTTCTCGACGATCTTCGGCCGCGGCGGGCCCGGCCAGCCGGAGCCGATGCGCGGGCGCGACCTCGAGACCGAGGTGCGGCTCACCTTCGACCAGGCCGTGAACGGCACCGAGGTCTCCGTGACCGTGCCGAAGCAGGCCACCTGCACCACCTGCCACGGCACGGGGGCGAAGCCCGGCACATCCCCCGTGACCTGCCCGCGCTGCGGAGGTCGCGGCGTCGACAACCAGAGCCAGGGATTCTTCTCGATCAGCCAGCCCTGCCCGCAATGCGGGGGACGCGGCCAGATCATCGAGTCGCCGTGCGAGACGTGCGGCGGCTCTGGCCTGACGCTCCAGCGCAAGCGCTACCGCGTCAAGGTCCCGGCCGGGGTCCAGGAGGGCACGCGGATCCGCGTCGCGGGCAAGGGTGAGGACGGGCCGCTCGGCGGGCCGCCGGGCGACCTCTACGTGGTCACGCGCGTGGCGCCGTCACCGGTCTTCCGCCAGCGTCCTGACGGCAACCTCGAGGTCACCGTGCCGATCACGATCGCCGAGGCGATCGAGGGCGGGACCGTCGAGGTGCCGACGCTCTCGGGAACGAAGCGAATCCGCATCCCCGCCGGCACCGAGCACGGGACGGTCCAGCGCCTCCGCGGCGAGGGACCCCCGAAGGCCAAGGGCTCAGGCCGCGGCGACATCCTGTACCGGCTCGAGATCGAGGTTCCACGGGACCTGACGAGGGACCAGAAGAAGGCCCTCGACCGACTTCGCCGAGGCGATGAACGACCACGATCCGCGCGAACGGCTGCTGCGTGACGCGTCCGCGCGATCGACGAAGGTCGGTGCGGAGTGAGCGCCCGAGGGCGAGCCCCCCAGGGCGGCGACGGGAAGAGGGCCGAGGCCGGCGAGCGGGACCGTGGGCTCGACCAGCGCCGCGCGGTCTTCATGATCTCCGTCGCAGCGGAGCTCGCCGAGATGCACCCCCAGACCCTCCGCATGTACGAGGCCCGCGGCCTGATCGAGCCGAAGCGCTCGCCGAAGAACACCCGCCTCTACTCGCTCCGGGACGTCGAGCTCCTGCGGCGCATCCAGCGCATGACCGCCGAGGAGGGACTGAACCTCGCAGGCGTCGAGACGGTCCTCGAGCTCGAGGCCGAGCTGGAGCGGGCTCGCGCCGAGCTGCGCCGGATGCGCAGGCGCGCCGCGGAGATCGAGAAGCGGATGCTCGCGGAGGTGGAGCGGGTGCGGAGCTCCATGCGGGCGGAGATCGTCCCGTACGGCGCGTACGAGCCGAAGAGCGTGCGAATCCCCGTCGAGCGCCCGCTGCCGGACGGGGCTGACCGCGCGAAGGAGGGCTCATAGGTGCAACCCGATCGCTTCACCACGAAGTCCCAGGAGGCCGTCGCCGCCGCCCAGAGGCTCGCCACCGCGCATCGCAACACCGAGGTCGCGCCCTCGCACCTCCTGCTCGCGCTCCTCGAGCAGGACGACGGCCTGGTGGTGCCGATCCTTCAGCGCGTCGGGGCAGACGTGGCCGCGATCCGCGACGGCGCCCGGAGCGCCGTGCAAGGTCTCGCGACGCTCTCCGGCGACGCCGAGCCCGAGAGCCGGCCCAGCTCCTCGTTCGTCAAGGTCCTCCAGCGCGCCGAGCGCGAGGCCGCGGACGGCGGCGACGAGTACATCTCCACCGACCACATCCTGCTGGCGCTCGCCGACCGCTCGTCCGGCGTCGCCGACCTCCTCCCTCCGCGCGAGGAGCTCGCCAAGGCGATCGAGGAGCTCCGGCCGGAGCGGGTCACCTCGCCGAACCCCGAGGAGACGGTCCAGGCACTCGAGAAGTTCGGCCGCGACCTGACGGCCGAGGCGGCGCAGGGAAAGCTCGACCCGGTGATCGGCCGCGACGAGGAGATCCGGCGCGTGATCCAGGTCCTCTCCCGGAGGACGAAGAACAACCCGGTGCTGATCGGCGACCCGGGTGTCGGCAAGACCGCCATCGTGGAGGGGCTCGCCCAGCGCATCATCGACGGCGACGTCCCCGAGTCGCTGCGCGACCGCCGGGTGATCGCGCTCGACATCGGGGCGCTGCTGGCCGGCTCGAAGTACCGCGGCGACTTCGAGGAGCGCCTGAAGGCCGTGCTCAAGGAGGTGCAGTCGGCGGAGGGCCAGGTCGTCCTCTTCATCGACGAGCTCCACACGATCGTCGGCGCCGGCGCCGCCGAGGGCGCCGTGGATGCCGCGAACCTGCTGAAGCCGATGCTCGCGCGCGGCGAGCTCCGTGCCGTCGGCGCCACCACCCTCGACGAGTACCGCAAGCACATCGAGAAGGACGCCGCGCTCGAGCGCCGGTTCCAGCCGGTGTTCGTCGACGAGCCGGACGTCGCCGACACGATCGCGATCCTCCGCGGGCTCAAGGAGCGCTACGAGAACCACCACGGCGTGCGCATCACGGACTCCGCCCTGGTCGCGGCCGCGACCCTCTCTGAGCGCTACATCGCCGACCGCTTCCTGCCCGACAAGGCGATCGACCTGATCGACGAGGCGGCCTCGCGGCTCAAGATCGAGATCGACTCCGTTCCCACCGAGCTCGACGAGGTCCGGCGCCGGATCACCCAGCTCGAGATCGAGCGCACGGCCCTCGCGAAGGAGAAGGACGACGCATCGAGGGCCCGGCTGGAGGCGCTCGACGGCGGAGCTCGCCGAGCTTCGCGAGCGCGAGTCGGAGATGACGGCGCGGTGGCAGAACGAGAAGAGCGCCATCGACGCGATCAAGGAGGCGAAGGCGCGCCTCGAGGAGGCGACGCGGGAGGCCGAGCGCGCCGAGCGCGAGGCCGACCTCGAGCGCGCCGCCGAGCTCAAGTACGGCGAGATCCCGGAGCTCGAGAAGATCGTCTCCGAGCAGGAGGCCCGCCTCGCCGAGCTTCACACCGAGGGTGGCACGATGCTGGCCGAGGAGGTGACCGAGCAGGACGTGGCCGAGGTGGTCGCCAAATGGACCGGCATCCCCGTCTCGCGCCTGATGGAGGGCGAGGTGGAGAAGCTCATCCACATGGAGGACCGCCTGCACGAGCGGGTCATCGGGCAGGACGAGGCCGTGGAGGCGGTCGCGAACGCGCTCCGCCGCTCGCGCGCCGGGCTCTCCGACCCGAACCGGCCGATCGGCGTCTTCCTGTTCCTCGGCCCCACCGGGGTCGGCAAGACCGAGCTGGCGCGAGCCCTCGCCGAGTTCATGTTCGACTCCTCGCGACGCGATGGTGCGCATCGACATGTCGGAGTACATGGAGCGGCACGCGGTCGCGCGCCTGATCGGCGCCCCGCCCGGCTACGTCGGCTACGAGGAGGGCGGCCAGCTCACCGAGGCCGTCCGGCGCCGGCCCTACGCCGTGATCCTGCTCGACGAGATCGAGAAGGCCCACCCCGACGCCTTCAACACGCTGCTGCAGCTGATGGACGATGGGCGCCTCACCGACGGCCAGGGCCGCACGGTGGACTTCACGAACACGATCCTGATCATGACCTCGAACATCCCGGGTGGCCTCGAGGGGGTGTCGGAGCGAGCTTCAAGCCCGAGTTCGTCAACCGGCTGGACGAGGTGGTCGAGTTCCAGCCCCTGAGCCGCGCGCAGATCGGCGAGATCGTCGAGCTGCAGGTCGCTTTGCTCGCCGCGCCGCCTGCTCGAGCGCGGGATCGGGATCGAGCTCTCGGACGACGCCCGCACCCTCCTCGGCAACATGGGCTACGACCCCACCTACGGCGCCCGGCCGCTGAAGCGCGTGATCCAGAAGCAGCTCGTCGACAAGCTCGCCCTGAAGCTGCTGGAGGGCGAGGTCGGCGAGGGCGACATCGTGCGCGTCGGCGCCGAGGGGGGCGAGCTCACCTTCAGCACGGAGCGCACCGCCGAGCCGGTCGAAGCCGCAGCCTGAGCGGGCCCAGGCCGCATTGAGACGTCGCGGCTGCAATGCGGTCGGCGATCATGGCGGCTATTGCGTGCGACGGTCGCGGGCCGCCGGGTCGGTCGCCGCGGAGCGTGCTGCCCGGCGCTCGGACTCGGGCGGGCACCCAGCCGACCTTCCTCCCTCGCGCGTCGACGACTCGCGCCGGGGACACATCCGGCCCGCATTCATCGGCGCACAGCCGGGGTCTGGGACCACGCCCGGGAACTACCTCCACAGCCTCTACGACTTCAGCTGGATCGACGTCCTCGTCTGGGCCTACCACGACCCCAAGGACCGCTACAGCGCCGCCGACCCAGGCCCTGCGCGAGGCCGTGACCTCGCTGGAGCTGGGTCCAGGCCGAGCGCGGCGCACAAGGTCCGGCCCGGATCGCCTGGCGCGACCGCATCACCGCGCGCCGCGCCGAGTACATCGCCTACGTGGCCAAGGCGAACGCCTGCCGAGCCTCGTCGAAGCAGACGGGGCTTCATCGCTCGCTCAAGCGTGACGACCGCTTCTTGCGCAAGACCCACAGCGACATCGCCAACCACCAGCTCTCGGTGGAGATGGGCTGCGATCCTCGGAAGCAGCCCCGACGGAGCATCGCCCGGCCGGGCGACAGGCGAGAAGCGCTTCCACGGCGCGTCCACAGGGCTCGACGAGGCGAGCGGCGTGTGGATGGAGAACAGCCCCGGCTACTTGCGCGCTACGGCTGATCTCGACGTGGCTCGGCGTCGTCGAGCCGAACGATCAGAGGCTCATCGCGGCGCGGGACAAGATGTACGCGGCGCTCGCCTGGCTGACCTCGACCGCGGGCACCGAGGCGCAGATCGGCGACACCTTCTGGGTCCCGCCGATTCCCGAGATCGGAGGGATCGCCTACGGCCAGAACGGCCTCTGGGTCGCGCGCCACGCGGGCTACGCGGTCGTCAAGGACCAGGCGACGGGCGGCTACCTGGCCGTCAGCGCGTCCTTCCACACCTGGCACCACAAGCACGCCGACGACGGCAGCTTCGAGCTGTACGACCGCAACGGCGGGTCGTGGCCGACACGGGATCTACGACGACACGATCGGCGCTATCAGCTTCGCCCGCTCCGCTGCCGCCCACTCGACGCTCACGGTCGACGGCCAGGACTTCCTCTGGTTCTGGCACAAGCACCGCGACAAGCCGAGCCCTACGGACCGGATGGCGACCGGCCAGGGTGCGGCTGGTACGCGATCCTCGTCACCAACCCGATGCTCCACCGCCAGGGCGTCAGCCAGGAGCGGCTCTTCCTCTACCACCCCGGCCTGGCGCTGATCGTCTGCGACGACGTCCGCTCGAAGCGCGCCCATCGCTACACCCGCTACTTCCAGCTCGGCCCGGACGTGGCGGCGTCGAAGCGGTCCGCCTCCGCCCTTCGCTCGGCGGAGCCGGCACGGCGGGCGCGCTCGACGACTGGACCAACGCTCACACCCGGCCGGCGAAGGTGGTCCGCGGGCGGTCGAATCCGCTCGCCGGCTGGACCTATCCCAAGCTCCGCCGGAAGCAGGCCCGGGACACGGTGAGCTGGACCTCGAAGGCGAAGGACCTCCACGCCGCGGCGATCTTCGCCCTCGGCGCGGGCAGCTCGGACTCGGCGCGGTCACCTCGGCCGCCGGCGGGGTCACCCAGGTCGGCCTCTCGGACGGCAGCACGCTGCACGTCACGCGCAACGGCCACTCGCTGCAGGTGAGCGTAGGACTCCGCTGACCCGGTGAACGTCCCGCGCTGGGGGGTACGGGCGGGCTCGAGGGACGTTCGGCGGTCCGCGAGGCGGTGCCGATGACGATCGACCGCAGCAGCGGTCCCATCATCCGCGGCTGGTCGTCGCGCTCGAGGCCGTCCACGCCGAGGCCCGAGGCCGCGATCGCCGCCTCGGTGTCACGGTTCGGGTGGCAGCCGCCCGAGAACCAGCCCCACGGCCGCTCGAGGCGGTCCTGCCACCGCGCGAGTCGCGGATCGGGGCCGCGCACGTGCTCGAGGAGGAGCAGCCGGCCGCCGGGCCGGAGGACCCGAACCACCTCCGCCACCGCGGCGGCGGGGTCGTCGACCGTGCAGAGGACAAGTGTGGATACGACGGCGTCCACCGACGCATCGGCGACCGGGAGCCGCTCCGCCGGCGCCTCGATCACTCGCGCGGCTTCGACAGCGGGCGGCTGGGACCTGAGCCGGTCGCGCAGGCGCCTGGCCATATGGGGATCGGGCTCGGTCAGGATCAGCTGGGTGACGGCGTCGGTGTAGTGGTCGAGGTTGTGCCCGGTCCCGGCGCCGAGCTCGAGCACGGCACGCCGCTCCGGCCTGACCGACGACGTCGGCCCGCATCGCGCCGAGCCCCCCGCCGCTCCGCCACCGCGGCGATGCGGTCATAGACCGCGGCGAAGATCGGATGGCCGGGCAAGGTAGGCTCAGGCTAGTCCAGCCAGCACGGGTAAGGAGGAGACCCTTTTGCCGACCTACATCATGCTCACGAGCTTCACCGCCTGACGGCGTGAAGACGATCAAGAACCACCCCGGCCGGGTGCAGGAGGTCAACAAGGAGATGGAGCAACTCGGCGTGAAGGTCACCAACCAGTGGGCGACCCTCGGCCAGTACGACTTCGTCAGCGTCGTCGAGGCGCCGGATGAGCAGACCATGGCCAAGGTCTCCGTCGAGCTCGGCTCGCGTGGCACGACCTCGAACCAGACCCTGACCGCCATCCCCGCCGAGGACTTCATCAAGAGCCTCTAGCGAGCCTCGAGCACCCCGCATGCGAATCCTCGTCGTCGGATCCGGGGGGCGCGAGCACGCGATCCTTCGAGCGCTCGCGAGGGCGGGCGCGCCGCACGAGCTGCTCGCGGCGCCCGGCAACGCCGGCATGGCCGCTGACGCCCGCTGCCTCGACGTCGAGGCGGGCGACGTGCCCGGGCTGGTCGCGGCAGCGAGCGCCGAGTCGGTCGACCTCGTGATCGTCGGTCCGGAGGCGCCGCTCGTCGCCGGGCTCGTCGACTCGCTCGAGGCCGCGGGCGTGCCCGCGTTCGGCCCGAGCGCCGACGCTGCGCGGCTCGAGGGATCGAAGGTTCACGCGAAGACGCTCATGGCCGAGGCGGGGGTCGCGACCGCCGATCACGCCGTCGTGCGCGATCGCGAGGAGGCCCTCTCCCACCTGGCCGCCGCCTCCTATCCGACCGTGCTGAAGGCCGACGGCCTCGCCGCGGGCAAGGGCGTGATCATCTGCGCTGACGAGGCCGAGGCGCGCGACGCGGTCGAGGCCTTCTTCGTCGAGCGGCGGTTCGGCGCCACCGAGGTCGTCGTGGAGGACTTCCTCGAGGGCGAGGAGCTTTCGCTCTTGGCGCTGTGCGACGGCGAGAGCGTCGTCCCGCTCGCCCCCGCCCAGGACTACAAGCGAATCGGCGACGGCGACGTCGGGCCGAACACCGGTGGCATGGGCAGCTACTCGCCCGTTCCGGGGATCGACGCCGACCGGGTGGACGACATCGCCGAGCGGGTCCACCGCCCGATCGTCGATCTGATGCGCCGCGCGGGCACGCCTTATCGCGGCGTTCTCTACGCCGGTCTGATGATGACCGCCGACGGCCCTCGCGTGCTCGAGTTCAACTGCCGCTTCGGCGACCCCGAGACGCAGGCCGTGCTGCCGCGGCTGCGCTCCGACCTCGCTGAGCTCTCCCTCGCGAGCCGCGAGCCCGGCGGCCTCGCCGGGGCCCGGCCCGACTTCTCCGGCGATTGGGCGGTGACGGTGGTCCTGGCCTCGGCCGGATATCCGGCATCGAGCTCGAAGGGCGACGTGATCTCCGGCCTCGACGAGGCCGCTTCGCTCGAGGGCGTGGAGATCACCCATGCCGGCACCGCCCGTCGAGACGGCGAGCTCGTGACGGCGGGCGGGCGGGTGCTGAACGTGACCGGTGTCGGGCCGAGCGCGAGCGCCGCGCGCGAGCGCGCCTACGAGGCGGCGGCGCTGATCACGTTCGACGGAAAGCAGATGCGATCCGACATCGCCCAGCGGGCCGTCGGGCGTGAGGTCGATCTCGAGAGGGCAGGCGAGCCCGTGAAGGAGGAGGCGTGGAGCTAGAGGACCGCGGCACCGCGGAGGTGATGACGGCCGAGGTGATGCCCGAGGTCGAGGCCGCATTCGAGGAAATCGAGATCGATGCGCCCCTCGTCGGGATCATCATGGGGTCGAAGAACGACAAGCCGAAGATGCAGCCCGCCGGGCAGGCGCTTCAGGAGGCGGGCATCCGCTACGAGGTTCGCGTGATGAGCGCGCATCGCGACCCCGAGAAGGTCCGCGACTACTGCCTCAACGCGAGGATGCGCGGCCTGAGGGTGGTGATCGCCGGCGCCGGCATGTCGGCCGCGCTGCCGGGGGTCGCCGCGGCGCACACGGACCTGCCCGTGATCGGCGTTCCGATCGGGGGCAAGAACCTCGGCGGCCTCGACGCCCTCCTCTCGGCGGTGCAGATGCCGCCCGGCGTGCCCGTCGCCTGCGTCGCGGTCGACGGGGCCAAGAACGCCGGGCTCCTGGCCGTGCGGATCATCAACTCCTGACGGCGGGCCGAGCGTGATTCGCCGCTACACGCGCCCCGAGATGGGCGCCGTCTGGACCGACGCCCGGCGCATGGCCGCCTGGCTCGAGGTCGAGCTCGCGGCGACCGACGCGTGGGCGGCCGAGGGGGTGGTGCCGGCCGGCGCGGCGGAGGCGTGTCGGGAGCGCGCGGCCTTCACCGTCGAGGCGGTCGCCGAGCGGGAGCGGACGACCGGCCACGACGTGGCGGCGTTCGTCGACGTGGTCGCGGCCTCGATCGGCGCCGAGGGACGCTGGATCCACTACGGGCTGACCTCCTCCGACGTGCTCGACACGGCGCTCGCGGTCCAGCTGCGGGAGGCCGGTGCGCTGCTCGGAGACGGCGCTCGTGCCTACCGCGACGCGCTCATCGACAGGGCCGTGGAACACCGCGACACGCTCAGCATCGGCCGCACCCACGGCATCCACGCCGAACCCACCACGTTCGGCCTCAAGCTCGCGGGCCTCGCCTTCGAGGCCGAGCGGAACGTCCGCCGGCTCGAGCGCGCCCTCGACGGAGTCGCGGTCGGCAAGCTCTCCGGCGCGGTCGGCACCTACGCCTCGGTCCCGCCGGGCATCGAGCGCCGCGTCATGGACGCGCTCGGGCTGCGCGCCGAGGACGTCTCGACCCAGGTCGTGCCGCGCGACCGCCACGCCGAGCTGCTGTCGGCGATCGCGCTAGCAGGAGCGGGACTCGAACGCTTCGCGACCGAGGTGCGGAACCTCCAGCGCACCGAGGTCCGCGAGGTCACCGAGCCCTTCGGGGCGGGCCAGAAGGGCTCCTCGGCGATGCCTCACAAGCGCAATCCCATCCTCTCCGAGCGGCTTGGCGGGATCGCGCGTGTGCTGCGGGGGTACGCGCAGGTCGGGCTCGAGAACGTCGCGCTGTGGCACGAGCGCGACATCTCCCATTCGGGCGCCGAGCGGGTGGTGCTTCCCGACGCGACGATCCTCCTCGACTACGCACAGAACGTCGCCAGGCGCGTCGTCGCCGAGATGACCGTCGACGCCGAGCGGATGCGGGCGAACCTCGACCTCACGCACGGCGCCGTGCTGAGCCAGCGGGCCCTGACCGCGCTCGTGGAGGCTGGACTGTCCCGGGACGACGCCTACCGGCTCGTTCAGTCCTCCGCCCAGCGCGCCTTCGACGAGGGCCTTGACTTCAAGGAGCTCCTGGCCGAGCAGCTCACCTCCACCGAGGGCGCGCCCGAGGGAGTCGGCGAGGAGATCGCGCGCCTTTCCTACGAGGACTACCTCGATGAGCTTCCCGCGCTCTTCGCCCGCCTCGAGGCGCTTCGGGACTCGCCCTAGCGAGCCTCAGGGCCGGTAGCGCACCACCGAGAGGAAGCCGCCTGGGCCGATGCGAGCGACGTCGCCGGGGACCGCGCTCACGTGCTTGGGTTTCGAGCGCGAGACCAGGTTCAGCGTACAGGGCTCGCGGACCCCGCCGCGGAGGCCGCGGGCGTCGCGCTGATCGCGATCGCGCCCGCCTTCGACGAAGTGCACGGGGTCTGGAACTGGCTGGGGCCCTGGGTGCAGTTGAAGCCGTTCGCCTCGGTGACGTACCCGCGCTCGGAGGCGACGCTGGGCCGTGCCGGCTCGACGGCGAGAGGGCTGCGGGCGAGAACGACCTCGTCCGAGACGTAGGCCGCGTAGGGGAGCGCGGAGATGTTCGTCACCTGCTTCGCCTCGACCGCGATGGCGTCGCCGCGGCGCAGCCCCGGCACGCGGACCGAGTAGACGACCCGCCGCCCACCGTCCTCCTTCACGGGCAGCGTCCGCGAGCGGCGGCGGGTGGCCCGATAGCGCTTGATGGCCGGGTGAGCGCCCGGCGGGATCTCGATGGCGTTCAGCCTGCCCTTGTCCTGCTCGACGGTGCCGTTGGGCCGATCGGTGCCGATGATGAGCCTGTCACGGGGCCCGGCGTGGCGGTTGTGGGCCGCGACCACCATGTTCACGTGGCAGCGGTGCAGCGCGCACGGCAGCTCGGCCGCCCGGCCGATGTTCGCCGTGATGCGGGGGTAGACGAGCACGCAATGGTGGTTGCGGTCAGGCCTGTGGGCGCTGCACTCGAGGCCGCCCCAGGTCGAGAGCGGCACGGCGGCGGCACCCGATGTCGCCGCCTGGGTGGCGGCGAGGACGAGGCGCGTCTCGACCTTCGGGCTGTACGAGTAGGAGTGCCCGATGCAGCGCGGGAGGCCCGGCCGGTAGCACGTCAGGGTGACCTGAACCTCGCCGTTCAGTCGCAGTTGCTCCCCGGGGGCGAGCGAGCCGAGCGTCCGCGGGTCGAGCGACATCGCGACCCGCGGCCTGGCCCTGCGCCGGCGGGTGATCGCGATGGTCTTGACGAGCTCGGAATGGTTACCTGTGGTGACGGCGCGAACGGGCGGCGCGGAGGCGTCGAGATGGGTCGCGAGGCCACCCCCGCCCGCCGCCATCGCGAGCGCGGCGGCGAGCGCAGCGACGCCGCTCAAGCCGCCAGACGCTCCCGCAGCACCGATGGGGTGCCGCGAGCGGGCGCTAGCGTGACGTTGCGTCGCACGACCCTCTCGCGGCGGTCCGTGGCGGGCCCCAGCACCGTCCGGCGCAGGACCGTCTGCAACACCACGCGCATCTCGAGCTGGGCGAACGCGGCGCCGAGGCAGCGCCGGGTGCCGCCGCCGAACGGCACCCACGAATACGTTTCGGGACCGCCGTCGAGGAACCGCTCGGGCTTGAAGGCGTAGGGGTCGGGGAAGGTCGCCGCCCGGGTGTGGGCGAGCCAGATCGACGCGAGAATGGTGGTGCCGGCGGGGAGCTCGTAACCGCCGAGCTCAGCGGGCTCCAGCAGCATGCGTCCGGTGAACGGCACCACCGGCCGCAGGCGGAGGGCCTCGGTCGCGACCGCGTCGAGGTATGCCCCGTCGCCGCCGCGGGCGTCCGCGGTCGCCCGCTCCAATGCCGCGGGCGAGCGGTAGAGCAGCTCGAACGTCCACGCGAGGGCGGTTGCCGTCGTCTCGTGGCCCGCCAGCAGCAGGGTCATCAGCTGGTCGCGAAGCTCCGGACCGTCCATCCGCGAGCCGTCCTCGAAGCGGGCCGCGACGAGCATCGAGAGGATGTCCTCGCGCTCGTCGAGGCGGGGGTCGGCGCGCCGCTCGGCGACCTCGGCGGCCAGAAGGTCGTCCGTCTCGGCGATCAGCCCACGGGTCCGCTTGAAGCGCGGCAGCCAGCGAAGCCGGCGCATGGTCATGCCGATCGCGGAGGGCGAGCGGGTGGCGGCGAGGATCCCGACGAGGTTTTCGCGAAGCGCGTCGTGGCGCTCCTCGCCAACGCCGAAGACGGCTCGCAGGATGACCTCGAGCGTGATCGCCTGCATCCTTGGATGGATGGGGAACGGATCGCGGAGTGGCCAGGTGGCGAGCTCGCGCTCGCTGACCCGCCCGATCACGTCCTCGTAGGCGCGCATCCGCTCGCCGTGGAAGGGCGGCAGCATCAGCTTCCGCCGCCGCAGGTGCTCGTCGCCGGTGAGCAGGAGCACGGACTGCGGGCCCAAGAGGGGCTCGAGCGCGAAGTTCCGGCCGGGGGCGATGGTGTTGACGCGGTCGGCGGAGAAAAGCTTCTTCAGGGAATCGGGGTCGGAGATGAAGACCACGTCGCCGGCCGGAAGGAAGTGGGCGCGGAAGGTGTCGCCGTAGCGCCTGCGGGAGGCCTCGGCGAACTGCACCGGGCGCAGGAGGATGCGGGCGGTCTGGATCGGCGCCGGGATCGACGGCCCCGGTGGCATCGCGGCCGCCGCGGCCGGCTGCCGGGATCGGGGGCGCCGTCGCCTGCTCCATCAGCGCGTCCTCGAGAAGCGCTCGACCGCGGCGACCAGTTCGTTCACCTTCTCGTCGGCCTCGTCCCCGCCCCGCTCGACTGCGTCCCGGACGCAGTGGTTCGTGTGATCGGCGAGGAGGCGCAGGGCCACCCCGTCGAGCGCCTTGGTCGCCGCCGCGATCTGCGTCAGAACATCGATGCAGTACGCCTCGTCGTCGACCATCGACCGAAGGCCGCGAACCTGGCCCTCCACACGGGCGAGGCGGCGAAGGATCGCCTCCTTGTCGGAGACGTATCCGGCTTGGTCGGTCGCGCTCGGCACGGTTCGTGAAGCATACCCAGCCGGGGTATTTCGAAGCTCAGCGTTCGACGAGCTCGTAGCCGAGCTCCGCGAGCGTCGGCCCGGCGATCCGCTCGTACGCGGCGACGTCGGCGGGGTCCATGTCCTCGCGCCACCGGCCCGCGCGCTCGCGCTGCGGCGCCTCGGTCACCAGCGCATGCTGGCGCTCCCGCTCGGCGGCTGTGATGCCGGCGCGCTCGCCGCCGAGCTCGAGATCGCGTGCCACGCCGCTCATCCGCTCCGAGGCCCCCTCGTGGTAGTCGAGCATCTCGGGCTCGAACGGGAGCTTCGCGAACTCGCAGACGCGGCGCACGACGGGCTCGGGGTCGGCTACAAGCCCCTCGTAGCGCACCTCGGTGTAGTGGGCGAGGCTTCGGGCCTTCCGCCGGGCGCGTCGCACCTGGCTGGTCCACTGCACCGCGGCGTCCTCGATCGAGTCCGGTCCCCAGCTCACCCCGAGGATCGACAGCGCGACGTCGCGCCCGTCGCGAATCAGGTGGATGAAGTGCGCCTCCGGCAGCGCGCCGCCGATGCGCTTCATCGTCTTCACGTACTGCGGGGTCTTCTCGCCCCAGCGCGGCTTCGAGTGCTTCGCGGCGTAGGCCTCGTAGAAGGCGCGGCAGGCCTCGGCGGGCTCGAGTAGCCCCTCCCCCTGGAGGCGCGCCTCGACGTCGGCCGGGTCGAGGCCGAAGTCGGGCCATCGGCGATGCCCCGTCATGAGCTCAAGCGCCCGCTTGCGGCCGTCACGATCGGCGTCGAGCTCCTCCTGGCAGGCCCGGATGAGCTTCGGCAGGAAGTGCGTCTCGGGAGGGATCGCGAGCTGGGAGTGCGCATCCAGCATCAGCCGCAGGAGCGTCGTGCCCGACCGGGGCACGCCGACGACGAACGGCGCCGGCGGCCGCTCGGGCTCGCCGATGAAGCCGAGACCGCTCCGAATGCGGGCCAATCGAGCCATGGACGGTGTCTAGTCTTTCAGCTTCGCATGACCCCGATTCCACGCTGGATGCAGGAGCTCGAGGTGCCCGAATGCCCGCCCGGGTGGCGCACGGGCCCGCCCGACTTCGTCGGGGTCGGCGCCCAGCGGTGCGGGACCTCCTGGTGGTATCGCGGGACGATGCGCTCCCATCCGGGCGTGGTTCGGGTGGCCAAGCCCGGCAAGGAGCTTCATTACTTCGACCGCTTCTGGGACGCCGAGCCCCCGGACGACTTCATCGAGCGCTACCACGCTCTCTTCCCGCGCCCGCACGGCGCGATCACGGGCGAATGGACCCCGCGCTACATGGTCGACTTCTGGACGATGCGGCTGCTCCAGCGCGCGGCGCCCGACGCCCGACTCCTGATCATGCTCCGGGACCCCATCGAGCGCCTGCGCTCGGGCATCCAGCGCGAGCGGATGCTCGCCGACGAGGCCGGGAAGCCGTTCGAGCTCTCGCACGTGTCCGAGGCGGTCTATCGCGGCCTCTACTGCGACCAGGTTCGCGGCGTCCTCGAGCTCTATCCCCGCGAGAGGGTGCTGATCCTCCAGTTCGAGCGCTGCCGTCAGGACCCGCTCGGGGAGATGCGCCGCACCCAGGAGTTCCTCGGCATCGACCCGCTCGGCGAGATCCCGGAGAAGCTCTCCCAGCACAAGCGCCCGCCTGGGACGAAGCCGGACCTCTCAGCCGAGCGTCACGACGAGCTCGTGCGGCGGATGCGGGACGACGTCGCGCATCTCGCCGGCCTCTGCCCGGAGATCGACCTCTCGTTGTGGCCGAACTTCGCCGACGTCGAGCCGATCGCCCCAGCTGGGGCGATCGCGGGGTCGGCGAGCGCCTGAGCCTTGCGCATCGGCGTCTCGAGCTACTGGTTCAACCGCGGCCAGGCCGTGGTGGGCCGCCACCTGCGCTCGGCGCTCGACGAGCTCGGGCACGAGACCTTCGTGCTCGCGCGGCCGTCGAAGGACTCCGCCGCCAAGCCCGCGCTGATCGAGCGCGGGGACGTCTGGGACCAGCCCGGCGTCACCGAGGCCTCGCACTATCACATGCCGCTCTCCGAGATGGAGCGCTGGGCGCGCGAGAACGAGCTCGACGCCGCGCTCTTCGACCAGAACTACCAGTTCGACGAGATCGCGCGGCTCCGGGAGCTGGGCGTGCGGACGATCGGCCGCTTCGTCTGGGAGCAGTTCGAGCCCGGGCAGCTGCAGGACGCCGAGAGGGCTTTCGACGTCGTGTACTCGATGCACGCCGGGGAGCAGAAGCGGTACGCGGACCTCGGGCTCGAGACCCCGCGGGTGCGGTGGGGCGTTCATCCGGAGCTCCTCGAGGCTGCCGAGCGGTTTCGAGGCGAGCGCGCTGGCGACGGGACCATCCGCCTCTACTTTCCCGGCGGCTACATGACGAAGCGAAAGCCGTTGCGCCCCACCCTCGACGCATTCCAGGCCGCCCGCGGCGACGAGCTCCGACTGCTGCTCAAGGCGCAGGTCGAAAAGCGGCAGAAGATGGTGCAGAAGGCGGTGCGAGAGGACGCGCGGATCGAGCCGATCTTCGACGACATGCCAACCGAGGCGCACCACCGCCTGCTCGCGAGCGTCGACGCCTTCCTGGCGCCGAGCCGATGGGAGGGCCTGGGCCTGCACCTCTACGAGGCCGCGGCCTTCGGCGTGCCCGTGATCACCAACGACAACCCGCCGATGAACGAAGTTGTCGTCGACGGGGAGAACGGGATCCTCGTGCCCGGGGTGCCCGCTGCGGAGGAGGCCCCATCGGGGATTCCGGCGTGGGACCCGGAGGTCGGGGCCCTGACCGACGCGATCGAGCGGATCGCGGACCCGGGGGTCAGGGCTGAGCTCGGCGCGGGCGTCGCGCGGGCCCGCGAGCGGCTGTCCTGGGACAACACGCTCGCGGACCTGCGGGCCTTGCTCTCCGCCTAACCGGCGGAGCCACGCGTCTATCCTGCGCCGCCCATGCCCGGAGGCTCGCCCCGCGTCGTGATGGCGCTCAAGGTCCGCGACGAGGAGGACGTGATCGAGTCGGTGCTGCGCTACCACCGCGCGCAGGGGGTCGACTTCTTCATCGTCACCGACAACGCGTCGACCGACCGCACGCCGGAGATCCTCGAGCGCTGGGTCGCGGCCGGCCTCGCGCGCGTGATCGTCGAGCCGAGCCCGGAGCTGCGCGAGCGCGGGCACGAGTGGGTCACGCGGATGGCCCGCCTGGCGGCCACCGATCACGACGCCGACTGGGTCGTCCACGGGGACGCCGACGAGTTCTGGTGGCCGCTCGAGGGCACGATCCGGGAGGCGCTCGCCTCGGTGCCTCCCGAGTACGGCGTCGTGCTCGGCCCGCGGGTCGAGTTCGTCGCCCGGCCGGACGGCGCCGGGACCTTCTTCGACCGCCTCATATACCGGGAGGCCCGCTCGATGCTGCGGCCGAAGATCGCCCACCGTGCGCTGCCGGACGTGATGGTGCTGCACCGCGGTCAGCACGCCGTCACCGCCGGCCGCGACGCGGAGGACGCGTGGCAGCGGCTGCGGACTCCCGGCCGGCCCGTTCTGCGCACCGTCCGGCCCGAGGGCGGAGACGAAGTCGAGGACCGGCTCGTCTGGTACCCGCGCTGGCCGCTGCGGATCTTCCACCTCCCCCTGCGCTCGCTCGATCAGTATCGGCGCAAGGTCGAGGCGATGCTGAACGACCCGGTCTCGGCCGGTGGCGGGATGCGCGGCCGCCTGCGCGACGCATACGAGAGCGGGGGGATAGAGGAGCTCTACTCCGAGCTCGTTACCGACGACGCCGCCGTCGACGCCGGGATCGCCGAGGGCCGCCTCGTCCGCGACGAGCGGCTGCGGGACTTCATGGCCGGCGTGGGCGATCCGCTCGGGGGCGAGGTGGCGCCGAGGCCCACGGCGCCGAGCACCGAGGAGGCGGCCGCCGAGCAGGCGGAGCTCGAACTCGACGCGATGCACGTCCTCTCGAGGACGGAGCGCATGCTGATGATCCGCCACGACGAGGCCCGTGCGGAGGTGAAGCGCCTGCGCCGCAAACTCGACCGACCCCGTGACGCCAAGCCGGAGCGCAGGCGTCCCCCGCTACGCCGGGCG
Organism: uncultured Actinomycetes bacterium; assembly: GCA_963823245.1. GTDB lineage: Bacteria > Actinomycetota > Thermoleophilia > Solirubrobacterales > 70-9 > JAWVFM01. Next base: position 391,594 of record CAWGKQ010000010.1, on the reverse strand, counting down.
CGCATGGCGATCGGCCGGCTCCTGGGCAGGTAGACGCCTAGGGGAACAGCGAGAACGGCCGTAGCGCGTCGACGACGCGGCTCACCGGCACCCCCGCCTTCGACGACTCGATGCCGGACCCGCGTGGGCACTGCGGCTTCGAGAGGTCGTTGTCGTTGCCGGACCCGCCGATGCAGCGGTCGTTGCCGAACTCCACAGGAAGTCGTCGTTGCCCTGACCTCCGCGGATCTTGTCGACGCCACCGCCACTCACGTTCGTGCCGCCGGCGAGGGCATGTTGTCGCCGACCAGAAGGTCGTTTCCCTTGAGGCCGTTGACATCGTCGCCGCCGGCACCCGAGGCCTGGTCCGTTGCCGCGTTGTCGCCGATGACGATGTCGTTGCCGGCCTTGCCTCCCTCGACCTTGTCGCTCTTGCCGCCCTCGGCCGTCCCCTGCTGGGCGTAGCTGTCGCCGATCACCACGTCGTTGCCGATGAAGCCCGTGATCTCGTCCTTGCCGCCGCCGCTGGCGGTGCCGTCAAGGACGCGCCAATGTCAATCGCCAACCCGCGTCGATGTCCCTACGTTCCATTTATCGCTCGCCTCGCCTTCCGCGCCCGATTTCCCTTGTTAGCATCGCCCGCCGATGCCCGCGGCGCTCGCCGATCTAACCCTACATGCTCGCGGAAAGGTCCGCGAGATGTACGAGGTCGACGACGACCTCCTGATGGTCGCCTCCGATCGCATCTCGGCGTACGACGTGATCCTGCCCGACCCCATCCCGGACAAGGGCGCGGTGCTGACCCAGATGTCGGTGTTCTGGTTCGAGCACCTGGGCGATGTCTGCCCCAATCACTTCCTCTCGCTGGACGTGCCGGAGGAGGTCGCCGGCCGGGCGATCCGCGTGCGGCGCCTCGACATGTACCCGGTCGAGTGCGTGGTGCGCGGCTACCTCTCCGGCTCGGGTTGGCGCGAGTACCGGGAGAGCGGCGCCGTCTGCGGCATCGAGCTGCCCGAGGCGCTCCAGGAGTCCGACAAGCTCCCGCAGCCCATCTTCACGCCGGCAACGAAGGCCGAGCTCGGTGAGCACGACGAGAACGTCGACTTCGAGCGCGCGGTGGAGATCGTCGGCGACCGGGGCCTCATGGAGCACCTCCGCGACGCCTCGATCGCGCTCTACACCCGGGCCTCGGACCACGCCGCCGAGCGGGGGATCATTCTCGCCGACACAAAATTCGAGTTCGGCTCGCACGCGGGCGCCGAGGTGGTCCTCGCCGACGAGGTCCTCACCCCCGACTCGTCGCGCTTCTGGCCCGCTGACGAGTACGAGCCGGGCCGGCCCCAGCGCTCGTTCGACAAGCAGTACGTGCGCGACCACCTCGACTCCACGGGCTGGGACCACACCCCGCCGGCGCCCGAGCTTCCCGCCGAGGTGATCGCGAACACCCGCGCGCGCTACGTGGAGGCCTACGAGCGCATCTCCGACCGCGAGTTCTCCTCCCCGGGCGCCGCGCCCGCGTGAACATCTTCATCCAGGGGATGCGTCGTTCGGGAACGACGATCCTCTATGACGCGCTCCTCGCCGACCCCGAGCTTCGCTGCTTCTACGAGCCTCTTCGCGAGCAGGACGTGACCGAGGGCGGCGGCTCGGGTGCCCGCGAGGGCGACGCCTTCGCCGAGACCCGCGAGCTTCGCGAGCGGTTCCAGCGCGAGCGCTACCCCGAGGTCCCGGTGGCGGAGTTCAACTGGGGCGGCCCCCGCCGGCCGCGGCCTCGAGCTCGAGCCCCGGCTACCGGAGCACTGTCGCGAGCTCCTGCGCTGGTTGCTCGGCATGGCGCCGCAGGTGATGGTGAAGGAGACCCGCCTCTACCGGAAGGTTGCCGACGCCGTCGAGCTCGACCCCGGGGCGGCGTTCGTCCACGTGGTCCGCGACCCCCGCTCGGTGACAGCGTCGATCGTCCTCGGGCGCAAGAAGCGGCGCCTCCGGCGGTGGTCGAGCCCGGGCGAGATATTCGACGAGCGGACCGACCGCAAGCTGTGGTCGAGCCGCGCGATCTCGACGGCGATGGCGGGCGAGGACGGTGTCGATCCGGCAAGCCTCAGCGACGTGGAGCACATCCTCCGCGTTTGGAAGCTCACCTTCGAATCCGCCTACGAGGACGGGCGGCGGCTCTTCGGCGACCGGTACCTCCTGCTTCGGAACGAGGACCTGCGCGAGGCGACCGAGGAGGCGATCGAGTCGGTCTACCGGGTGCTGGGCCGCGAGGCACCGGCCGACGTGCGCGGGTGGGCGCGCGCCAACGTCCGCGAGCCCGAGGCGGTGCTCGCCGGCGACGACGAGCGCTGGGGCGAGTTGCTCGGGCGCCTCGGGCTCGGGCCGGCCTTGGAAGCGGCCGGATACGCGGATCTGGCCGGTACGCTCACCGCGTGAAGGCGCGCGTCCTCATCCGCCCCAAGGAGGGCATCCTCGACCCGCAGGGCAAGGCCGTCGAGCGGGCGCTCCCGGCGCTCGGCTTCGAGGGCATGCGCGAGGTCCGCGTGGGGCGCCTCGTCGAGCTCGACGTCGACGACGACGCGCGCCTGGGCGAGCTCTGCGAGAAGCTGCTGGCGAACCCGCTCGTCGAGGACTACGAGATCGAGCTCGACGGGGACGAGTCGTGACGAGATTCGGGGTGCTTCAGTTTCCGGGCTCCTGTGACGAGCGCGACGCGCTCTCCGCATGCGAGCGCGTCGGCGAGGCGCGGCTCGTCTGGCATGAGGAGACGGACCTCTCCGACCTCGACGCGGTGGTCGTGCCCGGCGGCTTCTCGTACGGCGACTACCTGCGAGCGGGCGCGATCGCCCGCTTCGCGCCCGCGATGGGCGCGGTGGCGGAGCTCGTCGAAGCCGGACTGCCGGTGCTCGGAATCTGCAACGGCTTCCAGGTGCTGTGCGAGGCCGGGCTCCTGCCGGGGGCGCTGCTCCCGAACGAGGGCCTGCGCTTCGTCTGCCGCCAGGTTGAGCTCGTGGCTGAGGGGGGCGGGGCGTTCGGCGCCGGGATCGAGCCCGGCGAGCGCCTCTCGATCCCGGTCAAGCACGCCTGCGGGCGCTACTTCGCTTCACCCTCGCTGCTGGCCGCGCTTGGAGAGCGCGGCCAAATCGCGCTGCGCTACGCGCCCGGCAACAACCCGAACGGCTCCGTGGACGGGATCGCCGGTGTCACCAACGAGGCCGGCAACGTCCTCGGCCTGATGCCGCATCCCGAGCATGCGGTCGACGCGCTCGCCGGCTCTGCCGACGGCCTGCGGCTCCTGGCCGCGGTGGCGAGGCCCGCTGCCGAAGCCCGCGCGGCAGCCTGATGCTGCGCGACCATCTGAGGCGCCGCCGGATGCTCGGCTCGCCGCCGGGTCCCCCGGCGCCGTTCGTCGTCGGTGTCGGGCGGTCGGGCACGACGCTGCTTCGGATGATGCTCGACGCCCATCCCGAGATGGCGATCCCGCCCGAGACCCACTTCCTGCCGCCGATGATCGAGCAGTTCTCGCGCCTTCGCGTGACCCCCGAGCGCGTTCTGGAGGCGATCCGGGAGGCACCTCAGAGCGGGCTACCTGAATCCGGGGTCGACGAGAATGAGCTGCTGGCGCGGCTGCGCAACGTCAAGCCGCTCAATGCCCCGGATTCGATCCGCGCCTTCTACGGCCTTTACGCCGAGCGCGCCGGCAAGCAACGGTGGGGCGACAAGACCCCGCGCTACGTGACTTCCCTGGCCAAGCTCGGCCGCGCGGTGCCCGAGGCGCGCTTCGTCCACATGATCCGCGACGGGCGCGACGTGGCGCTCTCGACCAACCGCCGGCTTGTCGAGCTGCGGGGCTCGAAGCCCGTGCCCGCGGAGCGGATGGCGAAGCGCTGGCGCCACCGGATCCTCAGCGCCCGGCGCGTCGAGCAGGTGCAGGGCCGCTACATGGAGATCCGCTACGAGGACCTTGTGCGGGACACCGAGCCGGCGCTGCGCGGCGTCTGCGAGTTCGTCGAGCTCGACTGGGACCCGGTCATGCTCAGCTACCACGAGCGCGCCGCGGAGCGGCTGCAGGAGATGAACCGGGAGCGCGAGCGCGGCTCGCGCCGGACGCTCACGGGCGAGGAGCGGATGCAGGCGCACGCGATGACGACGAAGCCGCCCCAGGAGGAGCGGATCGAGGTCTGGAAGACCGAGATGGAAGAGCCCTACCGCGAGGAGTTCGAGGCGTTCGCGGGTGACCTCCTGGCCGAGTTGGGGTACGAGACGACCGTCGTCTCCGCCGCCCCGCCCTCTCTACCATCCTGACCCTTCCGAATGGGCCTGTTCAGCAAAGACAAGTCAGCCGAGCGCGCGCCCGCGCCGTTCGTCGTCGGGATGAACCGATCCGGAACGACGCTGCTGCGGATGATGCTCGACGCCCATCCCGAGCTCACGATCCCGCCGGAGACGCACTTCGTGCCGGACGTGATCAAGACCTTCAAGCGCACCGACAAGACGACGCCCGCCGACGTCCTCGGGGCGATGAAGTCGGCGCGCGAGTGGGGCGACTTCGACTTCACGGACATGGAGATGCTGGGCCTGCTCTCCGAGCGCGGCCGCAAGCTCACCGCCGGCGAGGCCCTTCGCGCCTTCTACGAGGCCTACGCGGCGCGCGAGGGCAAACCGCGCTGGGGCGAGAAGACGCCCAACTACGTCGGAAAGATGCAGCAGATCCAGCGAGCGCTGCCGGAGGCGCGCTTCATCCACGTGATCCGCGACGGTCGGGACGTGGCGCTGTCGGTCCTCGACCGGACCGTCCGCGACCTGACCGCGGCCGACGTAGCAAAGCGATGGAAGCGGAAGATCCAGAAGGCGCGCGACGCGGCGCCGAAGCTCAAGCACTACACCGAGGTCCGCTACGAGGATCTGATCCTCGACACCGAGCCATCGCTGCGGAGGATCTGCGAGTTCATCGAGCTCGACTGGAACGACGCCGTGCTCGACTACCACGAGCGCTCCTCGGATCGGCTCGAGGAGATGAAGCGCGCGCTGCCCGCCGACGGCCGCTCGGCCGAGCTCGACGTCGAGCGGCGCATGGCGACCCACGCGATGACGACGAAGCCACCGGACGCCGACCGCGTCAGCCGCTGGAAGCGGCAGATGAGCGAGTCCGACCGGCAGGCGTTCGAGGAAATCGCCGGCACGATGCTGTCGGGCCTCGGCTACGAGACCGGCGCTCCGGTGGCGAGCGGCGCCTCGTGAGCCCCTCGGGGGACGGCGAGCGCGACAACTGGGAGGTCCGCCGGCGGCGGACGCGCAGGCGGCGCATGCGGCGCCAGCGCGAGCGGCGAAAGCAGGCTGTCCAGCAGGAGAAGATTCCCTACCTGCGGCGGCGCAGGCGCACTCGGGAGCGCAACCTGCCGAAGCCGCCGGCCCCGTTCGTGATCGGCATGACCCGGTCCGGCACGACGCTGCTGCGGCTGATGCTCGACTCGCACCCTGAGCTCACCATCCCACCCGAGACGCATTTCATCCCCGACGTGATCAAGCTCTTCGGCGAGGGGCCCGCGTCACCGGAGGCGGTGGTGGAGGTCATGACCTCGAGCCGGCGGTGGGGCGACTTCGGAATCGACGACGGCAGGGTTCTCAAGGAGCTCGGCAAGCTGCGCCCCCTCGTCAGGCCGGAGGTCCCGGTGCGGACGTTCTACCGCCTCTACGCGAAGGCCCAGGGCAAGCCCCGATGGGGCGACAAGACCCCCGGCTACGCGATGAAGATGCGGCGCATCGAGCGGATCCTCCCGGAGGCCCGCTTCATCCACATGATCCGCGACGGGCGCGACGTCGCGCTTTCGCTGGAGCGACGCGGCGCGGGCCTCACGATGGAGCAGGTGGCGCGGCGCTGGCGCCACCGCATCAACCGCACGCGGCGAGCCGCGCAGGAGGTCTCGCACTACACCGAGGTCCACTACGAGGACCTCGTGTCAGACCCCGAGGCAAAGCTGCGGGAGATCTGCGAGCTCATCGAGCTCGACTTCCATCCCGCGATGCTCTCCTACCACGAGCGCGCCGCCGAGCGCCTGCAGGAGATCGCGCGGCCGCTCGAGGCCGACGAGGAGAAGCGCGGCCTCACCGCCGAGTCGCGCGTCGAGGCCCACGCCCTCACCTCTGAGCCTCCGCGTGCCGACCGGGTCGGGATGTGGCGGAACGAGATGGACCCAGCGGACCTCGCGACCTTCCGCGAGCATGGCGGTGAGCTCCTCGCCGAGCTCGGCTACGAGTCCTGAGCTTCCAGGGCCTCTCTACAATCCGCGGCTCGTATGGACGAGGCAAGCGCCACAGAGACGCCCACCGAGGCGACCGACGGCCAGGGCGGCACCCCCGAGGTGCCAACCGCGCACAACAACTGGGAGCGCTACGGCCTGCCTGACGACATGACCGGCAAGACGTTCCTCGACGTCGGCTGCTGGGAGGGCGTCAACTGCGCCGAGGCTGTGAAGCGCGGCGCGACCCAGGTGGTCGGCGTCGACCTCTGCACCTCGCCGGACCTCGCCGCGAACGTCGAGCAGTTCGGCTTCGAGTTCGTCCAGATGGACATCCTCTCCGAGAAGTGGCTCGAGCTGGACAGCTTCGACGTCGTGCTGTGCGGCGGCGTCCTCTACCACGTCGAGAATGTGATCTCGCTGCTCTTCCGCCTGCGCCGGGTCACCGCCGAGCACCTCTTCCTCGAAACGAAGATCAAGGACATGGACTCCGACCAGCCGCTCCTCCTCTTCAAGCCGAGCGATCCGGAGCGGACGGGCAACCCCTCGAACTGGTGGGTCCCGAACCTTCCGGCGCTCGAGGAGATGCTCCTCACCTGTGGCTTCACCGACATCGAGCAGACCTGGGAGAACTCGGGCGGCGGCGGCACGCGCGTCTGCATGCACGCGAAGCCGACGCGGCTGCCGAACTACGACCGCGTCCTGCCACGGAAGGCACGCCGGATGCCGCTGGCAGGCGGCCGCCGGTACAGCAAGAAGTTCGGCATCACCCGCGACGACGACTCTCCCGACGCCGGCTCCGCGTAAGGGGGCTTAGCCGATGAGAGTCGGCCTCGTCACAAAGTGGTTCAACCGCGGCCAGCCGGTGGTCGCGCGCCAGCTGCGCTCGGCGCTCGAGGAGCTCGGGCACGAGACCTACGTGCTCGCGCGGCCGAAGAAGGAGCGCGGCCCGATGAAGGGCCGCCTCCAGCGCGACGGAGTGTGGGACCAGCCGCGCGTCGACGCCGCCGCCTCCTACGACATCACGGGTGAGGAGTACTCCGCATGGGTCTCCAAGCGCGGGATCGACGCGATCCTGTGCGACCAGAACTACCAGTTCGCCGAGCTCGCAGAGCTGCGCCGGCGCGGGGTGCTCGTCATCGGCCGCTTCGTCTGGGAGCACTTCACCGCCGAGCACGTTCCCGGCGCGCGCGACGCTTACGACCTCGTCTACTCGATGACCCGCTGCGAGCAGGAGCGCTACCGCTCGTTCGGCCTCGAGACGCCGTACGTCCCGTGGGGCATCCACCCCGAGCTCCTCGCAGTCGAGCCGGCGGCGCGCGACGACGAGCTCGTGCAGGTGATCTTCCCCGGCGGCTTCGTGGGGCACCGCAAGCCGATCGAGCCCGTGGTCGACGCCTTCATGCGGACGAGCGGCGAGCGGCTGCGGCTCCTCGTGAAGGCGCAGGTGGAGCGCAAGGGCGGCGCCGACGCCGCGCGCGAGGCCGCCGCGAGCGACGAGCGGATCGAGTTCCGGCTCGGCGACGAGCCCACCGAGGAACACCTGCGCACGTTCGCCGCCGCCGACGTCTGCCTTGCGCCCTCGCGCTGGGAGGGCCTCGGCCTCCCGCTCTTCGAGGCGACGGCCTTCGGGCTGCCGGTGATCACGAACGACATCCCCCCCCTCAACGAGGTGATCGAGCACGAGCGCAACGGGCTGCTGGTCCGCTCGTATCCCAACGGAACCGCGAAGTCGGGAATTCCGGCCTACGACCCAGACCTCGACGAGATGGCGGCGGCGATCGAGCGCCTCGCCGACATGGCCGAGCGCACCCGCCTCGCCGCCGGGGCCCGCGAGGTCCGGGGGGAGCGAAGCTGGAGCCATACGGTCGAGGGGATTGGTGGTCTGATCGAGCGCGCCGCCGCCGAGCGCCGCTACCGGGGCGACCGTCGGCTCGTGAAGCTCGCGGCGCTCACCCCCAGCCGCGTCACGGAGTCGAGGCGTTTCAAGCGCAACGTCGCGGGCGTCCGCCAGCCGCCGTTTGCGGTTCCGTTCATCTGCGGGGCGACGCGGTCCGGCACCACACTCCTGCGGCTGATGCTCGACTCGCACCCCGAGCTCGCGATCCCGGGCGAGACCCACTTCGTCGTCCCGATGATCAAGGCGACCTGGCGACGAGCGCGCACCGCCGATGAGCTGGCGACGATGATCGTCGAGGGCGATCGCTGGGGCGACTTCCACCTCGACGAGGACGAGTTGCGCGTCCGCTTCCGCGCGCTCGACCCTCTGAACTGCGCCGACGCGGCGCGCGAGTTCTTCCGCCTCTACGCGGAGAGGCAGGACAAGGAGCGGTGGGGCGACAAGACGCCGGGGTACGTTCGCTCGATGCGCCTGATCCAGAAGACGATGCCGGAGGCGCGGTTCATCCACATCATCCGCGACGGGCGCGACGTGGCCCTCTCCCTCGTTCCGCGCAGCTGGGGACCGAGCACGATCGCCGAAGCGGCCGACAACTGGCGGCGCCGGATCGAGGTGGCGCGGCGCCAGCAGCCGCACGTGAACCACTACCTCGAGGTTCACTACGAGGACCTCCTCACCGACACCGAGGCGGTGCTGCGGCGGGTGGCCGAATTCATCGAGCTCGACTTCGACCCCGTGATGCTTCGCTACCACGAGCGCGCGGGGGAGCGCCTGGCGGAGAAGGCGCGCGATCTCGAGAAGCCGTGGGGGACGATCTCGGCCGCCTCCAGGATGCAGAGCCACGCCCTCGCCGAGCGGCCTCCGCAGGCGGACCGGATCGGCCTGTGGAAGACGAAGATGCCGGACGCCGACCGCCGCGAGTACGAGGCGATCGCCGGCGAGGCGCTGGTCGCCGCGGGGTACGAGCTTGGCGAGTAAGCACCGCGAGCTCGGTCTCACCGACTTCGAGTACGACCGCATCGTCCGGCTGCTGGGCCGCGAGCCGAACGGCGTCGAGCTCGCGATGTTCTCGCTCCTGTGGAGCGAGCACTGCGCCTACAAGCACTCGCGCAAGCTGCTGCGACGCCTGCCCACCGAGGGTGAGCGGGTGCTGATGGGGCCGGGCGAGAACGCGGGCGTCGTGTCCTTGCCGGGCGGCTGGGCGATCGCCTTCAAGGTCGAGTCGCACAACCACCCGAGCGCTGTTGAGCCCTTCCAGGGCGCCGCGACCGGCGTCGGGGGGATCCTGCGCGACGTCTTCGCCACCGGGGCGCGGCCGATCGCGGTGCTCGACTCGCTGCGCTTCGGCGAGCTCGACTCCGAGCGCACGCGGTACCTGCTCGATCAGGTGGTGGCCGGCATCGGCCACTACGGCAACTCGATCGGGGTCCCCACCGTGGGCGGCGAGATCGCCTTCGAGGCGCCATACGAGCAGAACTGCCTCGTCAACGCGATGTGCGTGGGGCTCGCGCCCGCGGAGCGCATGGTCCGCTCGGCCGCCGCCGGCCCCGGCAACAAGCTCATGCTGCTCGGAGCCTCGACGGGACGCGACGGCATCGGGGGCGCCTCCGTCCTCGCCTCGGCCGAGCTCGAGGCGGGCGACGAGAAGCGGCCCACCGTCCAGATCGGCGACCCGTTCGAGGAGTCGAAGCTGGTGGAGTGCTGCCTGGAGCTCCTCGAGCGCGATCTCCTGGTCGCGTTGCAGGACCTGGGTGCCGCCGGGCTCACCTCGGCCGGGGGCGAGATGGCCGCCAAGGGCGGAGTCGGAATCGAAGTCGACGTGACGAAGGTGCCCCTCCGCAATCCGGACCTCGAGCCGTTCGAGGTGATGGTTTCCGAATCGCAGGAGCGGATGCTCGCGGTGGTGACGCCAGAGCAGGTCGACGCCGTGCGCGAGGTCTGCGAGCGCTGGCAGACGGGGGCCGCCGTGATCGGCGAGGTGACCGAGGACGCAAACGGTGCGCGTCCTGGAGTCGGGCACCGCGGTGGCCGAGGTGCCCGTTGGTGCCCTGGTGGATGAGTGCCCGCTCTATGACCTGGAGCCCGCCGAGCCCGAGCGCTGGCTGTACGGCAACGAGGGAGCGCTCGACGGCGACGAGTCGGCGAGCGAGGTCCTGGAGTCGCTTCTCGCGTCGCCGACGATCGCGAGCAAGCGGTGGGCGTTCGAGCAGTACGACTCCATCGTGGGCTCGCGCACCGTGCGGCGGCCCGGCGACGCCGACGCCGCGGTCCTGTCGATCGACGAGGCTGGGGTCGCGATCGCCGTCGCGATCGACGGCAACGGGCGGCGGGTGGCTTGCGACCCCTACCGCGGCGCCGTCGAGGCCGTGCTCGAGTGCGCGCAGAACCTCGCGTGCGCCGGCGCCGAGCCCCTGGGCCTGACCAACTGCCTCAACTTCGGCAACCCGGAGAAGCCCCACGTCGGCGTGGCAGCTCGACCGCGCGGTCTCGGGACTCGCCGACGCCTGCGGGGCGCTCGGCGTCCCCGTGGTCGGGGGCAACGTCTCGCTGTACAACGAAACCGAGTCCGGCCCGATCTACCCCACGCCGATCGTGGGGATCGTGGGCGAGCTGCCCGATCCGGCTCGGACCGGCAGGCGTTGCGCTCGAGGATGGCGACGCGATCGCCCTCGTCGGGCCGACCGGAGCGTCGTTGCAGGGCTCCGAGGTCGCTAAGCAGCGAGGGGCGCTGGAGCCCGGGCTGCCGGAGATGGATCTCGAGGAGGTGGCCCGGACGCTCGCCTTCGTTCGCGAGGTGGTTCGTAGCGGCGCCGTCACCGTCGCCCACGACGTCAGCGACGGCGGGCTCGCCTGCGCTCTCGCCGAGTGCGCGATCGCGGGCGACGTCGGCCTCGAGGTGAGGGTCGAAGCCGGCGATGATCCCGAGGGCGTTCTATTCGGCGAGGGAGTCGGGAGGTTTGTGGTGGCCGGCGCCGGCGATGCGGTTGCGCGGCTCGTGGATGAGGCTGGCGAGGGAGGGGTTGAGGCCGTGCGTGATCGGTCGTGCGGGTGGCGACGAGATCTCGATTCGGGTCGGCGACACGGCGATCGAGCTGCCGCTCGACCGGGCAGCGAGGGCATGGGAATCCCTGGGCGATCGGGTGGCCGCCCCGGCGTGATTTCGCGACGAGTCGTCACTTGTGGGCTCTATAGGGGCCTCGATCGACCACTCGTCCGCCGGCGCGGCCTCGCGCCGCGGCCGCCGGCATCGCCGCCCTCCTAATCGCCGGCTGCGGCGATGGCGGCGCCGATTCGACGGGCACCGCCGCGACCGCCGCACGCCCACGTCGGCGACCGACGCTGCAGACGACCACGCCCCACCTCCACGGCTGCGGCCGCAAGATCCTCCCCGACTTCCGCTGCGGGTCGATCAAGGTGCCCGTGGGAGCGCAAGGACCCCTCGCTCGGCACGACCTCGATCGGCTTTGCGTTCCGGCCCGGCCGACGACCGCCGCGCCGGGCGCCGCTCGACGCCCATCGTCGCCGTCGAGGGCGGCCCCGGTACGGCAGCTCGCGCACCGCGCCCTCGTACACGAACCTCTTCGGGCGGCTGCTGCGCACCCACGACCTCCTCCTCGTCGACATGCGGGGCACCGGCCGCTCCGAGCCGATCAAGTGCCCGGACCTGAACCTCGGCCGAGGGCCCGACTGGCTCACCACGGCCCAATGCGCGCACGAGCTCGGCCGGCGATTCATCTCGTACAGGACGACCGCTGCGGCCGACGACATCGACGCCGTGCGCCGCTCGCTCGGCCTCGGTCGAGATCGCGCTCTACGGCGACTCCTACGGGACGTTCCTCGGGCAGTCCTACGCGTTCCGCCACCCCGAGACCCTCCGCGCCCTCGTCCTCGACTCCGCCTACCCGGCGCGCGGCGAGAGCGCCTGGTACCCGAGCATCCCCCGCACCGGCATCCGCTCCTACGTGATCTCGTGCGAGCGCTCGCCGTCCTGCCCGCCCGCACCCGCGCCGGCGGCTCGCGCGGCTCACCCGCTACCTGCGCCGCAACCACTACGGCGCCGCCCCGCTTCTCGACGCCCTCGGCGGCGCCGGCTACGGCCCGCCCGCCTCGTACCTGAAGATCGACCGCGCCGGCCGGGCCCTCATGAACGGCGACCCACGGGCCTGGCGGAAGCTCACCGTCGACCAGCGGCCCGGCTACTGGCACCCCGGGCACTACGACCACGCCGACGAGTTCACGGTCGGCTGCAACGACTACCCGCTCCTGTGGTCGAAGACGGCCTCCGAGCCCGAGCGGCGCCGCCAGCTCATGCGCGCGATCGCCTCCTACCCGCGGAACCGCTTCGCGCCCTTCACCCCGCGCGAGGTCGCCCTCGCCTCCGACTACCAGTACCTGGAGTGCCTCGCCTGGCCGAAGCCGACGAGCCTCTACGAGCCGCCGATCTCGCCCGGCGAGAAGCCGACGCACGCGCCGGTCGCTCGTCGTCTCAGGCGAGCTCGACGACGTCACCACGCCGCACGAGGGCCATCTCGTCACCGAGGAGTTCCCGGACGCGCGCCAGTACATCGCCCGCAACGCGGGCCACGTGGCTCCCTCTATGACGGCCACTCCCCCGCAGCGAAGCGAATCCGCCGCTTCCTCACCCACAACACCTCCCCCTGACCCCGCGAACGTCCCTCGCTGGGGGCTATGGAATGCAACGAGGGACGTTCGGCGGTTAGGGGGCGGTGACGCGGAGGCGATCGCCCACCCGCCGGACGATCACCCTCCCTCGCTGCCTCCCAGCGGCGCGGAGCGTCACCGACGCGCCCGAGCGGCTCACGGGCCCGTCAAGCGTCGCCACCACGGGCGCCCCCCTCGCCAGCGAGAACGTCGCCACCTCGTCGACGTTCTTCCCGCGGTCGGTGAACTGTGCGGTGGTGCGCGGCGCCTTGACGCGGTAGTGCGGAAAGAGCCAGCCGCGCACGGGTTCCTCTGCCCCGTCGAGAGCGAGACCTTCGCCGGCGCGGTGCCCGTCGAGCTGAGCTCGCCGCGGAATCCGTGCTTCCCGCGAGCTTCACCGTCGAGCTGCCCGCCTTCGTCGCCCTCACGTCCTTTCCGAGCTGGAAGAGGCGCTGATAGGTGTGGCCCCGCTTCGAGCGCGCCGAGTCGACGACGATCAGCGCGTAGTGCGGCTTGTAGAGGACGAGCCGCGTATGCCGCACGCCCTGCACCCGCTCGGCGTTCGGATTCACCCCCTCCATCGCGAACCAGCCGCCGCCCTGGCCCGAGGCGCGAAGGCCGCTGCCGTAGCGGAACTTCTTGTCGAGCGGGAAGGTCTTGCCGTCGATCGTCATCACGCTGTGCGAGTACGCGGCGCGCGAGTAGACCTGCCAGGGGTCGTCCTCCTTGTCGTAGAGGCCCGAGTCGCTGAGGATCCGCTGGCCGCGATCGAAGAGGTCGAGCGTGAGCGCGTCGGCCTGGTTGTGGGTGCCGTTCTGGAACGTCGCGGCGAACAGCAGGTAGGCGGAATCGGGCGGCCGGCTCTTGACGGCGCCGATACCGCTTCGCCGCAGGAAGAGCATCCCGTCGTCGTCGCGGGCTGCCGCGGACGCCTCGGGCGGCGTCGGCTTCAGGTTCGAGTCGCCGAGGAGCACCCGCTTTCCGTCGGGCTCGATCAGCCATCCGGCGACGTCGGTCATCCGGCGCGTGATCTGGCGGAGGCTCGGCGGCGCCGCGTTGCCGGCGAGCGCGGTGAACTCGCGCACGAGCTTCAGGACCGCGAGGTGGTACGAGGAGGAGTTCTCGAGCCAGAACCCCTCGCTCGGGTAGATCCGGCGCTCGAGCGTCTTCTGAAAGCGCTTCGGCGCGAACCTCTCCCACTCATGCGCCTTCGAGAGGAAGGCCGCCTCCTTGGCCAGCGCCTCGAGCCCGTAGTCCATGAACAGGCCGTGGTTCGAGGGCACGTAGAGCTTGTTCTCCGTCAGCGCGCGCCCGTGCTGGCGCAGCGACTCGATCAGGGTCAGGCCCTGCTCGCGAGCTCAGCATGTGCTGACAGGCCGCGGCGCGGGTGATGTAGGCGAGGTAGGGCGCCCGGTCGCCGATGATCTTGTTCTCCCACGACTTGTCGGTCGGCGGGTGATGCCGAGGGTTGTGCGCGACCCAGTCGAGGGCGATGTCGCGCGCCTGCGCCAGGGCCTGCCGATCGCCGTGGCGCGAGGCGTAGATCACCGGGTCGATCCACTTGAGGCTCGCGAGGACGCCGCGGAAGGACTTGCTGTCGTAGGGGTCCATCGCCCAATCGATGGACGGCTCGAGCGTCGTGGGATGGCCCTTGATCGAGAACCTGCCCTTCTCCGCCTGCCTGAGCTCCGCACGCGAGTAGGAGGTCTTCTGGTCGATCGCGAGGTAGGGCGCCGGACACGGCGCGCGCTCGAGCGCATGCCACGCCGCGAGCAGGCTCTTGGTCGGCTTCGGGGGCGCGACGGTGCTGGAGCCCCCGCCGTCCCCGCAACCGCAGGCGGCCAGCGTGAGTGCGGCGAGCGGCGCTAGCGCTCGCGCACGAAGGTGGCGGCGAGGCGGCACCATGAGGCGGGCGCCAGGATAGCCGCGGCTACCTAAGCGGACCCGAAACGCCCTATCGCCTGATCGTGACCTGCGTCGTCGCCGGGAGCGGCGCCGGAGCTCAGCGGGCACCGAGACGCGGAGGCGACCGTTCGCACCGGCTGCGAGCGGCCGCGCTCGTCGTCCCGGCCGGCCCGCTCTCGCTGACCCGGACCTTCGCGCCGGACGCGTAGAGCCGCGGCGTGGTGACCGTCGCGTCGCCCGGTCCCGGTGAGGCCGAACCCTCGCCGGCTCGCCCCCGAGAGGGAGCTGAACGCGGGCTCGGGGCGCTGGAGCGCCACCCGCCAGCCCCATTGGCGCCACGGGTTCGCGACCGTGCGATAGCCGACGACCCGCGGAGCGCCGCGGCGGGTGCGCGAAGCGGTTCATGAGCGGCCCCACGTACTCGCGAAGGTCGCGGGCCCAGTAGGGCCAGATGTGGGTGCCGGCCCCGTAGTAGTGGTAGGCGCTCGGGATGCCCTCGTCGACCAGGTGCCCGTGGAAGAGCTGGTTGAGCTGGAAGACCCCCGCCTCGATCGCCTCGGCGCCGGGGTTCGGCGAGCTCGGAGTCGAGCGGCCCCGGCTGACCGTTCCCGGTCCAGAGCCCGATCTGCATGCCGCGCAGGTTGGTGCTGAGCGTGCCCGGATCGTGCGCCTTCCAGTTGAGCTCCTGGGTCACGCGCGGCCCGAACATGTCGTCCGGGCCGGCGCCGTCGAGCGCCGAGGGCGGTCGCCTGGATGATCGGCGTGACGAGCGCGATCGCCTCCGCGTCGCGGTCGATCTCGGCGGCCGCCCGAGAAGCCCGCCACCGACGTGAACATGTCGGGATGCCGGGCCGCGTAGCTCAGCGAGCAGAAGCCGCCCTGCGAGAGCCCCGCTATCGCCCGGCCCCTGCGCGCCGCGATCGTGCGCACGTTGGAGTCGATCCACGGGATCGAACTGGTCGATGTGGAAGGTCTCCCACTCGGGCGGCCCGTAGGCGCCGCCGTTGTACCAGTTGGTGCACCACCCGCCCCCGTCGCCGTCGAACCCGGCGTCGGGAAGCACCAGGATCATCGGAAGCCCGCGCGTCGTCCGCTTCGCGTCGCCGGCGGTCACCCAGTCCGACGGCCGCCCGCTCGTGCCGTGGAAGAGGTAGAGGACCGGGTAGCGGCGGTCGGGATGCCTGAAGTAGGAGGCCGGGAAGAGGATCCGCACGTTGACCGGGTGCTGGAGCGCCTTGGTGGCGAGCTCGCGCCTCGAGCTGGCGCGCTCCACGCCTGCGCTGGTGGACGACGTGGATGCCGTGGCCGTCGGCGAGCCGCGGCATCGGTCCCGGCGGCGCCGCGTCGGCCGCCGGCGGGCGCCGCGAGCCCGAGTGCGGCAAGCGCCGCGAGCGGCGGTGAGGCGGCGGCGCGGTCACGCCCGCGCCTCGTCGCGCTCGACCCCGAGGCTGTTGAGCGTTCCGGCGAGCATCGCGTAGTGCCCGGCGAGCATGCAGAGCTCGATCCGCTGGTTGACGGTGAGCTCGCGCTCGAGCGCGCTCCAGGTCTCATCCCTGATCCGCCGGTCGGTGACGAGCTCGTCGGTGGCGCGCAGGAGAGTCGCCTGGCGCTCGGTCCAGCCCTCGGCGCCGGGGCCCTCGCGGACACGCGCGATGTCATCCGCGGAGAGGCCGGCGCGGCGTCCGAGACGCTCGTGGTGGTCCCATTCGTAGTCGGAGTCGCAGCGGTGGGAGACCCTGAGGATCACGAGCTCGGTGTCGGCGCGCGGCAGGCGGCCTCCGGGCATGAGCCCGCCCGCGAAGAGCAGCCAGCGCCAGAACAGGCGGCGGTTGCGAGCCAGGGTGGTGAAGACGTTGGGCGGAGCCGTGCCCATCCTCCGGCCCGCGGCGCGGGCGACGAGCGTTCCGAGAGGCCCGATCTGCCTCGCGGTGCCCGGCGGAACCCTCGGGGTCATGCAGCCTCCGTGAGCAGCCGCGTGGCCAGATTCACCAGGGGCCGCCGGAGCCGCGGCAGCGCGTCGAAGTCCCCCGCCGCGACCCGCATCGTCACCATCGAGCTGATGGCGCCAACGAGCGCCTCGCAGGCGAACCGGCCCTCGCGGTCGGCAGGCTGGACGATCGACGTCACGAGCGCGACGAACGCGGCCGTCACCTCCCCACGCCGGCGGACCGCGCGCGGGCCCGCGGCGTAGGCGTCGACCAGGAACGTGCGCGCGAGGGCCGGCTCAGCCCGCAGCGTCTCCAGGTAGGTGCCGATGGCGTCCTCGAGCCTCTTGACGGGGTCGCCGTCCCCGGTCCCCGCCGCCTCGATCCGCGCTGCCAGCTCAGCCGTGCAGAAGTCGAACGCGGCGAGGAACGCGTCCTCCTTGTTGGAGAACTGCTCGTAGAAGGTCTCGCGGGAGACACGGGCGCCGCGGATGACGTCGGCGACCGTGGTCTCGACGTAGCCACGCTCGGAGATCGACGCCACCATCGCCGCCACCATCCGCGCCCGCTGCGAAGCACGCACCTCCTCCCTGTCGAGGCCGTGGCGCCCGCGCGGGAGTTGCTCGACCGCGCTCACGCTCACTGCGGGGTCGTGAGCTCGACCTCCGTCTCCTCCTGCGCTATCGCCACGGCGCCGGCCGCTCGCCTTCGCAGCGCGAGCTCAACGGCGCGATGGGCGACCTCGCGGAACGGAAGCAGCGGCCGAACCCAGCCGGGCGATCCGACGCGGCGCGAGCGCCGGGCGATCCCGCGCTCGATGGCGTCGATCGCCGGCTCGAGCGGAGCGATGCCCGAGCCCGGGCGGGCGCGGAGCAGGTTCTTCGCCGCGCGCGTGTCGAAGCCGCGCGTCGTCATGTCCGTGTCGAGCTCGGCGAAGTACGCGACACCCACGCGAGCCCCGGTGGCGTGCAGCTCGATGCGAAGGGTGTCGCCGAGCGCCTCCACACCCGCCTTCGACGCGTTGTAGGCCGCCATGAGGGGCGGGTGCACGGCCGCGGCGAGCGAGGCGACAGCCAGCGCGTAGCCGCCCGGATGGGCGATGTGCGGTGCGGCCGCGCGCAGCGTGTTGTAGGCGCCGGTCAGGTTCACGGCGATCGTCTTGTCCCAGAGCGCCGGATCACCGCCCACGATTGGAAGCTGCGACGCCACCCCCGCGTTCGCGACCACCACGTCAAGGCCACCCAGCGCCTCGACGACCTCGTCGACAACCTCGTCAACCCGCTCACGATCGCTGATGTCGCACTCCCAATACGGCGCGTCCCCGCAGTCGGCTGCGACGGTGGCAAGCGCCTCGGGCTCGAGCCCGGCGAGCGCGAGGCGAGCGCCGCGCTCGTGAAGGCGCCGCGCGAGCGCCGCGCCGATACCGCGGGCGGCGCCGGTGATCAGCACCCGTCGCCCGGCGAGGCTCGTGGGCTCGGTCATGGCCGGGGACCATAGCGAACACGAGCGTTCGTAGAAATCTCGACCGCCCCGCGATCGGCTCGCACGATCCGGGCACGTTGCTAGCCTCCGTTTGTGAGAGCCTCGCCTGGCTACCTGGAGGCCGAGCGCGACGGGCCCCGCGACGAGTGCGGCGTCTTCGGCGTCTACGCACCCGGGCACGATGTGGCTCGCCTCGCCTACTTCGCGCTCTACGCGCTGCAGCACCGCGGGCAGGAGTCCGCGGGGATCGCCACCTGCGAGGGCGGGCACATCACCACGTTGCGCGACACCGGGCTCGTGTCGCAGGTGTTCGACGAGGAGAAGCTGCGCGCCCTCGATGGCGACATGGCGATCGGCCACGTCCGGTACTCCACCACCGGCGGCGCCTCCTGGGAGAACACTCAGCCGGTCTGGCGCGACGACGGGCGCGAGGTCGCGCTCGCCCACAACGGCAACCTGACGAACGCCGTCGACCTTCACAACGAGCTGCGCGAGCGCGGCATCGCCTTCCGCGGCACCTCCGACTCGGAGATCATCGCGGCGGCGCTGTCGACCGCGCCCGAGCGGCCGATCGAGAACGCCGTCGCCGCCGTGATGCCCCGCCTCGAGGGGGCCTATTCGACGGTGGTCATGACCAAGCGGGCCGTGGTGGCGTTCCGCGACCCGAACGGGGTCCGCCCGCTCTCGCTCGGCCGGCTCGGCGACCGCTGGTGCGTGGCGTCGGAGAGCTGCGCCTTCGACATCATCGGCGCCGAGCTGGTGCGCGACGTGAGCCCCGGGGAGCTCGATCTCGCTCACGGCCGACGGCCTCGAGTCGCGGCAGGTGGTCGAGCCGCGGAATCCGGCGTTCTGCGTCTTCGAGCACATCTATTTCTCCCGCCCCGACAGCCGCCTGGAGGGGCGGGTCGTCCAGCAGTCGCGGGGGCGGATGGGTGAGATCCTCGCCCATGAGGCACCCGTCGACGCCGACCTCGTGATCTCCGTCCCCGACTCCGGGAACCCGGCGGCGAACGGCTTCGCGCGGGCGTCGGGGATCCCGCAGGACGACGGGCTGATCAAGAACCGCTACGTGGCCCGCACGTTCATCCAGCCGGGCCAGGAGCTTCGAAAGCGCGGTCTGCGGATGAAGTTCAACCCGCTGCCGGAGATCGTGAGCGGGAAGCGCGTGGTCGTCGTCGACGACTCGATCGTGCGCGGCAACACGACTCGCCAGATCGTCGGGATGCTGCGCGAGGCGGGCGCGAAGGAGGTGCACCTGCGGATCTCCTCGCCCCCGATCCGCCATCCGTGCCACTACGGCATCGACATGTCGACGAGCGAGGAGATGGTTGCCCACGAGCGTTCGATCGAGGAGATCGCGGAGGAGCTCGGGGCGGACTCGCTCGCCTACCTGTCGCTCGAGGGCACCTACGAGGCGATCGGCGCCGACCCCCAGCTGCACTGCGATGCCTGCTTCTCCGGTTCGTATCCGCTCGGCGACGGCGGGGACGGCAAGTTCGCGCTCGAGATGCTCTCGCCCGCGGCGGCTCGCGCCTGACCGCGTGACGACCTTCCGCCTGGCTGTCCTCGCGTCGGGGACCGGAACGAACCTCCAGGCGATCATCGACCGCCTCCACGGGAGCGAGGGAATCGAGGTGGTGGCCGTTGCCTCGGACAAGCCCGGGGCGATGGCTCTGACGCGCGCCGAAGCGGCCGGCATCCCCACCGCTTCGTTCCCCGGCGCCGACTATCGCGACCGTGCGGCGCGCGACGGCGCGATGGCGGCCTGGCTCGGCGAGCTGGCTGTCGACCTGATCGTCCTCGCCGGCTACATGCAGCTTCTGGAGCCGGGGTTCGTGGATCGATTCCGCGGACGCATCCTGAACGTCCACCCCGCGCTTCTGCCCTCGTTCCCCGGCCTGGACGCCGTTGGGCAGGCGCTCTCCCACGGCGCGCGGGTCACGGGCGTCACGGTCCACCTCGTCGACGAGGGCGTCGACTCTGGGCCGATCGTCCTCCAGCGCGCCATCGAGGTCCCGCCCGACCGGGACCGCGCGGAGCTCGAGGAGCGCATCCACGAGGTCGAGCACGACCTGCTTCCGGAGGCCATCCGCCTGTTCGCGGAGGGCGCGATCCGCTTCGACCCCGATAATCCAAGGCTCGTACGCCTCGATGAACCCGCACGCGACTGAGACCGAGGGAGGCGCCGCCCCGGCGACGGCGGGCGGCGCCGTGCCGGTTCGTCGGGCGCTCCTGTCCGTCTCCGACAAGACCGGGGTGGTCGAGTTCGCGAGCGGCCTCGCCCGCCTCGGGATCGAGATCGTCTCCACCGGGGGCACCGCCGCCGCGCTGCGCGAGGGCGGCGTCGAGGTCACCGACGTCGCCGAGCTGACGGGCTCGCCCGAGATCCTCGACGGGCGGGTGAAGACCCTCCACCCGCGCCTTCACGCGGCGCTCCTCGCCGTCCGAGAGGACGAGGGGCACATGGCCACCCTCGAGGCCGAGGGCATCGAGCCGATCGACCTCGTGTGCGTGAACCTCTATCCGTTCGAGCAGACGATCGCCGGCGGCGAGGTCGACGAGGACGAGGCGATCGAGAACATCGACATCGGCGGGCCGACGATGATCAGGGCGGCGGCGAAGAACCACCGCTACGTGGCGGTGGTCGTGAAGCCGGAGTCCTATGACGCTGTGATCGCCGAGCTGGAGGAATCCGGCGGCAGCCTCTCGGCCGAGACGCGCCACTGGCTCGCGAACGAGGCCTTCGCGGCGACGGCGCGCTACGACGCCGCCATCAGCCGCTGGTTCGGGCTCCGCTACGAGGCGTTCCCGAGCCATTGGGTGATGGCGCACGAGAAGTTCCTCGAGCTCTCCTACGGCGAGAACCCGCACCAGAAGGCCGCGCTCTATACAGAGGTGGGGGCCCGCTCGCACGTGATGTCGCGGGTGGCGAAGCGCCACGGCAGGGCGCTCTCGTTCAACAACATGCTCGACCTCGACTCGGCGCGCAAGCTGCTCGACGAGTTCGACGATCCTGCGTGCGTCATCGTCAAGCACAACAACCCGTGCGGGGCGGCGATCGCCGGCGACGCCGCAGCGGCGTACGAGGCCGCGCTCGCGTGCGATCCGATGTCGGCATACGGCGGGGTCATCGCCTTCAACCGGCCCATCGACGAGGAGCTCGCAGAGCGGCTGCACGAGAACTTCATCGAGGTGCTCATCGCACCCGGGTACGACCCGGCGGGGCTCGAGGCCCTACAGCGCAAGGAGTCGATCCGCATCCTCGAGGCCACCGAGCAGCGGGGCTACGAGCCGCGCGAGCGCGACGTGAAGCGGGTCCGGGGCGGGTTGCTGGTGCAGGAGCCCGACCGGATCACCGAGACGCCGCGAGTCGATGGAGGTCGCAAGCAAGGCGCAGCCGGACGAGGACACCTGGCGCGACCTGCTCTTCGCCTGGAAGGTCTGCCGGCATGTGCGCTCCAACGCCATCGTGATCGCGAGGGGCGGGGCGACGATCGGCATCGGCGCGGGGCAGATGAGTCGCGTCGACTCGGTCCGGATCGCCATCGACAAATGCCACGATGCGCGCGGCGAGGACGCTCCGGGGCTCCTCGAGGGGTCAGCGGTCGCCTCGGACGCCTTTTTCCCGTTCGCCGACGGGCCGCGGGTGGCGATGGACGCGGGGGCGGGCGCGTTCATCCAGCCCGGCGGGTCGAAGCGCGACCATGAGGTGGTCGCCGCGGTCGACGAGGCCGGCGCGGTGATGGTCTTCACCGGGCGCCGGCATTTCCGGCACTAGCCGGCGGCGCTAATCGCCGCGCCGGGCACGGTCGACCTGGTCGATCGGGTCGACGCCGTCGCGAAACCCCGGTTCGTCGATCTCGAGCTCGGCGGTCGCCATGACACGCGCGACGAGCATGTAGTTGCCGATCACCATCAGGAGCTCGACGATCTCGCGCGGTGGGAGGAGCGCGCCCAAGGTGTCGAACGCCTCGTCGCCGGCCCGGACGTCGTTCACCACCTCGGTCGTGAAGCGCAGGACGGCTTGCTCGACCTCGTTGAAGTCCTCGCCCGCGACGTCACCCGCCTCGATGGCGGCAACCTGCGCGTCGGTCGCGCCGACCGCCTTTGCGATCGGCACGTGCTGGACCCACTCGTACTCGGCGTGGGGCGTGAGCTGGGCGACACGCAGGATCGCAAGCTCCCGGAGGAGCGGATCGAGCTCGAGGTCGCTGAGCAGGGCGCCCGCCCAGCGCAGCCAGGGGACGAAGGCGCTATCGGCGTTCGCGAGCATGCGGAAGATGTTGAGCTGGGGCAGGCGCTCGAGGGCCTTGCCGACGTCACCGGGGGCGTCGGCGGGGTCGACGTAGGGGAGGCGCGCCACGGGCGGCGGAGCCTAGCTGCCGTCGAGCGGACAAGGCACGGTCCAATTGGGAAGTGGAGTGCCCCCGGTGGGACTCCAACCCACACCTGAACGGTTAAAAGCCGTCCGCTCTAAGCAATTGAGCTACGGGGGCGGTCCGAAGCTTAGGCCGCTCGTACAAAACCGCTCGGGTTGGCGTTCGTTCGCCGACGGTGGCAGTTCGCACAGCGAATCTCGCATTTCGCGATCTCGCGCTTAAGCCGCTCGAGCGAGCAGCCCCATCTCGCCATCCGCATGACCTCCGCGGCTTTCACCCCTCGGACGTGGTCGAACTCGAGCATGACGATGTCGGCGACGCGGCAATCGACGCATGACGAGCCGAGCAGCAGGTCTCGGATGTAGATCAGATTTCGGAGCTCGCCTTTTGTCCAGGTGACGGAAGTGTGAAGCTCGGCCGGTGCGAGTCGCCAGGAGCCCGAACGCTCCACGGTTCGCCGACGATGGCAGTTCACGCAGACCACCTCGCACCTCGCGATCTCGGCCTGCAGGGTCTTGACGCTCGCGCCTTCGACCATCATCGAATAGACGCCCGCCTGCTTCTCAGCCAGGTGGTCGAACTCGAGGATGTGTCGGTCGGTCTCACCGCAGTCGGCACACGGATAACGGGCCAGATGGCTCTCGACCAGTTCGCGAGCCACCGTACGGCGTCGGTCTTGTGCCTCTCTGACCTGCTGACGGTGCAGGCTTCCTCGGGCGCGGAAGTACTCGCGATAACACTCCCTGCACCAAGCCTGCCTCCCGCCGCGGTATCGGTTGAAGTCGGTTTCAGGTAGTTCCTCGCGACAGCGAGCACAACGCCTCATGCTCACTTGGGCTGGAGCGACAGCCGGAGTTGGGGACTCGGCCGGCCGCGGGATGATGGTTTCACGCGGAATATCTCGTACCCATACGCTCACCGACGAGATCGAGACGTCGAGCTTTGCCGCGATCCGTCGCAAAGACCAGCCGCGCTTTCGTAGTTCGCGCGCTCGATTCTGCTCCGACGGCTTAGGATGCACGAACATATGTTCCCTGTTCCACCGGACGGAGCGCGCTGCCGGCCGTCGGCCACGACCGCTAGCATTTGCGCACGCAAGGAAATGGCCTCCACTCGTCCAGACAGCCAGAGCACCGACGCCTGCGAGCAGGTCGCTCGCGGGCTCTCGCCCGAGAAGCGCGCCGCCTGGGTCGGCTTCATGAAGTCCCATGCCGCGCTCACCAAGGCGCTCGACGCCGACCTGATCGCGAACGTCGGGATCCCGCTCAGCGCTTTCGAGGTGCTCTTCGGGGTTGCCTACTCCGAGCACGGCTTTCTGCGCATGTCGGACGTCGCCGAGCAGGCGATGCTGAGCCCGAGCCGCGTCTCACGCCTCGTGACGGAGCTCGAGCGGCGGGGACTGATGGAGCGGCGGACGTGCGAGAGTGATTCGCGCGTCGTCTACGCGGCGATCACCGAGGACGGTCGGGCGCTCCTCGCGCAGGTCGAGGACCTTCACTTCGAGGGCATCGAGCGGCGCTTCTTCAGCGCCCTCACCGACGAGCAGGTCTCGCAGCTCGCCGACCTCTGGCCGCGCGTGCTCGACGCGAGCGGCGCGGCCGCCGGGTAGAGCCACCGGTCTCAGTCTCAGCGGCCGTCCGAGCGGGTAGTTGAGAAGCCGCAACGCGTTTCCTTGCCGACCGGCGATAGTTGCGCGCGCACGCATCTGATATAGTTGCGTACGCAAGGACTTCAAACCCCCAGTCGCTTCGCTGGCGACGAAAGGAGAATCAGAAATGAACATCGGACTCTTGGTACTTCGCGTCATCGTCGGGCTCGGCTTCGCCGCCCACGGCAGCCAGAAGCTGTTCGGCGCCTTTGGAGGCGGGGGCATCAACGGCACAGCCGGGTTCTTCGAGCAGATCGGCCTGAAGCCCGGCAAGGCGCACGCCTGGTTCGCCGGCGCCACCGAGCTCTTCGGCGGCCTCGCGATCGCGCTCGGGCTCCTCACACCGGTCGCGGCGGCCGGTCTGATCGGCGTCATGACCGCGGCCGTCCTGACCGTCCACGTGAAGAACGGGTTCTTCAACACCGACCAGGGCTACGAGTACAACCTCGTCCTGGCGGCGGCCCTCTTCGCGCTGAGCGGTATCGGCGCCGGGCAGTGGTCGCTCGACAACGCCCTCGGTCTCGACGTCGCCGGAGCCGGATGGGCCATCGCGGCCCTCGCCGCAGGCCTCCTCGGCGGTTTCGGCGCCGTCGCCGGCGGCCGCTTCCTCGGCCGCGAGCGCGGGGCGCACGAGCACGGGCATCCCACTCCCGCCTAGCCCCAACCGCGTGAACGTCCCGGAGTACCGCCCATAGGGCCGGCTCCGGGACGTTCGTCGTTCTGGGTGCCGGCCCCTACGATCCGCTGGTGGCCAAGAAGACGCTCGCTGAATACGAGCGCAAGCGCTCGTTCGGGAAGACGCCCGAGCCGCGAGGGCGCAAGGGCGGCAAGCGGTCTCGAGGAGAGCCCCGGTTCGTCATCCAGGAGCATCACGCCCGTCGGATCCATTGGGATCTGCGCCTCGAGCGCGATGGCGTCCTCGCGTCGTGGGCGCTGCCGCGCGGCGTCCCGCCGACGCCGAAGGACAATCGCCTCGCCGTCCGCACCGAGGACCACCCGCTCTCCTACCTCGAGTTCGAGGGCGAGATACCGAAGGGCGAGTACGGCGCCGGCACGATGAAGGTCTGGGACCGCGGCACCTACGTCACGGAGAAGTTTGGCGACGACAAGGTCGAGATCGAGCTCCGCGGCGAGCGGGTGAAGGGGCGCTACGCGCTCTTCCCCACGAAGCCGCCCAACTGGATGATCCATCGCATGGACCCGCCCGCGGAGCCCGCTCGGGAGCCGCTGCCGGAGCACATGACCCCCATGCTCGCCGAGCAGGGCAAGCGCCTCCCGCGCGACGCGGACGCCTACGCGTACGAGCTCAAGTGGGACGGGGTGCGGGCCCTCGCCTACTGCGAGCCCGGCCGGGTCCGGCTCGAGAGCCGCACGGGCCGCGATGTGAGCTCTCAGTACCCGGAGGTGACGCGCGCCCTGCGCGAGACGCTCGGCTCGTGCGAGGCGCTGGTCGACGGGGAGGTCGTCGCCTTCGACGAGGAGGGCCGCCCCGACTTCCAGCGGCTCCAGCGGCGCATGCACGTCGCGTCGGACTCAACGATCCGCCGCCGGATGGCGGACACGCCTGCCACCTACATCGCCTTCGACCTCCTCCACTTCGAGGGCCGCTCCCTCCTTGACCTCCCCTACACGGACCGCCGCAAGCTGCTCGCGAAGCTCGGGCTCAATGCGCCCGGCCTGCAGTCCCCGGCGCACCACGTCGGCGACGGCCACGAGCTGCTGGAGCTGACGAGAAAGCGAAGTCTCGAGGGCCTTGTCGCGAAGCGCCTCGATTCGTCGTACGTTCCCGGGCGCCGCACGCGGGCGTGGATCAAGATCAAGAACGTCCGCACGGCGGACCTCGTCGTCGGTGGTTGGATCGAGGGGCAGGGCGGGCGCTCGGGTCGGATCGGCGCGCTCCTCGTCGGCTACTACGACGACGAGGGCGAAGTCCACTATGCCGGCCGCGTGGGCACGGGCTTCACCGATCAGACGCTCACCGAGCTCGGGCGGATTCTGACCCCGCTCGAGCGCGAGTCCAGCCCGTTCAGTGGCCGCCAGCCGCCAAAGGGGTCTCATTTCGTCGAGCCCGAGGTCGTGGCGCGCGTGGAGTTCAACGAGTGGACCAAGGCGGGAACCCTTCGGGCCCCGTCGTTCAAGGGCCTGCGCGACGACCTCGAGGCGAGCGCCGTTCGCCGCGACCCCGACGGCTAGATGAGAATGGGGGCATGAGGGTCTCGGCCAAGGCCGACTACGCCGTGCGAGCGACGATCGCTCTCGCGGCGGGCGGAAGCGAAGACGCGCCGCTCAAGGGCGAGATGATCGCGACCGCCCAGAAGATCCCCCTCCCCTTCCTCCAGAACATCTTCGGCGAGCTTCGCCACCAGGGGCTCGTGCACAGCAAGCGTGGCTCCGACGGGGGACACTGGCTCGCCCGGCCCGCCGACGACATCACGGTCGCCGAGGTGATCCGCGCCGTCGAGGGCCCGCTCGCGAGCGTGCGCGGCGAGAGCCCCGAGGACCTCGACTACGAAAACGGCGCCGAGCCCCTTCAGCGCGTCTGGCTCGCCCTGCGCTCGAATGTGCGCCAGGTCCTCGAGTCCGTGACGCTCGCCGACCTCGTGAGCGGCGACCTACCGCAGCCCGTGAAGCGGCTGAGCGAGCACCCGGACACGCTGAGCGAGCGCTAGGCCGTCAGCTCCGCGGTGGAGGGCTCGCCCTCGTCGTCGAAGACCTTGGCGTGGCTGGGCCGCGCGTAGACGATCTGGCCCTGCGCGAGCTCCAGCTCGGAGACCTGCGCCTTGGTGAGCTGGGCCCACAGCTTGTCGCCGTCGCCGAGGACGAGCTCGACCCTCACCTCGAAGCCGAGGTGGACGATTCGCTCGATCATCGCCTCCTCGCCGCCGGGGTCGCGCAGGTGCGAGATCTCTACGTCGTGCGGCCGTACGAACAGCGCGCCGAGGCGGTTCACCTCGCCGACGAAGCTCATCACGAACTCCGTCTCGGGGTGCTCGTAGAGGTCGGTCGGCCCGCCAGCCTGCTCGACGTGCCCGTCGCGCATCACGACGATCTGCTCGGCGACGTCCATCGCCTCCTCCTGGTCGTGCGTGACGAAGATCGTCGTCACGTGGACCTCGGAGTGGAGGCGCCGAAGCCACTCGCGCAGCTCCTTGCGGACCGTCGCGTCGAGGGCGCCGAACGGCTCGTCGAGCAGGAGCACGCGCGGCTCGACGGCCAGCGCCCTGGCGAGGGCCATCCGCTGGCGCTGCCCGCCTGAGAGCTGGGAGGGGTAGCGGTCGGCGAAGCCCTCGAGGTGAACGAGCTTCAGGAGCTCGTCGACGCGAGCGTTGATCTGCGCCTTCGCCTCCTTGCGGACGCTGAGGCCGAAGCCGACGTTGCCGCGAACGGTCATGTGCTTGAAGGCGGCGTAGTGCTGAAAGCAGAAACCGACGCCGCGCTCCTCGACGGGCACGCGGGTCACGTCCTTGCCGCCAATCATGACCTGCCCGAGGTCCGGCTCCTCGAGCCCCGCGATCACGCGCAGAAGCGTCGACTTTCCCGACCCGCTTGGACCGAGCAGGGCGGTCAGCGAGCCGTCCGGGACCTCGATCGAAACGTGATCGAGCGCGGTGAACTCTCCGAACCTCTTGGTGGCACCCTCGACGACGATGCTCATGAACCACCTGCGGCGGCTTCGCCGCCTGACATGCCTCTTGCGGCGCTAAAGCACCTCATCACACACCTGCTTCCTTTCTTCTTGCCAGGTTCATTCCGACGAGCGTGGTGATGGCGATCAGAGCCAGCACGAGCGCGGCGCCGTAGGCGCCGGCCTTGTCGAAGTTGGTGAACGAGCGGTTGACGAACAGGGTCAGCGTCTCGGTCTGGCCGGTGATGTGGCCCGAGACCACCGCCACCGCGCCGAACTCGCCGAGCGCGCGCGCCATCGTCAGCACGACTCCGTAGGCGACTCCCCAGCGGATCGAGGGGAGCGTGATCCGCCAGAACGTCTGCCATGGGCTCGCGCCGAGCGTCCGCGCTGCCTGCTCCTGCTCGTCGCCGATCTCCTGGAGCACGGGGATCACCTCGCGCACCACGAACGGCAGGGTGACGAAGATCGTGGCCAGCACCATCCCGGGCACCGAGAAGATGACCTGGATCCCGTTGTTCACGAGCCAGTCGCCGAACCAACCCGTCCCGCGCGAGCCGTAGACGAGCACGAGCGAGAGGCCGACGACCACCGGCGAGATCGCGAACGGGACGTCGATGATTGCGTTGAGCAGTTGCTTGCCGCGGAACTCGGTGCGCACCATGAGCAGCGCGCAAACGACGCCGAAGATCGTGTTCAGGGGAATGGCGATCGCCGCGATCAGCAGCGTCAGATAGATCGCGTGCAGGCCGTCGGGCGAGGTGATCGAGCTCCAGGCGTTGCCGATCCCCTCGCCGAAGGTGTTGATCACGACCATCCCGATCGGGATCAAGAGCAGAAGGGCGAGGTAGCCGAGCGCGAAGTACCGCAGCCCGTACTTGCCGAACCTGCGCCTACCAGCCACGGCGCAGCCCCTTCCGGCCGACGATCCCGATCAGGAGCAGCATGACGAGCGAGATCGTCAGCAGCACCACCGACACGGCGGCCGCGCCGACCGCGTTGTCGCTCTGGACCTGGTTGAAGACGAACACCGACGACGCCTCGGTCTTGAACGCGATGCTCCCCGTGAGCAGGACGAGCGATCCGTATTCGCCGATCGCGCGCGCGAAGGCGAGGGCCGAGCCGGTGAAGATCGCCGGCCGAAGGTTCGGCAGGACGATCCGCCGGAAGACCGTGAACGGCTTGGCGCCGAGCGACGCCGCCGCCTCCTCCATGTCGCGGTCGAGCTCCAGGAGCACCGGCTGCACCGCGCGGACGACGAACGGCAGCGTCACGAACAGCAGCGCGAGCACCACGCTCGCCTTGGTGAAGGCGAGGCTGATGCCGATCGGGCTCGAGTCGCCGTAGAGCGCGAGAAGGGTCAGACCGGCGACGATCGTCGGCAGGGCGAACGGAAGATCGATCAGCGAGTTGACGATGCCCTTCCCCGGAAAGTCGTCGCGCACCAGGACCCAGGCGATGATCGTGCCGACGATCGCGTTGATGACCACGACGATCAGCGCCGAGATCACGGTGAGCTTCAACGCCGCGACCGCCTCCGGAGTCGTCACCTGCGTCCAGAAGGTGTCGAGACCCTCGGAGAACGCCTTCGAGGCGAGGGCCGCGAGCGGAATGAGCACGATGACGCTCAGATAGAGCGTCACCATGCCCCGCCCGAGGGCGGCGCCCCCGACGCGCGGCCAAGCCGTTCGGCGAGGGCGGCCCGTCGTGGACGGGCCGCCCATGGCCGGCTTCGGGGGCGCTACGGCCTGGGTGTCAGAAGCGGCGCTCACTCGCTACCCGCTTACCGACACCCCGAGGTCCTGCTCGTCCTGGGCGACGATCCCGTTCGTCGGGTCGAAGAACTCGGTGTCGATCTTGTCCCAGCCACCGAGGTCGTCGATCGTGAAGATGTTCGACGGGTCGGTGAACTTGGACTTGTTCTTCTCGAACACGGACTTGACGACCGGGCGATAGCCGTTGTCGGCCCAGATCTGCTGAGCCTCCGGGCTGTACTCCCACTTCACGAAGTCCTTTGCCTGCTGCGGCGCGTCCTTCGTCACCGCGAGCGGCGTCTGGATCAGGATCGTGTCGTCGGGAGTCACGTAGTCGACGTCCTGCGGGCTGTCCTTCTTCGCCGCGATGGCGTCGTTCTCGTAGGAGAGGAGCACGTCGCCCTTGCCGGCCTGGAAGGTGCTGAGGGCGTCGCTGCCACTCGCCGGCTGCACCACGGTGTTCTCAAGGAGCTGCTTCAGGAACTCCTCGGCCTGCGCCTTCGACTTGCCCTCGGCGAGCTGCGCGCCGTAGGCGGCCATCAGGTTCCACTTGGCGCTACCCGAGCTGAACGGGTTCGGTGTCACGATCTCGACGCCGGGCTTCACGAGGTCGTCCCAGGTCTCGATCCCCTTCGGGTTGCCCTTGCGGACAACGAAGGTCACGACCGAGTCCTCGACGAACCCGTGGTACGGGCCCTGGTCCCAGGAGGACTCGACGATGCCGTCGTCGACCAGCCGCTCCATGTCGGGGAGGATCGAGAAGTGCACGACATCGGCGGGCTGGCCCGACTCGACGGCGCGGGACTGATCGCCCGACGCGCCGAACGAGGTCGAGAAGTGCGCGCCGGATCCCTGCGAGCTCTTCTGGAACGCCGGAATGAGGCCGTCGGTGTAGGCGGGGCCCGGCGTGGAGTAGGCGACGAGGCTCAGGTCCGAGCCACCGCCGTCCTTGCCGGACGCGGAACCGCATGCGGCGACGCCGCCGGCCAGCGCGAGCGCCAGTGCGGCCGCGGCCGCCACCTTCGCGCGACGCCTGCCGAACGCCTTCGAGAGGGGAGTCATATGTGGATTATTGCCTTTCTCGATTGAATTAGTTGACAAAGCGACGCGGCAGGGTAGCAGGATGGGTTCGGGGAAGAGGTTTCGAGCGGCTCTTGCGCTGCCTGGAGCGGCGGCGGCTAGTGCGCTTCGCGCGGCGTCAGGTCGCGCTTGAACACCCGCTCGAGGCGCGGGCCGTCATCCGTCGCCACCGTCTTGTCGAGGGCGCAGGAGGCCCGGCGACCGTCGAGGACGAGAGTGCCCGCCTGGTTGTCGAAGTAGGGACCCTCGACGAACCGCCAGGCGATGCGGGGGTCCTCCACTCCCGCCGCGCGCGCCAGTGCGCGAGCGCCGCGGCGCGCCGGACCGGTCAGCGCTGCGCGGATGGTCGCGCGCTCGCGCGAGTCGAGGGCATTTCGGAACGGCGAGCAGACGGCCTGCGTGACCGCGCTCTTTACGCCGGCCCCGGCGTGGAACCCCACCTCGGCCAGATAGGCGTGGTGGACGTCGCCCGAAAGGACGGTTATCGATGCCGGCGCGTTCGGGCGCGATCCAACCTCCTCGAGGAGGCGGGCGAGCCGGTCGAACGACTCGCCAAAGGCACCCCAGTGGTCGAGGTCGAGCGCCCGTCGCAGCCGCTCGCCGGCGCGGGCGGCAAGCCTGCCCCAGCGCCCGTCGCACACCGGCTCGCTCCACGCCTCGATGCTGTGGAGCGCCGGCGCCAGAAGGAACGGGTCAGACAGGCCGATGACGAGATGATCGAAATCGTCGTCCGTCTCGGCGAGGACCCATTCCCACTCCTCGTCGTCGAGGATCGCCCGCCGGTCCTCGGTCAGGACGCGGCTCGTACGGTCGTCGACGACGAGAATCTTCGTCCGCCCGAGCTTGCGCGACGTGCACCACGTGACGCCCTCGTGGCGGCGGTCGTCGTAGTGGGCGAACTGCCTCAGCTCCTCGAACCCGTCATCGACCTCCCGCACGCGGCGGTACAGGTCGTTCGACTCGAGCTCCGAGGGCGAGAGGTTGCCCAGGTGCTGGTAGACCCAGTAGCTCGCGAGGCCGCTCGTCACGCGCTCCTCCCACCAGTCCAGGCTTCGCATGTCCTCGCGCCAGCTCCGCGAGATGTTCCAGTCGTCGTGCATGTCGTGGTCGTCGATGACCATCGCCGAGGGCACCGTCGACAGGAGCCACCGGATCTCCGGGACCGACCACGACTCGTGGTAGAGGCGGGTGTACTCCTCGTAGGTCAGCACCTCCTCGCCGGGCGGGCGTTCGGTCCCGCGCGTGCGCCGGATGTACTCGAGCGTCTTCGGCGAGACCTCGTCGGCGTAGACCTGGTCGCCGAGGAGGAGCAGGAGGTCGGGCCAGTGGGCTCGCTCGCCCTCATCGCCGCGCATCTCCTCCGTGAGGACGATGAGGGCGTCGTGCCCCCGGCCGCGCGGATCCTCGTCCTTCTCGAGGGTGTAGGGAGGGTGATGGGGGCAGGCGACACGGCAGGAGCCGAAGAGGATCCGAAGCGGGCGGGCAGCGTCCACCGTGTTCACGACGCTCGGCGGGAACCGATCGTCGGGCAGCGGCCAGCAACGCTCGCCATCGAGGGCGACCTCGTACTCGGTTCGCGTCTTCGGCTCGAGGCCGTCGACGCCCACGAGCGCGTAGTGGTGACCGGCCACGCAGAATGTCTCCTCGGCGTGACCGAGGACCTCGACCTCGCAGGGCTCATCGGTCTCGACCCACACGGTCGCATCGGTCTCCCCTACGTGCCGAAGAACCGGCCCCAGAACTAGATTGGCCATTCCTCACCCCTACCCGTCCGGATGTCGAGCATGCGCGGACCTAGCCGAACGTTGGACGACCGGTCTCCGGCGTCGAGGCTTCGGCATGGCGGCGGCGGGGGATCCGACCGGCTCCTCGAGCCTCCAGGCCCGCCTCCACCGCGGCGCGCATGGCGCGGGCCATCCGGGCCGGGTCGGCGGCGCGCGAAACCGCGCTCGCGAGCAGAACGCCGTCGCAACCCAGCTCCATGGCCAGGGTGGCGTCGGAGGCCGTGCCGATGCCTGCGTCGAGGATGACCGGCACACCGGCGCGCTCCGTGATGATCTCGACGTTGTAGGGATTGCGGATCCCCATCCCCGAGCCGATCGGGGAGCCCAGCGGCATGACGGCCGCGCAGCCCGCGTCCTCGAGGCGGCGAGCGAGGACCGGGTCGTCGTTCGTATAGGGAAGGACCGTGAAGCCCTCGTCGACGAGGGTCTCGGCGGCCTCGACCAGCTCGACCGCGTCGGGGAAGAGCGTGCGATCGTCGCCGATGACCTCGAGCTTCACCCAGCTCGTCTCGAACGCCTCTCGCGCGAGCCGCGCCGTCCGCACCGCGTCACGGGCGGTGTAGCAGCCGGCGGTGTTCGGAAGGGCGAAGAGCCCCAACCGCGCGATCAGGTCGAGCAGCGAGCCGCGGGCGGCGGGATCGACTCGACGCAGGGCGACGGTCACGATCTCCGTTCCCGACTCGCGAAGCGCGGCCTCCATCTGCTCGAGCGAGCGAAAGCCGCCGGTGCCCACGATCAGACGAGAGGTCCAGGATCGCCCGCCGAGCTCGAACGCCGCCGTCGTATCCGCTCTCTCCGCGGTGCGCTCGAGCATCAACCCCCCTGAATCGCCGCGACGACCTCGACCGATTGGCCGTCACGAAGCTCCTTCCGCTCCCAATCCGACCGCGGCACGACCTCGCCCTCCACGGCGACCGCGACCCCGCGCACGTCGGTTCGGGCGCCCGCTCTGGCCACCGCGTCGATCACCCGCGCGCCGGTTCCGAGCTCGATCGCCTCGCCGTTGAGCTCGATCGTCATCGCGGCGACCCCGCGCCGGCGAAGCGAGCCGGGTCGAAGGCGGTCAGATCGGTGTCGGGTGACCGGCCGGCCAGGAGCGAGGCGATCGCGTCGGCGGTCACCGGTGCGAGAAGGACACCGTTGCGGTAGTGCCCGGTGGCGAGGAGCAGGCCGTCGAGAGCTCCCGGGCCGAGCAGCGGCGCGTTGTCAGGTGTGCCGGGACGCATCCCCGCGATCGTCTCGGTGAGCTCGAGCTCGGCGATGTCCGGCAGCGCTCTGTAGGCCTCCCGCAGAAGCTCGTGGACGCCTCCGGCCGTGACCCTCACGTCGAACCCCTGCTCCTCGACCGTCGCGCCGACGAGGAGCCGCCCGTCCTCACGGGGCACCAGATACACCCGCTCGGAGGCGACGATGCGCGAGCAGACCGGCTCGCCCGGCGGGCCGGCGAGCGTGAGCACCTGGCCCTTCACCGGCCGGACCGGCGGACGAGCGTCTCCCCGCAGCCAGCCGAGCGCCCCCGACCACGGGCCCGCCGCGAGCACGACATTGTCCGCTCGGTGCTCCGAGCCATCGGACGTGCGCACTCCCTGCAGGCGCCCGCCGTCCATGATCGGCTCCGTCACGTCGCTGTCGGTCAAGAGCTCGCCGCCGCGCGCTTGGAGTGCTCCGACGAGCGCCGCGACCAGAGCGCGCGGGTCCACCGACGCCTCGCCTGGCGCGTGCACGGCAGCGGCAAGGCTCGGCGCGAGCCCCGGCTCGAGCTCGCGCGCGGCGCGCGGTCGGAGGCGCTCGGCCTCGAGGCCGAGCTCCACCATCAGCTCGTGCCGGCGCTCGAGCGCCTCGGCCTCGTCGCGGTCGAGCGCCACGTGAAGAGCTCCGGATTGCCGGTAGCCAACGTCGCCCCCCGTATCAGCCTCGACCTCGGCGGCGAACGCCGGCCAGCGCTCCGCGGATGCGAGGGCGAGCCCGAGCAGCTCGTCCTCGCCCCACGTCGCCTCGCCCACGGGCGCGAGCATCCCCGCCGCGACGCCGGAGGCGCCGGCGCCGGGGTGGTTCCGCTCGATCACCCGCACTCGAGCGCCCTCGCGCGCCGCACGCCAAGCGCAGGCCAGTCCGATCACGCCCCCGCCGACGACCACGGCGTCGAGGCCGCCCGGCCGCACGCGGGGCCGCAGGCGGACGACGTCCGCGTCCAAGTCGCCGTTTTCGCTTGGCCTTGCCTCGGCCACGATCTCCTTTCGGCGGGCGGGCCCTTCCGGCCACCATCCCTGCGCCGGAATTACCCGGATCAGGTTCAGACGGTCGGCGGCCGCGATGCCGCCCTCTCAGCCCTATCGGCGGGCTCCCGTATCACCCCTCATGGTAGCTCCGGTGCCGCGATACTGCCCGCGATGGACGAACTCGTGGACCAGGCGGCGAGCGCGCTCGAGCGCGCGTACGTGGCTCGCGACTACTCGCTCCTGGAGCCATATGTGGCGCCCGATCTCGTCGTCGACTGGTCGGCGTCGATCGGGCCCCTGCGCGGCGTCTACCACGGCATCGGCGGCGCGCGCCGGATGTTCGACCGCTTCGCCGAGGCATTCTCCGACGTCCGGAGGACCACCCGAGAGACCCGCCGGCTCGGGCGGCGCGTCCTCGTGCGGGCGACGATCGCGGCCCGTGGCGCCGAGAGCGGCATCGAGACCACCGCTGGTCTGTCCGGCGCGGAGATCTGGACGATCGAACGGGGCCGCATAGCCCGCGCCGAGCTCGTGCAGCAGCTCGACGAGGCCTGGCGGAAGATCCGCCTCGCCTTCCTCGCGGAGGCCAGGCTCTATTTCGTTTGCGAGGCTCGTCCGGGTGGCGAGGACCCGCGGCGACTCCTCGACGCCGCCCTCCGCGGTGGGGTCGACATCGTGCAGCTTCGCGACCCGGATCTCGCCGACGATGCGCTCGTCGCCTCGGCGGCGGCCTTCCGCGACGCCGCGCGCGATCACGGAGCGATGTTCATCGTCAACGACCGCCCCGATCTCGTCGGGGCCTGCGGTGCCGACGGCGTCCACGTCGGACAGGACGACGCTCCCGTCGCCGAGGCACGCCGCGCCGCGGGCGAGGCGAGCCTCGTCGGCCTTTCCACTCACTCGGCGGCGCAGGTCGACGCCGCCGTCGCTGCGGATGGGCCCGGTCGTCCGGACCAGATCAGCGTCGGTCCCGTGTGGGAGACGCCGACGAAGCCGGGGCGCCCCGCGGCGGGGCTCGACCTTTTGCGTCACGCGAGCGAGGGCGTCGCGGACGTTCCCTGGTTCGCGATCGGCGGCATCGACATGGACAACGTCAACGAGGTCGTGGCAGCGGGGGCGTCCCGCCTCGTCGTTGTCCGCGCGATCCGCGACGCCGACAACCCGGAGGACGCCGCCCGAGGCCTTCGGGCGGCCCTCGAGGCCCAGGTCAGGGCGTAATTGGCCAACCGGGAGCAGAAGCGCTCGGAGCGCCAGAAGCGCAAGGCGCGCGGGGCGGAGCGGCGCGCGACTACGGCCGAGCGGCGCGCCGCAATGGCCGAGCGCAGCGAGCGGCGGAACCGCGATGCTCGCGAGAAGCTCGAGCCGCTGGAGCCAACCGAGCGGCCCACCGTGGTCACGGTCAGCGCGGTCGTCGCGATGGTGATCGCCGTGGGGAACCCGCTGGCCTATCTGATCCTTCCGAGCCTCGGCGTCGACCGCCCGCCCCTCATCAACGTCGTCTGGCCGACGATCCTCATGGGGATGGCGGCGTATGGCCTCTGGCGAGCCCGCTACTGGGCAGTGCTCGGATTCGACGTGCTGCTCGTCTTCCTCATGCTCGCCTGCGTCAACCTCCTGGTCATCGCCTCGAGCGTGGCGGTCGCGATCGTCGCGGCCCTCCTCATCGTCGGAGCTGGAGCGCTCTTCTTCTTCATGGTCAAGGCCATGGCACGGATCCAGATGCCTGAGAGGCGGGCGCCAGGGGCCAGGTAATAGAGTCGGTTGCGATGGCTGATCCGTTCGACGTGATCGTGATCGGCGGCGGGCCCGGGGGGTACGTCGCCGCCATTCGGGCTGCCCAGCTCGGGCAGAAGACCGCCGTCGTCGAGAAGGACAAGCCGGGCGGGCGGTGCCTCAACTACGCCTGCATCCCGGCAAAGACGCTGCTGAGAACCGCGGAGATCTTCGACGAGGTCGCGAACGGCGGCGAGGAGCTCGGGATCAAGGTCACGAAGCCCAGCATCGACTGGAAGGCCCTTGGCGAGCGGCGAGCGAAGGTCTCCGAGACGCTCTCGGGCGGCGTCAAGTTCCTCTGGGACAAGGACAAGGTGACGATGATCGAGGGCGAGGCGTCGCTGACCGCCGACGGCAACGTCGAGGTCGGAGGCGAGACCCACGAGGCGAAGGCAGTCGTCCTCGCCACGGGCTCGGTCGCGATGCCGATCCCGGGCGTCGAGTTCGGCGGCCGCGTCGTCGACACCTGGGGAACCTGGTCGCTCCCGGAGCAGCCGAAGAAGATCGCCGTCGTCGGCGCCGGAGCGTCGGGCTGCGAGATCGCCTCGGCGTACGGCCGCTTCGGCACCGAGGTGCTGCTCGTCGAGATGCTCGACCAGATCCTTCCCGCCGAGGACAAGGACATGGCCCGCGTGGTCGAGCGGGCGTTCAAGAAGCAGAACATCACCGTTTCGACCGGCACTCCGGTGGAGAACGTCGAGGCGTCGGAGGGGTCGGTCAAGTTCACCTACGGCGAGGCGTCGGCCGAGGTCGACCATCTCTGCATCGCCGGCGGCCGACGGCCCGACACCGACGCGCTCAACCTCGACGCGGCGGGGATCAAGGCGGACGATGCCGGCCGGATCGAGATCGACGACTACCAGCGGACCTCGAATGAGAAGGTCTTCGCGATCGGCGACCTCGTGCGCGGGCCGGCCCTGGCGCACAAGGCTTCGGAGGAAGGCGTCGTGGCGGTCGAGACGATCGCCGGCGAGCCCACCCATCCGATCGATGTCGAGCGCGTCGCGGGCGCCACCTTTTGCCACCCGCAGGTCGCGAGCGTCGGCCTCACGGAGGACCAGGCGAAGGAGGCCGGCCACGACGTGAAGGTCGGCAAGTTCAAGCTCGGCGGCGCTGGTGCCTCGGTGGTCTACGACGACCGGGAGGGGCTCGCGAAGCTCGTCGTCGACTCCGAGTACGGCGAGATCCTCGGCGCCCACATCGTCGGCAACCGCGCCTGCGACATGATCGCCGAGCTCGTTGCCGTGATGGACCTCGAGGGCGGCTACCAGGAGCTCGCCCGCATCATCCACCCGCACCCCACGATCTCCGAGGCCATCCTCGACGCCGCGCGCGCGGTCGACGGCTGGGCCATCCACGCCTGAGGAGACGGCGAACGTCCCTCGCTTGGGGCTATAAGCCGGGTCCAGGGACGTTCACGCTGTGCCGGTCTTCTACTTCGACCTCGGCTCGCCCTACGCCTATCTGGCGGCCGAGCGGATCAACGGGCTCTTCGCCGAGGCGGGGGCCGAGGTCCCGGAGTGGCAGCCGATCCTCCTCGGCGGCCTCTTCAGGCGCTTCGACCGATCGTCGTGGGGGCTCGGGCCCGATCGGGAGGCGGGGATGGCGGAGTGCGAGCGCCGCGCTTCGGCCTATGGCCTGCCGCCGATCCGCTGGCCGGAGCCCTGGCCACCGAACGGCCTCGCAGCGATGCGCGCCGCGACCCACGCGAAGGAGCTCGGCAAGACCGTCTCGTTCTCGCTCGCGGCGTTCCGGCAGGCGTTCGCCGGCGGCCGCGACCTTGGGGACGTCGACAACGTGGCGATCGCGGCGGCGGCAGCCGAGATCCATCCGCGCGCCCTGATGCAGGCGATCGGGCGGGACGCGATCAAGGATCGCCTCCGCGAGGCAACCGACCGGGCGGGGGACGCGGGCGTCCGCGGCGTGCCGGCGGTGGTCGTCGGCGGTGAGGTCTTCTGGGGGGACGACCGCCTCGACGATGCCGCGGCGGCCGCGTCCTAGGATCCGGGCGGCGGCGGGCAACGCGTTATCGTCCGCGCCAGTGGCGGAGGAGGGCACGACGACTCTCGGGACGGCCGCATCCGACGGCACGTCCGCCGCTCTGCCCGAGGCCGGCGTCTGCCGGAGCCTCCTGGAGCTGATGGCCCTGATCCGCCGCTTCGAGGAGGAGGCGGGCCGCCAGTACCAGCGGGCCAAGGCCGGTGGTTTCCTGCACCTGGCCATCGGCGAGGAGGCGACGATCGTCGGCACGACCTCGGCGATACGCGAGGACGACTACCTGATCGGCACCTACCGCACCCACGGCCACGCGATCGCTCGGGGCACCGACCCGAAGCGCGTGATGGCGGAGCTCTTCGGCCGGGTCGACGGGACGTCCGGCGGGCGCGGGGGCTCGATGCACGTGTTCGACGGCGAGCGGCGCTTCATGGGCGGTTACGGGATCGTCGGCGGCAATCTGCCGATCGCGGCCGGGCTCGCCCTCGCCTCGGATTACCGCGGCGAGAGCTCGGCGACGGTGTGCATGTTCGGCGACGGCGCGTCGAACACCGGCAACTTCGGCGAGACCATGAACCTGGCCGCGCTCTGGAAGCTCCCTGTCGTCTTCATCGTCGAGAACAACCTCTACGGGATGGGGACCGCGATCGAGCGCCACTCAGCCGTCACCGACCTCTCGAAGAAGGCGGAGGGCCTGGGCGTCCCAGGCACCCGCGTCGACGGGATGGATGTGATCGCGGTGCGCGAGACCGTCACCGAGCACCTGCGGCTGGCGCGAGAGGACCGGCGGCCCACGCTCGTGGAGGCGTTCACCTACCGCTTCCGCGGCCACTCGGCGGCCGACCCGGAGGTCTACCGGTCGAAGGAGGAGGTCGAGGAGTGGCGCCAGAAGGACCCGATCGAGGCGTTCGCCTCGCGGCTCGCCTCCGAGGGCGTCATCGGCGACGCGGAGCTCGACCAGATGCGCGAGCGAGCCGAGGAGACGGTGATGGAGGCGGTCGCGTTCGCTGACGCCTCCCCAGAGCCACCGCTCGATTCCCTCTACGACAACCTCTACGTGGTCGGCGAGCGCGGCTGGTATGCCGTCGACGAGCGCACGCCCGACCCGCATCCGGGAGAGGCCGAGCGCGAGGCGTCGGAGCAGGAGCGCGTGCGCGAACTGGCCGAGGCCGGCGCCGCGTACGCCGGCCAGCCCGCGCAGACCGCCGGCCGCCGCCCGGGCGGGGAGCTCGCCGATCGCGAGGGCGGCGAGGCGCTGGAGGAGCGCCTGGGCGAGGCCGAGGAACACGAGGACGCTTGATCCAGCGGATGCGAGAGGCGCTTCGCGACGCGATGGCGGAGGAGATGCGCCGCGACGAATCCGTGTTCGTGATCGGCGAGGACGTCGGCGTCTTCCAGGGCGCGTTCAAGGTGACCGAGGGCCTCCTGGACGAGTTCGGCGAGAAGCGGGTGCGCGACACGCCGATCTCGGAGAACTCCATGGTCGGCATGGGCGTCGGCTCCGCGATGGCGGGCCTCCGCCCGATCGTGGAGCTGATGACAGTGAACTTCGCGCTGCTCGCGTTCGACCAGATCATCAACCACGCGGCATCGATCCCGTACATGTTCAACGGCCAGGCGCGGGTGCCGATGGTGGTCCGGATGCCGGGCGGCGGGGGTCACCAGCTGGGCCCAACCCACTCCCATAGCTTCGAGGCGATGTTCGTTCAGATCCCCGGGCTGCTGGTCGCCTGCCCGTCGACGCCGGCCGACGGCAAGGGCCTGCTCAAGCAGTCGATCCGCGACGACAACCCGGTGATCTTCGTCGAGCACGAGACCCTCTATGGCGCGCGTGGCGAGGTGCCCGACGATGGCGATCACGTCCTTCCCTTCGGGCAGGCGGCCATCCGCCGCGAGGGCACGGACGTGACGATCGTCGGCATCCTCAAGATGGCGCAGGTCGCCGAGGAGGCGGCAAAGACCCTCGCCAACGAGCACGGCGTGGAGGCGGAGGTGATCGACCCGCGGACGCTTCGCCCCCTCGACCTCGACACGATCCTGGAGTCGGTCGCGAAGACCAACCACGCGGTCATCGTCGAGGAGGGCTGGCCGCACGGGGGCGTCGGCGCCAACCTCGCCGCTCTGATCTCCGAGCAGGCCTTCGACGAGCTCGATGCCCCGATTCAGCGCGTCACCGGCGCCGATGTTCCGATGCCCTACGCGAAGCGGCTCGAGCAGGCGGCGATCCCGCACGCGGAGCACATCGTGAGCGCCGCGCTCGCCTCGGTCGAAGGCGCGGTCTGATGGCACAGGACATCGTCATGCCCCGCCTTTCGGACTCGATGGAAGAGGGGACGATCCTTCGCTGGATCAAGTCGGTCGGCGACGAGGTCACGCTCGGCGACGAGCTGGTCGAGATCGAGACCGACAAGGCGAACATGGTCTTCGAGGCCGACGCCGCCGGGACGCTGACCGAGATCGTGGCCGACGAAGGCGACACGCTGCCGATCGGGGAGGTGATTGCGCGGGTGGGTGAGGCCGGTGAGGCCCCGACCGTAGGGGCGGCAGACGGCGAGCCGGCCCCTCCCAAGCCCGCGGAGACCACACCGGAGCCGGCCGTCGCCGCTCCACCGACCCCACCTCCGGCCGCCCCGGCACGAGCGGGCGACGGAAGAGTGAAAGCCTCGCCGCTCGCCAAGCGGATCGCGCGCGAGCGGGGGGTCGAGCTTGCCGGGGTGAACGGGTCCGGGCCCGGCGGGCGGATCATCAAGGCCGACGTCGAGCGCGCCGCGGAAGCGGGTCCGGCCCCCGCCCCGCCGTCGGCTCCAGCCGTCGCAGCTGCCCCGGCTGGGCCGACTCCGGGCGTACGGGAGAAGCCCGAGACGGCGAAGGGGACGACGCAGGTGGTCGAGCTCACGAAGCTCCAGCAGACGGTCGCTCGGCGCATGGCCGAATCGAAGGCGACCGCGCCCCACTTCTACCTCGATGCGGAGGTGGACATGTCGGCCGCCGTCAGGGGCCGCTTGGCGATCAAGGCGGCCGCCGGAGAGGGCGACGTGGTCCCCTCGTTCAACGACATGGTCATCAAGGCCTGCGCTCTCGCCCTGCGCGAGTTCCCGCGCGCGAACGGCGCCTACCGCGACGGGAAGTTCGAGCTCTACTCGCGCGTCAACGTGGGCGTTGCGGTCGCCGGCCAGGACGCTCTCGTCGTCCCGACCGTCTTCGACGCGGACCTCAAGGGCCTGCGGCAGATCGCCACGGAGGCGCGTGCCCTCGCCGCGCGCGTCCGCGACGGGTCGGTGACCCCGCCGGAGCTCTCGGGCGGCACGTTCACGGTCTCGAATCTCGGCATGTTCGGCATCTCGAGCTTCTCGGCGGTGATCAACTCGCCGCAGGCCGGGATCCTCGCCGTCGGCGCGATCGTCGAGAAACCGGTCGTCCGCGACGGGGAAATCGCGACCGCGCACCTGATGCCGGTCACTCTCGCCTGCGACCACCGCATCCTCTACGGCGCCGACGGCGCCGAGTTCCTGGCCCGCATCAGGGCGCTGCTGGAGGAACCGCTGGGCCTGGCTCTGTAGGGCTCTTTAGAGACGGGGGGTAGTCTCGCCGCACGGTGAGCGTGAGACCACGATCCGCCGCAATGAGCCGGCGGGTCGCGATCGGCGTCGCTGCCGTGGCCACCCTGATGCTCGCGGTGACGCCGGTTGCGGTCGCGCGGACCCATTACCTCCGCGTCATCGACTCGAGCGATCACATCGTCGCGACGTTCTTTGACGCGAAATGCGTCAAGAACAAGCGCGGGTTCTTTGCGACCACCCCCCAGCGCGTGCCGTCGGTCGCCGCGAACACGACGTACTGATCCGCGTTGGCGCCGACCGTGAGCCCGTAGTCGTGGAAGCCGCTGCGCCGCTACCCGGAGAGGGGAAGGGCGGCCGAAGCACGGCAAGCTGATGGGCGTGGGCTTCACGCCGGCGTACTCGGCCGACGCGTCCGACGCGGTGACCTTCACCGGCGTCCTCAAGTGCAACTACCCGAAGCGGTAGGCCGTCGGGACTACGTCGGGCGGCGTCCGCGAGCGGTTCGAGTCACTCCTCCGGCACGCGGGGCGGCACGGGCTCCGGGTAGTCCGGGAAGAGCTCCCGCGCCGCCAGGGCGCTCGGCGCGGAGCCGATATGCCGACTCAAGCTCGACGCGCGGCGGGTGCAGTGCTCCGGATGAGAAGGCGCCATCCAGTAGAGACGCGCGTCCATTCGCTCTAGGACCAGAACTCGTCGCTGTAGGCCGGCTTCGCGTCGACCATCCAGAGCTCGGCGATGCGGCCCTCGGCCACGCGGGCGAGGAAGGCGGCGAAGTTGTGGAGCGTCTTCCCCCGTCGCTCGGCTCTGATCTCCACCATCGTCATCACGCGCTCGTCGTCGATCGGCACGACCTGGGTGATCCCGACGTCGAGCTCGGCCTCGGAGGTATCGGGTAGCCGCGCCATGAATCCGTCGGCACCCTCGACCCGGTCCACGCCTGCGTCGGCGTTGGTGATGTACGTGACGACATCGTCGGCGAGCAGGGAGCGAACGGTGTCGAGGTCGCCTTCGGCGTAGGCGCCGAAGAGGTCGCGTGCAAGCTGCTCAGGGCGAGTGGTCACCTTGGGGGTCTATAGCACCCATGATCGTCCATCGCCGATGGGCGGGGTTGAAATGTCTTCAGGCGGGAATAGAATGCGTGGCAGTTCTTACATAGGGAGAAGGGGCGGAACCCCCGTCTCCCGCTCGAGTCCGTAGGAGCCGCGCCGGAGATCCCGTCGCGGTGAGATCACGGCCCGGCGGTGGAGATCCCACCGGCGAGCCCCGACCGAAAGGCGGACGGGATGGAGAGAAGCGACGCGAGCGCGGTCGTCGATCGGCGCGCGGATGCTGCAAGCGGCGACGGCCTTACGCGCTCAGACCGCGCCGGGCTGCTGCGGTACATGCTGATGATGCGGGCGTCGGAGGAGCGGGCGCTCACCCTCTACAAGCAGGGCAAGGTCCCCGGCTCCTTCTATGACGGACGCGGGCAGGAAGCGATCTCGGTGGGAGCGGCTTGGGCGCTCGAGCCCACCGACCGCGTCTGCATCCTCCACCGCGACCTCGGCGCCCACCTGGTCCGCGGCGTCACGCCCGACCGCTATCTCGCCAATTACATGGGCCGCGCCGGCGGGGTTACCGGCGGCAAGGACGGGAACATGCACTTCGGCGATCGCGCCCTCGGCTGCGTCGGCATGGTCTCGATGCTCCCCGACATGGCGTTGGTCGCGAACGGGCTCGCCCTGGCGATGAAGATGCGTGGCGAGCGGCGGGTCGCGCTCACGTTCTTCGGCGAGGGGTCGACGGCCAACGGTCAGTGGCACGAGGCGATGAACTTCGCCGGCATCCACCGCCTGCCGGTCGTGTTCGTCCTCGAGAACAATGGCTTCGCCTACTCGACCCCGAACGAGCTGGAATTCGCGGTCGACCCGGTCGAGCGAGCGAACACCTATGGCTTCGAGGGCCTGACCGTCGACGGCAACGACGTCGAGGCGGTGCTCGCGGCGGTCAGGGGCGCGGTCGACATCGCTCGCTCTGGCGGCGGGCCGACGTTGATCGAGGCGCGGACGATGCGGATGCACGGTCACGGCGCCCACGACGACATGAGCTACGTGCCGCCGGAGACGCTGGAGGAATGGGCGCAGCGCGACCCGGTCGACCGCTACCGCGAGCGCCTGGTCGCCGAGGCCGGCTTCGAGACCGAGGAGGTGGACGCGATCGCCGCCGAGGTGCGCGCGTACGTCGACGAGTGCGCCGAGCGCGCACTGGCCTCGCCGATGCCCGAGCCCGAGCTTGCGCTCGAAGGGGTGTTCGCAACGGCCTGGGAGCCGCTCGGCGACGGCGAGGGGATGACGTCGTGAGCGTCGCGGAGGCCACAGCCGCTTCGAGGGCGGCCCAGACGCGCGAGCTCACCTACCTCCAGGCGATCTCGGAGGGCCTGCGCGAGGAGATGCGTCGCGACGCGAGCGTCTTCTGCCTCGGCGAGGACGTCGGCGCCTTCGGCGGTGCCTTCAAGGTCACCGACGGGTTCGCGGCGGAGTTCGGGAACGACCGGGTCCTCGACACCCCGCTGGCCGAGAATGCGATTATCGGCGCGGCGACCGGCGCCGCGATCGAGGGCATGAGGCCGGTCTGCGAGATGCAGTTCGCCGACTTCATCTCGTGTGGCTTCGACCAGCTCGTGAACGTCGCCGCGAAGCTCCACTACCGCCAAGGGGTCGCGGTGCCGATGGTGGTGCGCCTTCCGTCGGGCGGCGGCTTCTCGGGTGGGCCATTCCACTCGCAGAACCCCGAAGCCTGGTTCCTCCAGGCGCCC
Organism: uncultured Actinomycetes bacterium; assembly: GCA_963823245.1. Lineage (GTDB taxonomy): Bacteria > Actinomycetota > Thermoleophilia > Solirubrobacterales > 70-9 > JAWVFM01. Next base: position 346,897 of record CAWGKQ010000010.1, on the reverse strand, counting down.
GGGCTCAAGGTCGTCGCGCCCGCCACGGCAGCCGACGCCAAGGGCCTGCTCGTGAGCGCCATTCGAGACCCCAACCCGGTCTGCTACCTGGAGCACAAGGGCCTCTACCGGCACGTCAAGGGCGACGTCCCGGCCGGCGAGCACACGGTGCCGATCGGCGAGGCCCGGATCGCTCGTGAGGGCGAGGAGATGAGCGTGATCGCCTACGGCTCGGCGATTCACGTCGCGCTCGCCGCGGCCGAGGAGCTCGGCGAGTCGATCGAGGTGCTCGACCTGCGCACGCTCTGCCCGCTCGACACCGAGGCGATCCTCGCCAGTGCGCGGAAGACGGGGAAGGTCCTCGTCGCGCACGAGGGGACGCAATCGTGCGGCGTCGGAGCGGAGGTGGCGGCGCTGGTGGGCGCTGAGGCGTTCGAGGACCTGGACGCTCCGGTACGCCGCCTGACCGCGCCGGACGTCCCGATCCCGTTCAGCCCGCCGCTTGAGCAGGCCGTCCTGCCGCAGCTCGAGGACATGAAGGAGGCCATGGATGAGCTCCTCAAGTACTGAAGCCGGCCTCGTCGAAGTCGCCATGCCCCAGATGGGCGTGTCGATGGCCGACGGGACCATCGCCGAGTGGCGCAAGCAGCCGGGCGACTGGGTCGAGGCCGACGAGACGGTCTGCGACGTGACGACCGACAAGATCGACGTCGAGATCCCCTCGCCGGCAACCGGCCGACTCGCCCGCCACCTCGCCGAGGTCGGGGAGACGGTGGAGGTGGGGACGCCGATCGCCGAGATCGATCCGGCCGCGAAGCCGGGCGAGGCTCACCCGGACGAGCACAACGGAGCGGCGCGCCGCGCCGAGGCGGTGAAGGAGGAGGTCGATCGCTCGAGCTTCTACTCGCCGGTGGTCCGTCGAATCGCCGACAAGCACGGCGTCGACCTCGAGCGAATCGAGGGAACCGGAGTCGGGCGGCGTGTCCGCAAGAAGGACGTGCTGGCTCAGGTGGGCAACGGGGAGTCCGCCGGCGAAGCGGAGCGGCCACTCCACACCGAGTCGCCCTACCAGGCCGAGCCTGCACGCGAGGCCGAGCCTGCGCACCAGCCCGAGGCTCGCCCGACGCACGCGGCCCCGGAGCACCGCGAGCGGATGTCGCCGATGCGCCGGGCGATCGCGAAGCACATGGTGGAGAGTCGCCGCACCGCCGCCCACTGCACGACGGTGGTCGAGGTGGACCTCTCGGGCGTCGTCGCGCGGCGCGCGGAGCTGCGCGAGGCGCTGCGCAGGCGCGGCGTCAACCTCACCTACCTCGCCTTCGTCGCGGAGGCGACGGTCGCCGCTCTCGCCGAGTTCCCGATCCTCAACGCGTCGGTTGACGGAGACGAGATCGTCAACCACGATGACGTCAACCTGGGGATCGCGGTCGCGCTGGAGGACGGGCTCGTCGTGCCGGTCATCCACCGGGCGCAGCGGCTGAGCCTCGAGGGGCTTGCGGCCGCGATCGGTGACCTGGCTGCTCGGGCGCGCGAGAAGCGCCTCGAGCCCGATGACGTGCACGGCGGGACCTTCACGATCACGAACCCCGGCCAGTTCGGGGCCGTGCTGGCGACGCCGATCATCAACCAGCCGCAGGCGGCGATCCTCGACCTCGAGGCCGTGGTCAAGCGGCCGGTGGTCGTGGAGAGCGACGATGACGACGCGATTGCGATCAGGCCGATGACGAACCTGTGCATGTCGTGGGACCATCGCGCGCTCGACGGGATGGTCGCCGCGAGGTTCCTCGGCTCGGTCAAGGACCGCCTCGAGGGCTACGGATCCGACCGATGAGCGCCGTCGCCAAACCGCGCACGAACGGCGCCCCATCGCGCAGGGCCGCGCCGAACGGCATCGGACCGGTTCCGCTCGAGCACGAGGAGCTCTTGGTGAGACGCGGGCGGCGGAGCGGCCTCTACATGGCGGTCGCCGTGCACTCCACCGCGCTCGGACACGCCCTCGGCGGGGCGAGGATCTGGCACTACCCGGAGCCGGTCGACGGGATCCGCGACTCCCTGCGCCTCGCTCGCGGGATGACCTTCAAGGCCGCGGTCGCAGGGCTCGACCTCGGAGGCGGCAAGGGTGTGATCTGCGCGCCGTCGACGCCGCCCGACGCCGAGGAGCGGCGCGCCCTCCTGCTCGACTTCGGCGACCTCGTCGAGTCCCTCGACGGCCGGTACGTCACCGCCGAGGACGTCGGCGTCACGCCGGGCGACATGGCGGTGATCGCCGAGCGGACGGCCCACGTGGCGGGCCTCGGCGCCGAACGGGGCGGCTCGGGCGACCCGAGCCCCTTCACGGCGCTCGGGATCGAGGCCTCGATGCGCGCCTGCGCCAGGGCGCGATTCGGGTCGCCGGAGCTCGACGGCCTCACAATTGCCATCGCCGGCCTCGGCCATGTCGGTTCGGCGCTCGCACGGCGCCTCATCGACGCCGGCGCGGAGCTCGTGGTTTCCGACCTCGACTCGGGCAAGCGGTCGCTCGCCGAGTCCCTCGGTGCTCGCTGGGTGGAGCCCGAGCACGAGCTGCTCGTCGACTGCGACGTCCTTGCGCCCTGCGCGCTCGGCGGCGCGATCGACCACAGCGTCATCGGGCTCCTGCGATGCGCGATCGTGTGCGGGTGCGCGAACAACCAGCTCGCTGACGACGGGCTCGCCGGAGAGCTGGAGCGCCGTGGGATCCTCTACGCGCCGGACTACGTCGTGAACGCCGGCGGGCTGATCCACGTGTACCGCGAGATCCGCGGCTATTCCGAGGAGGAGGCGGTGGAGCTCGTGCTGGGGATCGAGGCGACGCTCGACCGGGTCCTGGCGATCGCCGCCGAGCGCGGAATCACCCCGCTCGCGGCCTCTCAGAGGCTCGCTGAGGCACGCCTCGAACGCGCCCTGGTGGCAGACTGAGCGCCATGGACGAAGTCTGGATCGTCCGCACGGGCCTGGTGCCCTACGAGGACGCGCGCCGGGCGCAGAAGCGCATCGAGGCCTCGCGGCTCGCCGGCGACGTGCCGGACGTGCTGCTTCTTCTCGAGCATCCGCCCGTCTACACGAAGGGGCGCCGCTCGGCCGCGGGCGAGCTGCCGATGGGCGAGGACTGGTACCGGATGCAGGGCATCGAGGTCCGCGAGACCGACCGCGGCGGACGGGTGACCTACCACGGGCCCGGCCAGCTCGTCGGCTACCCCATCGTCGATCTTCGCGCGATGGGTGACGACGTTCACCTCTACGTGCGTCGCATGGAGCGGGTGGTGATCTCCTCCCTCGGCGAGCACGGCGTCGAGGCGGAGGCGATCGACGGCCTGACCGGCATCTGGACCCGAGAGCGGCGAAAGATCGGGTCCATCGGCGTTCACGTGCACCGCGGGATCACGACCCACGGGTTCGCCGTCAACGTCTCGAACGACCTGCAGCCGTTCGAGTGGATCGTTCCCTGTGGGATCGAGGGCTGCCAGGTCACGTCGCTGACCCGCGAGCTCGATGACAAGCAGGATCTCGGCGCGTTCGCGACGACGGTCGCCGAAGCGTTCGCCGACGAGTACGCCCGCGAGGCGCGCGAGGTGGATGCGGCATCGCTTCACGAGCGCGTGCCCGGCACGGAGACCCTCGCGACCGGCGCGACGGCAGCGGTACGGTAGGTCCGATGACGATCGCAGCCGAGGACCGCCTTCACGTCACCCGCTCCCGGGCCAACCCCGGCGGAGCGCAGGTCGTCGAGGGCCGCCCCTTCCGCGAGCGAAAGCCGCCGTGGCTCAAGGTCCCCGCCCCCGGTGGGCCGACCTACCGGCGACTCAAGGCCGAGATCGGCGCCGAGAACCTCCACACGGTCTGCGAGGAGGCGAACTGCCCGAACGTTGGCGAATGTTGGGAGCGCGGCACCGCGACGTTCATGATCCTGGGCGACGTCTGCACCCGGCGCTGCGGGTTCTGCAACGTCCAGACGGGGGTTCCGACGTGGAACGACCCGCTGGAGCCGATGCGCGTCGCTGCGCAGGTGAAGAAGATGGGCCTTCGCCACGCCGTCGTCACGTCGGTCGATCGCGACGACCTGCCCGACTACGGCGCGAGCGCGTTCGTCGGCGTCATCCGGTCGATCCGCATGCTCGCGGCGGGCTGCAAGGTGGAGGTGCTGACCCCCGACTTCCGCGGCCAGGAGATGCCCCTCGCGAAGGTCGTCCACGAGCATCCCGACGTCTTCAACCACAACGTCGAGACGGTGCCGCGCCTCTATCCGAAGGCCCGCCGGGGCTCGGACTTCCTCCGTTCCTGCCGAGTTCTGCGCCTGGCGAAGGAAATGGGCGGGTCCGACGTCGTCACCAAGTCCGGGCTGATGGTCGGCCTCGGCGAGAGCTTCGAGGAGATGGTGGAGGCCTTCGGAACCCTGCGCGAGCACCGGGTCCAGGTGCTGACGGTGGGGCAGTACCTGAGGCCGACCGAGCGCCACCTCCCCGTCGTGCGCTACTGGCACCCCGACGAGTTCGCCGCGCTCGAACGGGCGGCACGCGACCTCGGCTTCGAATCGGTCGCGTCTGGGCCCCTCGTGCGCAGCTCCTACCACGCGGACGAAAGCGCCCGCGAGGTCGCCGCGGCCCACGCGGCCGCTTGAGAGGCGAGGAGTTCCCGAGCGGCGCCGCTACGGCGCCAGCCGCTCGAGGACGGTGCCGTCCGGCGCCACCGCGACGACCGTCGGGACGATCGCGACGCCGTACTTCCGGGCCAGGTCGGGACGGGCGCGGACATCGAGCTTGACGAGCGGCGCGGCCTCGGTGGCCAGGCGGCGCTCCCAATCGATGCACTCCCCGCAGAGCGGATGGGTGAACTCGACGAAGAACCGTGAGGCGGTGCGGTGGCCGTCGAGGTCGGAGGGGTCGATCCGGCTGTGGTGCCGTGGCGAGATCCCGCGAAGGCGCGCGCCCAGGCGGTAGAGCTCGCAGCCCACGCAGAGGCCCGTGGTTGCCGCGAGCAGCGCGAGGGCGGCAACGATCGCGCCAAGCACGGTCCCGAGAGTCGGCGATCCCGCCCACCACGCGATGGCCGCGCCGCCGAGAACCACCGACCCGATCATGTTCGCAAGGCGCGGCGCGCGTGAGTCCTCGACCTCCCCTTCGCCGAAGCGGGGTTGGATGAGCCCGAAATAGGCGAGGCAGGTGAGGCAGAAGCGCCTGCCCAGCGTCAGACCGATGAAGAGCTGGACGCCCATGAGCGCCCACAAGAGCGGCCACCCGAGGATCGCGCCGGCCAGCGCCACCAGCCCGACGACTGCCTGGTTGAAGCGCGGCGCCCGCTCGTCGATCACGTCCGTGTCCGTCCACGGATCAGCTTTTCGCTCGTGCGCGCCCATATGAAGATGGTGGCAGAGCGAGGCGCCGACGCTTTCAGCGGGGCGGGGGCGGGCCTCCCGGCCCGCCCCGCTCCCCTGAACGCTTTCGCTACTCGCTGTGGACCGTGTCGCTCACGGCCTTGGCGCACTTGTCCGTGGCCGGGACCTTGGCGTAGAACTTCCCTCTCAGGTCGGTGTTGATCGACCACTGCGAGTCCGGGCCGTTGGGCTGGGCGATGTCCGTTCCCACCTTCACATCGCCACTCTTCTTGTGCTTGAAGAGCTTGACCTTGCGGTTCAGCTCGCAGGGATCCTGTCTCGGGCTGTGGACGTAGCCGAAGAACCCACCCTGCTGTGCCTCGATGCTGACCGAGGTGGGCGTCGCGGCTATCGCGATGGCCGCGGTCGCGATGACGGCGGCAAGCGCTACCGCCAAGACGCCCGCGAATTTCGTGATGCGCATTTGCATCCTTTCGTTTGAGTGCCGCTGACGCTAACACGCGCGCGTCTAGGCTCTCGGCGATGGCGCGGCGCATGTCCGAGGAAGAAGTCCGGGGATTCCTGACTGAAGGCACGCGGACGGGCAAGCTCGCCACGGTACGCGCGGACGGCAGCCCCCACGTCGTCCCGATCTGGTTTGTCCTCGACGGCGACGACCTGGTCTTCACGACCGCGGCCGACACGGTGAAGGGGAAGGCGCTGCGGAGAGACGGCCGCGCGGCGATCTGCGTAGACATGGAGCGGTCGCCCTTCGCCTACGTCATGGTCGCGGGAGGGGTCGAGATCTCCGAGGACCTCGACGAGATGCTCATTTGGGCGACCAGAATCGCGGCGCGGTACGAGGGCTCCGAGCGCGCCGAGGAATTCGGGCGCCGAAACGCCGTGGCGGGGGAGCTCCTCGTGCGGCTCCGGCCGAGCCGGATCGTCGCGATCGACTACGTCGACGAGTGAGCGCTCACAGGGCCTCGGCGTACGCGGACTTCGCCCCCGCGCACCGAGTTGCGGCCGTGTGCTTCGGCGCGAGGCGCCCGTAGTAGTAGGTCGCCGGCCGGTACTCCTCCGTCGACACCGGCACACGCCACGTGCCGTCACGATGCGTCTCAGCCCTCGCGACCACGGGATCCGGGCCGGTGACCTCGTGATGGAGGCGAACCCTCCGGTGGCTCACGCATCGATGGCGGCTCGAGAGGACCCGGCCGTGGAAGGCCCGCTTGCCCGAGACCTGGCGAATGTGAAGGCGCGAGCCCACGCCCCGGCCGTTCGCCGTCGTCGACGGCTACCCACCCCCACGATTCCGAATCGCGCCGCGTAAATAGGCTTCGCCGCGCGTGCTTCCGCTCAAGGACAACGTCCGGACGGCGCGCTTTCCAATCGTCACGGCCCTGCTGATCGTCCTCAACTTCGCGGCCTTCGTCTGGGAACTGACGCTGCCGACCGACGAGGCCTCGAACATCGGCTTCGAGCGCGCGGGGGTGTCGAAGCGCGACGAGGCCCTGGCCACGTACGGGGCGATCCCCTACCGGCTGACGCACCCAGGCGAGGATTGCGGCATCACGGGGCACGGCGGGAGCTCGGCCAAGATCGTCTGCCAGGGCACCGACGAGTTCGCGCGCGCCAGCTCCGCCGGGAATGTGACGATGCTGGATGCTCCCGCCTGGTGGGTAACCATCTTCACCGCGATGTTCCTGCACGCGGGTTGGTTCCACATCATCGGGAACATGCTCTTCCTCTGGATTTTCGGAAACAACGTCGAGGACTCAGTGGGCCGATTGCGCTACCTGCTCTTCTACCTGCTCGCAGGCGTGGCGGCGACGTACGCTCTGACGCTCTTCACGCCCGACTCCGCCGAGGTGCTGTTCGGCGCGAGCGGCGCCGTCGCCGGGGTGCTCGGCGGCTACATACTCCTGCACCCACGAGCGCGGGTTCTGACCCTGATCTTCCTGTTCATATTCGTCACGCTGATCGAGCTGCCGGCAGTCATCCTGCTGGGAGTCTGGTTCCTGCTCCAGGCGCTGCCCGGCCTGGCGCACATCTCGATACCCCTGCTCACCGAGGGCGGCGTCGCATACCTCGCGCACGTCGGCGGCTTCCTCTTCGGGCTCGCCGCGATCAAGCCGTTCGTCCGCTGGGCACGCGGGCTCAGGGCCAGGCCGGCGGTCTAGGGAGTCGAGATGGAGCCGGAGGTCCGCAGCGCGATCATCTTCGTCGGGTTGCTGTTCGTCTTCCTCTTCGGGGGGAGCGCGCTGGTGGTCGCCGGGAAGGACGGGTTCGACTTCCTCACCGTCGTCTCGCTGGCGATCGCGGGCATGATCCTGCTCGCCGTGCTCGCGGCGATACGCAACCCGCCCGACAAGTGATGGCCCAACGGCCCGGGCCGATGCGCTCGCTGGACCTTCGGCAGGCCTAGAGGAAGAGGTCCGGCTGCAGATCCTCCTCGGCGGCGTCGCCGTAGCGATAAACCGAGAGGTCGGTCACGCCGTCGGAGGCCAGGACCTCGTCGTCGATGAAGCAGTTGCCGTTGCACTCCGCGGCCGGGCGCACGAGGATGGCGTGGGCCGCGTCGGCGACGATCTCCGGGCGCCTCGAGCGCGCCATTGCCTCGTCACCGCCGAGCAGGTTCTGCACCGCGGCCGTGGCGATGATCGTCCGCGGCCACAGGCAGTTGGCGGCGAGTCCGCGGGGGCCCTGCTCAGCGGCGAGCCCGAGGGTCAGGATCGTCATCCCGTACTTGCTGAGCGTGTAGGGCGCGTGGCCCCCGAGCCAGCGGGGATCGAGGTCGACGGGCGGTGAGAGTGTCAGCACGTGCGGGTTCGTCCCTTCGAGGAGGTGAGGGAGCGCGAGCTTGGACAGAAGGAAGGTGCCGCGGGCGTTGATGTCGAGCATCAGGTCGTAGCGCTTCACGGGCAGATCCGCGATGCCCTGAATCGCGATCGCCGAAGCGTTGTTGACGACGGCGTCGATTCCCCCGAAGCGCTCGACCGTCTTCGCGACCGCGCCCTCGACCGCCTCGTCGGACCGGACGTCGCCGACGATCGGCAGCGCCGTGCCTCCGGCGTCCTCGATCTCCGCGGCCGCGGTGTGGATCGTCCCCGGCAGGCGGGGGTCGGGCTCGTCGGTCTTGGCGATGAGCGCCACGTTGGCGCCGTCCCGCGCGGCGCGGAGCGCGATGGCCAGACCGATGCCGCGGCTGCCGCCCGACATGAGGATGGTCTTGCCGGCGAGGGAGTCGCTCATCCCGCCCCGTTCGACGAGCCGGATCCCGGGAACGGCTTGGTCTCGGCGATCTCGTGGATCGCCACCTCGGGCCGCTCGGAGACGAGCTCGAGGAGATTCGTGACGAACTCCTGCAGGTGCGGCTGGGCGAAGTGGGCGTCCAGCGCCTCCCGATCGGCCCACTCCTCGACGGCGACGAAGCTCAGCGGGTCCTCGACGGCGGAGAAGAACCCGTACCGGATGCAGCCATCCTCGAGGCGGGACGCGGTCTGCATCGCCTCGCAGGCCGCCACGACGGCTTCGCGGTTCTCGGCGTTGCATTTGACGCGTCCGACGACGAGCAGCATGGGCGCGGACGCTACCGAAGCCCCATAGAGTCCGGTGGCGATGGCCAGCGTTGATCAGCTCGAGGCGACCGCCGAGAATGCCGGCGGGGCGGTCGCGGCCGATGGGGTGCTCTTCAACCCGCGCACCTACGAGGGCCTGGACCTCGACCCCGCATCTCGCCGCCTCATGCTCGCGACGATCGACTTCTTCGAGTCACGCGGCAAGGAGGTGCTCAAGGAGCACGACCACGAGCGGGTCTGGTACGCCGACTTCCTCGAGTTCCAACAAGCGGGAGCGCGTCTTCGCGACCCTCCTGACGCCGGCGTCCGACGCGGGGGGCGACCCGGACAAGCGCTGGGACACGAGCCGGATCTGCGCCTTCAACGAGATCACCGCCTTCTACGGGCTCGTCTACTGGTACACGTGGCAGGTCTCCATCCTCGGGCTCGGGCCGATCTGGCAGAGCGAGAACGGCGCCGCGCGGCGGCGCGCGGCGCAGCTGCTCGAGGACGGCGCGATCTTCGCCTTCGGGCTTTCCGAGAAGGCGCACGGCGCCGACATCTACTCGACCGACATGGTCCTGACCCCCGACGGAGACGGATTTCGCGCCAGCGGCGGCAAGTACTACATCGGCAACGGGAACCTCGCGGGGATGGTGTCGGTGTTCGGCCGCCGCGCCGACGTCGAGGGGCCCGAGGGCTACGTCTTCTTCGCCGCCGACAGCCAGCACCCGTCGTACCGGCTCGTCAAGAACGTCGTCAACTCGCAGTCGTACGTCTCGCAGTTCGAGCTCGAGGACTACCCGGTGCGCGCCGGAGGACGTCCTGCACACCGGTCCAGCCGCGTTCGATGCCGCGCTCAACACGGTCAACGTCGGCAAGTTCAATCTCGGCTTCGCCTCGATCGGCATCTGCGAGCACGCCCTCTACGAGGCGATCACGCACGCCGACGCGCGGGTCCTCTACGGCATGCGCGTCACCGACTTCCCACACGTTCGCCAGGCGTTCACCGACGCCTATGCGCGCCTGGTGGCGATGAAGCTCTTCGGCGAGCGGGCGATCGACTACATGCGCTCCGCCGGCCCCGAGGATCGCCGCTACCTGCTCTACAACCCGATCACGAAGATGAAGGTGACGACCGAGGGCGAGCGGGTGATCGACCTGCTGTGGGACGTCATCGCCGCCAAGGGGTTCGAGAAGGACACCTACTTCGAGATGGCCGCTCGCGACATCCGGGCGCTGCCGAAGCTCGAGGGCACGGTGCACGTGAACATGGCACTCGTCCTCAAGTTCATGGCCAACTACCTGTTCGATCCGGGGGACCTCGAGCCGGGCAGAAGAGCGCGACGATCCGGCCGACGACGAGTTCCTCTTCCGGCAGGGGCCGGCCCGCGGCCTCGGCAAGATCCAGTTCGCCGACTGGCGGGCCCCATACGGCGATTTCGCCGGTGTGCGCGAACGTCGCCGTCTTCGCGGAGCAGGCCGACGCGCTGCGGGGGCTGCTCGAGTCCGCGCCGCCGAGCGAGGAGCAGATCAAGGACCTCGACTTCATGCTCGTCCTCGGCGAGCTCTTCACCCTCGTCGTCTACGGCGGCCTGATCCTCGAGGAGGCGGCGCTGCGCGGTCTCGCGGAGGACACGGTCGACCAGATCTTCGACGTCATGGTGCGCGACTTCTCGGCCTCCGCGATCTCCCTTCACGGCCGCGCGTCGTCGACCGACGCACAGCAGGCGTGGGCGCTCGGCACGGTGCGCAAGCCTGCCGTCGATGCAGCGCGTTTCGCGAGCGTCTGGGCGAAGGTGCGCGGGCTCGCGGGCGCCTACGAGATGAAGGCTTAGGCCGCGCGCGTACCGTGAAGGTCGACGCCGGGGGATATGCAGCGACCGTCGACGCGGCCGCCGAGGTTGCGCGGACTGCGGAGGCCAACGGCTACGACGGCTGGTTCGCCGTCGAGACGCAGATCGACCCGTTTCTCGCCTGCATCGTCGCCGCCGAGCGGACCGAGCGGATCGAGATCGGCACGGGCATCGCCGTCGCCTTCGCGCGCAACCCGATGACCGTGGCGCTCCAGGCGAACGACGTACAGGCTCTTTCGGGCGGCCGCTTCGTCCTCGGCCTCGGCTCCCAGATCAAGCCGCACATCACCAAGCGCTACTCGATGGAGTGGTCGAAGCCGGCGGCGCGGATGCGCGAGTTCGTGCTCGCCATCCGGGCGATCTGGGCCGCCTGGGCGGGCGACGGGAAACTCGACTTCCGCGGAGACTTCTACACCCACACGATCATGGCGCCGTTCTTCGACCCGGGGCCCAATCCACACGGGAACCCTCCGATCATGATCGCCGGGGTCGGGCCCCTGATGACGGAGGCGGCGGGCGAGGTGGCCGACGGGCTGCTCGTTCACGGCTTCTCGACCGAGCGCTACCTGCGCGAGGCGACCCTGCCCGCGCTCGAGCGGGGCTTCGAGAAGGCCCGGCGCACCCGCGAGGGCTTCGAGATCACGGCGCCGGCCTTCGTCGTCGCCGCCGACACCGAGGAGGAGCTGGCCAAGGGCGTCGAGACCGTGAAGGCGCAGATCGCCTTCTACGGCTCCACCCCCGCCTATCGCCCGGTCCTCGACCTCCACGGCTGGGGCGACCTCCAGGACGAGCTCAACGCGATGACCAAGCGCGGCGAGTGGGACCAGCTCGCCGGCCTCATCGACGACGAGTTGGTCAAGACCTTCGCCGTCGTCGGCACGCCGGAGGAGGCGGTCGCCGAGATCAGGCGCCGCTATGGGGACATCGCGACGCGGATCACGCTCCCGATCCCGCCGGGCCAGGACGCCGAGCGATGGCGGGGCCTCTTCTCCGAACTTCGCGAGTGAGGGAGTCCCTGGGGCCACCGCTGCGGGCCGCCGCCCTGACGGCGTTCATCGTCGGCCTTGTGCTCCTGCTCCTCAACCCGCCCTCGTTCGCGGGGCTCGGTGGGGTGCTGACGATCATCGCCGGGGCCGTCGCCATCGTGCTCGTCACCGCCTGGGCGGCTGTCGCCCTGATCGGCAAGGAGATGCCGGAGCCGGAGTTTCGCCGACTCGTCGACCGCAGCGAGGCGCTGGCGGCGTTGCCGCCGCCCGACATGCCGCCGAGCGAGTTCGACGAGCTGGTGATGCGAGCCCTCGACGACCTGCCCGCGGAGTTCCGAAAGGTGCTGGAGCGGACCCCCGTCGTCGTCTCCAATCGGGGGCATGAGCACCGCGCCTACGGCCTGTACATCGGCGGGACGGTGGCCCGTGACGACTATCCGGACCGCATCGTGATCTACCAGGACACCCTGGAGCGCGACTTCGGACACGACCCGGAGCTGCTCCGCGCCCAGGTCGAGCGGACCGTGCGCCACGAGGTGGCGCACCACCTGGGCTGGGACGAGCCCGGGGTGCGCGGCCTCGGGCTGTAGATTCGGGCGATGCGCCACCGGCGGCTCGAGGCTCGCGGCCTTCGTCCGCCGGGCGTGAAGCACCGGTAGCGGACGTCGTGCGGCATCGAGGTGGAAGTTCCGACAGGTGGCATCGTGACCTTTCGCGATGGGCGCATGACCAGCTGGAAGGACTACGGCGATGTCGAGAAGGCGCGGGCCGCCGCCGAAATCGAGTAGCGCCTAGCTCGCAGGCAGGCGCGCGAGCCATCCCGAGACCGCATCCGCCACGGCGCCCGTCTCCCGGAGCGAATGGTTGCCTGGGATCCGGACCACTGTGCGGCCGGGGCCGTCGGGAGGCATCCCGAATGGGTCGGACTCGCCCTGGACGACGAGCACCGGGACGGCGACGGCGTCGAGCTCCGAGAGCCGGCTCTTCGACGGATCGTCCCCCTTGCCGGGCGGATGGACCGGGAACGCGAGGCAGAGCACCGCGATCGCCTCCGCCTCGGCCGCGGTTCGGCAGGCCACCCGGGCACCGGCCGAGCGCCCGCCGGTGATGAGGGACAGTCCCTCGAACGCCTCGGCGCGCAGGTGGGCGACGACCGCGAGCCACGCGGCATCGAGCTGGCGGGCAGGGGCCGGGCTGCGGCGACCAGCCACCAGGTAGGGCTGTTCCACCAGGGCGACGCTAATGCCCTGGTCGTTCGCCGCTCCCGTTGCCGCGACGAGGTCCGAGGCGCCGACGCCCCCGCCGGCTCCGTGGCCGAGGATGAGCGCGCCGCGTGGATCATCGACGGGGTGCAGATGCGCTCGCGCAGCCCCATGTGGCGTCTCGATCTCGACCATGGGCCGATGAATTGTCACGGAGCCACGACGAAGTCGGCACAGATGCGTCTTGATCCATCAATCCACCCTTCGTATCGTCGGGGCCAGCCGATGGCCGCGACGAAGAAAAAGGGTGATCTCGCTGAGCTCAAGGTCGCATGCGACCTGGTTGACGCGGATACCAAGTTGCGATTCCGTTCGGCGAGGATGCGGACTTCGATCTGCTCGCCAGATGCTCATCGTCGTCGCTTACCAACGGCAAGGTCAAGCGGATCAAGCGCTACACCGGGGAGACCATTGATCTTCTGGCCGTATACGACCCCACGACCGACGCCTGCTACTACGTCCCAGCGGAGGAACTTGGCTGGGGGCGGAGGCAACTCGTCCTGCGGATCTCAGACCCACGGAACAACCAAAGGCAGCGGATCCGTTTTGCAAACGAATATCTGTCACCCGCCTCGCGGTCAACGCACGGCTTGAGATGGAGCCAGCGGGACTCGAACCCGCGCCCTCCTCCGTGCAAAGGAGCGCTCTCCCAACTGAGCTATGGCCCCTCGTGGCGATTGTAGGCCCGGACGTCGGTAGGTCCGTAGGCGGCGGCCAAGCCGCGACTCTGTGAGAGGATGCGCTCAGGACTTCGAGGAACGCTGAATGGCTGAGACCGAGACCGCTACCGAGACCGGCGTCGGCGAGCGCGAGCATCCCGACAAGTCGCCCCAGGCGGTCGAGGACGCGAAGTCGAGCGCGGAGGCGGGTGGCGGGCACAAGCCGGGCCAGCGCGCCGAGGTCTCGAACCTCGACATCGTCCACCACTACTTCGAGATCGCCTGCGACAAGCTGGGGCTCGCCGACGACATCAGGGCGGTCTTCTGGAGCCCGTACCGCGAGGTCACGGTCCAGATCCCCGTCAAGCTGACGGACGGCAAGGTCCACGTGTTCTCGGGCTACCGGATCCAGCACAACGGGGCGCGCGGCCCCTACAAGGGCGGGATTCGCTTTCACCCGGAGGTCGACATCGACGAGGTGCGCGCGCTGGCCTCGCTCATGACGTGGAAGACCGCCGTCGCCGGCGTTCCGTTCGGGGGCGCCAAGGGCGGCGTCAACTGCCCCGCGGACAAGCTCGAGTCCTCCGAGGTCCAGAAGATCGCCCGCTCGTTCATGGACAAGGTCGAGAAGGTCCTCGGCCCCACCCGGGACATCCCCGCGCCGGATGTGAACACCAACGCTCAGGTCATGGCCTGGCTGATGGACGAGTACGGAAAGCTCCACGGACACACGCCCGCGATCGTCACCGGCAAGCCGATCGCCCTCGAGGGATCCCTCGGCCGTGAGGCAGCCACGGGCCGCGGCTGCGTCTACATGTTCCGCGAGGCCGCGCCGCACATCGGCCTCAGCCCCACGGACACCACCTTCGTCGTCCAGGGCTACGGCAACGTCGGCTCCTGGGCCGCGCGGATCATGCAGCAGCTCGGCGCGCGGATGGTCGCCGTCTCGGACGCGAACGGCGCGATCAGAAGCGACGAGGGGATCGACGCGAACGCGCTTCAGGACCACGTAACGAGCGGCAACCCCATCACCGAGTTCGAGGGGGCGGAGGCAATCGATCCCGAAGATCTCGTTGCGGTGCCCTGCGACGTGCTCATCCCCGCGGCCCTCGGAGGCATGATCCACGAGCACAACGCCGACCGGATCGAGTGCAAGATGCTGATCGAGGGGGCCAACAGCCCGACCACGCCGGCGGCCGACGAGATCCTCACCGACAAAGGCGTCTACGTGATCCCCGACGTGATGGCCAACGCCGGGGGCGTCGTCGTGTCCTACTTCGAGTGGGTGCAGAACCTCCAGCACTTCCGCTGGGACGAGCGAGAGGTCAACGACAAGCTCGGGACGATCATGCGCCGCGCCTACCGCGAGGTCTCCGCCCGCGCGAAGGAGGAGGGGCTGCACCTCCGCGAGAGCGCCTACCTGGTCGGGATCGAGCGCGTCGTCGAAGCGGCGCGCACCCGCGGCTACGTCTAGAGCGCGGCGTCCGGATCGAGCGTGCGCGCGGTCCGCGAGCGCGGCACGTCGCGCTGCTTGGGGCTCGTGCCGAGCACGCTGTCAGAGACGTTGTTCGGTCACCCCGTGCCAGAAGCGCTCGTTCTTGAAGTGATGTAGCCGGTGGCTTCGCCAGGCCGCCCTGTAGAAGCGCGAGCTAGGGCGGTAGGCCGTGTGGATGAGGAAGTGCGTCCACTCGTAGCCGAAGATCAGGACGTAGTCGACAAGCGCAGCCGTCACGAGCGCCGCCAGCGGTACTGATCCGCCGATCAGGTAGAAGGCGAGGCCGATCAGGCCGACCGGACCGGGACGGCCAGGAACAGGAGCTCCGCGGCCTCCTTCGGCGCTGTCCGCCGCCACACCCATTCCCCGCTGCTGGAGACTAGTGGCGGACGGTCGCCTCAGTCGAAGTCGAAGTCCTTCGGCTCGCCCTGCTCGAACCAGAGCTCATCGTCCTCGGGCGCCTCGCGCAGGAACTCGGGCGTGTCGGCGAGGACGTCCTCCTCGTCGGACTCGGGCTCTCCGTGCTCGCCCGTCAAAGGCTCCTCGCCGGTCAGCGGCTCCTCGCCCGTCAGCGGCTCCTCGCCCGTCAGCGGCTCCTCGCCCGGCTCCGCGACCTGGTACTCCTCGGAGGCGGGCTCGGAGAGGTCGTATTCCTCCGAGGCCGGCTCGGCGAGGTCGAGCTCGTCGGACGCCGGCTCGACGGCATGCTCTTCGGAGGCGGGCTCGAGCGGATGCTCGACCGTCGGAAGGCTCTCGATCGGCGGCGTCGACGCCGCCGGGGCCGGCGGCTCGGGGCTCGGCTCCGGGGCCGGCGGCTCGGGGCTCGGCGGCGGCGGAGGCGGCTCTGGCGTTGGCGGCTGCTCGGGCGGGGCGGGCATCTCCGCCTCGGCCGGGGGCGCCTCGGCCGCTGCCTCGGGCTCTTCGACGTCATCGTCGATCGACAGGTCCACGTCGCCGAGATCGAGCTCGTCCTCCAAGGACTGGTCGTAGAAGCTGGTGCCGGGCTGCGACTCGTCGGAAACGACCGCATGCTCGGCAGCGGACTCCTCCGCCGCGGGCGACTCAGGCCGGGGGCGCCTCCTCCGCTGGCGCCTCAGGCTGGCCGGCGTCCTCGGGTGGCGCGACGGACGGCTCGGCGCCGACGACGGTGGTGGGCGCCTCCTCCTCGCCCGTGGGAAGGTCTGCCTCGCCCGTGGGAAGGTCTGCGACTTCCGCCTCGGGAAAATCCGGCTCACCCGGGCGCGTGGGTGGCCCGAACGCCTCGTCCTCCAGGCGCTTCAACTCGTCGCCCTCGGCGCCATGCTGGCGCTTGAGGTCCAGGTGCTCGCGGATCGCTTCGTCGAGAATGCCCATTCGCGCTCTCCCTAAGGGCGAAAGAGTAACGCCCGAGCCGGGCTCCGCAAGGGCCCCGGTGGCCACCGGGCTTGGCCTTGCAGTGTGCGCTCAGGTGGGCTTCGTGGGCTCGGCCTCCCTCGACGCCCGCCGCTCCCGAGGCGGTCCGCTCGCGGCCGTGACCCGGTTCTTCCCGGCCTTTTTCGACTCGTAGAGCGCCGCGTCAGCGGCGGCGACAAGCGTCTCGACGTCGCTCGCGGACCCGGGCATGGTCGCCGTCCCGATGCTGGCGGTCACCCGGATCGTGCCGTCGCCGGAACGCAGCGGCACCTGCTCGGCCTCGATCCTCGCGCGCACGCGCTCCGCGACCTCGCCCGCGCCCTTCGGGCCCGTCTCCGGCAGCGCAATCGCGAACTCCTCCCCGCCGTAGCGCGCCGGTTCGTCGACCCACCTCGACTCGGAGTCGAGAGCTCGCGCGACCCGGCGCAGGACCTCGTCGCCCTGCGGATGGCCGTAGGTGTCGTTGACGTGCTTGAAGTCGTCGATGTCGAGCATCAGCAGGGAAAGGGGATGGCCGAAGCGGTCGGCGCGCCCGGCCTCCTTGGTGACCAGGTCGCGGAAGCGGCGCTTGTTCGAGAGGCCGGTGAGGTCGTCGGTCACCGCCTGCTCGGAGACGAGCTCGTGAAGCGCGATGTTCTCGATCGAGGTGGCGGCCTGTCCGACCAGGTAGCGGAACACGTCCCGCTCGCCGGACTCGAAGGGACGCTCGGCGCGTGCCACGGACATCACGCCGACGGGCTCGGCGTCGCCCAGGCGCGCGATCGGTGCTGCGAGGGCGCAAACGCCGCCGGCGCAGTGCTCAGCCGGCTCCCCGCCACGTGTGGCCCGCTCCCCGGCGACCGCGATCGCATCCCTGAGCGCCGGGCTCGCCGCGCCCGCCTCGACCTCGTCTCCCAACCGGCCGCCGAGGGCGATGACTCCGTAGGTCGCGTTGTTGGCGGAGACCGCAGTCTCGACCATGATCTCGAGCAGGGCACCGCGATCGAGGCCGGAGGCGAACGCCTCACCGATGCGCTGCACCGACCGCTCGATCTCGTCGCGCTGGCGTCGCAGCTGCTCGATCTGCTCGCTCAGGCGATCGCTCATCTTGTTGAACTCCTCGGCCAGGCCCGCCATCTCGTCGTGGCCCACCACCGGCACCCTGTCGCTGAAGTCGCCGCGGCCGATCCGCCTCGCCGCGCCGAGCATCGCGCCCACCTGACCGGAGAGGGCGCGCAGGATGAGCGCGACGAGGATCAGCGCCAGCGCCAAGAAGCCGGCGAGCGCCGCCGCCACGGCCGGGCGGGACGAGAAGAAGCCCCCGCTGGTCACCGGGCCGACCATCGCCAACTCGAGCCGGCCGGCGCCCGGAAGCTGAACGGTGGTCGCGCGCATCGTCTCGCCTCGCACCGAGAGGTTGTCCGAGGTCCCGTTCTCGGGCAGGTCGCTCGTCGCGAACCGGAGGGTGCCCGCCGCGCGGCCTCGCGGCCCGATGACCGCCACGTCGAGGCCGGTGAGCCTGTGCACCCGCGCGACGTACCCGCGCGCGCTGGTGGCGGAGGCGAGCACGGACGCGACCTCCGAGTCCCCGGGGCTGCTGATCGTGACCCTCGCCACGGCCACCCCGGGCGGCCCGACGCGAGTGACGCTCGGGCCCGGCCCGCGGACGAGGACCGATCGCGCATCGGACGAGCTCGCCGCGGTGCTCAGAGGGTCGCGAAGCGCGACCCCCCCACCGCTTCGCACGGCGGCCTGCACCGCCGGGTCCCTGGCAATCGTCCGTGCGGCCAGACGAGCCGTGGCGAGGTCGGCGCGGTAGAGGGAGAGGGCCGTGTGGACGCCGCCGTCCAAGCGAGCGTCGGCCTTGCCGTTGCGTGACGCGGTCGTGACCCCGACGACCAGCGCCGCGACGACGACCATCGGGATGACGACGATCAGCACGAAGAACAGCGTCAGGCGGCTGCGAAAGCTCACGAGCAGAGGTTAGATCGGCTCTCCCGCCGGGCCGGTTGAATGGGCGTCCGCTGACCGGCCGCTTGCTGCGGCGGAGCTATCCTTGCCGTCTCGCGGCCGACCGGCCGCACCTGGGGCTATAGCTCAGTTGGGAGAGCGCCTGGTTCGCAATCAGGAGGTCGGGGGTTCGAGTCCCCCTAGCTCCACCTCGAAAAGGCCTGCTCGCGTCCTTTTTCGGGCTCAAACCGAGCGCCGACCGCCGCTCGCGAGGCCCATCTGGAGCCCATTGGGGCATTCGTGATGCGCCACGGTCAGTCGCTCCCGCTTGTCGTCCATTCCGGGGCGTCCCGCGAGCTTCGCCCACGACTGCCAGACACCCGGCCGAGCGCGAACCGGTCGGATGGATGCAGCGGGCCGTCCAGAGCCGAGAGCGTTAGCAGCGACAGTCTCGCCACTGGCGGTGGCGGCGAGGCAGACGCCGAACCTCGTGAAGCCACCGGTCTGCCTGGAGGCCGGTCAAGGCTGTACGGGTTCGCCGAACGGGTTCAGATCCTGCGCGCATCTGGTTCCCTTCGGGGGCAGGACCTTGTCGATCAGGTAGCGATCCACGTGGTTGGTCGCGCAGGCGCTCGGGTTCGTCATCTCGGTGTGTCCGTAGCCGTCCACGGTCAGAAGGCGGGCCCGGGCGAGCTGTCGCGTCATCGCCTTCCCTCCCGAGTAGGGCGTGAGGGGTCGTGGGTGTTGCTCATCACGAGCACGGGATTGTGGGTTCGCCGATTCCATGGACCGGCGTAGCGGTCGGCGGCTTTGGCGGGCCAGCTGGCGCACGGCTCGGAATACCATGACGACCACGGGCCAACGGCGCCGGAGCGCTCGTACGCGAAGGCGTCAAGCGCCCGGAAGGCGCCCGGTCGTGGGTTCGGGCTCTCTGAGCAAACGATCGCAAGAAGCTGCTCCTGGCCGGGGTACTTCTGCCCCGTTGGTGCCGCTGCTCCGGCACCGAGCGGCGACAGGGCAGGCGTCGGCGCCGCCCCGGGCGCCCGGGCGCTACAGGGGTGGCCGGTCGTCCACACGTCTTGCAGGCAGCTCGCGAGCGCGCTCCACGAGGGGGTGGCATAGAGGGCGTAGACGGTCTTGGACACCAGCACGGCGTAGGTGAGGTCGGCGCTCTCCGGATGCGTTCGCAGCCGCCGCAGCAGGGTGGCGTACTTCGCCCTGGTCGCGGCGGGGGTGCCGGCCGAAAACGCGCAGTGGCCGGCGTCGGCGCGGCCGCAGCAGCTCGAGGAAGGCATCGAGCGTCCTCGCCGCGCCGCGGTCGGAGCGTTGGCGGAGGAAGGTGTCCAAGAAGGAGTCCCCGGCTAGCTTCGCCCCGCGGCGCACCCACGCCCTTGGGTTGACGTCGCCGTCGAGGACCAGCGCCCGCACCCGCTTCGGGAAGAGGTTCGCGTAGTTGGCGCCGAGGATCGTGCCCCAGGAGATCCCCCAGTAGGTCAATCGCCGCTCGCCCACGGCGCGACGCAGCAGGTTCATGTCGCGGGCCGAATCCGTGGTCGACACATGTCGCAGAAGGCCGCCGTTGGTCCGCTCGCAGCGGCGGCCGTAGGCGCGGTAGCGCCGGATCCATCTGGTCTTCTCGGCCTTGCCGACGGGAAAGGTC
Source organism: uncultured Actinomycetes bacterium (assembly GCA_963823245.1). Classification (GTDB taxonomy): domain Bacteria; phylum Actinomycetota; class Thermoleophilia; order Solirubrobacterales; family 70-9; genus JAWVFM01. The sequence continues at coordinate 326,790 of CAWGKQ010000010.1, read as the reverse complement.
TCGCCCGCGAGCCCGACGCCGGCGAGGAAGCGGTTCTCGTCCTGTTGCGAGTCAAAGCACTGAACCGCGGTGCTGTCGCCGATGCCCCGCGGGTCCCAGGTGAGGATGTCGAATCGGGCGCGCAGCTCAGCGGGTAGGTAATGGGAGTAATAGGTGGGAAGAGACGTCTTGCTGGCCCCCGGACCGCCGAAGTTGACGAACAGGGTGCCGACGCGGTGCTCGGGGTCGGTCGCCCGGTGGCGGATCACGCCGAGATGGATCGTCGCGCCGTCCGGGCGCTCGTAGCTCCTTGGCACCCGCGGGTTGGCGCACTGAAAGCCCTTCTGCGCGGGGTCGGCGCACGGCTGCCAGTCGAGCTTCGGCGGCGGCGCCGCCGCGGCGGCGGCACCGGACGAAGCCAGCGCCGCGACCACCGCGAGAGCGGCGGCGACTGTGAGGCTGGCGAAACGGCGCTGCCCCGGGCACTGCGGCCGGCGTCCTGCGGTCATCTGCGGATCCCTTCCTAGCCGAATCTGGGTGCGGAGGACTGAAGCGCACCAGAGAAGTCCGGACCAGCGACCGCGGTAGTGACCGTAGCACGACATCGGTCGATCTCCGGCTGCGCACGGGCCGCGAGAGCCGTGAGCCTCCGCCGAATGCACGATGCCCCCGACTACGCGGAGAGCGTTTCGTCGAGCCAGTCGAACACGCGCTGGTCGAGCAGCGGGCGATTGCCCATCTCGCAGTGGTCGCCGGCGCCCTCGGCCGCGGTGAAACGCACCAGGTTCTTCGGACTGGACAAGCCCTCGTAGACCCGCTGGGCGCTGCGGGAGAGCGGGTCCTTTTCCGCGGCGGCGCAGAGCACGGGGCAGCGGATGCCGTCGAGCCTCCCATCCAAGGTGAACGGCTCGGTGGCGCGAAGGAGCTCGCCGAACGAGTCGACCCCGTGCACCCAGAAGCCGCGCTGCTCGACGGTCCAGCGCATCGCCCGGTTCTTGTGGAAGGACTCGGCCAGCGGCGCCAGCGTCGCCTCGTCGATGTCCGGAAAGCGCTCGACCACGGATTCAGCGATCCCGGCGGCCCGTAGGCGGCCGATCCAGCCCTCCCCGATGCTGTACAGGGCCGGGTCCGCGATGCATGCGGCGAGCCTCGGCTCACCGGAGGCGGCTCTGAGCGCCAGGTGACCGGCCAGGCTCCAACCCGTCAGCGCGATGCGATCCGCATCGACGTCGTCGAAGTGGAGGGCGGCATCCACGACCGGGCGGAGCACCGACTCCCAGTCGGCCCGGATCGGGATCTCCTGCTCGATCAGCACGGCGCCCTGGCCCGGGCCGTCGAACACCAGGCAGTGATACCCGCGGCGGAGCGCAGGCGCGACCTGCCCGAAGAACCCTTCGTACATCGTCGAGTCGTACCCGCTGGTTGCGATCAGCAGCGGCCGTCGCTCGCCGGCCTCGGCGCGGAAGAAGTAGGCGGGCATGCGAGCGTCCTCGAACGGGATCTCGATCGGCTCGCCCGCCACGTCGAGCAGGGCGGCGGCCTTGTCGAACGCGCTGCGCTGGGCCTCGAACCCCTCGCGTAGGCGCGGATCCACCGGAGCGCCGAACAGCGGGTGGTACGCAAGCGAGTTGTAGGCGGAGGCACGGAGGTAGGCCTCGCGTGCGCTGACGCTGTGGCCACTCGCGGCCGAGTCGTCGCCGGCTTGAACCAGGCGGTCAGCCTGATCGCGCCACGCTCCGAACCACGAATCGTCGTTGCCGTCCTCGACGAGCGCGCACGTGGCGCGTACCTCGCCGAGCGTCCCGCCGCCGTAGGGAGCCAGGCCAAGCGCGAGCCAGGAGGTGAACTCCTCGAACAGGGGATCGTCGAAGAACAGCCCCACCGCGGCGATCGTAGTGAACCGAGGCCCGCGTCTGGCCCGCGGCACCCCCAGGCGCGGCTCGGCGGCGAATTCCCTGTTCAGCGCCACGCGCGTGCCGCCACACTGGGATCCCGGAAGCGGAACCCTCAACGCTGGCAATGGCCCTACGATCGCCTGGACCGCCCACGACGATGAGTCTTCGTCTCGCGATCGGTCACTAGCTGTGGCAGAGCAGCCTGCAGAAGGAGGTGGAGCCCGATGTCAAGCTCAATGGTGAACTTCACCGCGATCATCGTCCGTCGCTCCGGTGCGCTGAGCTTGAAGCCATGCTGATCTACTCGATGAGCGTCTCGGTGGATGGCTTCATCGCCGACCGCGAGGGCGCGTTCGGGTGGACGGCCCCCAGCGAGGGCCTGTTTCGTTTCCACACCGCGCAGACACGCGAGCTCGGCTGCTATCTGCTCGGCCGCAGGCTCTACGAGACCATGCTGCCGTGGGAGACGGATCCGTCGATGCGCGACAACGAGCTCGGGGATCCTCGAGCGCCAGTTCCAGCAGAAGCGGCGGCCGCGTTCGCCGACGTCTGGTGCGCGATCCCGAAGGTCGTCTTCAGCCGCACGCTCGACAGCGTCCAGGGCAACGCGCGGCTCGCCGAGGCGTCACTGGCCGAGGAGGCCGCTGCGGCGCTCGACGCGACCGACAAGGATGTCGGGATCGGCGGCGCCGGCCTGGCCGCGGCGGCGATCGAGCTCGGCCTCGTCGATCAGCTGCGCATGTTCCGCAATCCGGTCGTCGTCGGTGGCGGGACACCGTTCCTGCCGCCGGTCACCGAAGACGTCCCGCTGGACCTGATCGAGACCAGAACGTTCGGCTCACGGGTGATCTACGAGCGCTACGGGCGCGCTCGCGATGAGTCGGACTGACACCGCCGGCCTCAGCGGACGACGCAGCCCGCGTGCGCACTTGAGGCCGGAAACGCCTGCGCGAGCGCGTCGGCTATGAGACGGGCACGGGCCTCGTAACCCGCCGACGTGAAGTGGATCCCATCGGGGATGAACCAGCGGTCCTTGACGAGCGCCGCCCAGTCGAAGACCCGCATGTTCGGGTATCTCGGGCAGGCGTCCGCAAGGGCGGCGTCCCAGCGCTCCATGTTCGCCTCCGAATATGCGCTGGACCCGAGAAGCGACTTCACGTTCACCCACATGACCGGTTGCTTGCCGATCGCCGCCATCATTCGCTCGATCCTCTGCGTGAGGTCGACCGACGAGCCGACGGCGACGTCGGCGGTGTCGTTGGTGCCGAGAGCGAGCACCCAGCATCCGCGGTAGCCCTGGCGCACCAGCTCGCGGGCCACGTCGTAGGCATTCGTCTGGCCGGGGAGCGTCTCGACGATCGATCGCGCTCCGGAGATCTCCGGCCGCCACGTGCCGGCGCCCACGCGGGCGTACTGGGCGCCGATGCGCTGTTTGCGATCGGGGAGGTATTCGGGCGAGTCGAGGCCCTCCGAGGTCGAGTCGCCGATATGGACCACGGACCTGCACGAGGTGCGCGTACTCCGCTTTCGAGGCTGCCTGGCGTTGGTCTTTCGCGACGCCTGCTGCGACGGCGTCGGCTGGGCGGTGGGGTACTCAGGCTTCTGGAGGCGCTCGGCCTGTTGGGGGTGCTCACGCTTCTGGGGCGCGGCGCCGTCCGCTGCCGCGGCGGCATGCGCCTTCGTCGACGCCATCCGCCTACCGCTCGAGCCGCTCGCGACGACGGCCGAGATCACCGTCCCGGTAACGGCGGCTACGACTACCGCGGCGAGGACGCGCCGCCTCCGGCGGCGCCGTCGGATGGCTTCCCGTCGACGTCGCCGACGAACGACTTCTAGGGTCGGTTCGGTCACGCGGCGACATGATGCGCCTCCCGACCCCGCAGAATCGCAAGAGACCGCCCCTCAGGCGGGCATGACGTACGCGTCGCCGAGCGCGCGGGTCTCGGCGTAGATCCGGTCATCGCGCGGTCTCGGCGGCCCCGCCTGCTCGAGGACTTTCCAGGCCCTGGATGGGCTCGGAGCCGTCACCCGCAGCAGGTACACATAGCTCGTGTCCGATCTTGCGATCCGTGTCCCCTCGGTCGCGGAGCTGTTCGATGGTTGGAGTGTCGAGCCGCTCGCGCAGCGTCCGTTGAGCGACGAGGTCCGCGAGCGGATCCTGGACCGTTGGGTCCGAGTTCGAAAGGGGCGAAACCGGATCTCGGGCGGGCCGACGCTCGAGCTTTGGCTTCCCGAGGAGGAGCGGAGCGACGGGATGGCGGAGACAATCGTCGCAGCCGTCCGCAACGACCTTCGGACGCTGGCCATCGACTCCCGCCGCCACTGGATCCGCCGCAGCCTCCGTCCGCGGCCGGCGAGGATCGGGCTCCTGCTCTTCTTCCTGGCGCTGACGATCGCCGCCATCGTCGACTTCACCTGGGCCGACGAAAGCGGTGACACGTTGGTCGGGCAAACCTTCGTCGTCTTCGCCTGGGTTGCCCTATGGACGCCCGCCAGCGCGATGATCCAGGCGGCCTCGTATCGGCTCGGCCACCGGCGGTTCATGGAGCTCGCGGACGCTGAGATCCGGATCGTCTGGACCTAGTAGTGCCCCTGCGGCGGGCCCCCGACTCACGCGCCTTCGAGCGCGCGGCGTCCTTCCCGATGATCGAACGGGGCCGCATCCTGCGTGCCCACGGGTGGATCACTGCGCTCACGACCAAATACAACGAGATGTTCATCGTCCGCCTCACGGACGGCCGAATCTCCGAAACCCGGGGGGTCGTCGACGTCCTCTCCAGATAAGGCAGCTCGGCGCGATTCCCGGAGACGCCTCATGAGGACTTCCAGAGCGTCGGGGTACCAGCCGTGGTACCAAACTGAGCGAAACTCACTCGATCTCAGATCATCTAATCGTGCGTGAACCGGCCCCAGAGCTGCCGCCAAGTGGTCACGGGGGCTTCTCATAACCCGGAGGTCGCGGCTTCAAGAACCCGCCCCCGCTATGCCTCTGACGGTGACGCTTAGACCCTCCGGGGTGAGGGTTTGTTGTCATCGAAGGCCTCGAACACCGCTCGGCCTGACGGCTCACTCCCCTCAGGCCGGCGCCTCGGTCGGCTTGCGCCGGCGGACCGAGCCGAGACGGGTCGCGATCACGGCCTCGGCAGCCTGAGTGTTCAGGCGATCCCTCGTGACCGCTTCGAGGAAGTCGTCGCGCTCGAGAGCGAGGACCTCGACCTCGCTCGTCGCCGTCACCGTCGCCGTGCGCGGGATGTCGCGAAGCAGCGCGATCTCGCCGAAGTAATCGCCAGGGCGCTGCCGGCGCGCGAGCTCCCCGTCCTCGAAGACCTCCACCTCGCCGGAGTCGATGAGGTAAAAGCGGTCGCCGAGGTCGCCCTGACGAACGATGTCGGTGCCGGAGTCGAACCTCGCCGACTCGAGACGGGTCGCAAGCTCCTCGAGCGGAACCGGGCCAAGGCGGGCGAGCATCGGAACGCCCTCCAGACGCTCGAGGCGCCTCGTCGGAGGCTTCACCTCGGCGTCGATGCGGGCGAGGGCCGGCCCGGCGATCAGCGTCAATACGGGAAGCAGCGCCCCGCTGGCGATCAGGGCGCCCCTGATGCCGAGCGCGTCGATGAGCGCAGGGGCAAGGGCCATCCCGAGCGCGATCGAGCCGATGATGACGCTCTCGAGCACTCCGAACACCCGGCCGCGAACCTCCTTCGGTGCCGCACGTTGAAGGAGCGTCATGGCGGTCGAGTCCACGAGCGTATTGGCAATTCCCAGCACGCCGAGGAGGATCAGCGCCGCGACCGGGTAGGGGAGCACGCCGATCAGCGCGATCGGAACGCCCCAGCCGACGAGCCCAATTCCGAGCAACCCCGCGAGTCCGCGTCGCCCTGTGAGCGACAGCGTGGCGACCGCTCCGAGCAGCCCCCCGACTCCGATGGCCGAGTTCAGGTACCCGACCCAACCCTCGCCGCGCCCGAGCAGGTCGATGGCGACCGAGACGGTGAGCACCGTCAACAGCCCGTCGACGATCAGCTGGGCACCCAAGAGGCCAATCAAGGTTCGAAGCCGCCAGTCGCCGGCGATGGCCCGAAAACCGGCGAGTACCCCGCCTGCGGCCGGCGTCTCCTCCTCCTCCTCCTCCTCGCCCACGTCCGCCGAAGCCGCGCCGATCCGCGAAATCTGGGCAGCGGACAGCAGCAGCAGCGCGCCAGTGAGCCCAAACGCCACCTGCACGCTCCCGAGCGCGAGGGCCAACCCGCCGATCGCGGGCCCCAGGAAGATGCTCGAGCTCTCGAACGTGCTCAGCACGGTGTTCGCGGCCGTCAGCTGTTCGGGGCGGTCCACTAGTGAGGGCAGCAGCGAGTTCTTGGCGGGTTCGAAGGCGGTGCTGACGATCGTGTTGAGGCCCGCGATGACGAAGACGAGAGCGGCGGGAGCGGCGGTGGCGACCGCCGCGCAGGCTGCGGCGATCAACGCGGCGCGAACGAGGTCGGTCGACAGGAGGACGACGCGCTGGGGATAGCGATCGGCGATCGTCGCGACGAACGGAGCTGCGAAAGCCGCCGGCAGGAGCCGGATCACCGCGGAGACGCCGACCAGCGTGGCCCCGCCGACCTGGAACGCGTAGACCGAGATCGCGATCCCGTACGCCCACAGAGCGACCATGGAGGTCAAGTAAGCGAAGCCGAGCCGCCGCAGATCCCCGGTGCGGAAGACATCGGCCAGCGCGCCGAGCGACTCGGAGAGCCGGCCACGCAGCGCAGAACCCACGGACGCGAGCCTACATTTCCGATCGGGCCGGTCGTCGCCGGCGGCTAACGTGCTCTCATCGCGTCGTTGGAGAAGACCACGCTCGCCAACGGGCTGCCACTCTTCCGCATCGGCATCGACGGCACGCGCGCGATCACGGCGATCGTCGCCTTCGACGCCGGCTCGCGGGTCGAGCGCCCCGAGGAGAGCGGGATGGCGCATTTCCTCGAGCACATGGTCTTCAAGGGCGGACAGGACCATCCGACCTACCGCGACGTCAACTCCGCCGCCGAGGTCCTGGGTGCGCGCATGAACGCCTTCACGGGCAACGACGTCGTCGCCTTCTTCGTCGTCGTCCGGGCCGACCGGATCGTCGAGGCGGTCGACCTCCTCACCGACTTCGTCGGCCGGCCTCGGCTCGACGCCGACGAGCTGGAGAAGGAGCGCGGCGTCGTGATTCAGGAGATCGCCCGCGCCCACGACCAACCCGCAGACCTGGCGGACATCCTCGTCGACCGCGCGATGTTCGGCGACCATCCGCTCGGTCGCCCGGTCCTCGGCACCGAGGAGCACCTGCGCTCGTTCGATCGTGATGCGGTGGCTGGTTTCCGCGGCCGCGCGTGGGCGGGGGAGCGCGGTGGCGTCTTCCTGGTCGGAAACCCCGAGGCGCTGGCCTCGAACGGGCGGCTCGACGGGCTCTTCGAGCGCTTCCCCGCGATCGCCCCCGACGAGCCGCCAGAGCCGGCGCCTCGCGCCGAGCCGCGACGTCCTCGTCGAGCCTCGAGAATCGAAGCAGTCGCACCTGCGACTGGGCTACCGGCCGAGCATCGATCCGCTCGACCCCGCCGCCCGTGCCGCGCTCACGATCTACTCGACCATCCTCGGGGGCTCCGCGAGCTCGCGCCTCTTCGACGAGATCCGCGAGCAGCGCGGACTCGCCTACTCGGTGCGCGCGGAGGACTACCCGACCTCCGACGTCGTCGTGCTTCAGCTCTCCGCCGGCCTGGAGTCCAGCCGATGCGTCGAGGCGCATGAGCGCATGCGCGAGATCGTCGGCGAGCTCGCCGACGAAGGGCCGACGGAGGCTGAGGTGGAGCGGGCACGCTCGTATGCGGCCGGGAGGCGCGTGCTCGCGTTCGAGAGCACGATCGCCGTTGCAAGAGCCGCGGTCGAGGAGGGGGTCGTCTTCCGCGGCACGGTCGACCCGGACGAGATGATCGCCGCGCTCGACCGCGTCACCTACGACGATGTTCGCCAGGTGGCTCGAGCGGTGGCCGGCGAGCCGGCGGTCGCCTGCGTCGGTCCTCACGAGCCGGGCGACTTCGCGTAGGCGCGTAGCTTGCAATCCCGATAGGCGGGCGATTAGGGTTGACGCGTTGCGTGAGCCTGCGACGCTGACTGACTCGGAGCTCGTCGATCGCTGTCGCGATGGCGAGGAGCAGGCGTGGGCGGCGTTCGTCGACCGGTTCTCGCGCTACGTCTACGCCATCGCGGCCCAGGTGTACCGGTTGCCGGAGACCGATGCCGAGGACGTCTTCCAGGAGGCGTTCGCCCGCGCGTTCGAGCATCTCGACGAGCTGCGCGATTCGAGCGCGGTCAAGGCTTGGCTCGCGCAGTTGACCCGGCGTCTTGCCGTTGACCGCCTTCGTCGGGCCGCGCGCGAGCGGCCGACGGACGACCTTCCGGAGACGGCGGAGCAGGACCGCCGCATCGAGCGGATTGACGAGGCGCTTGCCGTCCGCGATGCGCTCGCGACGCTTCCGGAGAACTGCCACGAGATCGTCGACCGGTTCTTCGCCCGCGACGAGAGCTACCGCACGATCAGCGAGGCTCTCGACATGCCGCCCGGCACGATCGCGAGCCGCATCTCCCGGTGCCTGGCGAAGCTGCGGGCGACGCTCGAGGAATCCTAGGTCGAGCGGCGCGGCGGGAAGAAGAGGCGGCGGTCGCGCGTCATGCGTTCGAGGACCGACAGCGTCCCCGTGATGAGCACATGCCCCCCTACGACGAAATCACGCTCGCGACCCTGATCCGGTCGCTCCCCCCGGCCCCGGAGCAATGGATCGAGGCGGCGGCGGAGATCCCGCGGACGAAGCGCGAGCTCGACGCGCTGCTTCCTCAGCTCGAGCGCGACGCCGAGCTCCGGGAGGCGATGAGCGGCGACCTCGAGGCTGCGCTCGAGCGGGCGGGCGTCGAGCCGCGGCCGCAACTCGTCGACGCCCTGCGGCGGCGCCTCGGCGGGGAACCGCCCTCATCCTGAGATCGCGGCCTCGGCCGCTTCGCGGGCACGGCTCGCCCTGCCGGCGAGCTCGTCCGCCCGGGCGATTCGGGGATCGCCCTCGCGCACGGCGAGGTTGATCTCGAGCAGCCCGGCCACGACTGCGCCCGCCGCGTCGGCCAGACGCGCCGCCGCCAGAGCGTCGGCTCGAACCGCATGCGCGCCCCGCGCCGTCGCGAGCGCCGCGAGCTCGGCGACGTCAGCGGCGCCCTCCCCGATCTGAAGGAGGGGCGCCGCCGCTCCCTCGAGGGCGGCGCCCAGTCGCGCGTCGCGCTCGCCGGCCTCGATCGATTCGCGGTCGGCGAGGACCCGCAACGCCTCGGCGTAGCGGAGGGCGTCGAGCTCGATCAGTGGAACCGTCCGCATCCGAATCGCGTGTGCCTGCGCGGCCACGCCGCCAGCGTCGGCCCAGTCCGCGGCGGACTGCGAGGCCACCGACTGCACCAGCGCGGCCGCCATCGCGACGGCCGCGGCCGCCGCGGAACCGCCCCCGGGCGCCGGCGACGAGTCCGCCAGGCGTTCGAAGAAGTCGTCGAGTGGCTCCTGAGGTCGTCGTTCTCCGCCTTCCACGGCCGCGATTCTGTCAAGCGGCTCAGTTCCCGCGATGGAAGATTTCCGGCGCTGTGCCGTCCTGTGTGTGAGCGTCAAGCTTGGCGCGACTATCGAACAGGAGGACTGAACATGGAGGCCGACGAGCGCGAGGTCGAGAAGAAGCATCACCGCGCGGGTGAGGGCACGGAGGGCGAGGGCGTCGACGAGGACGTCGAGGGCCACGTCAAGCGCCACTCGCACGAGGAGGGCGACGAGACCGAGAACGCCGACGACGACGTCGAGGGTCACGTGAAGCGGGCCAACTAGCACCGGCCCAACCAGATGAAGCGCCCGCCAAGCCGGCGGGCGCTTTTCGTTCGCCCGAGCGCCTAGGATCCGAGTCGGTGCCCGAATCGGAGGATGCGCTTCCGTCCTTCAGCCTCCGCTCCGAGGCCGTCGATGACATCGCGCTGGCGTCGAGTTGGCCGTTCGAGGTCACCCGGGAGTGGGCGTTCGGCGGCTCGACGGGCGCCGGGGTCGGCGTCTGCATCCTCGACAGCGGCGTGGAGACCGGGCATCCCATGGTTGGCGAGATCGAGCGATCGGTCACCGTCACCGGCACCTCGTTCGAGGACGCGGAGGTCGGCGACGACACCGAGGGCGACGTCTTCGGCCACGGCACCGCGTGCGCCGGGATCGTTCGCTCGATCGCACCAGACGCGCACATCTCGAGCGTGCGAGTCCTCGGCACCACCAATCGCGGCAGCGGGCAGATCGTCGCGGCCGGTCTGCGCTGGGCGATCGAGCAGGGCTACACGGTCGTCAACCTGAGCCTCTCGACGAGCAAGCGGCAGCTCGCCGGGCTCTTCCACGAGCTCAGCGACAATGCCTACTTTCGCCGGGCGACGCTCGTCGCGTCGGCCCACAACCGCGCGGTGGAGAGCTTCCCGTGGCGCTTCTCGTCGGTGATCTCGGTCGGAAGCCACGAGCTCGACGATCCGCTCCTCTTCTTCTACAACCCGAAGCCGCCGGTCGAGTTCTACGCTCGGGGCGTGGATCTCGAGGTGGCTTGGCTCGGCGGCGGGACCGTGAAGTCCTGTGGCAACAGCTTCGCGACCGCCCACATCTCGGGCATCTGCGCGCTCATTCTCGCCAAGCATCCGGAGCTGACGCCGTTCGAGCTCAAGAGCGTGCTCTACCTCATCGCCGACAACGTCGCCGCCGAGGCGAGCGATGCCTGACGCCGACGACCGTCTCAGCGCAGCGGTCGCCGCCGGCGCTCTCGCCGGCGAGAGCGCGCATCGCGACCTGCTTCAGTCGATCGTGGAGGTCGCGCGCGTCTTCTTCGCGGCCAAGGCGGCCTCGATCACGCTGCTGGACACCGACGCCGACGAGCTGGTCTTCGAGGCCGTCGCGGGCGAGGGCTCCGAGACCCTCGTGGGATCGCGCTTCCCCGCCACCCAGGGCATCGCTGGTTGGGTCGTCAGCGCGGGCCAGCCCATCGTTCTCGACGAGGTCGGCAAGGACCCGCGCTTCTCGCGGGAGGCCGCCGAGAGCACGGGCTACGTGCCGAAGGCGCTCATTGCCGTGCCACTCCTTCGCGGCGACAGGGCGCTCGGGGCGCTCTCGGTGCTCGACCGCTCCGACGACTCGGTCTTCGGCCTCGAGGAGATGGAGCTGCTGGAGCTCTTCGCCGACCAGGCCGCGATCGCGCTCGACATCGTCCAGAGCGCTCGCGGGGCCGGCCGAGTCCTCGAGGGCTCGGGCGACCTTGCCGTCGTCTCGCGCCTGGCGGCAGCCCTCGAGGGCCTCGAGGGAGAGCGACGCGAGGCCGCGGTACGGATGCTCGAGTCGCTGACCGAGCTCCTCTCCTAGCGCGCGCTAACCCGAGCAGACCGCAGGTTCGCCGCCGCGGCGACGTTTCCCTTCAGCTCGTAGAGGCGGATCGCCTCCTCGACGGCTGCGGCCGAGTCCGCCGAGCGGCCCGTCAACCGCAGAATCTCACTGAGGTCCGCGGTGGTGCGCGCGAGGAGGTCGATGTAGTCGGTGCGGCGTCCGCGGGCCACTGCCTCGCGCGCGAGACGCTCGGCTCCAGCGAGATCGCCGCGCCTCGCGAGCAACCGTGCCCGCGCCCGCCGCAATCCGATCTCCGCATCCACGTCGCCGGGTGCGCAGCCGCGCTCCCCAGCCTCGATCCGCTCTGACGCTTCGTCGTCCTTCCCCTGGTCGAGCAGCGCATCCGCGAGCAGCGGCGCCGCAGTGGCGATGTGCGCCCAGTTGCCCATCCTCTCCATCACATCCCACGCGGGGCGAAGCCAGCGCTCGGCCTCGGCCGGGTCTCCGGCAAGCAGCTCGACGTATGCGCCGTGCCAGGCGATCCCGGCCCCGGCGTATACGAGGCCCGCCTCGTCGAAGAGCTCCGAGGCGCGCTCGAGGCGATCGCGGGCGGTGTCGAACCGCTCGCGCATGGCCTCGAGCTGGGCCTCGACGCGCAGCACGTCGACCTCGAGGACCCGGTTGGCCTCGCTCACTATCCGAGCGTCATCCAGACGAGCCAATGCCTCCTCGACGGGCTTCGGCCCATGGAGATCGCAGAGGAGAACAGTGCGGAGACTCTGCACCTCCTGCGCCCGATCCCCCGCGAGACGCGCGTGCTGGATCGAACGCTCCAGGATTCCGGTCGCGGGCTCAACGTCGCCGGCCCAGAACCGAAGCAGCCCCCCGACGCCGAGAACGTGGGCAAGCCCCGCGTCGTCATGCAGATCCTCGAACACCGCGGCGGCCTCGTCGAGCCTCTCACTCGCCTCTTCCCAGGTGATCTCCGGCCCGAGGGCGTTGAAAGAGTGGAGGTGGTCGAGCGTAACGGCGGCCCCGGCGGCGATCCCTCGGTGGCCGGCGGCCGAGGCGCGCTCCGCAGCCTCCGTCAGCAGCGCGTCGGCTTGCTCCATCTCGCCCGTTTCGAGGAGTGCCTGGCCACATGACAGGAGGGCATCGAGGCGGTTTGGGTCATCGGGAGGAAGAAGCGATGCCGTTCGTTCCAGCAGGGTCGATGCGCCCCTCGCGTCGCCGCGTGCAAGCGCGCGCCGGCCGGCTGACCCGAGGCGGTCGGCGGCCCGCTCACCCAGCTCGCGACCACGCTTGGTTTCGGGCCCAAGCTCGGCGAGGCAGCGGGCCGCCCGCTCGAGGTGGTAGCCGACTATCTCGTCGAGCTCCTGACCGCGGCCCTCGAGCCAATCGGCGAAGCGGGCATGGAGATCCGCACGGAGCTCCTTCGGGACCCGATCGTATGCCGCGTCGCGAATGAGCATGTGGCGGAAGCGAAACGCGTCCTCGGTCACCTCGTGAGGACGGATCAGCTCCTTGCGGACCAGCGAGGCCAGCTCGGCGCCTCCCGGGCGCCGCCCGTCGGACGCCAGCGCGGCGAGGTCGTCCCAAGCGAACTCGAGTCCGGCGACCGCCGCTCGCTCGAGCAGACCCAGCTCACCGTCCGGGAGGGCGTCGAGGCGGGCCGCCAGAAGCGCCTGCATGCTCGGCGGCACCTCCGCCAGATCGCCGCCGTCCGCGACCATCGCCAGGAGCTGCTCGACGAAGAGGGGATTGCCCTCCGCCACCTGGCGGATCCGGGCGCGCGCTTCGCCGTCGATTGCGTCGGCGCCGGCGAGGCCGCTGATCAGGTGATTCGGACTCCTCGCCCGAGAGCGGCTCGAGCGTGATCGCGCGCGCCTCCCACCCCGGACGCGCTTCCACGACCTCGGGTCGCGCCAGGCCGAGGAGCAGCAGTGGCGCGTCACGCGTCCATTCGGTGAGGTGGTCCAACAGGTCGAGCAGCGTGGGCTCCGCCCAATGGATGTCGTCGACGACCAGCGCGAGCGGCCGCTCCCGTGCGCGGCGCTCGAGCTCCTTGCGCACTGACCAGAAGATCTCCTCCGGGGCGCTCGTCGACAGTGCGGTCTCGAGCTCGGCCTCCGCGCCCAGGTCGTGGAAAATCTCGGTCAGGGGCCAGTACGTGATGCCGTCGCCGTATGGGAGGCAGCGGCCGCTCGCGACGGCGGCCTCGCCCTCGAGCGCGCGCGCTGGCCTCGGTCGCGAGGCGCGACTTCCCGATCCCCGGCGGCCCGAGCACCAGGACCATCCGGCAGGTGCGCTTCGAGAGTGCCTCGTCGAACGCGGCGCGCACCTGATCGACCTCTGCTCGGCGGCCGACGAACGGCCCATCGAGTCGCCGCTCGAAGGCGGATGCCCCCTCGACCACGCCGACTGAGCCGGTGCGCCTTGAGCGGCTCCGACTTCCCCTTGACGATCAGCGGCTCAGCGGCCTCGACCTCGACCGCGCCGCGCACCAGGCCCGCGGTCCGCTCGCCGAGCAGGATCTCGCCCGGCTCGGCCGCCTGCTCGAGCCGGGCGGCGACATTGACGGCATCGCCCGTGGCCAGGCGCTCCCTGGTCCCAGCGACGACCTCGCCGGTGTTGACGCCGGTGCGCAGCTCGAGCGAAACCCCGTAGTCCCGCTCGAGCGCCAGGTTCAGCCCGTCGAGCGAGCCGCGAAGCTCGGCGGCGGCGCGCACGGCTCGGAGCGCGTCGTCCTCGTGCACCGTGGGAACGCCGAAGACCGCCATCACCGCGTCGCCGATGAACTTCTCGACGGTGCCGCCGTGGCGCTCCACCGCCTCCCGCGCGACCTCGAAGTAGCGAGCCATCACGCGGCGAAATGCCTCGGGGTCGAGCCGCTCCCCCAGCGCGGTCGAGCCAGTGACGTCGGCGAACAGAACCGTGACCGTCTTTCGCACCTCGTGCGCGGGCTCTTCGGCAAGCTCGGCGCCGCATGAGTTGCAGAAACGCGCGCCCGCGGAGTTCTCCTGGCCGCAGCGAGGGCACGTGAGCACGACGCAAGCATAAGTGGCGCGCGCAACGAGCCCGTCGTGGACCTCAAGCTGCGAGGCCGCTCCACAATCCGTCCGTCACCGCGGAGTGGGAGCGGGCTCCCGCTAATCGAAGAACCGCCTGAAAGATCAGGCGGCCTTGCTGAGCGGACGGCGCCGCCATGCCCGAATACGCTTCCCTCCGTGCTTACTTGTCCAGGGTGCGGACAGGAGAATCCGGTCGGGGCCCGTTTCTGCAACGCGTGCGCGACGCCGCTGACGGTTGAGCAGCCGAGCCGGCGCGAGGAGCGCAAGGTCGTGAGCGTTCTGTTCTGCGACCTGGTGGGCTCAACTGCCCGGGCGGAGAGCCTTGATCCTGAGGATGTGAGGGCGGCGCTCGCGAGCTACCACGAGCACGTTCGCGACGAGCTCGAGCGCTTCGGCGGCACGGTGGAGAAGTTCATAGGCGACGCCGTGATGGCGATTTTCGGAGCTCCGGTCGTCCACGAGGACGATCCGGAGCGGGCCGTACGCGCCGCCCTAGCGATCCGCGAGTGGGCGACAGAGGAGCCGAACGTCGAGGTCCGAATCGGGATCACGACGGGCGAGGTCCTCGTGGCCCTCGAGGCCAGGCCTGAGCTCGGCGAGGCGATGGCCTCCGGCGACGTCGTCAACGTCGCCGCCCGACTGCAGAGCGCGGCGCCGGTCAACGGCATCCTCGTGGACGAGACCACCTGCCGGACCAGCGATCGCGCGATCAACTTCCGCGAGACCGGGCCGGTGGTCGCGAAAGGGAAGGTCGAGCCGGTCGCGGCGTGGGAGGCCGCGGAGGCGCGGTCGCGGTTCGGCGTCGACATAATGCGCGGCCCTCGCACCGCGCTCGTGGGACGCGAGGGCGAGCTCCGTCTGCTGCGCGATGCGTTCGACCGGGCGAGGCATGGGCGCGAGCCGCAGTTCGTGACTCTGGTGGGCGTGCCTGGGATCGGCAAGTCGCGGATCGTCCACGAGCTCTCGCAGGTCATCGAGGCCGATCCCGAGCTCATCGCCTGGCGGCAGGGACGCTGCCTTCCCTACGGCGAGGGCATCAGCTTCTGGGCCCTGGCGGAGATGGTGAAGGCCGAGGCCGGGGTTCTGGAGAGCGACGCGCCGGAGGCGGTAACCACCAAGCTGTCAGCCGCCGTGGACAGCCTCGGCCTCGAGGATGCCGGCTGGGTCCAGCGCGGAATCGGCCCGCTGCTGAGTCTGGAAGAGGTGCAGACCACTCACGGCGCCCGGGAAGAGGTTTTTCCGGCCTGGCGGCGCTTCCTTGAGGGGGTGGCGGAGCGAGGCCCGGCGGTGCTCGTGTTCGAGGACCTTCACTGGGCGGACGACGGCCTTCTGGACTTCCTCGACGAGCTCGCCGACCTCACCAGCGGCGTTCCCCTGCTCGTCGTCTGCACAGCTCGTCCGGAGCTGATCGCGAAGCGACCAACCTGGGGAGGAGGGCGAACGAACTCGGTGATTTTGTCGGTGCCGCCGCTGACGGCGGACGAGACGGCGCGACTCGCTCATGAGCTGTTGGACCGGACCGTCCTGCCGGCCGAGCTGCAGACCGCGCTGATTGAGCACGCCGGCGGCAACCCGCTCTACGCCGAGGAGTTCGCCCGCATGGTCGGCGATCGCGGCGGCCGAGACCTGAGCATCCCAGAAACCGTTCAGGGCATCATCGCCGCGCGCCTCGATGCGCTGGAGCCCGGCCACAAGCGGCTGGTCCAGGACGCCGCAGTGATCGGCAAGGTCTTCTGGAGCGGCGCCGTGGCGGCCCTGGACGGAGCGGACTCCGGCCAGCTCGACGAGGGCCTGCGGGAGCTCGAGCGGCGACAGCTCGTGCGGCGCGAGCGGCGCTCAAGCGTCGAGGGCCAGCTTGAGTACACATTCCTTCACGGCCTCGTTCGCGACGTCACATACGGACAGATCCCCCGCGCCGAGCGCAGCGAGAGGCATCGTGCGGCGGCCGAGTGGACCGCCTCTCTCGGCCGCGCGGAGGACCACGCCGAGGTGCTGGCCCACCACTACCTGGAGGCGCTCGAATACGCCCGCGCTGCCGGGCGCGACACCGCCGACCTCGGCCTCGGCGCCAGGGCCGCGTTTCGCGAGGCGGGTGAGAGGACGCAGGCGCTCGGCTCGTATCAGTCGGCGGTGCGCTATTTCCGCGCGGCGCTCGACCTGACCGAGGACGGCGACCCGCAGCGGGGCGAGCTGCTCTATCGGTGCGCCGCGGCGCAGCGCCTCTCGGACGGGACTGGAGGAGAGGTTGCCGCGGAGGCGGTATCCCTGCTGCGCGACAGCGACCCTGAGGCGGCAGCGCGAGCGGCAATCGTCGCGGCGCAGGCCGCCTGGACGCGCGCCGACGGGGCCACACGCGACCGCTGGCTGGAGGAGGCCGATTCGCTGGTCGACGGCCTCCCGGATTCACCGGTCCGCGTCGACGCACTCGTTGCCCACAGCGCCTTCGCCATGCTTGCCGGCGACAACGAGAAGGCGATCCGGCTTGCCAGGCGGGCGCTTCCCCTGATCGACGTGAAGGCACGCCCCGATCTCCATTCGCGCGCCCTCGACGTCATCGGCACGAGCCGAGTCCAAAGCGGCGACGAGGGCGGCCTAGAAGACCAGCGCCGCGCCCACGAGGTCGCCCGTGAGGGGGGCTCGGTCTGGAGCCTCCACCACTCGTTCACCAACTACGGGTCCTCGTTGATCACGCTCGCGCGAATCGGCGACATGCAGACCCTGAACGCCGAATGGGGGCGAGCGTTCGATGAGTCCGGGGGCTCGCGCTTCAGCCGCGAATGGTGGGCCGCCGGCAAAGCGATGGGCGCTCTTACCAGTTCGTCGTCCCAATGTCGTCCCATTTTCTCGGTGAACTTGCAACACCTCGGGACTGCCCTCAGGCTCGTCTCCAAGGCTCGGATGCGAGGATCGTCCGCGCCACCTTGTCGGGGCAGCCCGGTTTCGTCAGCGTCAGGCGAAGCGTGTTGTCCGTCAGCTTCCACCGGTAGGCGCCTGCCCTGACCTCGTCGCCGATCCGGAGCGCGTGCTCGACGCGATAGTTGAGGAGATCGAGGTTTCTCCGCCAAAGGGGGCGCCGACCACGCCGCGGCGGCGGGAGCCCCCGCTCAGGCGGTTACGACCGTGCCCAGGCAGCGGATCCGTAGCTCCCCGGGCGCATAGACGACACGCTTGACCGCCTCGGCGGCGCCGCACGATCCGAGGACCATCTCGCGAGCGAGGGCGGCGACGACGACCGGCGTTGCGAATGAGGTGCCGCTCCACGCCGCCCAGCCATGGAAGTCGTCCGGGTCCCAAGTGTTGACGCGGGGTTCCGGGCCGTTGAATTTGGCGAAGAACGCCGAAACGAGGTCGGCGCCAGGGGCGCAGGCGTTCACCCAGGAGCCGTAGTTGGTCCAGGGTGTCGGCCCATCTTCACCGAGTGCGCCGACGGAGACCACGCCGTCGTAAGCGGCTGGATACTGCGGCTCCGACGTCCCGTCGTTGCCGGCCGATGCCACGACGACGATCCCGACTTGTTGCGCCTTGGCGATCGCGCTTCGCAAGGCTGGCGCGCCGGCGAGTGCCGCGCCGCCGAAGGAGAGTGACAGGATGTCCGGCCGATCCCCCGGCGGCAGGGCGGCCTCGGCCAGGATCTTGGGGACGATCTCGCTCTCGATTCCATCGCCGAGGCCGCTGATCACGTGCTCGACACGGACCATGCACCCCGGCGCGAGTTGCTCGACGATGCCTGTAATGAACGTCCCGTGGCCCGCCACTGGATCGAGCCAGCCATCCGTCGCCCATGCCGTTCCGGAGGCGGTCACGAGGATGCTGTCGGGCTCGTCGGGATCGCCGCTCATGCGCGTGCCGGCCGCCGCGAGAAGGGCCGGCAGTTGCACCCCGTCGGCGAGGCCCGTGTCGAGCACGGTGATCCGCGGATGAGCGCCCGGGCCGGTGAGGTCGCGCGGCGGGAACAGGCGGTTGGTCACCGGGATCGCGGAGGAGGTCTGGGGGTTGGCCCTGTAAGGGTTCGCCCGGTACGGGTTGGCCCGGTAGGGATTCGCGCGGTAGGGATTCGCGCGGTAGGGGTTCGCCCTGTACGGGTTGGCCCGGTACGGGTCGGCGAGCACCGAGTCGAAGGTGAGGGACGGGTGTGGGGCGCCGCAGCATTCGTCGCATCCGTGCGCGAAGAAGACGTGATCGGGCTGAGCCGCCACGCCGTCCGCGCGCGCCAACTCGACCACCGGGATCACGTCCTCGACCGGCTCGACGATCAGCCATTCGGCCTCAGGCACGTCTTCCCGCCCCCCGAGGCGGATTCGCTCGTGGTCCCTCCCCTCGATGGCGTCGACGTGGCGGGCGGCGTCTTCTCCGCGCACGAGCGCCCGGCCCTGGACGTACGCGTACGGCACCGGTCCATCCGACCAGGCGATCGGCGGGCGCGCGCCCTCAGCGAATTTCTCATTCTTCTCGACGGTCATCAGTTCCCCCTCGGTGTGAGCGTCGAACCTATCGCGGCGAGCACTGTCTCTGCCAGGTCGGCTGCCGCCTCGGCATCGATCCTTTCACCGGCCTCTTCGGCCTCCGTATAGTCCTCCGGCCCCAGTTCCGCCGCTGCGTGGGCCAGCATCTCGCGGCGGATTCGTGCGTCCTCGCTGTACAGGGCGTAACCGGCGTCGGCGAGGAGCTGGTCTGCCCTCGTCTGGAGGACGACGGCATCATGAAGCTCATCCCGCCCGGCCGACAGTCGCGCGGCGACCATTAGCCCGAAGGCGATGATCACGGGCTGTCCCCAGTCGCGGGCAAGACCCAGCGCCACTCGTTGATGGTGCGCAGCGCCGGCCTGGTTTCCGAGGCGGACGTACGTCTCGGCCAGGTTTGCGTGAGCCGTCGCGAGGTGGGTTTCGAGTCGGGCGGCGGTGACGGCCTCGAGCTCCTCCGAGAACGCCTCCGCGGACGTCTCCAAATCTCCGAGTGACGCCGACGCGACACCGAGCAGATCGTAAAGCCGCGCGCGCCCCTGTGCCGAGCGCTCGCGCTCGAGCCCGCTCTGCGCTTCGGCGGCCGCAGCTTGGGGCTCGCCTCGCCGCAATGCCAGCTCGCCCCGGGTGCGGGCCACGCCCGCCGTGTCCCACATCGGGGCTCCTAGCCGGGCCGCCAGCGCCTGGGCCTCGTCCACGACCGTCTCGGACTGCGCGAGCTCGCCGAGCCGCAGGTGAAGGTCGGCCAGAAGCGTGAGCAGCGCCACCCGTTCAGGCCCGGGATGGGGTCGCGCGTCGAGGAACCTGCGCAGCTCGGCGAGACCCTCGCGGAAGCTGTCGCGGACATCGTGGTACCGGCCGACGCACCAGGCGAGCGCCTGGGCGTCGGAGTCGTCGTCCACCTCGGCGGCGCACCCGCGCACGTTGTCGACCTCGAGCTCCATGTCGGCGAGCCAGCTCCACCGGGTCGCCCTGAACGGACCGACCCGCTCCAGGAGGAACGAGGCCAGCCTTCCCGCGGAGCTCGCTAGGTCGGCTGGCTCAGCCCGCTCGTGGGCGTGCGCGCGCACCGTGGAGAGCAGGCTGAAACGGGACGCTCCGGCGGTCTCGACGGGTCGCACGAGCGAGGCGTCGATGAGGTCCCAAATGTGCTCAGAGACCTCGCCTGCCTCGATCGGGCCGCCCGAGCAAATCGCCTCCGCGGCGTCGAGGGAGAAGCTCCCCGCAAAGAGCGAGAGCCGCCCGAGCACCGTGCGGGTGTCTTCGGACAGGAGCTCGAGGCTCCAGTCCAGCACCCGCTCGAGGGTCCGCTGACGGTCCGGCAGGGTCGGATCCCGGGAGCGCACGATCTGGTGCGACCGCCGGACGTGACGCAGGATCTCAGCGGGAGACAGCGCAGTCGTACGGCCCGCGGCAAGCTCGATCGCCAGGGGGATGCAGTCGAGCTCCCGGCACAGCTCCGCCACTAGGGCGCGCTCCGCGCCATCCCCCGCGCGGTCGAGGAAGAGGTCCACTGCTCCCTCGATCGGTAACGGTGAGATCCGGTGGACGTCCTCCCCCCGAAGACCGAGCGGCACGCGGCTGGTGGCGAGGACCCCCACGCGAGGACAGGCGGTGACGAGCTCAGCCGCGACTCGCGCGGCAGCAGCGGCCAGGTGCTCGCAGTTGTCGAGCAGAACCACTGCGTTGCGCCCCTCGAGATGGGACAGCACCTCCGGCCAGCGCGCCGATCCCGGCTCGCTGGGGGCGCCGGTCGCCTGGCCGACCGCCTCGGCGATGAGGCCGGGATCCCTGAGCGGGGCGAGGTCGACGAACCACGCTCCGTTCTCCCAGGTCCTGGCCGCGGCCAGGGCAGCCTCGATGGCAAGCCGCGTCTTGCCGACGCCCCCGGGGCCGATCAGGGTCGTGACCCGGCCCGGCCGCAGCCGCTCGGCCAGAAGCTGCAGGTCGTCGCCGCGGCCGATCAGGACGTTCGGCGGCCGCACCAGGTTGTGGTCATCCGCGGGCGGCACACGCGGCGGGAAGTCCACCGCCGGCATCCCGTCCGCGACCGCCTCGTAGAGTTGGACGCTCTCGTCGAAGTCGCGCATTCGGTAGCGGCCGAGGAGCCGCACAGCTGACGGGGCTACGCGGCTCGCCGTCACCGCGGTCATCAGCACCTGTCCGCCTCGGGCGGCGCCCACGATCCGCGCCGCCTGGTGAACCACCAACGCCGTGTAGTCGCCCTCGACGGGGCGGGCATGGCCGGTGTGCAGGCCCATGCGAACGCGCCCCGGCCAGCGGCCCCGCACCAGGGCTCGCTGCGCCGCGATGGCGGCGTCAACCGCCGGGTTCGCATCCGCGAATACGACGAAGAACGCATCTCCGATCGTGTTGACCTCGTGGCCGCCGTACTCGTCCCAGGCTCTTCGCAGGAGCTCGTTGTGGCGGGCAAGGACGTCCCGGTAGCCCGCGCCCAGGTGACGCAGGAGCTGGGTCGATCCTTCGATGTCCGAGAAGAGACAGGTGATCACCCCGCGGGGAAGCTCCGTCGGCCCCACACGTGCAGAGTCTCACAGCTGCTCGTCCAAGGCATCGAAACTGATTGCCGAGGGCCTGGACGAACGCGGGATCGCCAAACAGTTGATCGACCGCGACGTCCACGGAACCGTGGTACCAGCCGTATTCGACAATTCGCTCAGGCGAGGCTGTCCTGGGGCACCGCGCCACTCCGCGGAGACCGACCTCCCGACGCCGGGACGGCGTCGGGAGTGTGGCCTTGCAGGTAGTGGCGAGCTATCTGCAGACGGAGGAGCGAGGCGAGCGCCGTGCTGCTTACCGCGCGAAGCGATAGCGCCCGACGTCAGCGTCAGCGGTCCCGGGTGCGTCCGAAACGGGTGCCTCGCCGAGACCCCGACTATCCACCCTTGAGCCGACGCATCTCGTCCTCGATCTGTTGATCGGAGATCGGGCCCTCCCCGTAGGCCTTGAAGGCGTCGAGCAGGAGCAGAACGCCCCAGATGCCGCTCACCCACGCCGGCCAGAGGTCATCTGTGTCGGCGCCGTTGAAGGCCCAAATCGCCCAGAGGCCCGCGTTAACGAGGAGATAGAGGATCACATCCCTTCGGAACTTGCGCTTCCGCTTGATCCGTTCGATGGCCTGCTCTCGGAGATCCCCCTCCGTCTCGGCCACGGTCGTGCCGCCATCACCGCTCTCCATCGGTCTCCTCCTTTCAGATCGAGTCGACCGCTCGGCCCTCGGCGGGCGTACGCTCGCCTTCGAGCAGTTGCAGGATGCGCTCCGTGTTCTCCCGGATCGCGCTGATGTTGCGGAACATCCACTTGGGCGGAGCGTTCTCGGGCATCCGCTCGATCAGCCGCTCGAAGTCGAGTCCACCACGGCTCGACGCGCGACGTTTAGCAAGGAGCGCGCCGCCGACGACGGCCCCACCGACGATCAACGGCTTCTTCATTCTTCACGCCTCATTCCGTCAAACCTCCCTCGGGACGTTGCCGGTGAGGGTGAAAACGACGCGCATCGCCTTGTGTCCGAAATCTGCGGTCGGCTCGAACATGCACGGACAGCCGCCGTCGATCACCGCGATGTCATGCTGGCGGCCGTAGTCGGCCGCGCTCTTGGAGACGCTCCCGGCGCCGGGGCCGCGGTGCATCCAGACGTGCTTGATGCCGAGGTCGGCGCACTCGCGCATCGTCTCCTCGGCGATCTCGGGTCTAGTTGCGATCACCACCGCCTCGACGCCGCCGGGGATCGCGCGCAGGCCGTGATAGCACCGGTCGCCTTCGACCTCGTCTGCGTTCGGGTTGACGGCGAAGACCTCGTAGCCTCGATCCCGAAGCCGCTGGTAGACGACGTTGCTTCCGTGATTCTTCGGGTGTCTTGAGACGCCCGTGACCGCCACCCGCTTGCTCGCCAGGAACTCCGCTGCGGCGTCTTTGATCGTCGGCATGCCGGCCTCCTTCCGAGAGGCGATTGCACTCGGCGCGGAACAGTCAGACCGTATGCCGGCGAGAGTCCGACGGCATCGGGGGCGTGCACGGATTCGCCCTGCACTGAACTACGTGCTTGGGTGGCCAGCGAGTGCGAGCTGGGTCACGCCCGCATTTCACGTGAAGGAGGCGTCCCGAAAGGCGGGAGGGGTACGGTGACGCTGAGGGCCCTCCGACGCGAGGGCCTTCTTGTCAGTAGGCGATTCGGCAGCTCTTGGGCCCGTTCGCACGAACCTCCATCCCGTCTAGACGCTCGCTTGAGCTCGAGCCGGTTGTGCCGATGGGGTGAGCCTGAAGTCGCGCTCGGCGCTGATTGCCCTGCTAGCCGCGATCGCCATTCCGGCGAGCGCCGTGGCTAGCCATGGTCCCGGCACGCACGGCCACGGCAGCCACACTGTGATGTACGTCTTCAAAGGAACCTACGCGGGCAGCGGTGCGGTCAACGTCACCCACGGCAATGGCCATGTGAAGCACGCGAGTCTCGTTGATACGACGGTTCAGTTCGACCTCACGAACGCGAAGCTCACGGTGGCCGACACCAACGCAGATGGCACGGTTGACGCCAACGACATCGTGACCGACGACAAGGTCTTGGTCCAGGCCCGCCTCGCGAAGCCAGATCCGGGAGCGCAGCCTTTCGCCGCCAAGCACTTGGTCGACCAGACCAATCCGCCCCCGGACTCCGGCGGCTCGGACTAGCCACCTCCCGCAGCGGACGGGCTCGCGGTCGATGGGATCGCGGCCGAGCCGAGCGTCGTGTCCCGAGCCGCCTCGTAATGCCCGGCAAGCGCATCCCGGCGCAGGCACCCTAACCTCGCGGAGATGGCGCGAACCGCACTCGAGGACAGAGGACAGATCCTCGACGAGCTCGCGGTGGCGGTCGATCAGCTTGCGCTTGCAGTCGCGTGCCTGAGTGAGGCCTTTGAGCTGCTCGCCGTCGATGCCGCAGACCGCCTTGAGACTGAGCTCTATCGGCCCGTGCAAAAGGCCTTCGGGCGAGCCCAGCGCACGCACACACAGTTCGCCGAGCGGTGCGCGCTCCCCAGGCGTGAGTTCGAGCTGCCGTCACCGGGGCTGCGCTCGCAGGGCGTGGGCGCCTTCGTTGAGCGGGCGGTGACCGCGTCGACCGATGCGCAGCGAACGATCGCCGAGCTCCAAGATTCGATGCTGCCGATCGAATCCGGCGATGCGGAGCTGCGCACCGGACTCACCGATGTCCGCGAGCTCCTCGACAGGGTGCCCGCCAGCGCTCGCCGGTTCCTGCGCACACTGGGTCGCTAGTCACACCCTGATCTCGTGGACGCCAAGGGCCAGGTGGTCAGCGCGTCAGCGAGCCCAAGCTGGGTTTGGTCTCCAACCCAGACCAAACATCATCGCGGCGAATCGTCTGCGAGGCTCGTGCCGCCCTGAGGAGCTCGGCAATGGCGTCGCGCAAGGTCGATGCTTCTTCTCCGTCGTCCGTCTAGCCGGCTAGGCCGCCGCGAGCCATTCCTCGAAGCTGGGGCCGGCGAGCTTCGCGCCCGGGTTAGGTAGCGCGGCGCCCTCCGCGTAGGCCGTGGCGTCCGGGTCGCCGGGCTGGCGGCTCTCACGGATCTCGAACGAGTCACCTCGGCTGGCGAAGAGCATCGCGGCTGCATCGACGAGAGTCTCCGGTTGCGGGCCTGCGACCTCGGTGATCCTGCCATGGTCGATTTCCGGCTCCTCGGCCGCGTCGGCGAGGGCTTCGGCGACGATGCGCGCGGCCACGAGCTGCGTTCGGAACTCGGGCAGGTAGGCGACGCCATCTTGGATCATCCACCCGACCAGCTCAGGGACGAACTCGTGGAACTGGGCGGCGCGAACGATCCGGACCGGGAGCGGGCCCTCGAGCAGGGTCTGTTCCTGCGCCACCTTCGCCGCGTTGTAGCCGCTCTCGAACTTGTCGATGCCGATGATCGAGACGACGACGATCCCCCTCGCCCCGGCCTCCGCGCCGGCTCGCTGGAGGTTCTCCGCCGAAGCGGTGAAGAACTCCGTTGCCGCTTCCCGGTCGGGCGAGGGCCCGGTCGCCGTATCGATGATCGTCTCGACCCCAGCGAGCGCCTCGTCGAGACCGGCGCCACTGACCACGTCGATCCCCTTCGAGCGCGCGATCTCGACCACGTCGTGTCCGCGCTGCTCGAGGATCTCGACGAGGGGTGATCCGACCCGGCCGGTGGCTCCCGTGACGGCAATTCTCTGGATCCTGTCTTTGGTCTGCATCGTTCTTCCCTTCCCAGCGATCGCTGCGCTTTCCGCCGTTTCACCCTGACGACGAACGGGATCCCTTCAAATCGACAGGGTGGGAGTCACCTTGGCCGGGCCTGGATAGTCTGGTCGCCGAGGATTGGATGCCCAAGCGCCTGAGCCCTAGCCTGGCCACTGCATCGGCGATCGCCGTCGTCGTCCTCATGGTCCCGATCGCGCCAGCGGACGCCGCAAGCCGCGTTCTGCCGCCGCCCCCCTTGACCTTCGTCCCCAATGGCGGCGGCACCAGCCCCGGTGCGCATTGCGGGGGGAAGGTCCTGTGCGTCGGGCCGTCGGGCGCCGCGTACTCGACCATCTCGGCGGCCGTCGCCGCCGCGAAGAGCGGGGACGCGATCCAGGTCGAGGGCGGGACCTACCCCGAGCGGGTCAGGGTGACGGGGAAGTCGCTGAGCCTGCGCGGTGGATTCGTAGCCGGTTTCGCGAGGCGCAATCCGACTGCCCACCCGACGGTGATCGACGGGGAGGGGGGCGGCACGACCGTACGGCTCGTGAATGCCGGCAACTCCACCATCGACGGCTTCACAATCACGGGCGGCCGAGCGCCGCTGGACCAATACAACGGAGCCAGCGGGTCAGGGATTGACGTGGTCAACTCCGGCGCCGTCACCATCCGAAACAACCTCGTCCAAGGCAACGACGACGGGCGGAACTTCAACACCTGCAGCTGTGAAACGTTCGGCGGCGGCATCGCCGTCGGCAGCTCCCGCAGGCGCAGCTCCGTCGCCGTCACCGGCAACATCATCCGCAACAACCGCGCCCTCCGCGGCGCCGGTATGGCGATCGGCGTCAAAGCGGTGATCGCGCACAACCTCGTTGAAAACAACATGGGCGGCGGCGACCATGGCGGCGGTCTTTACCTCAGCGCCCCGACGATGGTCATCCGGCAAAACCTCATCCGCGGAAACAAGATCGGCGTCCAGGCCGGTTACGGCTGGGGGGCGGCGCCATCTTCTACGGCCCCGGCAACCCAACGCCGAAGGCGAGGTTCGAGGCCAACCGCTTCGTCGGCAACAGCGCGTCCGTCGGCAGCGCACTCTTCATCGACGAGGACGCGTCGGCCAGCATCACCGGCGACCTGTTCCACGACAACGCCTGCGACGCCGGCGGTGCCGCCCTATACGTCGACGGCACCGGGACCGTCCCAACCGGCTCGACGGCGAGGCTGGAGAACGTCACGATCACCGACCACAAGTGCAGGGCGGGCACGCGCGGGGCCGCGATCTTCACCGAGGGCGGCTCCAGCATCTCGGTCACCAACAGCATCATCACTCGCAACGGCGGCTCGTCTCAGATCTTCGTCTGCACCGACTGCGCGAGCCCGCCACTGCCCCAGCCGCCGCAGAGCACGATCGAGTGGAGCCTCCTCGGGGGTGCCGCGGTCAACGTCACAAAGGGCAACGGGATGTTGGCCGGCGATCCCGGGTTCGTCAATCGCGCAGCGAGCAACTTCCACCTCGCTCCCGGCAGCAAAGCCATCGACGCGGCCGACCCGGCGTCGACGGTCGGCCGAGAGCCACGGCCGAACGGCAGCCGGCGCAACATCGGGGCCTACGGGGGGTCGGTCGAAGGGACGAAAAGCCGCGGCGGTGCCTGATGGATGAATGTCACCCTGCTTCGGGGTCAGACGGTCGTCGGGCAATGGCGTGCGACCCTGACGCGGAAGGTAGTGGTGACGCTGCCGCCGCGCCGCGCACGAAGTAGTCAGCCGACGGTGGGCAGCGTTTCGCGTCCCGGCGCCCGCAGCCCGTCGAGGATGATCTCGACGAAGCGCGGCCAGCGGCCGGCGGCGGGGCCCATGGTCGCCTGGGTGATCCGGCCGAGGCCGCACGCGATCATCGGGATGTCCTCCCACGAGAGGTCGCGTCGAAGGTCACCTGACCGCTGAGCCCGCTGCACGAGCTGGTCGCAGAGCTCGCCCAGTCCCGCGGCCTGCGCGGCGGCGTCCATCACCTCGGGGCGGGAGCCCATGACCTCGCAGAGGCCCCTGTCCTCGGCCTGGATCTCCGCCGAGAAGCGGATGAAATCGGAGATGCCCTCCCACGGGTCGTCGGCTTCGAGGTCCTCCCGCGCCCGCTCGGCGAGGCGCTCGAAGCGGTCCGCGGCCATGGCGGCGACCAGGTCGTCCTTGGTCGGGAAGTGCCGGTAGACGGTCCCCACCCCCACCTTCGCGGCCTTCGCCACGTCGGGCATCTGGGCGTCGAGGCCCTGATCGGCAAACAGCTTCTTGGCCGCTGCGATGACAGCGGCCCGGTTGCGGCAGGCGTCGGAACGCAGGGCTCGCTCCGTCGCGGCGGGTAGGGCGGGTGTCTCTGTGACGGTCGTCATGCAAACGGAATCAGAATTCCGTATAGTCCTAACCGAAACCGGAACTCAGGTTCCGCTACAGCTTATCGCAAGGACATGTCGAATTTCGAATCTCACATTCGTCTAACGGGAAAGACCGCGGAAAGGAGCCGCTAGATGACGACCTACGAGGAATATCTCGACCGGCGCTGGACCGCGTTGATCCTGCTCTGCGTCGCACAGTTCATCGTCGTGCTCGACGCGTCGATCGTCAACGTCGCCCTGCCGAGCATCGGCACCGGGCTGGACTTCTCCGAGGCAAACCTTCCGTGGGTCGTAAACGCATACGTGATCGCCTTCGGGGGCTTTCTCTTGCTCGGCGGGCGCGCCGCGGACCTCCTCGGCCGCCGGCGCGTCTTCATGGCCGGGCTCCTGGTCGTCGCAGTCGCCTCCCTCCTCGCAGGATTCGCCGCCAACCAAGGCCAGCTCATCGCCGCGCGCGCGGCGCAGGGCCTGGGCGCCGCGATCGTCTCCCCCGCGGCGCTCTCGATCGTCACCACCCTCTTCAAGGACGGGGCCGAACGGAATAAGGCGCTTGGCGCCTGGGGAGCGGTCGCGGGCTCGGCCGGCGCCGCCGGAGTCCTTCTCGGCGGAATTCTCACAGACGGACTCGGATGGGAGTGGGTCCTGTGGGTGAACGTGCCCGTGGCGCTGATCGCCCTCGCGCTGACGCCCGGCCTGATTCCCGAGAGCCGCTCGGAGTCTGCGACGCGCCACTTCGACGCCGCCGGCGCCGTGAGCATCACCGCCGGCCTGTCGGTCCTCGCCTACGCGTTCCTCGACGCGTCGAGCGCGGGCTGGGGGTCGACCAAGATCGTCGGCCTGCTGGCGCTCTCGGTGGTCCTGATCGGCGCCTTCGTGGCCATCGAGCTGCGCTCGAAGGCGCCCCTGGTCCCGTTCCGGATCTTCCGGATGCGGACGCTTACGGGTGCGAACGTCGTCGGGATCCTGCTCGGCGCCTCCCTCTTCTCGATGTTCTTCTTCATCTCGCTCTACATGCAGCAGGTGCTGGGCTACAGCGCGATCCATGCCGGACTCTCCTACCTGCCGCTCGCGGTGACGATCATCGTCGCGGCTGGGCTCGGGGGTCAGCTCGTCACGAGGTTCGGCTTCAAGCCGATCCTGGCTGCGGGGATGCTGTTCATCGCCGTCGGCCTCGGCTGGTTCAGCCAGATCTCGGTGGGTGGCGGCTTCCTCACCGACATCCTCGGCCCGTCGCTGCTCGCGGCCGCCGGCCTCGGCTTCGGGTTCGTGACGTCGACGATCGCCGCGGTGTCCGGGGTGGAGGAGCGAGAGCAGGGCCTGGCCAGTGGTCTGATCAACACCTCGCAGCAGATCGGCGGCGCTCTCGGGCTCGCCGTGCTCTCGACCATCGCGACCACGCGGACCGACGAAGTGATGGCGAGCGGTGCTTCATCGCTGCCGAACGCCCTCACCGAGGGGTTCCAGAGCGCGTTCCTCGGCGGGGCGGTCATCGCCGCTCTGGGGTTCGTCGCGACTCTGGTCCTGATCCGCACGCGCGACAGCCGGGCGCACGTGGAGATGGCGAACGCGCGCGTCACGCCCGCCGAGGCGTAGCGAGCGCAAGGGCGTGCCGGCCGATGGCCGGCGCGCCCGCTCCTTCAGGTCAGGTCGTAGACGAGCTCGACCGCATCCTCGGGGAGAGCGCGCTGGCTCTCGAGAACGGGGGCCGCCTCGCTGCTGAGCGGCGGCGCGAAACGCATCCCCTCGCCGATGACGATCGGGAGGACGATCAGGCCCAGCCTGTCGAGCGCACCGATCGACCTGAAGGGCGCTACTCGAGTCCCGCCCCGAAAGTACTCGAAGCTCACGCGGACGATCTCGACGTTCTCCTGGGACATCGGTTGATTATGAGCGGCCGAGGTCGACCGCAACCCGCTCGTCGTTCGGCGCCGAGGACTTACGCGGCCTCGACTTCTACGCGACCCTCCGGTAGGTGAGGTCGAAGTCGACGGCCCAGCTCTCCCCGTCCTCAGCCTTCTCCCACCTACCGGCGATCGTCCGGCCGTCGTCGGCGATGGTGGCGCTGAACCGCTGCGGGAAGGGATCGGACGCCTCGCGCCACATCCGCCAGGTCGTGCCGTCGAAGGTCATCTCGTAAACGCGGTGGACGCCCCGCGAGTCGAAGTAGTGCTGGCGGAGCTCGCCCTCTGCATCACCGGCGCCGATGATCGCGACTCCATCGGGCGCCTCCGGCAGGTCGACGTGCCAGCGCTCGATCAGGAATGCCCGGCCCTCGAGCCACTCGAAGCTCAGCCGGCCCTCCCCCGGCCATGGAGGACCGCCCGGGGGGCGGCCTCCATCGTCCATTCTCCGACGAGTACGTCCAGGCGGTCCACTCGATCAGCCCTCGCGCTCGACGACGAAGATCGAGTTCCCATCGGGGTCGCGCAGCCAGAACATCGGCGGCACGGGCTCGCCCATCCGGGAGA
Source organism: uncultured Actinomycetes bacterium (assembly GCA_963823245.1). GTDB lineage: Bacteria > Actinomycetota > Thermoleophilia > Solirubrobacterales > 70-9 > JAWVFM01. The sequence continues at coordinate 296,931 of CAWGKQ010000010.1, read as the reverse complement.
CCTCCTCGTCGACGTCGACCCCGCGCTCCCGCAACTGGGCGTGGGTCGCGTCGACGTCGCGGCTCGAGAGCGCCACACGGGTCTCCACGCCCGTCGGGTCGCCCTCGCGCGGCGGGACGATCGCGACCGTCGTGGCGGCGCCCTGTGGCGCGACCTCGATCCAGCGCTCGCCCTTGGGGCCGAACGGAACGTCGGAGCGCTGCTCGAAGCCGAGCTTCTCCGTGTAGAAGGCGAGCGCCCGGTCCTGGTCGCTCACGGGGACGATGACGGTTCCGACCTGGACAATGCCGGTGTCGGTGATGGTGTCGCTCATGCTGGTTCCTCCTGGTGGGTTGGGTCTCGCCACTGAGACCACCGGCGCGAGCGAAACTAATCGCAGAGTCGCGGATCGCTCAGCGGCCGGCCCAGGCGCCGAGACCGCCGTGGCCCTTCGGCAGCAGCGGGGTGTCGCCGCGCGCAGCGATTTCCTGCACCGCCCACGAGTTGCCATCCGGGTCGTGGAAGCCGAAGAACGTTCCACCGTCCATCTCCGTGATGACCTCGAGGTCGGAGACCTCGACCCCGCGGTCGAGGAGCTCCTGCCGCGCCGAGGCCGCGTCCGGCACGACGAGCTGGAGGCTCTTCATGGACCCGGGCTCCATCTGGGCCTGCGACGGCAGGTCGCCGATCACGATCGAGCAACCGGACCCGGGCGGCGTGAGCTGGGCCACGTGCATGTGCTCCGTGCGCGTGTCGTGGTCGAGGTGAAACCCGACCCTGTCCCTGTAGAAGGCGATCGATGTGTCGATGTCGCTCACGGGAACGACGACGACCTCGAGACTCCAGTCCACGAAGAGATGTCTAGCGCATCGCGAACGCGAACATGCGCTCGGCGTCGATGCGCGCGTACACCGGGCCGGAGTCGAGGAACTCGGCCTCCCATTCGGCCCCGTAGCGCGGGACGTAGATCTCGAGCAGCGCCTCCCGGAAGCCGCCCTCGACCGGAACTCGCTTCGCCGTGCCGTGGACCGTCACAGCGAGCTCCTCGCCCGGCAGGTGGGTGGCGCTCACTCGCGGTCTCGCGTCGATATGCCGAAAGCGCACTGAGTCGGGAGCGGAGCCGAAGTGGAACGCGCCCCGGAAGAAGACGCCGTCGACCGGTCCGACGACCGGGCGGCCGTCCGCCGTAACGGTGGCGAGGGCGAGCAGGCACATGCCCTCGAGTCGCCGCGGCGACCTCGGAGGCCGTCATCCGCCGCTCGGGGGTGTGGATGCGCAGCAGGTGCGCCCCGGCGCCCGCATAGCTGCGGTCGAGAAGCGCCTGGAGGGCCTCGAGATCCTGAGTGGTTTCGCGCACCTCCGCCTAGGCCACCGGCTGGAAGCGGTAGCCGCAGTGCTTGCAGACTCGCGCTGCGCCGAGGACGGTCTCGGCGCAGTCAGGGCACGTCTTCGTGGACGGCTCCGGCGGCGTTGGTGCGGCATCTGGGCGGCGGCGCGTCGTCTCGCACGGTCGGCAGGTCAACCCGCGCCGGCTGTGAGATCACGCGCGTGGAGGCCTCGCTCCGCTCGTCGATCTCGCGAGCCGCCGGCTCTGGCCGCGGTGCCGGCTCCGGCGGGGGGCGCGCCTCGGCGCCGGCGCGACCTTTGGCGCCCGCTTCGCGGCGGGCGCGGCCGCGAACCTCGACGCCCCGATCCAGCCGAGGGCCCCCGCTCCGGCGAGGATTAGTGAGGCGACCGCGAAGTCCCCGAAGTATGCATCGACGATGGCGTTCACGGCGCCCGTTCCGCCTGCGGCGCTCGTGATGAGCAGCCGCGCCACGAAGTACACAATCACCATCAGGACCCCGGCGACGAGCATCGTCTTGGCGATGCTTCGCACCGCGTCGGCGCGGTCGACGGCACGGAAGAGAAGCCACGAGAGAAACGCGAGCGCGGCCAGGCCGAGGGCACCGGGGAGCCAGCTGAGCGAGTCGAGCGTGCGCACGATGCTCAGCACCCCGGACGGCGGCTTGACCTCGAGGCCCACGGCGGGCACGCTCGCCGGCACCGGCGCCCCAGCGGCCCCGAGCTTCTTGGCGACCAGCGGACCGAGGCTCTTCAGCTCGAGTGTCGCGCTGTCGGCGTCGCCATCGACGAGCTTCTTGTGGACCTTGGCGACCTCGTCTTGGAACTCCTTCTGGAACTTCGGGTCGGCGATGACCGAGTCGACGGTGCCGCCGACCTGGCCCGCGGAGACGATCCCTCCGGAGCTGCCCGAGATCGTGTCCGAGACGGCCTTGGAGACTTCGCTCTGCACAGCCTGGTCGTCGAGGGCGTCCGACGCCCGGTGCGCGAAGTGCGACGAGTCGAGCACCGCGCCCCCGATGTAGCCCAAGAAGAGGGCGACGACCAGGAGGATGCAGCCAAAGATAAGTGGCGGGCGGGGCGCCCGGTTGAGGATCTGGGCGGTGATGCTCGGTCGGTCGGCCCCGGTCACCGGGCGAGGCTAACCTACGAGCGCCCTGCTCGACTTCGGCCAGTACATCGTCATCGTCGCGGCCGGCGGCCTGGCCCTCGGCGCGCTGGCGCCCAGCCTGCTCGGGAGCCGGACCTCGGTCCGCCTGATCGAGGGCGCTCTTCTCGGCGTCGCCGGCGCGGTGCTTGGCGGCCTCGTCGGGTGGTACGCGATCCATAGCCGGATCGCCGGGTTCGTCCTCGCCGCGCTTCTCGGCCTCGCCCTGGTCTACTCGATGAGGACCGTGTCCTCGTCGGCGTAGGCGGGCGAGCAGCAGCAGAACAGGACCAGCGGCTCACCGCCCGTGTTCTGAAGCTTGTGCGGGGTGCCGGGCGCGATCACCACGGCCTGCCCGGCTCGGACATCGAGCTCGTCATCGCCGAGGAGCATCCTGCCGGCGCCCGAGGTGAACAAGTAGATCTCCTCCGTGCTCCTATGAAGATGCTTCGCGGTCTCCGCGCCAGGGCTCACGCTGGCACGGGCGAGCGACTGGTTCTCCGCGCCGGCACCGGGCCTGGCGATCTCCACCACGGTCGAGCCGTCGGGTGGCACGATCGGGTCGAGCTCCGCGATGTCGATGGGACCCGTCATCGTGGGGAGCGTATTCGCGCCCGGCTTGTCGTCAGGCCGCCGCGAGCAGCTGGCGGTCGGCCAGGCCTCGCAGTCGCAAACCGACTCGAATGCCGCGTCGGCCTCGGGGTGTGCCACCAGATGCCAGTACCAACAGACGCCGCCGGCGCCGGGGACGAGGACGAACGAGCGCATTGGCGGACCACGCTAGGCCATTCGGGTTAGGTTTCACGCCGAGGAGAGTGGGCGAGCCGACGATCTACCGCAGCACGGACCCCGACTGTCGACGTCCCGGGCGCCGACGTCACGGCGTTCGTGCTCGAGCGGGCGAGCGAGCGCGGCGATCGACCGGCGCTGATCGACGGGCCCTCCGGGCGCGAGCTCTCCTACGCGGGCCTCGCGGAGGGCGCGGCGAGCCTCGCCGCGGGCCTCGCCGAGCGGGGCTTCGGGAAGGGCGACGTGCTCGGGGTCTTCATGCCGAACGTTCCCGAATACGCGATCGCCTTCCACGGCGCAGCGGCCGCGGGCGGCATGTGCACGACGATGAACCCCCTGTACACGGCGAACGAGGTCGCCCACCAGCTCTCCGACTCCGGGGCCCGCGCCCTCCTGACCGTCCCCGCGTTCGCCGATGTGGCGCTCGACGCCGCGGAGCGGGAGGGCGTCGACGACGTCTTCGTCGTCGGCGAGGCCGACGGCGCGACGCCGTTCGAGGAGCTCCTCGGCGACGCCGCTGCGGCCCCGCAGCCGGCGATCGACCCGGCCGCCGACCTCGCGGTCCTCCCCTACTCCAGCGGCACCACCGGCCTCCCCAAGGGCGTGATGCTCACGCACCGGAACCTCGTCGCCAACCTGGCCCAGGTCCAGGGAGCCTTCCCGATCAGCGACGACGACGTTCTCATCGGCTGCCTCCCCTTCTTTCACATCTACGGGATGACGGTGATCATGAACCAGGGGTTGCGCGCCGGGGCGACGATCGTCACCATGCCCCGCTTCGACCTCGACCAGTTCCTCGACCTCATCGAGGGCCACGGCGTCACGCGTGCGTACGTCGTCCCGCCCATCGCGCTGGCACTCGCGAAGCATCCCGCCGTCGACGAGCGCGACCTTTCGAGCGTCGAGATCGTGATGTCGGGCGCCGCCCCGCTCGGCGCCGAGCTCGCCGAGCGGGTGGCCGGGCGCCTCGGCTGCACGGTCATCCAGGGCTACGGCCTGACGGAGACCAGCCCGGTCACGCACCTGGTCCGCCCCGATGAGGAGAACAGGCCCGGCTCGATCGGCAGGCCCCTTGCGAGCACCGAGTGCCGCCTGGTCGACCCGGAGACGGGCACCGACGTCGAGTCCGGCGAGCGCGGCGAGCTGTGGATCCGCGGCCCGCAGGTGATGCGCGGCTACCTCGGCAACGAGGAGGCGACGGCGGCCACTGTCGATGCCGACGGCTGGCTTCACACCGGCGACATCGCGACCGTCGACGCCGACGGCTTCTTCCAGATCGTCGACCGCCTCAAGGAGCTCATCAAGTACAAGGGGTTTCAGGTCGCGCCGGCCGAGCTCGAGGCGCTTCTGATCACCCATCCGGCGGTCGCCGACGTCGCTGTCATCGGCGTGCCGGACGAGGAGGCGGGCGAGCTCCCGAAGGCTTACGTCGTTGCCGCCAACGGCGAGGTGGGCGCCGACGAGCTCATGGCCTGGGTCGCCGAGCAGGTCGCGCCGCAGAAGCGCATCCGGCTGGTCGAGATGGTCGACGAGATCCCGAAGTCGCCCTCGGGGAAGATCCTGAGGCGCAAGCTCGTCGAGCGCGAGCGCGAGCGCGCCGCGAGCTGACCGAGGGTCGCACAGGCTGATGCGCTACGCGGCGTTCCTGCGGGCGGTGAACCTGGGGTCGACGCGGAAGGCGCCGAGCGCCGCCCTTCGAGCCGCGTTCGAGGACATGGGCTTCAGCGACGTCGCGACATTCCGAACCAGCGGCAACGTCGCGTTCTCGGCCGCGGGCATCAGCGGTGGCGACGACGGCCTCGCGCGAAGGGTCGAGCACGGCCTCGAGGCGGCCCTCGGCTTCGAGGTTCCCGTGTACCTTCGCAGCGAACGCCGGATGCGGGCGATCGCCTCGCACGAGCCGTTCGACCGCGCGGCGGCGGAACGCTCGACCGGAAAGCTTCAGGTCTCCCTGCTCCCGAAGGCGCCGGGTGTGACGTCCCGCAGGAGGGTGCTAGCGATGGCGGGCGACGACGACCTCCTCGCCTTCAGGGGGAGCGAGCTCTACTGGTTGCCGAGCGGGGGGCTCCTCGACTCTGACCTCGACCTGGCGGCGATCGACGACCTGGTCGGCCCGAGCACCCGGCGGACGATGCAGACGATTGCGCTCATGGCCACGAAGCTCTTCGGTGGGTGATCATCCACCCGTGGGCGCCATCGGCATCGACCTCCTCGAGATCGCCCGGCTGGAGCGCGCGCTCGAGCGCCGGCCGAAGCTCGCCGCGCGCCTGTTCACCGCGAGCGAGCTCGACTACGCCGGACGGCGGCGGCGGCCCGGCCGCCACCTCGCCGCGCGCTTCTGCGCCAAGGAAGCCGTCGCCAAGGCGCTCGAGCTCGAAGCGTGGAGCCCGCACGACGTGGAGGTGACGAGCTCCGGGGGTGCCCCAGGGGTCGTCCTCTCGGGCGCGGCTGCCGAGCGAGCCGAGGCGCTCGACGTGCGAGTCGAGGTCTCGCTCACCCACGGGCGCGAGCTGGCGGCGGCCGCGGCCGTGCTCGAGCCCGCGGAATGAGAAGAGGCGCCTTGCGGCGCCCCTTCCCAATCGGGGGTTCGCTCACCGACGGGATCCTCAGCCGAGGGCATAGAGTCCGGTGCGATGGCGAGCGTGCGCGAGGCGGCCTTCGACCTCTTCCGCGAGCGCGGGATGACGACGATGTTCGGCAACCCCGGCTCGACCGAGCTGCCGATGCTCGCGGACTACCCCGACGACTTCCGCTACGTCCTCGGGCTCCAGGAGGCCGTCGCGGTCGGAATGGCCGACGGCTTTGCCCAGGCGTCCGGGCGTCCGGCTCACGTGAACCTTCACACGGCGCCCGGGCTCGGCAACGCGATGGGCGCCATCTTCAACGCCCAGGCGAACCACTCGCCGCTGCTCGTCACCGCTGGGCAGCAGGCGCGCTCGCTGATGACCCTGCAGGCGAACCTGACGAACCGCGACGCCACGCGGGTGCCCCATCCCTTCGTCAAGTGGAGCTTCGAGGCTGTCGCGGCCCGAGGACGTGCCGCTCGCGCTCGGGCGCGCGATCCATCTCTCGAGCCTTCCCCCGCGCGGCCCCACCTTCGTCTCGGTGCCGATGGACGACTGGGACGCCGAGGTCGACGACGCCGACGTACGGCACGTCATCCAGCGCCGAGTGGAGGGGCGCGCCGTCGCCCCCGCGGAGACGGTCGCGCGACTCGCCGAGCGCCTCGCGACGGCCTCGAGCCCGGCGTTCGTCGCGGGCCCCGACATCGACGCGGCCGGCGCCTGGGACGCCGCGGTCGCGCTGGCCGAGCGCCAGCGACTGCCAGTGTGGGCCACGCCGCCGCCCGGCGGCGGCCGGCTCGGCTTTCCCGAGGGCCACCCGAACTTCCGCGGCAGCCTGCCCCCCGCCATCGGGCCGGCGGGCGAGATGCTCGCGCCGCACGATCTCGTCCTCGTCGCCGGTACCTCGGTCTTCCCGTACTACCCGAACATCCCGGGCCCGCTGCTCGCCGACGGCACGGAGCTGGTCGCCGATCACCTCCGACCCCGACGAGGCGGCGCGCGCGCCGATGGGCGAGGCGATCGTCGCCGACGTGAGGCTCACGCTCGAGGCGCTCGTCGAAGCCGTCGAGCGAGGCGCGCCGCGAGGCGCCCGAGCCGCTCGGGCCCCCGGAGCCGGGCGAGGAGACCGAGCCGCTCTCGCCGACGATGGTGCACAACACGCTGGCCCAGGTGTTCCCCGAGGACGGGATCGTCGTGCTCGAGTCGCCCTCCTCCACCCTCGCCCTTCGAAACCAGCTTCGGATCTCGCGCCCCGGCAGCTACTACTTCGGCGCCGGCGGCGGCCTCGGCTTCGGCCTCGCCGCCTCGATCGGCGTCCAGCTCGCCCAGCCCGACCGCCCCGTTGTCTGCGTCCTCGGCGAGGGATCCGTCCAGTACGCGGTGACCGGCTTCTGGAGCGCCGCCGCCTACGGCGTGCCGGTGACGTTCCTCGTGCTCCGCAACTCGGAGTACGCGATCCTCAAGTGGTTCGGGTCGATCGAGGAAGTGAGCGGGGCGCCCGGCCTCGACCTCCCGGAGCTCGACTGCGCGGCCGTCGCGGCCGGCTACGGCGTCCCGTCGAAGCGGGTCTCCGGCCGCGAGGAGCTGCACTCGGAGCTCGCCGCCGCGATCGGCGCCGACGGGCCGCGGCTGGTCGAGGTCGAGGTGGCCCCGGGTATGGCCCTCTTCTAGCCGCCTGAGCGATGGCGGTGGCCGAGGCCAAGCTGGAGCGCATCGCCCCGCCCGCGGCCGGGCCGGCGCCGGACCGCGCTCCGGAGTGGGTCGCGGCCGGAACGCCGCCGGGCTTGCGCGCGGACCTGGCGGCGATCGTCGGTGCCGGCAGATGTCCTCGGGCGGCCGATCGACCTCATCCGTTACGCCACCGACGCCAGCCCCTACCGCGTCATCCCGAAGGCCGTGGTACTCGCTCGCAGCGCCGAAGACGTGGCCGGGGTTCTCGCCTACGGCCGCCGCAACGGCATCCCGGTGACGCTGCGCGGTGGCGGGACGAGCCTCAACGGCCAGGGGCAGAGCGAGGGCATCCTGGTCGACGTTCGCCGCCATTTCGGCGGCGTCGCGGTCGAGGACGGCGGCGAGCGGGCGCGGGCGGGGCCCGGGACGGTTCTCGGCCACGTGAACCGCGTCCTCGCCCCGCTGGGGCGCAAGCTCGGGCCCGACCCGGCGAGCACCGACATCGCGACGGTCGGCGGCGTCGTCGCGAACAACTCCGGCGGCATGCGGTGCGGCGTGGTGCGCGACTCCTACAGCACCGTGCGCTCGATGACCTTCGTGCTGCCCTCCGGTACCACGATCGACACGGCCTCCCCCGGCGCGGAGGACCGCTTCGCAGACGCGGAGCCCGAGCTGGCCGCGGGGCTCGCGGCGATCCGCGAGGAGATCCTCGCCGACGCTGAGCTCGCCGAGCGGATCCGGCGCAAGTTCGAGATCAAGAACACCACGGGCTACCGCCTCTGCGCGTTCCTCGACGCCGAGACGCCGCTCGAGATCTTCCGCCGCGTCCTCGTGGGGTCCGAGGGGACGCTGGCCTTCATGGCCGAGGTCGTCTTCGAGACGGTCCCCGTGCCCGGTGCCACGAGCACCTCCTGGATCCACTTTCCCTCGCTCGAGGCGGCCACCGAGCCGGTGCCCGAGCTCGTGGCGGCCGGCGCGACGGCCGTCGAGCTGATGGTGGCGCCATCGCTGATCGCGGCGAGCTTCAACATCCCTGGGACGCCGGAGGCGTGGCGAGAGCTGCCGCCGGAGTCGGCCGCGCTGCTCGTGGAGCTGGGGGCCGATGACGCTGCGGGCCTCGACGAGGCCGAGCGCACCGCCACCGAGCTCCTCGCCGACCGGGAGCTCGTCGCGCCGATCGACTTCACGCGTGACGAGGAGCGGATCGAGATGTCTTGGCGCGTGCGCGAGGGCATGCACGGCCTGCTCGGGAAGCTGAAGCCGCCGGAGAACGCGCTGATCGTCGAGGACGTCTGCGTTCCACCGGCGCGCATCGCCGAGTGCGCGCGCGACCTTCAGGCGCTGCTGGGCGAGCACGGCTTCCTCCCGGGCGTGGCGGGCCACGCCTCTGCCGGGAACCTGCACTTCATGCTCACTCCCGACTTCGCCAAGTCCGAGGACACCGAGCGCTACGAGGCGTTCATGGGCAAGCTCGTCGAGCTGATCCTCGACAAGTACGACGGCTCGTTGAAGGCGGAGCACGGGACCGGCGTGAACATGGCGCCGTTCGTCGAGCGCGAGTGGGGCGCGAAGGCGACGGAGCTCATGTGGCGGGTGAAGGAGCTCGCCGACCCGGAGGGCGCGCTCAACCCGGGTGTCGTCCTGAACCGCGACCCCGACGTGCACCTCCGCAACCTGCACACCAACCCGGCGATCGAGGAGGTCGCCACCTCCTGCGTCGAATGTGGCTTCTGCGAGCCGGTCTGCCCGAGCCGGAACCTCACGACGACGCCGCGCCAGCGGATCGTCATCCGGCGAGAGATCGCGCGCCAGCCCGCCGGCTCGCCGGTCGCCGAGGCGCTCCTCCGCGATTACTCCTACGACGCGATCGACACCTGCGCGGCCGATGGAAGCTGCGCGCTCGCCTGCCCGGTCGGCATCGACACGGGAAGGCTCGTGAAGGAGCTGCGCGGCCGCCAGCAGAGCTGGCGCTCGGAGGCGGTGGCGCTCGGGGTCGCCCGGCGCTGGAAGGCGGTCGAGCGAGCGGCACGGGGGGGCCTGCGGCTCGGCCATGCGATCGGCTCGGTCGCCGGCGACGCTCCGATCCGCGGTGTGAGCCGCGCCGCCCGCCGCGCGGTCGGCCAGGAGCTCGTCCCGGAATGGAGCGCGGAGATGCCGTCCGCCGCCGCGCCCGCTGCCGGTCACGCAGCGGGAGGGCGCCGCCGCCGTTTACCTGCCCGCGTGCATCAACCGCATCTTCGGGCCCGCCGAGCCCGGGCCCGGCGTGGTCTCGGCGATGGTCGATGTCTCGCGGCGGGCCGGGAAGCCGGTGTGGATCCCGCCGGACGTCGCGGGGCGGTGCTGTGCGACGCCATGGAGCTCGAAGGGCTTCCAGCGCGGACACGAGTGGATGGCGAGGGAGACGTTCGACGCGCTCTGGCGCTGGAGCGACCGGGGCGAGCTCCCTGTCGTGGTCGACGCCTCCTCCTGCACCTACGGCATCGCGCGGGAGATTCGCGACAAGCTCGCCCCCGACGCCGCCGAGCGGCATCTCGAGCTGGAAGTGCTCGACGGCGTGGAGTGGTGCGCGCGCCTGCTCGACCGCCTGGAGCCACGCCGGGTCGCGCGCGTTGCGACGCATCCCACCTGCTCGACGAGGCACCTAGGGCTCACCCGCCGGCTTGCCGGCGTGGCCGCTGCGCTCGCCGACGAGGTGGTGGAGCCTCCGAGCGCGCGCTGCTGCGGGTTCGCCGGCGACCGCGGCTTCCTCCATCCGGAGCTGACCGCCGCCGCGACTGCGCCCGAGGCTGTCGAGCTGGCCGGCGAGGCATTCGACGCCTATCTTTGCGGCAACCGGACGTGCGAGGTGGGCCTCCGGAGAGCGACCGGCAAGAGCTGGCGCTCGCCCGTGGAGCTCCTCGAGGAGTTGACGCGAGCGTGACACCACCCGCCGCGCTCGAGGCGCTGGTGTTTCGCGCGCTCGTTGCGCTTCCGCAGCCCGTGGTCCGCACGCTCGCCGGCCGGCCGGTTGAGATCGACGGCCAGCTGATGGAGCCGGAGATGCAGCTCGCCAAGCGCCTCGACGACCTCGACTCCTCGCCGCCCGTCGAGGAGCTTCCGCTTGCTGGAGCTCGGGAGCGACTGGAGCACGACGCGCGCGTCTTCGCCGGCTCCCGCTTCGACGTCACCGACGTACGGGACCTCGAGGTGGCAGGCGGCGACGGGCGCCTGCCCGCTCGCCTCTACGTCGGCGCCGGCGCGCCGACCCCCTCGCCGCTCCTCGTCTACTTCCACGGTGGGGGATGGACGCTGGGGAGCATCGAGAGCCACGACAACGTCTGCCGGTTCCTCGCGACCGAGGCCGGCATCCGCGTCCTGTCGATCGGCTACCGACTCGCGCCGGAGAGCCGCTTTCCCGCCGCCGCCGACGACGCGATCGCGAGCTTCCGTGACGCGGCCGCTCGTGCGCCGGAGCTCGGCGCCGATCCCGAGCGCGTCGCGGTGGGCGGCGACAGCGCGGGGGGCAACCTCGCGGCGGTGTGCTGCCTGGACGCCCGCGGGAGTCAGGGCCCCGTGCCGTGCTTCCAGCTGCTGATCTACCCCGCCGTGCAGTTCGGCGACCGGGAGCGGGCCTCGTACACGCTCTTCGGGGAGGGCTTCTTCCTCACCGCCGCCGAGATGGACTGGTTCGACGCCAACTACCTCGGGCCCCACCCTGAATCGGCCGCCCGCGATCCCCGCGCCGCGCCCCTTTGCGCCGAGGACCACTCCGGCCTGCCGCCCGCGCTCGTCGTCGTCGCCGGCTACGACCCGCTGCGGGACGAGGGCATCGACTACGCGGAGCGCTTGCGGGAAGCCGGCGTCGAGGCGGAGCTACAGCGCGCGCCCGGGCTACCGCACGGATTTGCGAACGCCGCCGGGCTGGGTCGCGCGGCGCCGGCCGCCATGCGCGAGGTCGCGGGCTCGCTTCGGCGAGCCCTTACGGCCTGAAGTACGCCCTCGTCTGCTTGCGGACCATGCCGGTGAGGTTGCCGAGCGCGATGTTCGCGTCGGCGAGGTGCAGGCCCCAGGTCGCGTCCGGGATCGCGTTCAGGTGCGGAGCGCCGGGCTGGTCGGTGATCTGCAGGACGTTGGCGTTGTCCGCGCTCGAGCACGCGCCGCGGTAGGCCTGGTCGTACTCGGCCCACGCGGTGGTCGTCGGTGGCGTCGGGAAGCCGACGAGCATCGTCGCGACCCCGATCGTCGTGCCCGGCGCGAACGGAGTGGTGGGCATGATCGTCTGCAGCGACCTCGAGCCCGGATACGCGCAGAGGACCTGCATGCCCGGCTCCGTCGTGCGACCGAAGATCGAGTCGGCCGGCACCGGCCCGTTGAAGGTCGACCACGCGACGACGCAGCCGGTCTCCGTCTGGGATGTGCAGGCCTTCACGTGCTTGAAGTCGCCGCCCGAGTCCTTGCCCTTCTTCACGAGAACGTCGCCGCCGAGCAGGATCGCCGACACGAGGCGCTTGCGAAGCGCCGGGTTCGAATCGATCTGCTCGGCGATGAGCTTGCGAAGGACATAGGTGCCCTGGGAGTGGCCGATCAGCACGAAGGGCCGGCCGTCGTTGTACCTCCTCAGGTAGGTCTTCCAACCCTGCAGGGCGCTGTCGTAGGCGATCTTCGCCATTCGCGGGGTGATCGTGTCGCGGCCCTGCAGCAGCCGCGTGAGCGTCACCTGGTGGTACATGGGAGCGAAGACGCGGCACTCCTGCGAGTAGCGGGCTGCCTGGTAGAGGGCGATCGAGCGCTCCTCGGGGTCGATCGAGAGGTCGGCGTTGTCCGTCTTGTCGTCGCTGACCGTCGGGTAGATGTAGAAGCAGTCGATCTTCGGCTTCTTGTCCGTCCTCGGCGTGTAGGTCCCCTGCGAGCTGCCGTCGTTCGCGTACTTCGCGGTCTTGAGGCTCGGCGTGCACGGGTCGTTCGCCAGGCCGCGCTTGCAGAGCCAAACCGTCTTCTCCTTGGCCTGCGCGGCCGCGGGGACGAGCACCATCGCGAGGGCCGCGAGCACCACCGCGCCCGCGACGATTCGACCTCGCTTCCTTGCGTCCCCCATCGCAAGGAGCCTACGCAGCGAGACCGCGCCGAAAACGCCCCAAGTCATTGGCTTAGCCAACTGTTTAACGAATCAACGGTTGGTATCCTGCGGGCATGGCCACGCAGCGGGACGCGAGCATCGAATCCGAGGGTCTTGTGCGCGAGTTTCGCAAGGGTCCGCGAGCCGTCGACGGCATCGATCTTCGCGTCGACCCCGGAGAGATCTACGGGTTCCTCGGACCCAACGGTGCCGGGAAGTCGACGACCGTCCTCATGCTCACGACCCTCCTGCCCCCCACGGCGGGCACCGCGAGGGTCGCCGGCTACGACGTCGTCAAGGAAGGTTCCCGCGTCCGCGCGGAGATCGGCGCCGCGCTTCAGGAGGCCGCCCTCGACCCGTTTCTCACCGGCAGCGAGCACATGCGGCTTCAGACCGCCCTGCACGGCCTGCCGAAGGCCGAGCGGGAGGCTCGTGGAGGCGAGCTCCTCTCCCGGGTCGGCCTCGCCGAGGCCGCCGATCGCCGTGTGGGTGGCTACTCGGGCGGGATGAAGCGCCGCCTCGACCTCGCGCTCGCGCTGGTGCACCGCCCGCGCATCCTGTTCCTCGACGAGCCGACGACCGGCCTTGACATCCAGAGCCGAACGGCGCTGTGGGACGAGGTCGCACGCCTCGCCGCGGAGGACGGAGTGACGGTCTTTCTCACGACCCAGTACCTGGAGGAGGCCGACGTCCTCGCCGACCGGCTCGGGATCATCGACCACGGCCGGATCGTCGCGAGCGGCACGCCCGAGACGCTCAAGGCCGAGATCGGCCGCCCCACTGTCGAGGTGATCCCGGTCGATCAGAGCGAGCGCGGTCGCGCCGGCACCGTTCTCGAGCGCTTCGGCGAGCGCGTCACGGCGCCGCCGCGGGGGGTCGCCGTGCGCCTCGCGGGCGGCGAGGGAGATCTTGCGGACGTCGTGAGGGCGCTCGACGGCGAGGGCATCCACGTCGAGCATCTCCAGCTTCATGCCCCCACGCTCGACGACGTGTTCCTCGCAAAGACCGGCCGCTCCCTCGAGGGGGCGGGCGGTGCGCCGCAAGGCGCCGGCGCGGAGACCGCCGGACCGCCCGAGCCGGAGGCCGCCCACGCATGATCCGCCGCGAGTCGCTCACCCAGATGGGCATGCTCGCGAGGCGCTCGGTGGTGAGGACTCTGCGGCGTCCGGCGCAGATCATCCCGGCCCTGGTGTTCCCGCTGTTCCTGCTCGCGGTCAACTCCAGCGGGCTCGCCGACGCCACCAACCTCCCGGGCTTTCCGACCAACTCCTATCTGACGTTCGCCCTCGCGATCCCGTTCATGCAGGGGGCGCTGTTCTCGGTGCTGAACGCCGGCACCGACCTGGCGAACGACGTCGAGACCGGCTTTCTCAACCGTCTCGCGCTCACGCCGCTGAGCGGGGTTTCGCTGCTGACCGGCCTCCTGGCGGGGGTCGTGGTGCTCGGCCTGCTCCAAGCGGCTGCGTACCTCATCGTCGGCCTCGCGGCGGGGGCCGACCTTGCTGCTGGGGCCGGCGGGATCGCGGTGATCGTCGCCATCTCCGTCCTGATGTCGATCGGCTTCGGCGGGCTGGGCGCCTTCGTCGCCCTGCGCACCGGCTCCGGCGAGGCGGTCCAGGGCATGTTCCCCCTCTTCTTCGTGCTGCTCTTCCTGAGCTCGATGAACCTGCCGCGGAACCTGATCGAGACCGACTGGTTCCGCACGATCGCCACCTACAACCCGGTCTCGTATCTCGTCGAGGGGATCCGGTCGCTCCTCGTGACCGGATGGGACGGCGAGGCGCTGGCGCTCGCGTTCGGCGTCGCGCTCGTCGTGGTGGTCGCCGGCCTCGCAGCGGCGAGCGCCGCCCTGCGCACGAGGCTGGTGCGGACGTGAGCGCGCGCACGCGATCCATCATCGGCATCGTCGCCTGGCGGACCCTGCACCGGATGTACACGAACCCGGCCCTGCTCCTGCCGTCGATCATCTTCCCGCTCTTCTTCTTCACGGCCTTCGCCGGCGGGCTCTCCGCGATCTCGAAGGTCCCGGGCTTCGACTTCCCGAGCGGCTACACGGCCTTCCAGTTCGTCTTCGTGCTGCTTCAGGCCTCGGCCTTCGGCGGCGTCTTCACCGGTTTCGGGATCGCCGCCGACTTCGAGTCCGGCTTCGCCAGGCGATTGATGCTCGCGGCGTCGAACCGCCTCGCGATCGTCGCCGGCTACTCGCTGGCGGCGCTCATCCGCGCCTGCATCACGATGGCGATCCTCTTCTGCGTCGCGCTCATCGTCGGCATGCAGGTTGGCGGCGACGGCGTCGACCTTGGCGGCCTGGTGATCCTCGCTCTGCTCGTGAACATCTCGGCAGGGCTCTTCGCGGCGGGGGTGGCGATGCGGCTGCGGACGATCCAAGCCGGGCCGCTGATGCAGATCCCTGTCTTCCTGATCCTGTTCACGGCGCCGGTGTTCGTGCCGCTCAGCCTCCTGAAGGGCTGGATCAGCACCGTCGCGCCGCTCAACCCGATCACGCGCCTGCTGGAAACGGGCCGGGGCTTCATCTCCGGCGAGCCGACGGTGGTCCTCGGTGCCTTCGCCCTCGCGCTGGGCCTCGCTGCCGTGTTCTGCGTGTGGGCGATACGCGGGATGCGAAGCGCCGAGCGCTCGGCCTAGGCGTCAGTCACGGCGCACGCCGCGACGAGTCGCCTAGGGAGGGCGTGGCCCGGTGCGGCCCGCGAACTCATGTGGGCTGTCCTGGATTGACCTCCTCCTGCGGGGTCGTAGTTCAGGACGGCCCTGCGAAGACAGATCGATCGCCGGCGCACCGCAAGGGACCTGGCGAGCTCGGCGAACCCCCGCTCTACCATCCCGCACCATGCGCATCGACGAGATCCTCGCCGGCGACGAGCCGTGCTTCTCGGTCGAGTTCTTCCCGCCGAAGACACCCGAGGGCGTCGAGCAGCTCTTCACGACGGTCGAGGCACTCAAGCCGCTGGAGCCCGACTTCGTCTCGGTCACCTACGGCGCGGGGGGCGCCACCCGCGACGGGACGGTCGAGATCGCCGACCGCGTCCATCGCGAGCACGGCCTCGAGACAATGGCCCACCTCTCGTGCGTCGGGGAAACGCGCGCGGGCCTCAAGGCGATCCTCGATCGCTTCGCCTCGATCGGGGTCGACAACGTCCTCGCTCTCCGCGGCGACCCACCTCGCGGCGAAACCAACTTCCAGGCGCCCGAGGGCGGCCTGGAGAGCGCCGCCGAGCTGACGGCCTTCATCGCGGACGCATACGAGTTCTCGATCGGCGGGGCGTGCTTTCCGGAGGTGCACCCCGAGGCGCCGAGCCCCGAGGCCGACCTGGCCTACCTCAAGACCAAGGTCGACGCCGGTGCGCGCTTCCTGATCACACAGCTCTTCTTCGACAACAGCGCCTACTTCAACTTCGTCGCCGCGGCCCGTGAGAGGGGCATCGACGTGCCGATCATCCCAGGCGTCATCCCGATCGCGACCTATGCCCAGGTCGCGCGGATCTGCGACCTCTGCGACGCCTCGATCCCGCCCGAGCTCGACCAGGCCATGCGCGAGCTCGGCGGAGACGCCGAGGCCGAGGCGCTGCTCGGGGTCGCCTACGCCGCTCGGCAATGCGAGGAGCTGCTCGCGGCCGGCGCGCCGGGGATCCACTTCTACGCCCTGAACCGGGCGCCCGGCACCCGCGCCGTGCTCGCCGCGCTTCGCGCCTCACGACCGTGGCAGCGCGCGCAGGCAGCGCAAGCGGTCCTGCGCGCTTCATAGACTCCCGTCCCAGGTGATGCAGACGGGGGAATTCCGGTTCCGCGGTCAGCGGGTCGAATACGACGTGCTCGGCGAGGGCGAGGGCGAGCGCGCGCTCGTGCTCATCCACGGGCTCCTGATGAACAGGCGGATGTACGACACGCTGGCGCCCGAGATCGCATCGCGCGGCTTCAAGGTCGTCACGGTCGACCTCGTGGGACACGGCGCATCGAGCCGGCCCGATGACGTGCGAGCCCACTCGATGATGATCTACGCCGAGCTCGTGGCCGAGCTCGTCGAGCACCTGCAGCTCGACCGTCCGGTTGTCGGCGGCACCTCCCTCGGCGCCAACGTCACTCTGGAGCTCGCCTACAGACACCCCGAGTCGACGCGTGCGCTGCTGATCGAGATGCCCGTTCTCGAGCACGCGCTGACGGCCGTGGGGCTCATCTTCCTGCCGGTCATGCTCGGCCTCCAGCTCGGCCGGCCGGTGCTGAAGCTCGTCGCGGCAGGGGCCAGGCGCGTTCCGCGCACCAACTACCTCGTCGACATCGGCCTCGACTGGATCCGCCAGGACCCGGAGCCGTCGCTCGCCGTTCTCCGCGGCCTCATGTTCGGCGAGATCGGGCCGACTCGCCGGCAGCGCAAGGAGATCCCCCACCCGGCACTCGTGATCGGGCACCACAACGACCCGCTGCACCCGTTCTCCGACTCGGGCATGGTCGTGGAGGAGATGCCGGGAGCGCGCCTCGTGGAGGCGACGTCGATCCTCGAGTGGCGGCTCAACCCGGGTCGCCTGAACGAGGAGCTCGCCGGCTTCCTCGACGAGGCTTACGCGGAGCCAGGCGCCGAACGGCGGGCCGAGCGGCGCTCCTCCTCGGCCGCCTGAGCCCGGCGTTAGGTCGAGCCGCTACCCTCGCCAACTCCCGAAATGGCCTCACGAAAGGAAGAGAAGGAGCGCCTGCGCCAGGAGCGGCTCGACGCCGAACGGCGCGAGCAGGCCCAGCAGCACCGGCGCCTCGTCATCGGGTACGCCTCGGCCGGCGTCCTCGCCGCGCTCATCCTCGTGGGCGCAGTGATCGCAATCACGAGCTCCGGCGGGGGCGGCTCGTCCAGCGGCACGCCGGCAAACGCCCACATCGACCTCTCCGTCGGCAGCCTCAACGGCGTTGCCGTCGACGACCGCGAGGGGACGCCCCCGCCGGCGCTCCGAATCGCGAGCCTCGGCGCCGCGGCGAAGGCCGCGGGCTGCACCCTGACGCTGAACCTCCCTGATTACGGGCACAAGCACGTGAAGCCCGGGACGGAGGTGAAGTACAAGGGTGAGCCGCCGACCTCCGGGAACCACGTCTTCCCGCCCTTCCAGCAGGCCGATGGCGCCTACGCGGAGGAGCCGGCGCTGCTCGACGTCGTCCACTCCCTCGAGCACAGCCGGGTCGAGTTCGAGTACGCGCCCGACCTCCCCGAGTCCGACCAGCTCGCGATCAAGGGCGTCTTCGACAAGAGCCCGAGCGGGGTCCTGATGTTCCCGAACAAGCAGCTCCCCGACCAGGTCGCGGCCGCCGCCTGGCGCAACCGGATGAACTGCCCCAAGTACGAGGGCTCGAAGACCCTCGACGCGCTCGCCGACTTCCGCGATCGGTTCCGTGGCGTCGCCGGGCGCGAGTTCGGCTTCCCGATCAACCCGTAGCGGCGAGCTGGGCGGGGCGCCGTGACCGAGCACCCAGACCGGCGGGTCGCGCTCGTCACCGGCGCGTCGAGCGGCATCGGCGAGGCGACCGTCCGCGCCCTCGCCGCCGCGGGCTTCGACACGATCGCCGCTGCGCGGCGCATCGAGCGCTGCGAGGCGCTCGCGCGAGAGGTGAGTGGCCTGGCCGTGCGGCTCGACGTCGCCGACCCGGCCTCGGTGGACACGCTCGCGTCCGAGCTCGGCCGGGTGGACGTCGTGGTGCACTCCGCCGGAGGCGCCCACGGGCTCGATCGACTCGAGGACACCGTCGAGGAGCACTGGCAGACGATGTACGAGTCGAACGTGCTGGGCGTCATGCGCGTCACGCGAGCGCTCCTGCCGGCGCTCCGGGCGAGCGAGGCCGGGCACATCGTGATCGTCGGCTCAGTCGCCGGTCAGGAGGTCTACGAGGGCGGCGCCGGCTACACCGCCGCGAAGCACGCCGTCAACGCCGTGGCGCGCACTCTCCGCCTCGAGCTCCTGGCCGACCGGATCCGCGTCACCGAGATCGCCCCGGGGTTGGTGGAAACGGAGTTTTCCCTGGTGCGGTTCGGCGGCGACGAGGAGCGCGCGGCCGACGTCTACAAGGGCATAAAGCCCCTGACGGCCGAGGACGTGGCCGACGTGATCGCCTTCGCCGTCACCCGCCCCCCGCACGTCGACCTCGACTACATCGGCGTCATGCCCACGGCCCAGGCGGCGGCGACCGTCGTTCACCGCGACGACTAGCGCCGGTAGGCGGGGAAGAAGCCGCCTGCCCGCTCCCGGCCGGTGCCGGCGAGCTCCGCGTACGCGTCGTGATCGCACACCACCTCGTGCGTGCGGAACGGCCCCTCGGCGTTCGCGAAGCCCCGCTTGAAGCGCTCGAGTCCGTCGCCGGGCTCGAGCCCTCCGCCGAGGTTGAGCGGGAGGGCGAGCTCGTCGGCGAGGTCGAGCATCGCCGAGACCACGTTCTTGAACGGCGAGTCGGCACGCGCGGCGTCGGCCGTGCCGCCGAGGAAGTAGTGAAGGTGGCCGTCGGACGCCGCCGCGATCGCGCCCGGCCACCCCGACTGCCGTCCTTGCGAGCGATCAGCAGCCAGCTGCGCTCGAACCCGAGGACGCCGTCGATGTAGCCGCGATCGAAGAGGTAGCGCTCGCCGGCGCCGGCGACTCGCATCGTCTCGGTGTAGGCAGTGAGGAAGGCGTCGCGGTCGGCCGGGTCGCTCGAGGGCCCCGCCGTCGCCTCCACCGCATAGCCACGCCGCTCGTTCTGCCGAATCTGCTCGGCGAGGCGCCGTCTCACGGCCCGGGCCTTGGCGGGGTCGTGGAGGAGGACGCGGCCCCGCTCGGTGTGGTCGGAGAGGAACGGGTCGCCCGCGAGGCGCTCCCGCGCGAAGAGGCTGACGACGCCGGCGCCGTGCCAATCGACCTCGTCGCCTGCGGGCGCACCCGCGCGGCCCTCGACCGTCGCCCCCGGGTACCCGTAGGCGGAAATCGCGTCGAGCCGGTCCGATCCCGGGATGTCCCTCACCACCACCGCAAGCGAGGCGGTTCGCGCGCCGGAGCGAACGCGCAGGGTGTGCGTGACGCCCTCCGCCCGATGGAACGCGGGCGAGCGGAAGAAGTCGTCCTCGGAGGCGGCGAGGCCACCGCCGTCGGCGTTCAGCTCGGCGGTTGCTCCCACCCGGTGAACTCCTCGGGCAGAAGGCCCCAGATCTGGTTGTCGACGCGCTCTTCGCCGCGGACGATCGCGGCGCGCATCGTTCCCTCCTGGCGGAAGCCGAGGCGGGTCACGACGTGCTGCGCCGGCACGTTCGTCGCCGGAATCTCGGCGTGGATCCGGTGCGCGCCGTGATCCCGGAAGGCGGCGACGCAGGCCTGCCGCTCGGCCTCCCCGGCCACGCCCTGCCCCCACGCCGCCGGGTCGCCGACGAGCACCGCAAGCTCCGGACCCGTCTCGCGCTCGAGCCCGAACAGCGCGACGAAGCCGACGGGCTCAGTCCGGCCGTCGAGCACGATCGCCCACTTGCGGTCACGGCTGCGGTCCATCGCGCGTTCGACCCAGCCACGGGCATCCTCGGCTGTGAACGACTCCCGCTTTCCGACCAGGTCGGCGGTGACGCGCTCGTCGGTGAACCAGCGGTGGACGGCGGGGGCGTCTTCGGAAGCGAAATCGCGGAGCTCGATCGTCGGGGTCATCGGCGCGGTGAGGCTAGATGATCCCTAGCCGTAGAGGCCGTGGCCGGTCACGAGCAGCCGCCCCGTTCGTCCGAGGATCCTGAGGTCGAGCCGGACGCTGCGGTTGTCGACGTACCAGACGTCGAGCGCGATCCTCTCGCTCCACGGGATGCCCGCCCGGCCGTTGACCTGCGCCCAGCCCGTCAGCCCGGGCTTCACCTCGAGCCGTCGCCGCTGCTCGCGGGAGTAGAGCTCAGCTTGAGCCGGCAGCGTCGGCCGCGGGCCCACGATCGCCATCTCCCCGCGGAGGACGTTGACGAGGTTCGGCAGCTCGTCGAGCGAGATCCGCCGGAGGACGCGCCCCACGCCGGTGACCCTGGGATCGCCCTCCAGGACCGGGGTACCCACCCCCACCGGATCGGCTCCGCGGTGCATCGTCCGCAGCTTGTAGAGGTCGAATTCCCGCCCGTCGCGGCCGGCGCGGCGCTGGCGGTAGATAACGGGCCCGCGCGAGGTCAGCTTGATCGCGACCCCTGCAACCACGAGGACCGGCGAGGCGAGTACCAGGCCCACGCCCGCGAGGACGACGTCGACGGCGCGAGGCAGACCACGTCTCATCGCGTCCCCTCCGCCTTCTCCCACGTCGTCGGCACGCCGCGGCGGAGGTAGTCCCAGAGCCCGAGCGCGCTGGCCGCGGTCATGACGACGTAATAGCGCGCGACCTGGAAGGGTCGGATCGGCACGATGGGCGCCAGCGCCGCGGCGGCGAGCACCGCTGCCTGGACAGCGAGCGTCACCGCGTAGATGGCGCCCTCGCCGAGCAGTGCCACGTTGGCCGCGAGGGCGATCACGTGCAGGATCGGCGAGGCGTAGCGGAACAGCCGGTGCGAGTAGATCTCGAAGGCGTAAGCGGGCCCGTAGCCGCGGGGTGAGAGCATCCCGTGACGCAGGAGCGTCGCCCAGGCTCCGGTGAGCATGCGCCGCTTGCGGCCGAGCTCCGAGCCCAGCGTCGCAGCCATCGGCTCCTCGGCGACCGCCGCCTGCTCGTAGACGGCGCGCCAGCCCCGCTTGGTGAGCTCGTAGGGGAGCGAGATGTCCTGGCCGCGGGTGGGCTCGAGCGCGATGTAGGCGTCGCGGCGAACTGCGTTGATGGCTCCGTTGCCCGCCGTGACGCCCGCGAGGCTGGACTCGAGGGCGCGAACCGCCATCTCGTAGTGCCAGTAAAGGCTCTCCTGGTTCGAGCCGTCGCCGCCCCGGAGGCGGAGCTGGCCGCACACGTAGCCGACCCCACCCTCGCCGAGGCGGGCGACGAGGCGCCGCAGCGCCTGCGGAGACCACCGCGAGTTGGCATCGGCGAAGGCGAGGACGTCTCCGCGCGCACTCTCAACGCCGGCGTTCAGAGCCGCCACCTTGCCGCCCGGTTCCACGTCCAAGACGAGGTTTGCTCCCGCCCGCCGGGCGGCGTCGGCCGTGCCGTCGGAGGAGCCGTCGGACACCACGATCACCTCGAGCCGGTCACGCGGGTAGTCCAGCGCGAGAACCGACTCCATCCAGCCCGGAACGCTTGCCTCCTCGTCGCGCGCCGCGACGATGAGCGAGACGACCGGGAGCTCGGCCGGCTCCGAAGCGCGCGCGACCGCGCGGCCTCTCGTGAGCGCCCAAAGGACCAGCGGATAGCCGAGGTGCGTGTAGACCAGCAGGCCGGCCGCGACCCAGAAGGCGATCGCGATGGCCGTCAAGGAGCCAGCGAGCGGTAGAGATCCAGCGTCTGGGCCGCCACGGCGTCCCACGAGTACGGGCCAGCGGCGGCCGCGGCGGCCGCCGCCGCGAGCTCCAATCGGGCGGCATCATCGGTCAGGAGCTCGGTGATGGCCGCCCGCAGCGCCGCGGCGTCGCTCGCCGGGACGAGGCGTGCGGCGCCGGCGGCGGCCACCTCGCCGAACCCGCCGACGTCGCTCACCACGACCGGCTTGCCGAAGGCGAGGGCCGTGAAGAGAACCCCGGATTGCTCCGCGTCGCGGTATGGGAGCGCAACGACGTCCGCGCGGCGGAAGAACGCGGGCAACTCGTTGTCGGCGACGAAGCGCGAGACGAACCTCACGCGCCCCCTCGCTCGCTCCGCCAGCTCCTGGAGTGGCTCCACCCCCATGCCGAGGGGCCGCCCGACGACCCACAGCTCGGCGCCGTCGATCTCCGCGAACGCCTCGAGGAGGACGTCGACGCCCTTGTAGGGACGCACGAGGCCGAAGAAGAGCACGACCGGCCCCTCGACCGCCGCGAGCTCGGGGGGAAGCGGCGCCTCCTCGGGGAGGCTCGTCAGGTAGTCGAAGGCGCCATGCGGGATCACGTGGACCCGATCCGGGTCGACCCCGGCCTTCTCGCGAAGGATTCCCGCCCCGTATTCCGACAGCGCGACGACGGCGTCCATCCGCGCGATCAGCCGCCGGATGCCTCGAGCGCCGCGCCCGCGCCAGGCCTCCTGCCGCAGCCAGCCGTGCGGCGTCAGGACTCGCGGGCGCGCCCGGGGCAGCAGATGAGCGTCGAGCCCGGGAAACGTCAGCCACTGGTAGTGCGCTACGTCGGCTTCGAGCGAGCGGCGGAGACGCATCATGTCGCCGAAGTGCTCGGCGCCCTTCACGGCGCGGCGTCCGCGCCGGTCCATGCGCTCCGCCGATCGGCGGTAGAACGCGTCAGTCACGCGATACCCGTCGGCCGGCGGCACGGGACCATGTTCGAAGTGGCTCGTCAGGAGCTCCACGTCCGCGCCGGCGCGCGCCAGCGCGCCCGCGAGCGAGCGATCATAGGGAGGCGTGTAAGCCGGCGGATCGACGAGCGCGATACGCATCGGCAAGGATTCTCGCGGTGAAGCTCTCCTACTGCGTGGTCAACACCAACGCGCGCGAGCACCTGCTCACGTGCCTGGACGCGATTCGGCGCACCCATCCGCCCGAAATCGAGCATGAGGTGATCGTGCTCGACAACGCCTCCGCCGACGGGTCGACCGACGCGGTGCGCTCCCAGGCGGGTGTCCGCCTCGTCGTGCGCGACCGACGCGCCGGGCTGGCCGAGAACAACTCGCTCGTCATGCGCGAGGCGAGCGGCGAGTTCTGTCTGCTCCTCAACGAGGACTCCGAGATCCAACCCGGTGCAGCGATGGCCCTCCTCGAGGCACTCCGCGGCGATCCCGGGGCGGCCATCGCCGGCGCTCAACTGCTCGATCCCGAGGGCGAGCCGATCCCGTGCGCGTGGCGCTTTCCGTCCCTGGGCGCCGCCCTCGCACAGGCCCTCTTCCTGCACAGGCGCCTCGTCACCGAGAGCGGGCACGGCGAGGAAGCGCGCACGGTTGGATGGGTGCAGTCGGCGGCCATGCTGGTGCGCCGCCGCTCAGCGGTCGAGGTCGGCTACTACGACCCTGACTTCTTCCTCTACTCGGAGGAGGTCGACTTCCAAAAGCGCCTTCACGACTCCGGCTGGCGGATCCTCCATGTCCCCGCCGCGCGGGCCATCCACCACGAGCAGCTCGCCACCGACCGCGCCGGCAGCGCGCGCCGGGTGGTGCAGTTCCACCGCAGCCGCGACCAGTACATGCGAAAGCACCACTCGGCGCCCGTGGCGCTCGCCTGCCGGGTGCTCTGGGCGTGGTCCTACGTGCCGAGGGCGATCGCCGCGATCTTCATCCCCGGCCGGAGTCCGGGTTACTTCTGGCTCCACGCCCGGCGCGCGCTGCGCCCGCGCGGGGGCGGCGAGGGGATGGCTGAGGCCGCCGAGGCCTACAACCGCCGCCTCACGAGCCAGCAGGCCGTCGCCGCGCGAACGGGCCGCTAGTCGCTTTCAGCGAGCTCCGGGATGAAGCGCTCGAGGTGCGCCGCGATCGTGCGCTGCACCCACTGCCGTTCCCCCGTGCTCGCCATGCGGTACCTGCCGAGGAGCATCCTCTGGTCGTCGAGCGGGAGCCCGGCGATCTCCCACCGGACGGCGAGCCGCTCGAAGAGCATCTCCTCCCTTCGCTGCCAGACGTCCTCGGCCGTGGCTCCTCCCCGGCCCGAGAGCCGCACGATCTTCCGGACCGTCCCGGAGCTCAGCGACTGGCGCAGCTCGAGGACGTTGCCCTCGCCGTCGGTGTATTCGCTCGTCGCTGCCTTCTCGGCCGCCCTGCGCGGCCGCCTGCGCTTCGCCACGGGCCGGAGTTTGACCTAGCGCGAGTCCTCGTCGCGGATCGCGACCTCGTAGACCTCGCCCCCGTAGGGAGGCGATGCGCCCTCCGGCGCCGGGCGGCCCCGCAGCGCGCGAAGCCTTCGGGCCACCGCCCGGGGACGCAGCAACGCGCGGAGCTCGCGGCGCTCCTCGTCGGTCAGGAACCCGGCGGCGGCGAGCAGCGCGGGGAACGCGATCCAGAGGATCACCCGAGGACCGAGGCCCACGATGCCGTGATCGGGAAGCCCAAGGACGCCCGCCGCCGACACCGCCGCGGCGAGGCCCGCGGTGAGCGCGAGTCGGCGCCACTCATACGGCACGGCGAACAGGCGCTGCGTCAGCACGTAGGTGATCGCGAGGATGAGCAGGTACGAGGCGACGAGCGCGATGCCGGCGCCGACGATTCCCATCGAGGGGACGAGGGCCAGGTTCAGAGCGACGTTCACAATCGTGCCCGCGACCGTCGCCGGGAAGCTCAGCTCGGTGCGACCGGTGCGGCCCAGGATGATCACCTGCACGAGGTAAAGGGCGTAGAGCGCGATGCCGGTGGCCAGGAGCGGCAGCGCACGGTGGGCGCCGAAGAAGTCCGGGGCGGCGAGCAAGCGGACGATCCAGGGACCGAGCAGCCAGAAGCCGGCGACCGCGAACGCGCACACCGCGGTGAACCACGTGAAGACCAGCGCGTAGGCCGCGCGGGCCTCGTCGTCGTCAGTGATGGAGTAGGCGAGGGGCGGCCAGGCGAGCTGGAACGCTCGCGCGATCACGTTCATCCCCTGAGCGAACTTCACCGCGAGGGCGTAGAGCCCCGCCGCCGCGAGGCCCGCCGTCCTCGCCAGCACGATGCGGTCGATGAAGTTGAGGGAGTAGAGCGAGAGCTCCGCGGGCATCGTCGGCAGCCCGAAGCGGGTCATTCGCCGAAGCAGGGGGCGATCGGGGAGGAGGCGCAGCCGCCGCCGCTCCTCCCACAGGCGGAGGGCTATGAAGGGAAAGACGGTCGCGTAGGTGGCGATCAGCAGGCCCTCGGCGCCCTCGCCGAGCGCGACCACGAGGAGCACGGTCAGCGGGATCGTCACCAGCACGTTCGCGACCGTGATCGCGAAGTACGCGCGGGCGCGCTCCTCGAGGCGCAGGAGCGCAAGCACGTACTCCCACAGCGTCAGCGCCCACAGGCCTCCGATCGCGATCCGCACGAGGCCGGCGTCCGGGTGGCCGAGCAGGACTTGCGAGATCGGCTCGGCGAGAGCGAGGCCCACCGCGGCGCCGGCGGTGGCCGTCCAGAGCAGTGCCGCGAACCCGGTCCCCACCACGGCGCTGCGGGAGACGTCGGGCAGGTAGTAGAAGCGCAGGATCGCCTCGATCATCCCGAACCGGATGACGATGCTGGCCGCGATGACTCCTGAGAGCAGCACCTCGGCCGTGCCGTATTCGGTGGGCGAGAGGTAGCGCGTATAGAGCGGCAGGAGGAAGACCGCGAGAAGCTTCGAGGCGACGCTCGAGGCGGTGTACGCAGCGCCCGTGGTGGCAAGGCGGCGCAGGTAGTTGAACATCAGGCTCGGGCCGGCGAGGGAGTCTCGGCGCGCAGCTGCGACCTGGCAAGGGCAAGGCCAACCGCGAGCAGCGCCCAGCTCGCCGGATCGGTCGCGAAGTCGGCATAGCCGAGGCTGTGGACGATGAGGGCGACGTAGCAGGCGCCCACGGCGACGCGGGCGGGCGAAGCGCGCATCGGACCGCCGAGAAGGACGAGGAGAGAGGCGGCGATCAACGCGGCATAGACGAGGAGGCCGATCGCGCCCTGTTCGGCGGCGACGGTGATCGGCTCGGAATGGGATGCGGTGGTCTTCGCGCGCTGGATGTGTCGGGAGAAGGCGGCGCCGAACGAACCCGAGCCCCATCCCCAGATGGCGTGGGCGCGTGCGAGGCGCAGGCCACCGCTCACGAGCGGGACGCGCCCGCTGACGGTGCTGTTCACGTCCTTCTCGTTCGAGAGGTCAGCACCGCCCGTGCCGGAGGCCAGGAGGAAGAGGCCTCCGGCCAGGGCCATCGCCACGAGCGCGCCCGCGCCCCACGCGAGCCCGAAGCGCTTCCAGACAACGACGAGCAGGCCGGCGAGAAGTGCGGCGAAGCTCGTGAGGGAGAAGCTGAACGCCAGCCCGGCCAGCAGAACCCCGAAGAGGAGCGCCGTTCCCCATGCCCAGGCGGCGCGCCGCTCCCAGGCCAGGTAGGCCGCCAGCGCGACCATCGCGAGGGCAACGTAGCGGCCGAACACGTTCGGATCGCGGAACAGC
Source organism: uncultured Actinomycetes bacterium (assembly GCA_963823245.1). GTDB lineage: Bacteria > Actinomycetota > Thermoleophilia > Solirubrobacterales > 70-9 > JAWVFM01. The sequence continues at coordinate 270,232 of CAWGKQ010000010.1, read as the reverse complement.
GAGTTCACCCGGTAGTAGAGGTGGATGGCGTTCTCCTGCACCAGGTCCTGGTTGAGGATGAGGTGTCTGGTGGCGTACTCGCCGATCGCGAGGGCTGCGAGGGCGAGCGCGACCGCCGCCGTGACCGCGAGGACCCTCGCCAGGAGCCACGCCGTCCACTCGACCTCGATGAGGAGGACGAAGAGCACCGCGAACGGCACGAGGAAGAACGCGGCGTTCTCGACCGCGTTGGATGGGTCCTCGGAGTACGTCGCCTGAAGCGCGTAGAGGACGAGGTAGGCCGCCAGGATTCGAGGAAGCCACGACAGCGCAAGGCCGCGCCAGCGCCCGGCGTCCGAGATCGTCGCCGGGGGGTCCGGGCCGCGCCGCCAGGCGACCGCGCCCATGGCGAGCGCGGCCGACGCCGTGACGCCGTACAGGGGGACGAGAAGGCTCGAGCTCTCCCCGCCGACGGTGATCGAGACCCGCAGTCCGACCACCGCGAACGCGCAGAGCGGAAAGGCCCAGCGCCAGCGGTGGAAGACCCACGCCAGTCCGATCACGACGACAGCCGCGCCGATCACGAGGGCGGCGGCCTCGGCTGGGCTCCCGCGGAGGTCCGCGAACCGGGGCGTGTTCCAGACCTGGCCGAAGACCAGGGCCACCGCCGCGATCAGGGCGATGGCGATGGCGCGGTACCGCCACCGCGGGTTCGCCGTCAAGAGCGCGGCGGCCGCCGCCCCGCAAGCGACGAAGATGCCGATGAGCTGGCCCGCGCTACGCCATCAGCGAACGAGACGGACCGGAGGCGGATAGATGATGTTTCGCCCCAGGTCGGGCAAATCGACGCGAAGCGCGGTACTTCCCGGCGGGCGCCGCGACCGCCGCCATCCGCGCGGCCGGTCCAGGTGAAGGAGTAGACCCGGCCCGGCCACGAGCGGCCTGCCCCGGACGAACGTCCGGTGGTGGCGCGGGTCGGCGCCCAGGAGCTCCACCGTCGCCGCCGGCACGGAGTCGCGCACGTAAGAACGAGAAGCGGGCGACCTTGGGCGCGCCGCGCCCGGGGCGCACCTGGCAGGGGCGCTCGGCCAGCGGGCCGCGTGCGCGGGCTCGAAGCATCGGGTGAGTGTCCTTCACCTCGAGCTCGAGGTTCGACGTCTTCGCGTGGAGGACGATCGCGGCGACGGCGAGCGAGGCCGCGGTGAGGACTGCGAAGAGGATGGCGCCGGCGGCGGGCCGAAGCCTCAACGCCTGGTCCTGTCCGCCCCGGCGATGACGACGACGTCGGCCGCCCCGGCGATCGCCCGCGTCGTTTGATCGATCCTCTGGATCGGCGTTACGCCGAGAACCCGCGCCACGCGCTCGGCCGCCGTCTTCTCTCCGCCCGCGTACATCACCACCGTCTGCTCGTACGGCTTGCGGGTCGTCGAGATTGCCCCCTCCTCGAATCCGTTCTCGCGCAGCGTCGCGCTCACCGGGCCCGCGAGCCCGGGCCTCGACGTTCCGTTGAGGACCGCGACCGTCACGCCGCCCGAGCTCGGCGGGGCCCCGCCGTGCCGCTTGCCGCCGGAGCCGGTGTCGTTGTGCAGAAGCTCGTGCGAGCCGACCAGCGCCACGACGCCGAGGGCCGACCGCCACGATCGCGATCAGCACGAGATTTCGCGGCCTCGTGAGCCCCGACGCGAACCGCCGCCAGCGCGGGTGAGGCTCGAGCGCGGCACGCTCGATCGTGATGCGCTCGAGGGCCGGCCGCTCGGCCGTGACGCGCTGCGCGGGCGGGATCGGCGTGCCGGCCCCGGCGGCTCCGGCCGCGGCGGGCGCGCCCTGCGGCGGCGCCACGAGCGTGGGCGGTCCCGCCGTCGGCGGCTGACCGGCGGCGTCCCGAGGATCGATTCGAGCTCGGTCTCGGCGCGGTCGAGCACTCGCCTCGCTCGCGGCAAGGTCCTTCTGCGGAAAGTCGGGCTTGGTCTCCATCAGCCACCGCAGCCGCACGAGGTCGCGATGCTGCGAGAGGTAGAGCGGGAGGAGGAGCAGAAGCCCGAGGACCGCGGGCACGGCCACGTACGCGCCCACGGTGTCGATCAGGTGAGCCACGGCCTCACTGCCCGAAGCTCGAGTCGTCGAGGCCGATGACGAGGGCGAGCCGGGCCGGCTTGGCGGTCGATTGCACGGGGGCGGTCATCGGCTGCGTCTTCGTCGTCCCGAGCTTCGGGCGGACCGCGGTGGCGAGCGCCTTCGCGTCGCCCCCGTGACCCGACCGGAACATCACGACGGTCTTGGTGAAGGAGCCCGGCGCGTTCGTAACCGGGCCGACGCCGTAGCCCGCCGGCTTCACCACCTGCTTCTCGACGTCGGAGGCGAGATGGGCGACGGCCGGCACGCCCGGCTCCGCGGTGCCGTTGAGGACCGCGACCTTGACGTGCGACGGGCCCTTGTCGGCCTTCGCCTTGCCGCCCCCGTCCTCCGACGAGAGCAGGCCGAAGCCGCTGGTCACGACCGCCGCGACGATGACGCCGATCAGCACGACCAGCAGGATCCGAGGATCGACGGGCGAGCGGCGGTCGAGCTCCTCCCAGCGCGCGCCGAAGCCCGTGGCCACCCGGTCCCGGGCGGCGCCGACGCGGCCCCTGAAGCGCTGCCATGGTCCCGGCGGGGGTCCCGACTCGGCCGACCTCACGGGCCTCGCCCGCCGCGAGCTGTGCCTCGCCGGCCTCGGCCGCGCGCTCCGGCGCCTGCCCCGCCCATTCGCGAAGCCTCCGGATCTCGCGGGCCTCCTGGAAGAGGAAGAACGCGAGGATCGCCAGCCCGACGAACGCGACGATCCCGAGGATCGGGCCGATGCGCTCGACGAGGGCGTCGACGCTGCCGAGTGCCGGCCCGAGTCGGTCGATGTGGTGCATAGGTTCGTGCGCGGGCGGACGGCCGGGCGCCGCGGAATCTTAGGGGTCTTAGGAGTCGCCAACCTCGGCTGGCTCGGCCCGCTCTCCAGCCTCGGTCGTCACCAGCGCGACGATGCGCTGGGCCAGGCCCGCCTCGTCGCCGCCCGCGAGCAGGTCCTCGAGGCTCTCCAGCGTGCGCTGGATGCGGTCCGGGTCGAGCGGCTCGGTTCGCACCGCGCGAACGATCCGCTCGGCGCTGGTGCGCTCGGCTCGCTCGTCGGAGGTTGAAGAGCTCCTCGCGCAGCTTCTCGCCGGGCCGCGGGCCCGGTCAGCTCGATCGCGATGTCGACCTCGGGCTCGTAGCCGGCGAGCTGGATCATGTGGCGCGCCAGCTCGATGATCCGCACCGGCTCGCCCATCTCGAGCACGAAGACCGCGCCCGACTCCGACCCGAGGTCACCGGCCTGGATGACGAGCTGAACCGCCTCCGGAATCGTCATGAAGTAGCGGGTCATCTCCTCGTGAGTGACCGTGACCGGCCCTCCGCGCTCGATCTGGGCGCGGAAGATCGGGACGACGCTCCCCGACGAAGCGAGGACGTTGCCGAAGCGCACGATCACGAAGCGCGTGCCCTGGTGCCGCCGTCCGGCCGACTCGACGATCCACTCGGCGAGGGCCTTCGACGCGCCCATGACGGTTCGCGGGTTGACGGCCTTGTCGGTCGAGACGAGGACGAAGCGTGAGCAGCCGGCGACGGCGGCGGTCTCCGCCGCCATCCGCGTCGCGAGGGCGTTGTTCCGCACGGCTTCGAGCGGGTTCTCCTCCATCAGAGGGACGTGCTTGTACGCCGCGGCGTGGAAGACCACATCGGGCTTGAACCGCTGCATCACCTCCAGCATCCGGTCGCCCTCGCGGCAGTCGGCGAGCACCGACTCGACTCGCGTGAAGTGCCAGTGCTCGGCCATCTCGCGGTCGATCTCGAACAGGTTGTCCTCGGCGTGGTCGAGGAGGACGAGCAGCCGCGGGCGTACGCGGGCGATCTGGCGCGAGAGCTCCGATCCGATCGAGCCTCCCGCCCCGGTGACCAGGACGATCTTGTCCTCGAGGTAGGCCCCGACGCGGTCGAGCTCCATCACCACCGGGTCCCGCCCCAGAACGTCCTCAACCCGCACCTCGCGCAGCTGGCGGGTGAGCTGGACGCCGCCGCGGAGCAGCTCGAACACGGTCGGCAGGGTCCGCACCGGGATGTCGCGCTCGCGGCAGGCGCTCACGACCTTGGCGCGCAGCGTTCCCGGCGCAGACGGGATCGCGATCACCACCTCGTCGGGCGCCTTGCGGTCGAGGATGGCGCCGATCTCGTCGGTCGAGCCGAGGACGCGCAGGCCAAGCGCGCTCATCCCCCGCTTGCGCGGATCGTCGTCGACGAAGCCGATGCGCCCGAGCGCCGACGCTCGGATTGAGCTGGAGCTCGCGCACGACCATCTGGCCCCCGGATCCCGCGCCGACGACGAGCACGCCCCTCACGTTGCGTGAGCGCGAGAGCCGCTGCGGGCGCTCGGCGATCATCCGCGTCGCGAGCCGCGCTCCGCCGGTGAACATGAAGGTGAGGAGGAAGTCGTAGACGATGACCGAGCGCGGGAGGCCGTACGAGTAGGGGCGCGTGAGGACGAAGCCGCCGACGACGAGCGCGCTCGAGATCGCCACCCCGCGAAACAGCGGCCAGAGCTCGGGGAGCCGGAAGTATCGCCACCACTCGCGGTGCAGTCCGAGCACCTCGAACACCAGCGACTTGACGATCGCCACGACGGCGATCGTGCCCCAGAGCATCGTCCAGTAGCGCTCGGGGATGCCGCCCGCGGTGTCGAGGAAGCGCAGGCGGAAGGCGAGGCCGAAGGCCAGCGCCGCGAGCAGGGCGTCGGCCCCGAACCGAAGCGCCCGCCGCGCGTACACGGGATCACGCAGGCGCGACATCGGTCACGAGTCTAGGGCGGCCCGGCGGGCCTGCAGGGGTCGCGTCCCTAAGATTGGGCGCCGCCCTTCGCGGCCCCGCCGCGCTCACCTTCTCGCCCTGATGATCCCGACCGCCGACGTCCTCGCGCCCATCGTCAACGCCGCCACCGACTTCATCGGGTCGGCCGGGCTCGCCGGCGTCTTCGTGCTGATGGTCCTCGAGAGCGCCTGCATCCCGGTGCCGAGCGAGGCGATCATGCTGTTCGCCGGCTTCAGCGTGTCGAAGGGCGACCTCACGCTGGTCGGCGTGGTCGCCGCCGGCGTCCTCGGCAACGTCGTCGGGTCGCTGATCGCCTACGGCGTCGGCTACCTCGGCCGAGTCGAGCTGCTCGAGCGAAACCGGCTATCCACGTGAGCGCGTCACAGCTCGAGCGCGCGGACCGCTGGTTCGAGCGCTACGGCTCGGCGACCGTCTTCTTCACGCGGATGATGCCGATCGTCCGCACGTTCATCTCGCTGCCGGCCGGCGTCGCCCGGATGCCCATCGGCCGCTTCACCCTGCTCACGGCGGCCGGGTCGCTCCCCTGGGTGCTGATGCTCGCGCTGATCGGCCGCGAGGTCGGGCGACAACTGGGAGCGACTGGCGCGACAACCTGCACTACCTCGATTACGCGGTGCTCGCGGCGATCGTCGCCGGCATCGTCTACCTGGTGGTCCGCCGCCGCCGCGCCGCCCGAGCCTCTTGGGAGCCGACGCCGAGGGCCTGAGCCCCGGTCGCGCCGCCGCGCTCGGGACGATCCAGGGGCCGGCGGAGCTGCTGCCGGTGTCGAGCTCGGCGCACCTGTCGCTCGTTCCCTGGCTCGCCGGCTGGCGCTGGGGCGACCTCGACGCCGAGACGCGCAAGAGCTTCGAGGTGGCCGTCCACGCCGGCGCCGCGGCGGCCCTGCTCATCGGCCAGCGCCGAGCCGCATCGCCGACGAGCTCCGTGCCGTTCGACCGGCGCCGCGCGCTCGTCGTCGGGCTCTCCTTCGTCCCGCCGGCCATCGCCGGCTACCGCTTCGAGCGCTGGATCGAAGGGCCGGCTCGGGGGGCCGCGCGTCACGGCGGCGGGTCTCGTTGCCGGCTCCGTCGCGATGGTGCTCGCCGATCGCCGTCCCCAGCGGCGAGGCCCGGGCGACGCCGGTGCGCTCGACGGCTTGGCGCTGGGCGTCGCGCAAGCCGCCGCGCTGATCCCCGGCGTATCGCGCAACGGCGCCACGCTGACCGCGCGCGCGAGCGCGCGAGTTCACGCGCGAGCAGGCGAACCTCCTCTCCCGCACCGTCGCCCTCCCGGTGATCGTCGGCGCCGCGGTCCTGAAGGGCGTGCGCCTGCGCCGGCGGGGCGTCGAGCCACGCCTCCGGCGCGCGATGGGCGCGGGCGTGGCGGCGTCGTTCGCCTCCACGCTCGCCTCACAGCGCCTCATCGAGCTGGTCGAGCGCGACCGGGCGCTGTGGCCCTACGCCGCCTACCGCGTGGCGCTCGCGCGGGATGGTCCTGGCGCGGCTGCGTCGGGCAGCCGCGAACGGGATCGGCTGGTTAGCGGCGAATGCGGGCGGGGCTCACTCCTCGTTCGCCTGCGCTCCGCGATCTTGCTCCTCGAGCTTCCCCATCACCGCCGGGTCGGCCAGCGTCGTGACGTCGCCCAGCTCGCGGCCCTCCGCGATGTCACGCAACAGCCGCCGCATGATCTTCCCCGAGCGGGTCTTCGGCAGCTCGTTCGCCCAGATCACGCGCTTCGGGCGCGCGAGCTTGCCGATCCGCTGCGCGACGTGCTCGCGGATCTCGCCGATCAGCTCGTCGGAGCCCTCGAGGTCGCCCTCGAGCGTCACGAAGGCGCAGATCGCCTGGCCGGTGTCCTCGTCGGTCTGGCCGATCACGGCGCACTCGGCGACCTTCGGGTGCGAGACGACGGCCGACTCGACCTCCGCGGTCGAGAGCCGGTGGCCGGAGACGTTGATGACGTCGTCGACGCGGCCGATGACCCAGAAGTAGCCGTCGGGGTCCTGCCGCGACGCGTCGCCGACCAGGTAGGTCTCCTTGCCGAACTTCTCGAAGTAGGTCTCGACGAAGCGCTCCTCCTCGCGGTAGAGCGTGCGGAGCATCCCGGGCCACGGGCGCTGGAGGGTCAGGAGCCCCTGCGTGTCGCGCTCGACCTCGTTGCCCTCCTCGTCGAGCACCGCCGCCGCGAACCCCGGAAGCGGGGTTCCCGGCCGATCCCGGGCTTCATCGCCTGGGCGCCCGGGCAGGGTCGTGATCATGATGCCGCCCGTCTCGGTCTGCCACCAGGTGTCGACGATCGGGCAGCGCTCGCCGCCGATGACCTTGTAGTACCAGAGCCAGGCCTTGGGGTTGATCGGCTCACCGACGGTGCCGAGCAGGCGCAGCGACGACAGGTCGTGCTTGCCAGCGTGCTCGGGGCCCCACTTGACGTGGGTGCGGATCGCCGTCGGCGCGCAGTAGAGGATCGTGACGCCGTAGCGCTCGACGATCTCCCACCAGATGTCCTTGTCCGGATAGGCGGGCGCCCCCTCGAACATCACCGAGGTCGCGCCGTTGGCGAGCGGGCCGTAGACGATGTAGCTGTGGCCGGTGACCCAGCCGACGTCGGCGGCGCACCAGTACACGTCGGAGTCGGGCTTCAGGTCGAAGACATTGCGGTGCGTCCACGCGACATGCGTGAGGTAGCCGCCCGTCGTGTGGAGGATGCCCTTCGGCTTGGCGGTCGAGCCCGGAGGTGTAGAGGATGTAGAGCGGGTGCTCGGCGTCGAGGGGCTCCGCGGGACATTCGTCGGCCGCTGCCTCGATCGCGTCGTGGTACCAGACGTCCCTGCCCTCCGTCATCGGGCAGTCCGCGCCGGTGTTCTGCACGACGATGATCGTCTCGAGCGACGCCAGGTCGGCCATCTCCTCGTCGACGTTCGCCTTGACCGGCGCGGCCTTGCCGCCGCGGCGGGCCGCGTCGGCGGTGATGAGCGCCTTCGCCTCGGAGAACTCCATGCGCTCCCGCACGGCCCCGGCCGAGAAGCCTCCGAAGACGACGTTGTGAGGAGCTCCGATGCGCGCGCAGGCCAGCATCGCGACGACGACCTCGGGGATCATCGGCAGGTAGATGCCGACGACGTCGCCGGCGCCGATGCCGCGGTCCTTCAGCGCGTTGGCCAGCCTCTGGACGTCGCGGTGGAGATCCGCGTAGGTGACGTCCCGCTCCTCGCCCTCCTCGCCTCGCCAGTGGATCGCGACGCGGTCGCCGCGCCCGGCCTCGACGTGGCGGTCGAGGCAGTTGTACGAGGCGTTCAGCTTGCCGTCGGAGAACCACTTGTAGAAGGGCGGGTTGGAGTCGTCGAGAGCCTCGGACGGCTCGGCGTCCCAGTCGAGAAGCTCGGTCGCCTGCCGCAGCCAGAACGCCTGCCGGGTCCCGCTCGGCCTCCGCGTGGACGGAGTCGTCCTTGATGTTCGCCTGCCTCGACGAAGTCCTCCGGCGGCTCGAACCGCTCCTGCTCGAGGAGCTCCGCGAGGTCGCGCTCGACGGTCTCGGCGGTCAGTGTCTCTGCTGTCGTCATCTCGTCTCCTCCGTGCGTCGCGGGAAGCGGCCGGCCGCCGCGTGAGCGGCGGCCGCTTCCCGTCTTATCACTCTCCCGGGCTCGTCAGCGCTTCAGGGGTACCACCGGCAGGACCGTTCGACCGAAGGTCGAGTTCGTCACCGCGGCGAACGACGCGTACCATGCGGCCGCCGCCGTGGCGAGTCCCACCCAGCCGCCGGCCTTGATGATGCTGTCGTCGGCGCCTGAGTTGCCGATGCCGAGCAGGACGAACGTGATCGCCAGCAGGAAGAAGACCAGCGCGACCGCCCCGGTCGTCCTGAGCGACGCCACGAACATGTACGTGGTGAAGATCGCCCACGCCCATAGGCTGAACGCGACGGCCCCGAACGTGTTCCCGGTGCGGAACTCCCACATTCCGGCGAGGAGCTGCGCGATCCCGCCGTAGGCCAGAGCGAGCCCAAGGACGACGGCTCGCCGGAGCGTCCGACGAGGTCGGCGTTGAACATGCTGAGGACGAAGGTGGTCAGCGCGAACGCCGCGAGCCCGAGCGGTCCCGGGTCTGCCGGCACCCAGCGCTGCTTCGCGATCTCCTGGACAGCGGCCTGTGCGGCGTCGCCCGTGCGAGCACCGTTGCCGGCCGTGGGATCGCGCTGGGAAACGGTTCCAGCTTCCATCTCTGCCTCCTCCGCCGGCCAACGCCGGCGGCGTTGCCTATAGGGGCGAGAAATACCCGCACGGGGTTGTGACAAACGAGTCAACGAGAGGGAAGACCGGGCGGTGCGATTGAATGCGGGGGTGGCGCCGGCCGCCGAGTGGACACTTAGCGTCGCTATAGCGACATCAATGGTCCACTCGTGACGTCCGCGCCCCGATACGCCAACGCAGGGGTCGACCAGGGCGCCGGGGACGCCGCCGTCGCCGCCCTCGTCGCCGCCCTGAAACGCACGCGTCTCGACCGCCCGTCTCGGGAGGTGCCCCTGCCGGGCCATTACGCGAGCGTGATCCGTCTCGACGAGCGGACCGGCCTCGCGATGTCCACCGACACGGTGGGACGAAGATGGTCGTCGCCGAGCAGCTCGGACGCTTCGACACGATCGGCATCGACTGCGTCGCGATGAATGCGAACGACATCGTGTGTGTGGGCGCCGAGCCGCTCGCGATGCTCGACTTCGTGCTCTGCGGCGAGACCGATCCCGAAACGTTCGCGGCCCTCGGAGCGGGCCTCGCGCGCGGGGCCGAGCTCGCCGGGATCGAGATCACCGGCGGCGAGGTCGCCCAGATCGGCGAGATCGTGAGCGGGCACGAGCTCGGCGGCACGTGCGTCGGCACCGTGTCGCTCGACGCCATCGTCACCGGGGCCGGCATCGAGGACGGTGATCCGGTGATCGGCCTCCCCTCCTCCGGCCTTCACTCGAACGGCTACACGCTCGCGCGCAAGGCGCTCGCCGGCGTGCCCTACGACGACGATCGCCTCGGCCGGCCGCTTGGGGACGTGCTCCTCGAGCCGACCGAGATCTACGTCCGGCCCGTCCTGGAGCTGCTGCGCTCGCCCGTCGACGTTCGCGGGCTCGCCCACATCACGGGCGGCGGCCTGGACAACCTCCTGCGGCTGGGCGACAACGTCGGGTTCGAGATCGACGACCCGCTTCCGGCGCCCCCGGTCTTCGAGCTGATCCAGGAGCTGGGCGAGGTCTCGGACGCCGAGATGGACGAGGTCTTCAACATGGGATGCGGCTTCTGCTGCGTCGTGGCCGGCGGGGACGAGGCGGCGGCGCTCGATCTTCTGCGCGGCGCCTATCCCGAGGCGAGGCGCGTGGGGCGGGCGGTCGCCGGGCTGGGGGCGGTCCGGAAATGAAGGTCGCCATCCTGATCTTCGACGAGCTCACGGCGCTCGACGCCGTCGGGCCCTACGAGGTGCTCTCGCGGCTTCCTGAGGCCGAGCTCACATTCGTTGCCACCGAGCCCGGCGTCAAGCGCACCGACACCGGCGCCCTCGGCCTCAGCGCCGATGCGTCGCTGGAGGACGTTCCGACGCCGGATGTCCTGCTGGTGCCGGGCGGCCAGGGCAACCGGCCGTTGCTGAAGGACGATCGCGTGCTCGACTGGGTCCGCGGTGCGCATGAGGCCTCGACCTGGACGACGTCGGTGTGCACCGGCTCGCTCGTCCTCGGCGCTGCGGGCATCCTCGACGGCAAACGCGCCACGACGCACTGGGCCTACCTCGACGAGCTCGGCGAGCTCGGCGCTACGTCCGACCTCGGAGCGCGTGGTGGAGGACGGCAAGGTGATGACGGCCGCCGGCGTCTCGTCCGGAATCGACATGGCCCTGACGCTCGCCGCGCGGATCGCCGGCGAAGACTTCGCCAAGGCCGTGCAGCTCGGAATCGAGTACGACCCGCAGCCGCCGTTCGACTCCGGAGCCCCCCACAAGGCCCCGCCGGAGCTCGTCGAGCTGGTGCGCCGCGTCGAGCTAGGGTCGTTCACGCGCGCTTGAATCCCGACGCCCAGAATCCGGCTTGACGCCGAGCATCGGCGCTGTTGTCGAAAATAGGACTGGATGTCGAACGAGACGGGCTTCACGCTTCGGGGCGGGCTGATAGGCGCGGTCCTGTCGGGCCGCTACCGGCTCGAGTCGAAGCTCGGGAGCGGCGGGATGTCGACCGTCTACCTCGCTCGCGACGAAACGCTCGAGCGCTCGGTCGCGGTGAAGGTCCTCCACCAGGAGATCTCCGACCAGCCCGACCAGCTCGAGCGGTTCCGCCGCGAGGCCCGCGCCGTGGCGCAGCTCTCGCACCCCAACGTCGTCGCCGTGATCGACGCCGGCGAGGACGGCGGCTACCCCTACATCGTCTTCGAGTACGTGCCGGGCGAGACGCTGAAGGCCCGGATCGACGCCGCCGGCAGGCTCCCGCTCGACGAGGCGGCCGCCTACGCGATCGAGATCGGCCGCGGGCTGGCGGCAGCGCACGCCCACAGGCTGATCCACCGCGACGTCAAGCCGCAGAACGTCCTCATCGACGCGGAGGGGCGCGCGAAGGTCACCGACTTCGGGATCGCCCGCTCGCTGGAGTCGGACGGCCTCACGAAGACCGGGCCGCGTCCTCGGCACGACCGACTACGTCTCGCCCGAGCAGGCGATGGGCCACGACGTCGACCCGCGGTCGGACATCTACTCGCTCGGCGTCCTGCTCTACGAGATGCTCACCGGCGAGCCTCCGTTCAAGGCGGAGACGGTGGTCGGCGTGGCGATGAAGCACGTGAACGACCCGATGCCCGAGACGCAGGAGATGCGCCCGGACGCGTCGGCGGCCCTCGCACGCGGTCGTCGAGCGGTCGACCGAGCAAGGACCCCGACAGGCGCTACGACGACATGAACGACATGCTCGCCGACCTCGAGGGAGCGCTCGAGGTGGAGGTCTCCCGCGCCGGCGGCTCGCACGGCGAGGCGACGACCGTGCTCGAATCGGTGCCGACCGAGCGACGGAAGCTGCTGACCGAGCCGCCGCGTTTCCGTGGCCGGCATCCTCCTCGTGCTCGCCGCGACGGCCGCCGCGCTCATCATCGCCGCAGCGACCGGCGGCGGGGGCGATCACGGCGGCGGCGGAGGAGGTGGCGGTGGCGGAGTCGTCTCGGGCCAGGAGATCGCCGATCGACAAGGCGCATCGCCTTCGATCCCGACGGCACCGGCGGCGAGCACGACGAGGACGTCGGGCTCGCGACCGACGGCAATCCGACGGGCACGGGCTGGAGCACCGAGACCTACGACACCGGTCCCGCGGTCAGCCTCTCGGGGAAGCCCGGCGTCGGCCTGATCCTCGACGCCGGCAGCCCGGTCGCCGCGCGCAGCCTTCAGGTCCGCACCGCGAAGAGCGGCTGGACGGCGAAGATCTACGGTGCGGCGACCGGGCCGCCGAGCGGAGCGCCGCCCGGCGGCGGCTGGGCCGGCCTGACCGGGCCGGTCGACGTCAACGACACGACCCAGACGTTCCAGCTCGCCGCCGACGCAGGAGTCGCGCTACTACCTGATCTGGATCACGAGCCTGGCCGGCGACCCCGGCAACTACAGCGTCGAGATCGACGACGCGAAGCTGTTCAGTCAGCTAGTAGCGGTACGAGCGCTCGCGCTCGTACCGCTCGATCGCCGAGCTTCACCAGGCGGTCGCAGAGGTCGGGGTAGGAGATCCCGCTCGCCTCGAAGAGCTTCGCGAACACGCTCGTCGAGGTGAACCCGGGGATCGTGTTGAGCTCGTTCACGAGCACCTCGCCGTCCTCGCGGACGAAGAAGTCGCAGCGCGCGAGGCCCGTGCAGCCGGTCGCCTTGAAGACGCGCACCGCCAGCTCGCGCACCCTGGCGACGGCGTCGTCGCCGATCGGCGCCGGGACCACCAGCTCCATCCCGCCTTCCTCGTACTTGCGCTCGTAGTCGTACCAGTCGCCGTGGACCACGATCTCGCCGGGCTGGGAGGCCTCGGGCTCGTCGAGTTCCCGATCACCGAGCACTCAACCTCGCGTGCCTGCGCGTCGGCCTCGATGATCACCCGGGGGTCGTGCTCCGCGGCCGCGGCGACCGCCTCGTCGAGCTCCGCCTCCGGGTTCGACGACCCTCGAGATGCCCGACGCTCGAGCCGAGCCGGCCGGCTTCACCCAGAGCGGGCCGGGTCATGGCGGCCGCCCGCTCCCGCCAGCGCGTCCTCACCCGCCTCGCAGAACTCGACCTGAGGAACGCCCTCGAAGGCGAGAAGGCGCTTGAAGGTGAGCTTGTCGATCGTCAGCGCGGCGGCCAGGACGCCCGGGCCCGCGTAGGCGACGTCGAGGCACTCGAGGAGTCCCTGGACCGTCCCGTCCTCGCCGAACGGGCCGTGAAGCACCGGGAAGGCCACGTCGCAGCCGAGGAGCCCGCCGCCCGGGCGAAGCTCGACCTCGGCCCCGTCGGCGGCCCAGCGCCCGTCGCGTGCGATGACGACATCGACCACCTCGTGGCCGGCCTCGCGCAGCCCCGCGGCGACCGACTCGCCCGAGCTGAGCGACACCTCATGCTCGCTCGAGCGCCCGCCGCGGAGGACCGCGACCCTCACGCTACGGCCCGGTCCCGCCGCCGCCGGGTGTCGTGGTGGTCGTCGGCGTGGTGGTCGTCGTCGGTGTCGTCGTGGTGGTCGTCGTCTGCTTGAACACCGCCACGAAGATCGTCACGCTGTCGCTCGAGCGGATGCGCGTGCCGGCGGTCGGCGACTGGCTCGCCACGCGGCCGTCCTGCGATTCGTCGGTGGTCGTCTGGTGCTGCACGTTGACCTTGCGAACGCCGTTCGAGCTCGAGCGTGCTCCGAGCGGCGGACTCGGTTTGGCCGACGACGTTCGGCACCACGACCGACCCGGCGCCGTTCGAGACCGTGATCGTGACCACGCTTCCCTTGTCGACCGAGGTGCCGGCCGTCGGGCTCTCGTCGGTCACCGTGCCCGCGGGCTCATCGGCGTTCTGGTTCACGGAGCGCGGCTTGAGGCCGGCCTGCCGGATCGCCGTCTCTGCCGTGGCCTGCTGCTGCCCGACCACCGAGGGGACGGTGACGAGGTTCGGGCCGAGCGAGACGGTGAGCGTCACGGATCGTGCCGCGCGGGCTGTGCGAGTCCGGCGCCGGGTCCTGCGCGATCACCTGCCCGGCGGACTGGTCCGAGTGCTGGCGCTCGATCTTGACCTTGAACCGGGATTTCTCCAAGATCTTCGTCGCGACGTCGACCGGTCTTGCCGACGACGTTCGGCACCGTGCCCACACCCGGCCCGCTCGAGACCGTGAGCGTCACGGTCGATCCCTCGTCGACGACGGTGCCCGCCCGCGGGTCCTGCTCGAGGACCGTCCCCGGCGGCCGCTGGTTGGGGGCGAGCGCGGTCTGCACATCGAAGCCCCTGTTCTTCAGCTTGCGCTCGGCCTGCTGCTGGAGCAGGTCGGTGACCTTCGGCACCGGCGCCTGCGATGTCGTGTCTCGCAGGGCGAAGAACCACACCAGCGCCGCGGCGATCAGCAGGGCGACGATCACGCCCGCGGCCAAGATCCGGTTGCGGGTCCAGAAGCCCTGCTCGGAGGGCTCGCCCTCGCCGGGCGGGGGCTGCGTGCCGGCGTCGGCGAGCGCGCTCCCCGCAGCGCGCGCGGCGCCGCGGCCGCCGCGGCGGTGTAGGACGCCGTGTCACCCAGGCCGCGCCCGGAGGGATCGGCCTCTGCGGAGTCGAGCGCGCGGAGGAACTCGTCGGCCGAGTTGAACCGGTTCTCCGGGTCCTTCGCCAGCGCGCGCAGCACGATGGCGTCGAGGGCGGGTGAGACCTGCGGGTTGAGCTGGCTCGGCGGCCGCGGCTGCTCGGAGACCTGCTTCAGCGCGACCGCTACCGGCGTGTCGGCATCGAAGGGGACCTGGCCCGTGAGGCACTCGTAGAGCATCGCCCCGACCGAGTAGAGGTCGGAAGCCGCCGTGACCGGAAGCCCCTGCGCCTGCTCGGGAGACAGGTACTGCGCGGTGCCGAGCACCGACCCCGTCTGGGTGATCTCAGAAGCGCCTGCGCGCGCGATCCCGAAGTCGGCGACCCGCGCCCGCCCCTCGCCGTCGACGAGGATGTTCTGCGGCTTCAGGTCGCGGTGGATGATGCTCTTCGAGTGGGCGAACCGGACCCCGGCCAGGACCTGGCGCGTGATCTCGATCGCCTCGCCGACCGAGAGGCCGCGCTCGATGAGGTCCTTCAGCGAGGCGCCCTCGACGTACTCCATGGCGATGAAGGGGACGCCCTCGTGCTCGCCGCGGTCGTAGACGCTGACGACGTTCGGATGCTGAAGCCCCGCAGCCGCCGCCGCTTCGCGGCGGAACCGCTCGACGAACTGCTGATCCTCGGTGTAGCGAGGGAGCAGGAACTTGAGCGCGACGCGCCGGTCGAGCATCTGGTCGTCGGCCGCCCAGACGTCGGCCATGCCACCGGCGCCGATGCGGTGAAGCAGCCGGTAGCGGCCGGCCACGAGGGTGTCCGTGGCGAGGGGGGCCATCCCTCAGCCTCCCTCGTTGAGGACCGCGTCCATGATCTTCGTCGCCACCGGCCCCGCGACCTCGCCACCGAAGCAGCCCTGGCAGCGCTCGAGCGTCACGGCGACCGCGACCTTCGGGTCGGTCGCCGGGGCGAAGCCGATGAACCAGGGCTGGTGGACGCCGCTCGCCGGGTCGCCGATCTCCGCCGTCCCGGTCTTGCCCGCGAACGGCAGGCCCTCGACGGTCAGCCCGGCGGCTGTTCCCTCCTGCGTCACCTTGGTCATCATGCTCGTGAGCTCGTCGGCCGTCTTCGTGCTCATCACGGTCGACTGGGCCTCGGGATGGAGCGAGCTGATCGTTCGCCCGTCGGCGTCGGTGACCTCCTGGACGAACGTGGGCTTGTCGAGAACGCCCCCGTTCGCGACGGCGGCGGCCACCTCCGCCATCTGGATCGGCGTCGTGAGGAGCTGGCCCTGCCCGATCGCGACGCGCCCGATGTCGATCGGCTGGTTCTCGGTCAGGAGGTGGGACCCGTCGGTGGAATAGACGCCGCTCGGCGACCATCTGCTGGACCGGGTAGTCGAGCTGCGGGTCGTGGAAGAACCCGAAGCGGTCCATGTACTTGAACATCGTCGCGGGCCCGAGCTTCTCGCCGACCTGGGCGAAGTAGGTGTTGACGGAGAAGGTGAGGGCGGTCGTCATGTCGATGTCGCCGAACTGCTCGCCGCCGGCGTTCGAGAGGGGCACGCCGCCGATCGTCTGCGGCGAGGCGCCGCTGAGCACCGATGCCGGCGTGAACTGGCCCGAGTCGAGCGCCGCGGCCGCCGTGACCACCTTCATCGTCGAGCCGGGCGGGTAGGTGCCCTGCGTGGCGCGGTTGACGATCGCCGACGGGCCCTTCGCGTTGTTCAGCTCGTGAAGCCCCGCCGACGTCCTCGCCTTGTTCGGGTCGAACCCAGGCACCGAGACCATCGCCTTGATGGCCCCGGTCGTGGGGTCGAGGGCCACGGCCGACCCGCCGAAGCCCGAGGCGCCGGGCGTGCTGGCGATCGCAGAGTTGAGCTCGTCGGTGGCGAGGCGCTGCACGTTCGCGTCGACCGTGAGGGTGACGTTGGCGCCCTGCTGCGTGATGCCGCGCAGCTGGTCGATGATCGAGGAGAACTCGTTCTGGTTGCCGACGAGGGCGTCGTTCTCCGAGCGCTCGATTCCGGTCTGCCCCGCCTGGATGAAGCTGTAGCCGACGGGGTTCCCGAACAGCGACCCCGTCGGATAGCTGCGCACGTACACGGGGTTCGGGCCGCCGCCCTCGGGCGAGCTCTCGGCGACAACGGTTCCGTCGGCGGTCTTGATGTCGCCGCGGTGGATCGTCTGCGCCTCGATCAGGGGGCGCCGGTTCGCCGAGTTGTCCTTGAGCGCGTCGGCGTCGAACACCGCCCACTGCGACGTCTTCCAGACGAGCAGGGCCAGGAGCAGGAGCAGGAGCGCGTAGACCCGCACGATGGGAGCGTTCATGGCACGCCCCCAACGACGGGATCACCGTGCGAATGCTCGGCTGGCGGGCGGCGGGCCCGCTCCGAGATCACGAGCAGGAGCCCGAGCAATATGAAGTTGGCTATGACCGAGCTGCCGCCGTAGCTGACGAAGGGAAGCGTCACGCCGGTCAGCGGGATCAGCTTCACGACGCCGCCGACGATCACGAACGCTTGGAGCATGAAGACGGTGCTGAGGCCCGCGGCGAGCAGCTTCGAGAACCCGTCGGGCGCCATCACAGCGGTCTTGAATCCACGAGCCCCGACCAGGGCGTAGACCGCGACGAGGCCCACACCGCCGAAGAGGCCGAGCTCGGAGACGATGACCGCGTAGATCTCGTCGGTGTGCGGCGCCGGAAGGATGCTGCCGCAGTCCGGGAACGGCACCGAGCAGTGCGGAGCGAATGGTCCCGGCAGCCGCAGGAGCGAGTCGCCGAGCCCGGTTCCGAAGAGCCCGCCGTCGGCCTGCGCGAAGAGGGATTGCTGGATCTGCCCGGCGCCGAAGGGCTCGGGCTTGGCGAACGGATGCAACCAGATCTCGACCCGGTCGTGGATGTGTGAGATCTGCCCGGCGATCAGCACTGACCCAACGAGGAACAGCGTCAGGCCGATCACCACGTAGCTGAGGCGGTTGGTCGCGATATAGAGCAGCGCGAGGAAGGCCCCGAAGAACATCAGCGAGCTGCCGATGTCGCGGATGACGAAGAGCATCAGCATCGCCGCGCCCCAGACCACGAGCAGGGGCCCGAAATGCTTGAGTGGCGGAATTGTGAGCCCGACGATTCTTCGGGCGCCCACGCTGAGGAGCTCGCGATGCTCGTGGAGGTAGCTCGCGAGGAAGATGACGATGCAGATCTTCGAGAGCTCGGCGGGCTGGAACGACAGCGGGCCCAGCTTGATCTCGAGGTAGGCCCCGTTGACGAGCCCGCCGACCCCGGGCAGGCGCGGAGCCAGGAGCAGAAGGATCCCGAAGATGGCGATCAGGTAGCGGTAGCGCTCGAGCTTCGTGTAGTCGCGAAGGAACACGACGGTCGCGGCCAAGAGGACGGCGCCCGCGACGAAGATCGACGCCTGCCGGAGCGCGAGCGTGTCGTTGATCCGGAAGAGGACCACGAGGCCGACGGCGGCGAGTAGAGCGCAGAGTGGAAAGAGGTAGGGATCGGCGTGCGGCACGCGGATCCGCAGGAAGACGTGGACGCCCACGCAGACGGCGAGGAAGTAGCCGCCGTAGATGAGGCCGATGTCGCTGATCTTGTCGCTCTCGACGATCAGGACGGCGGCGAAGCCCGCGGTCACCAGGAGCCCGACCGGGATGAGGGCGAGGAGCTCGCGGTTGCGGGCGCTCACTGCTTTGCCCCGCTCTGAGGGTTCCTCTGCGCCGCCCCGCCGCCCGCAGGCTTCTTCGAGGTGCTCTGGCCTCCCTGCTGCCCGCTCGGCTTCTGTTGCTTCGGGTTCTGTTTGGGCTTCGGCGGTGGCGGTGGCTTCGGGACGCGCACCGGCTTCGGCGGCTTGGCCACGGCCGTCAGATGCTTCAGGAGGCTCGCCGCGTCATCGTGGAAGCGCAGCGTGTGGTCGGTCGCGCTCCCGCGCTCGGACTTCGGGAGGCTCGAGACCTGGACGGCTGCCGCGTACTGCTCCGAGTAGAGCTTGAGGCCGAAGGGAAGCTCGTAGGGGAGCCCGCGGTACAGGGCGAGTCGGCCGCCCGGGTCGGTCCCGAGGAAGTAGATCTGGCGGACGCCCCAGACCGCGAAGACGGCGAGGCCGACCGAAATCGCGATCGTGGCGAGCGCCACCAGCACACCGCGACGCCTGCTCCGGCGCTCGGGGGCCGCCGGCTCCGCCGCGGCGCCACCGAGCGCGCGGCGCCGCCGGGCCTCGTGCTCCGCGGTGCCGGCGCGGACCGCCACGCCCGTGAGCCCGGCCTCCTCGGCGGCCGGCCCGACCAGGGTGGCGCCGTCGGCCGCGCGCGAAGGATCGCCCTCTGCCAGGCGAAACGCGACGACCGTGATGTTGTCGCGTCCGCCGGCCGCATTGGCCTCGGCGACGAGGCGATCGACCGCCTGCTCGAGCGTGCCGGACTCGGCGAGGATCTGCGCGATCGGCGCCTCCTTCATCATGGTCGTGAGGCCGTCGGAGCAGATCAGGTACACGTCGTCGGGCCGGGCACGGTAGGTCATCGTGTCGACCTCGACCTGGGGCTCGGGGCCGAGCGCGCGGGTGATAATCGAGCGCTGCGGGTGGTCCTCGGCCTGCGCGTCGGTGAGCCGTCCCTGCCGGCGCAGCTCCTCGACCAGCGAATGGTCCGAGGTGAGGAGCTTCAGCTCGCCGTCCCGCCACCGGTACGCGCGACTGTCGCCGACATGGGCCAGGCTCAGCTCGTCGTCTTCGAGGAGGGCCGCGGTCAGGGTCGTGCCCATCCCCGAACGTGAGGAGTCGGCCTGGGCCAGCCGGTGGATCCGAGCGTTCGCGTCCTCAGCGATCCCCCGGAGGTAGGTCTCGGGCGAGGTCTCGACCTTGGCGCCGGGAGAGAACGACTCCGCAGCCATGCGCGAGGCGACCTCGCCGGCCTGCGCCCCGCCCATCCCGTCGGCGACTGCGAAAAGCGGAGCGTGCGCGTAGTAGGAGTCCTCGTTCGCGCTTCGCTGCCTACCGACGTCGGATCGGTAGGCCTCCTCGACGACGACGAGCATCTACGGCGCTCCGGCGTCCACGGGCTAGTCCATCCCGGGGACGTCGAGCTCGAACCGGAGCTCGGTGTCGCCGATCCGAATCTCGTCGAGGTCCCCAAGGCGCGCCTCCCCGTCGAGGCGGGCGCCGTTCAGGAACGTGCCGTTCGTGGAGTTCATGTCCTCAACGTAGTAGCTGCCGCCGCGAGAGTAGAAACGCGCGTGGATGCCCGACGCGAAGCGGTCCTCGATCCTCATATCGGCCTCGCTCGAGCGCCCGATCGTGAGGCCGCCGAAGAGGTCGAACCGCTCGCCGGGCTGGAGCCCACCGCCGGTCTGCACCACGACCCACGCGTCGGTCGGCGCCGCGCGCCCCCCGGGGCCGATCGGATGGACGCCCGTCGCCTCCGGCGCCGGGCGCGCCGAGGTTCGAAGCTCTCGCAGAGCGCTGCGCGCCACCCACAGCAGGAACAGGTACAGGACCGCCAGGAAGGCGAACTTGAGGCCGACTGCGATCGGATCGGTGTTCAAGGCAGGGGGAGGCTAAAGGTGTGCCCCCCGGTACGGCTCGCTACTGCTCGATGTCGAACGTGAAGTGGGTGGTTCCGAGCGTGACGTGATCGCCGGGCGAGAGGCGGGAGCGGTCCACGAGCCGGTCGTTGACCTTCACGCCGTTGGTCGAGCCGAGGTCGACGACCTGCCAGTCGCCGTTCGAGGACCGGCGAAGCTCCGCATGCCGGCGCGACACGTTTGGGTCGTTCAGGACGCAATCGCACTCACGTGAGCGGCCAAGCACCGCGACGGGCCCGTCCAGCACATAGCGGCGATCGTCGAGCGACACGATGGCCTTGGTGTCGACAAGGCGCTCCGCCGGCCGGCTGACGCTGGCGCGCGAGGCCTTTGGAGGCACCGTGTAGACCATCGTGTGGCCCTCCTCCCCCTGCGCCGGCGCCTCGCCCTGGCGCGCCGGGGGCTTCACGAGGCGAGTCTGGATCCCGAACTCTCCGAGCCGGAGCCTTTCGTCGACCTTCAGCTCCACCTCGGGCCGCGTGAGGAGGGCATAGTCGTTGCGCCGGGCGTGCTCGAGCAGGTAGCCGGAGAGCTCCTGACCGAGCGAGCGCTCATATCCCTCGATCCGCCCGTGGTCCTCGGGTGAGAGCCAGACCGAGTACTGGTTCGGCACGTACACGCGGGAGACCGAGGCGGTCCTGTGCGCGTCCATCTCCTTCGCCAGCTTCCGGGCGATCTCCACCGGCTGGACCTGGGATGAGAAAGCGCGGCTGAAGACGCCCTCGACCAGGCCTTCGATGCGCGCTTCGAGGTTTCTAAGGACGCTGATGGCTTCGCTCCTGGGGTGCCGGCAACGTGGGGGCGACCCCGGAGAATCCTAGTGGTGCGGATGCGAACCGCCGCCACCCTGGCTCGGCCCCCGGAGTGCGGCGATCGAGCCAGATCACGAGCAGGATGGCGGCGAGTGCGACGATCGGAGTCGAGGCCACTGCGGGCACGACCGCGTGAACCGCGGCCGTCAGGGCCGCCGCCCACAGCACCGCCCCTACGAGCGTCAGCGCCAGGTGGCTCGCGCGCAGGATCGGCCCGATCGCCCAGGCCGCGAGACCGAACGCCGCCGCCGCGGCGAGCGAGTGGAGGCTTCCGAGCGGTACGAGGACCTGGTGGTAGGCCGCCGAGATGGAGTGCGTCCATCCGGGGCCCGCGACCGGTGCGATATGCCGCCCGATTCCCGGGACCACCGCCCCGGCTGCGAGCCAGAACCAGCCGAGGGCTCCGAGCGCCGCGCGCTCGAAGCCCTCGCCCTGCCTGCCCGCGAACGCGGGGTAGGCGATGCCGAGGGTGGCGGCGCCGAGCGCGGGTGCGAGGACGGGGATCAGGGCTCGCTCGATCGGCGCGGCGAAGATCACCGCCGGAGCGCACAGCAGGCCGAGCACGAGGGCGAGGCCAGGCAGGTGCGCGGGCCCGGCGAGAACCCAGAGCGCGGCCATGAGCCCGACGGCGACGACGAGGCGGGCAGCCCGGCCGCTCCTGCCACGCGCCGGCCCGGCCGGCTTCCCCGCGGGTAGTCGGTGCTCGTCGTCGAGCTCTTCTAGCTCGCCGGCCAGCGCGTCGGCGAGGCCGATGATCCCGGGCCGCATGGCGGGGTCGGGCGCGAGACAGTCGTCTACGAGGGCGCAGAGGTCCGCGGGGAGGTCCGGGCGCTCAACCGCGAGCGGCGGCACCGGCGCGCCGATCCTCCGGGCAGTCGCGGCCGGCGTCCCGGCGGCGACCGGGTTGAACCCGGCCCAGCACTCATACAGCGTCAGGGCCAGGGAGTACACGTCGGCCGCTTCGCCAACCTCGCCGCCGTCGGCCTGCTCGGGCGCCATGTAGGCGAGCGTCCCGACCACCTCACCGGTGCCGGTGAGCCGCGCCTCGCCGGCCAGCGACGCGATGCCGAAATCCATGAGCTTCGCGGCCGTGCCCGATCCGTTGCGGCTCACCACCACGTTGGCCGGCTTGACGTCGCGATGGACGACGCCGCGCGAGTGCGCGTGGCAGAGCGCGCCGCAGACGTCGATGCCGACCTCGGCGACGTCGCGGTCGGTGAGCTCCCCTGAGGCCGCCAGCTCGCCCAGCGGAGCGCCTGCGGCGAGCTCGCTCACGAGGATCGCGCTCTCTGCTTCGGCCCCGAACTCGTACAGCGTGACGACGCCGGGGTGGTTGAGCCGGGCGGCCGCCTTCGCCTCCCGCAGGACGCGCTCCGAGTCGGCCCCGGGGATCTCCTTCACGGCGACCTGACGCTGGAGGCGCTCGTCGAACGCGCGGTAGACGACGCCCATTCCTCCCGAGCCGATGCGCTCGAGGATGCGGAACCGGCCGAGAACGAGGTCAGACGCCACCAACCTTCACGGTTCGCCGCCGGTGGGCGCGCTCCTGCCCGCAAGCGGGGGGTCAGGTCCCAGGTACTCCAGCGGTAATACTCTCGGCACGAAAGGCGCCTGCAATCGGGCGCTTTCGACGATGGCCATCGACGACGAATCACCCTACGCCGCACGCCGATCCCGGCCCGCGCGCAGAGACCCGGCCGAGCGCCACCGCCAGGTCATGGCGCGGCGCGGCGTCGCGGCCGTCATCGGGCTCGTCGTGCTGATCCTGATCGTGCTGGGCGTGAAGGGGTGCCTTGACGCGCGAAAGATGCGAAGCTTCGAGAACTTCGACGCCGACCTGAAGTCGCTCGTCGCGCAGACGGACCAGCTCTCGAAGGGGTTCTTCCAGCACCTCGAGAACCCGTCCGGCTCGAAGCTCACCTTCCAGACCGAGCTCAAGACCGACGCCGGGACCGCCTCCTCCCTCTCGGCCCGCGCCCAGGAGCTCTCGACGCCCGATGAGCTGGGCGCCGCGCACGCCGATCTCGCGCTCGCCTACGACTTCCGCGCCAACGCGCTCAACGGGATCGCCGACGAGCTCGCCGGCGGCGGGTCCGGGGAGACGACCGCGAAGCATGTCGTCGCGCAGATGAAGCAGCTGCTGGCCAGCGATGTTGTCTACGCCCGTGCCCAGAGCGAGATCGACAACGCGCTCGGCGACCAGGGGATCTCGGAGCACGCGCCCTCGAGCCAATTTCTCCCCGATCCCCAGACCAAGTGGCTCGACGTGACGACGATCGCGGGGATCCTCTCCGGCATCGGGGTCTCCGGCGGAGGTGGCGGTGGCTCCGTCAGCGGCGTGCACGGAACCGGGATCTCGACGGCGACCCTCAACGGCTCGACGCTGACGCCTAACGGGACCACGGCTGTCACGTCCGCTCCGCCGAACACCCTCGCCATCGCCGTCCAGAACCAGGGCGACTCGACCGAGCGCAACCTCCAGGTGAGCGTCAAGGTCTCCGGCGGGGGCGCGACCAAGAGCAAGCAGACGACGATCGGCAGCATCGCGGCCGGGGGAACGGGGACGGCTGACGTGGCGCTTGGATCCGTTCCGAGCGGAGCCGCGCTGACGATCCAGGTAAAGGTCGCGCCCGTCGTCGGCGAGCACGTCACCACCAACAACAACGCCACCTACAACATCACCTTCGCGTAGGCGCCGGATACCGTTCGCACCCATGAAGGTCGCCTACCTCGGCCCAGCCGGAACCTTCTCCGACGATGCGGTCCAAGCCGCGGCGGCGGGACGCGACGTGGAGCGGGTGCCGCTGGAGACGGTCCACGCGGCGATCTCGGCCGTCGCCGAGGGCGCCGCCGACCTGGCGCTGGTCCCGTTCGAGAACTCCATCGAGGGCTCCGTCCGTCCCACCCTCGACGCGCTGGCATTCGACGTCGAGGGAGTGACGATCGCCGGCGAGCACGATCAGCCGATCCGGCACAGCCTCGTGGCGCGAGACGCGATCGAGCTCGGCGCGATCGAGCGCGTGCTCTCGCATCCCCAGGTGCTCGCGCAGTGCGCGCGCTTTCTGCGCACCGAGGTTCCTGGGGCGGAGGTGATCGCGACGACCTCGAGCGCGGAAGCCATCCGCAGCGTGGGCCTCACCTCCGAGCCGTGGGCCGCGATCGGCGCGGCGTCGGCCGCCGACCTCTACGGCTGCGAGGTCCTCCGCAGCGAAATCGAGGACGAGGCGGGCAACGTAACCAGGTTCATCTGGATCGCCCCGGACGCGGCCGCCATCGACGGCTCCGGCGACTGGCGGACGACGCTCGTGTTCGCGGAGCTCGGCCAGGACCACCCAGGCGCGCTCGTGGAGGCGCTCACCGAGTTCTCCCGGCGCTCGGTGAACCTGACGCGGATCGAGTCGCGGCCGCTCCGCCAGGGACTCGGCCGGTACATGTTCTTCGTCGACCTGGAGGGCCGCGAGAGCGATGCCGTGGTGGCGGAGGCGATCGACGGCCTGCGCGGCAAGGCCGAATCGGTTCGGATCCTGGGGAGCTACCCGATCGGCGAGCTCGGTCTCCGTTCCGGCTGAGTCGGCCGGCGCGCGGAGCCGCCGGACGCAATCCGTATCCTTTCCGCACCATGGCGAGCCTCGCCGTAGCGGAACGGGGTGTGCGGGACACCGACGGCGACCCCGAGGTAGTGCGGCGGTCGGCCGCCGCGTCCGGCCGCGTTCTCGTCCTCAACGCAAGCCACGAGCCGATCAACGTCTGCACGGTCAGGCGCGCGGCGGTGCTGGTGCTCAAGTCGCGCGCCGAGGTGCTCGAGGAGGGCGCTGGGGCGCTCCATTCGGAGCGCCTGGTCTTCGTCCGGCCGTGCGTCATCCGGCTGGTCCGCTACGTGCGCATCCCCCGCGATGTACATCGACGCAAGATCACCCGCAAGGCAGTCCTGGCCCGCGACGCCTGGACGTGCCAGTACTGCGGGCGCGAGGCGCACGCCGGCCTCACCGTCGACCACGTGATCCCGAGGAGCCGGGGCGGTCAGTCGGTGTGGGAGAACATCGTCGCCTCCTGCGCGCCGTGCAACCGCAAGAAGGGCAACCGGCTCCCGCGCGAGGTCTCGATGCACCCGCGCAACCGGCCGAAGGCGCCGGGCCCGACCATCTTCATCCGCATCGCGAGCCCCACGGTCCCGATGGCCTGGGAGCCGTACCTGGCGGCTGCCTGAGGCTCGTCAGCCGGCGGCGCCGTCGACGCCGTCGAGCTCAGGCGAGGGGGGCGCCTCGGTGCCCACCGCGCCGCCGGACTCCACGACCAGCGCCACCGCGACCAACCGGTCGTCGTCGCGGATGTTCATGACCTTCACGCCCTGCGTCGCGCGGCCCATCTGTGAGATGCCACCCGCCTGGGTGCGCTGGACCATCCCGTTCTGCGAGATGAACAGCAGGTCCTGGTGCTCGCGGACGATGAGCGCACCGGCGAGGCCGCCCTTCTTCTCGGTCAGCTTCGCGGTGAGCACGCCCTTCGTGCCGCGGCCCTTCACCGGATATTCGGAAACCGACGTGCGCTTGCCGTAGCCATTCTCGGTGACGACGAAGAGCTCCGACTCGTCGCGGGCAATGTCCATCGCCAGCACCCGGTTCGCCTCACGGCCGATCTTGCCCGTCACGTTCATGCCCTTGATGCCCGAGGTGTCACGGCCCATCGCCCGCACGGCCTTTTCGCTGAACCGCGAGGCGTGCCCGGACTTCGAGACGAGAAGGATGTCGTCGTCGCCCGAGGTGAGCCGCACCTGGACGAGCTCGTCGCCGTCACGGACCTTGATGGCGATGATCCCGTCGGCCTTGATCTTCGTGTTGTAGTCGGTGAACTTCGTCTTCTTGACGAGTCCCTTGGCGGTGGCGAAGACGAGATACTCGCCCTCGCTGAAGTCGCGCGTGGGCTTCACCGCCATGACCCTCTCGCCCTCGCGCAGCGGCAGCACGTTGATGAGGGCCCGGCCCTTCGACGTCCTCGAGCCCTCGGGTAGCTCGTACACCTTCAGGCGGTAGACCTTCCCGCGATTGGTGAAGAAGAGCAGGAAGTCGTGGGTCGAGCAGATGTGGAGGTGCTCGATGTAGTCGTCCTCCTTCATGTCCATGCCCGTGACCCCCAGGCCCCCACGGCGCTGCTGGCGGTAGGTCACGAGCGGGAGGCGCTTCGCGTAGCCGGAATGCGTGATCGAGATCACCATCTGCTGGTCGGCGATGATGTCCTCGACGTTCATGTCGCCCTCGAAGTGGGTGATCTCGGTGCGCCGCTCGTCGCCGTATCGCTCGCCGATCTCGCCGATCTCCTCAGTGATCAGGGCGTCGATGCGCGCCGGGTCGCCGAGGATCGCCCGCAGCTCCGCGATCGTCTTCATGAGCTCGGCGTGCTCCTCGCGGACCTTGCCGGACTCGAGCGCTGTCAGTCGCTGCAGGCGCATGTCAAGGATCGCCTGCGCCTGGGTGTCGCTGAGCTCGAACCTCTCGATCAGGCCCGCGCGGGCCTCGTCGGGGTCGGCGGAGCCGCGGATCAGGGCGATCACCGCGTCGAGGTTGTCGAGCGCGATGAGTAGGCCCTCGAGGACGTGAGCGCGCGCCTCCGCCCGGCGCAGCTCGTGCTGGGTGCGGCGCACGATGACCTCGCGCTGGTGGCCGACGTAGTGCTGGATGCACTCCTTGAGGCTCAGCGTGCGCGGCACGCCGTCGACGAGCGCCACCATGTTGACGCCGAACGAGGTCTGCATCGCGGTGTGCTTGTAGAGCTGGTTCAGCACCACCGCGGCCGGATCGCCGCCGCGCTTGAGCTCGATGACGAGGCGCATGCCGGAGCGGTCGGACTCATCCCGCAGGTCCGAGATGCCGGTGATCTTCTTCTCGCGGACGAGGTCGGCGATCTTCGTGATCAGCCCGCCGTCGCCGCCCTTCTTGACCATGAACGGCAGCTCGGAGACGATGATCGCCTCCTTGCCGCCCTTCAGGGGCTCGACGTGCGCGCGGCCGCGGACCTTTACCGAGGCGCGGCCGGATGCGTACGCGTCCCGGATGCCCTCCATGCTCATGAGGCCGCCGCCCGGGAAGTCGGGGCCCTTCACGTGCTCCATCAGGCCGGCCAGGTCGATGTCGGGGTTCTCGATATAGGCCTTGACGGCACCGACGGTCTCGCGCAGGTTGTGCGGCGGGATGTTGGTCGCCATCCCCACCGCGATCCCGGCCGCCCCGTTGACGAGCAGATTCGGGAACCGTGCCGGCAGCACAAGCGGCTCCTGCTGGGACTCGTCGTAGTTGGGGCCGAAGTCGACGGTCTCGGCCTCGATGTCCCGCAGCATCTCGGTCGCGAGGCGGGAGAGTCGCGCCTCGGTGTTGTGGCTGACGAACCCGTTGGTGAGGAAGGAGTGATCGTCGGAATCGACGCGGAGGGAGTAGACCGACGTCACCCCCGCGGCCTCCACCGACGCGACGTCGGCGTAGAAGTAGTCGCCCGTCATCAACGGCTCGACGACACGTCGAACTTCGTCGGATTGGATCCGCTCTAGGATCGCCGTGCCACCCTGCTCCCAGCGCTCGATGCGGTCGACGTTGTGGCGCGTAAGCCAGTCGCGATCAGTCCAGCGCGATTCATTCTCCGAGCGGATGTAGTCGGCGACGAAGGGGGTGAAGTCTCGGCTCAGCGCGCGGCTGCTCTCGGGAATCGCTGCCAGCTCCCGCTCGAGCTTCTCCTGCTTCGCTCCAAGAAAGCCGAGCTCCTTGGCGAAGATGCGGGCGTCGCGGCGATTCGTGATGACGGCCTTGTGCTCGCCCCTCGCGTAGGCGCAGAGGCGGGAGACAATGCCAAACTCGAGCAAGAGAAGCTGGACGTCCTTCGCCAGCCCCTCGCTGTAGGTGGAGTACGAAACCTGGATCGTGTTGCGCGGCAGCAGCGATGAGGAGCCGTCTCCGTGGAACAGAGAGCGGAGGAACGCCCGCTTCGACTCTGTCGAGCCTCTCCAAATGAATTCCGGCACGCGCTTGTCCCTAGCCGCCCCGACGACCTCCGCGAGCGGGCTGGCGAGAAGGGCGGTCAGATCCTGGACGTCAAGCTCGTGGAGGAGGCTCCCCGACTTGATCGTTCGCGTATAGACGTAACGCCGACCACCGACCAGAGCGTCATACGCGTCAACGACAGCGTCGAAGTAAGCCTTGTCGGTGTTGTTGAAGCCCGCACGGGCCTTGCTCACCCAGCCTTCGGAAACGAAGGCGCCGGCCAGCACCGCGAGGCGACGTTCGTCGATACTGAGGGGTGCGCTCGCGCGGCGCGGCATCCGCGCAATAAGCACCCGGTCGCCCTCGCCGACCTCCTCCAGCAGCTTCCACATCAGCAGAGGCGCACCGGCCATGTCCACGAGGCAGAGGACCGGGTGGTTGTGCGTGCCAGTCAACTCGTGACCCTGAGCCGTGCGGAGGCGCAACGTCGGGTGGTCACCCGAGTGGAAAAGCTTCGAAGCGTGGACTGGACGACCCCGACGATCGAGAACCTCGAGGTCGACATCGTGATCCGAGTCGGGCGTCGCCGCCGGAACGATCGAATCGATCCGGACGGTCCCATCGGTGGTCGCAATGCGCGTGTCGCCGGTGACGCAGTAGCGCATGGCGGCCGGCGGGTCGTCGTCGATCGAGCCGAAGTTGCCCTGGCCGTCGACCAGCGGGTTGCGCAGCGAGAACTCCTGCGCCATCCGGGCGAGCGTGTCGTAGATCGCCGTGTCGCCGTGAGGGTGGTACTTGCCCATCACCTCGCCGACGATGAACGCGCACTTGCGGTACGCCCGGTTCGGCTGCAGCCCGAGGTCGTGCATCGCGTAGAGCACGCGGCGGTGGACGGGCTTCAGGCCGTCGCGCGCGTCCGGGAGCGCCCGTCCCACGATCACGCTCATCGCGTAATCGAGGTACGACGACCGCATCTC
The DNA here is from genome assembly GCA_963823245.1 of uncultured Actinomycetes bacterium. Classification (GTDB taxonomy): domain Bacteria; phylum Actinomycetota; class Thermoleophilia; order Solirubrobacterales; family 70-9; genus JAWVFM01. Next base: position 241,324 of record CAWGKQ010000010.1, on the reverse strand, counting down.
GGTGGTGAGCTCGCGCTCCTCGATCCGGCCCGTCAGGGCGTCGAGTCCAGCCTCCATGTCTCACCCGGCCCCGACTAGACGTCGAGGAACCGGACCTCCCTCGCGTGGTTCTCGATGAACGCCTTGCGGGGCTCGACCTTGTCGCCCATCAGGTCGGTGAAGATGCGCTCGGCAAGGGCGGCGTCGTCGATTGTGACCCGCTGGAGGGTCCGGGTCTGCGGGTCCATCGTGGTCTCGCGAAGCTGCTCGGCGTTCATCTCGCCGAGGCCCTTGAAGCGCTGCATCTGCACCCCGTGGCGCGCAAGCTCCAGGACGCAGCGGCGAAGCTCGGCGAACGAATCGGCGTCGGCCGTCCGGTCCCCAAGCGCGATCGCGAACGGCGGCTGGCCCGCCTGCTTCAGCAGCTCCGCATGGACCTCGACCAGGTGGCGGTACTCGGTTGAGCCGAAGAGCGCCGAGGTCAGGCGATGCTTCCGGGCGAGACCGCTGGCACGGTGCACCGCGCGCACGGTCAGTTCGTCGGCCGACGATTCGGCGAGCTCGGTCTCGAACGGCTCTCCCTCGGGATCCGGTGCCTCGATCACCTTCTTTGCGCCGGCGAGGGTGGCCGCCCCTTCGTCCAGCAGCCGTGACTCGGACAGGAAGGCGACGAGGTCGTGCCCGAACTCCGCCCGCAGCGACTCGGACCACCCCTCGTACTCGTTGAGGCGCCGGTTGAACCGCTGCCAGCGGGCTCCGGTGAGCTTGTGGTTCTTGCCTGTGCCGTCGACGATCTCGAACCGCTCGACCTTGTCGCGCAGGAGGATCTCTTCGAGCTCGGACTCCTTCTCGATGTAGGTGTCCTGCTTGCCGTTGCGCATCCTGTAGAGCGGGGGCGTCGCGATATAGACGAAGCCCGCGTCGATCAGCTCGCGCATCTCGCGGTAGATGAACGTGAGAGCGAGAGTGCGGATGTGGGCGCCGTCCACGTCGGCGTCGGTCATCAGGATCACCTTGTGGTAGCGCGCGTCGTCGATGTTGAACTCCTCGCGCACGCCGGTCCCGACCGCGGTGATCAGGTTCTGAATCTCCTGGTTCATCAGGACCTTGTCGATCCGCGCCTTCTCGACGTTGATGATCTTGCCGCGCAGCGGGAGGATGGCCTGGGTGTTGCGGTCGCGGCCCTGCTTCGCCGAGCCGCCGGCCGAGTCGCCCTCGACGATGAAGAGCTCGGCGAGTGACGGATCGCGGACCGTGCAGTCCGCGAGCTTCCCCGGCAGGGTGGAGTTCTCGAGAGCCGACTTGCGCCGCGTGAGGTCGCGGGCCTTGCGGGCGGCCTGCCGCGCTCGGGCCGCGTCGACCGCTTTCGACGCGATGCGGCGCGCGTCCGCCGGGGTCTCCTCGAGGAACTCGCCGAGCTTCCGATTGACGGTCTCCTTGACGAGGCCCTCCACCGGGGGGTTTCCGAGCTTCGTCTTCGTCTGGCCCTCGAACTGCGGCTCTCGCAGCTTCACGGAGATGACGGCCGTCAGGCCCTCGCGGACGTCGTCGCCCGAGAGGTTCTCGTCCTTCTCCTTGAGGAGGCCCTTCTGCCGGGCGTAGGCGTTGATCGTCCGGGTCAGCGCCGACCGGAAGCCCGAGAGGTGCGAGCCACCCTCATGGGTGTTGATGTTGTTCGCGAAGCTGAAGACCGACTCCTGGTAGCTCGAGTTCCACTGCATCGCGACCTCGACCTGGCCGTCCTCGGTCTCGCTGTCGAAGAAGATCGTCTTGCGGTGCAGGGCGTCCTTGTTCTCGTTCAGGTGCGCGACGAAGTCGACGATGCCGCCCTTGTACTGGAAGGTCTCGCGCTGGCCGGCGCCGCGCTCGTCGACCAGGTCGATCCGCAGGTTGCGGGTCAGGAACGCCGTCTCGCGGAGCCGCTCCGCGAGGGTGGCGTAGTCGAAGCTGACCTCCTCGAAGACCTCGGCGTCGGGGAGGAACGTGATCGTCGTCCCCGTCTTCTTGCTGGCCTTGCCGCGCTTCAGGTCGCCCTTGGGCTCGCCGCGCTCGTAGTCCTGGGTCCAGACGTGGCCGTCCCGGCTCACCTCGAGGTGAAGCCGCTCCGACAGCGCGTTCACGACCGACACGCCGACGCCGTGAAGCCCGCCGGAGACCTTGTAGCCGCCGCCGTCGCCGAACTTGCCGCCGGCGTGGAGCGTCGTCAGGACCACTTCGGCCGCGGGCCGCTTCTCCTCGGGATGCTCGTCGACCGGGATCCCGCGGCCGTCGTCGACCACGGTGACGCTGTTGTCCGGGTGCAGGGTCACCTCGATGCGGTCGCAATGGCCCGCGATCGCCTCGTCGACCGAGTTGTCCACGACCTCGTAGACGAGGTGATGAAGGCCCCGCGGCCCGGTAGAGCCGATGTACATCCCAGGGCGCTTGCGAACGGGCTCGAGCCCGCGCAGTACGGTGATCTCGCCCGAGGTATAGGCGCCGTCGCCGCCCGCCTTCTTCGCCCTGGTCGCCCTCGTCGAGGGCTTGCTAGCGCTTTTTGCCACTAAGTCCTTTCGCTGGCGGGCGGCACGCGCTGGTCGACAGGCCTGCCCGCTCCGATCAGAGAAAACCCCGGACCGGCTGACGCGAATTCTGACCGTTGCGGCAGACGACTCGGGGTGCTCAGGTAGTGGACATAAGTCTATCAGGAACGGCCGTCACCGAACCGAGGCGGTTGTAGCAAAAGCCCTGCAAATCGTGCACAAAACGTGAATGCAGGGCGCGGAACCACCGCGAAGGTCACCTCACCGCCCCAGCCACCCCTGCTAGCGCTAGTCGTGGCGCGCCGCGTCGGCGGTGAATCGGAGGGCCTCGATCGGGCCGTCGAGCCGCTGGTTCAGGCGATCGAGAAGCTCGGGCGCCATGAGGTCGAGCTCCTGAGCCCACACCGCGGAGCGGCAGGCCACGGTGACGATGCGGTCCCGCTCGGCGACCGGGATGGCCTCGGCCGCGATCGATGGGCCGGCGACGTCGGGCCAGTGGAGCTGCACCGCGGCGAGGGGGGTCGCCGGCGCCGTACGGCTCTTCAGCGCGTCGAGAGCCGAGCCGACCGCGCGGGGGCGGGCCCGCCTCGTCAAGCCGCCGCGCTGAGGCCGCGCGGTTCGGCGCGCCCGTCGCGAAGCGCGAGCTCTTCGCGGTCGATCTCGGCCGGCACATGCGCTGACTCCGTCGCCGTCACGAGGGCCTGCCCGCCACCCTCCCGGAGGCGTCTTGCGAGGCGGAGCCGGCGCTCGGGGTCGAGCTCGCTCATCACGTCGTCGAGGAGCATCAATGGCGGGATCAGTCGCGCATCGAGCAGCACCCGCCGCTCGGCGAATAGCAGCGCGAGGAGCGCGGCCCGCTGTTCGCCCTGCGACGCGTAGCGGCGGGCCGCGCGCCCGCCGATCGTCACCTCGAGCTCGTCGAGGTGGGGCCCGTGGCCGCTCCATCCGCGGGCGAGGTCGGAGCCGCGGCGCTCGGCGAGCTCCGCCGCGAGCTCCTCCGCCGAGGTGGCGGCGCTGCGCGGACGGTAGCGGACGATTGCGTCCTCGCCGAGGCCCAGGTCCTCGGCGGCGGCGGTGAACTCGCCCGAGATGCTCTCCGCGACCTCGGCCCGGGCGCGCATGAGCTCGGCGCCCGCCTCGGCGAGCTCGACATCCCAGGCGTCGAGGCCGGCCGGCTCTGTGCCGCGCGCGCCTGCGAGGAGCGCGTTGCGCTGGGCGAGGGCTGCGCGGTAGCGGTCGCGCGTCGCCGCCCGCGCCGGCCGCAGGGCCGCCGCAAGCCTGTCCAGCCGCGCGCGACGCGGGCCCGGCCCGCCCTTGATGAGCTCGAGGCGGTCCGGCACGAACACACCGAGGGACGGGCGGATAGCCGCCGCTTCCGAGGTGAGCGGCTTGCCGTCGAGTAGGTGGCGTGCTTCTCCCGACCGGTCGGCGGACCACAGGAAACGGAAGCGCTCATCGGCTTCGGTGACGAGGGCCTCGGCCCGGGCGAGGTCGGAGCCGAAGGCGATCGTCTCGCGGCGCCGGGCCGTGCGCGGCGAGCGACCCGTGAGCGCGAGGCAGATGCCCTCGAGCAGCGACGACTTTCCGGCGCCGTTCGGGCCGTGAACGAGGGTCAGGCTCGAGGAGAGGTCGAATCTCGCGGCGGTGAGGTTTCGCAGGCCGGAGACCTCGACCGAGGAGACGACGGTGGGTGCGCGCCCTTCCACGGCATCACCGCTAGACGTTGAGCCGGATCGGCATGACCAGATAGCTGAACTCGTCGCTGCCGGAGGCCTGGAGCAGTCCCGGGCGAAGCGGTGAGCTCAGCTTGAGGACGAGCTCCTCGGTCGCGACGCTTTCGATTCCCTCGATGAGGAACTGGGGGTTGAAGGCGATCTCCATCGCCTCGCCGCTGTAGGGGGCGGGCATCCCCTCGCTCGCGTCGCCGATCTCTGGAGTCTCGGCGGCGACGGTCAGCTCGCCCTCCGAGAAGGCGAGGCGCAGCGGGGCGTTCCGCTGCGCGAGTTGTCCGATCCGCCGGGTGACGTCCAGGAGCTCGGAGCGCGGGAGCCTCACCTCGTGCTCGAACGATTCAGGGATGAGCTGGCGCCAGCTGGGGAACTGGCCCTCGATCAGGCGCGACGCGATGGTCACGCCGGCGGTGCGGCACACCACCTGGTTGCGCGCCAGCGACAGGTCGACCGCTTCGGGATTCTCCTGGCCGATCACGCGCGCGAGCTCGCGCAGTGCCTTGGCCGGGACGTTCGCCTCGACCTTCGCGCTGAGCGGCGACTCGAGCGCCGTGTGCTTCACGCTGAGCCGATAGGAGTCGGTGGCGACCATCGTGAGCGTGTTGCCCTCCCCCGAAACGAGAACGCCGGTGAGGATCGGGCGCACCTCGTCGCGTGACGCGGCGCGAGCGACGAGGTCGATCGTCTCGGCGAGCGGGGCGGACGGGAGGACCACGACCTCGTCGCCTGGCTGCGGAAACTTCGGGAAGTCCTCCGATGCCAGCGTCTTGAGATGAAAGCGAGCGGAGCCGGCGACGATCTCGACGTCGCGCTGGTCGGGCCGCAGCGCCACTTCTACGGACCCGCCCGGAAGGCTTCGAGCTACGTCGCCGAGGAGGCGAGCCGGGAGTAGGACTTCCCCGGGCGAGTCGATCGAGGCCTTGGTCCGGCACGTGAGCGAGAGCTCGAGGTCGGTGGCACGAAGCGTCAAGCCGTCCGCGCCGGCTGCGAGGTGAACGCCGCCGAGGGCGGGAAGGGTCGTGCGGGAGGAAACCGCTCGCGTTACAAGCGACAGGCTGGAGACGAGGTCGTCACGGGAGAGGGAAAGCTTCATTGTGAATTCCTGATCTAACTACTTGGGTCAGATGTATTGATGATGGGGATAGCTGGGGGTGACAGATCTATTCACGAGCGCTCATGCGGGTTGGCGGAGGTGGGACGAGGGTGGGGATTGTCAGCGGCGCGCGGGGCGGCTGGAGGCTTCGGCGTTCGCGAGACCCCGAGTATCTCCCGGGCCTGCTCAAGGGTGCGGGCGGTGGGTGAGCCGGCTTCGAGGCGACCCTCGACGGCGCGAATGGCGTGACGGATCGTCGCGTGGTCGCGGTTGAAGTCGCGGGCGAGGCCGGCGAGGCTCGCGTTCGTGAGCTCGCGGCTCAGGTAGACGGCGACCTGCCGCGCCTGCGCGATCCGTGGGGCGCGCGAGGATGAGCTGAGCTGTTGTGGATCGAGGCCGGTCGCCTCGGCCACGGCCTCCTTGATCGCGTCGGTCCTGGGCGTGGCGTCGGCGGGCTTGTGATCACGCTTGGCGGATGCGCCGAGCGCGCGGTCGACCAGCCCATGGGTGAGCGGCTCGCTCAGCATCGACCCGAGCGCCGCGACGCGGGTCATCGCTCCCTCGAGGCGACGAACGTTGTCGGGCACCGAGGCGGCGATGGACGCGAGCGCACCGGGATCGTCGAGAGGGAGAGGGAGCGAGGTTGTCATTCGCCAGAGAAGGGCGACGCGCGTCCGGACGTCGGGCGGAGCCAGTTCCACCGTGAGGCCCCAGTGGAAGCGGTCGCGCAGACGCTCGGCGAGATGCTCGAGCGCCTCGGGTGGCCGGTCGCTCGAGAGAGCGATCTGCTTGCCGGCGAGATGGAGGGCGTTGAAGGTGTCGACGAACTCCTCCTCGGTCTTCGGCTTGCCCTCCAAGGCCTGCACATCGTCGATGAGGAGCGCGTCGACGTCGCGGTGCCGACGCTTGAAGGCGGCGGGGCCGTCCTCTCTCAGACAGGTGACGAACTCGGTCGTGAAGCGCTCCGCCGTCGTGCAGTGGACGGAGAGGTCGGGCCTGCGGTCGCCGAGGTAGTTGGCGACGGCGCCGAGGAGGTGGGTCTTTCCGAGCCCGGGCGGGCCGTGGAGGAAGAGGGGGTTGTAGGCCTCGCCCGGCGACTCGGCGACGGCGAGGGCGGCGGAGTGGGCGAGGCGGTTTCCGGGCCCGATCACGAACCGGTCGAACGTGTGAAGCGGGTTCGGCTTCAGCGGCTCGACGTCCGGGTCGGGCTCCTCAGCGCGCTTCGCGCCGAGGAGCTCCACCCGCTCGACGTCGGCTGATCGATCGCGGGCGACGCGCTCGATCAGCGCGCCGTAGCGACGCTCGACCCACTCGCGGCTCGACGAGGGTGCCTCGAGCTCGAGCGTCCCGGCCCGGAGCGACACGGGGCGAAGGGCCTCGAGCCAGAGCTCGAACGTCGAGGGCGGGAGCGATTCGGCGAGCGCCTCCCGCACCTCCGTCCAGATCGAATCGAGGTCGGAGGAGAGGGGAAGAGGCACGGCGGGCGATCATAGGAGCTGCCACGCGACCGCCACCGCGCCTGACCGAGAGGCCCGCGCATAACGCGCGAAAAACGCTCCGCCGCCGCCGCCTCGCCACTGGGTGGCGGGTCCGGGTCGTGCCCCTATACTGGCTCGCCGCCGCGGCCGAACCACCGCGGCCCCCGAGCGCCGTCGACTGTGAAGCGGACCTACCAGCCCAAGAAGCGCAAGCGCGCCCGCACCCACGGGTTCCGCGCACGCATGCGGACCCGCGCGGGCCGCGAGGTGATCCGCCGCCGCCGCCGCAAGGGCCGCAAGCGGCTCACCCCCTGATGGCCCGAAGCGGCGCCTCGCGCCGTCGCCAGCGGCTGACCCGCAGCGGCGACTTCGACCGCGTGTTCCGCCAGGGCGCCTCCCGGGGCAACCGGTTCTTCGTGCTGTACACGTTTTCGCGTGAGGCGGACGCCGAGACCGCGGACGACGTGCGGCTCGGCGTGTCGGTTGGGCGGAAGGTGGGCGGTGCCGTCGAGCGAAACGCCGTCAAGCGGGCCGTGCGAGAGGCCTTCTGGTCGCTCGGCGACTCGCTCGGCCAAGGCGGCGACTTCGTGGTCGTCGCCCGGCCGGAGGCAGCCGGGCTCGTGGCGCGTGACCGCACGGCGGGCGTGACCGAAGCACTGCGGGAGCTGATCGACGACGTGAAGGACCGTTCGACGTGAAACGCCTCGCGCAGCGCGTCCGCGCCGGCCTGACGGCGCTCTTCCTTCTTCCGCTCCTCGCCTACAGGCGCCTGATCTCGCCCGCGCTGCCCCGCCGCTGCAAGTACGAGCCGACCTGCTCCGCGTACGCTGAGGACGCGGTCCGCGAGCTCGGCATCCTGCGCGGCTCCGTGGTCGCGGCCTGGCGGGTCATCCGCTGCAACCCGTGGAGTCACGGAGGCTATGACCCCGTGGAGGCGCGAACCCTTTTCCGGCCGCCCGAGACGGGCCGAGCTGATCCACCGGCCACCGCCCCGCGCACTTCGAGTGGCCTCTGATGCGCTTCCTGGGCAAAACCCGAGAGCTTCGGGCGCTCCCGCGACCGATGGTCTGGATCGCCTCGGCGATGGTCGTCGCCTGGCTGTTGAGCGCCGCGATGGCGTTCGGCCAGTCGGGCGGCCCCGCCCCGAAGAACGACTCCTTCGCGAAGGCCCAGGTCCTCAAGGGCGACCTGCCGATCAACGTGACCGGGAGCAACAAGGGGTTTACGAGGGAACCCGGCGAACCGACCCCGGCCGGCACCCCGGGCGGGTCATCCGCCTGGTATCGCTGGGATTCGTCGAGCACCAGCGACGTGGTGATCGAGACCTGCGGAAGCACCCTCGACACGACGCTCGGCGTCTACACGGGTAATTCGCTCACCTCGCTTCAAGAGGTGGCGAGCGATGACAACGCATGCGGGACGCAGAGCAAGGTCGGCTTCACCGCGGGCAAGGGCAAGACCTACTACATCCAGGTCGACGGCGCCCACGGCAAGCAGGGCGCGTTCGAGCTCACGATCCGGACCCGGAACGAGCCGCTTGTCATCCTGCGGCCATTCGTGACGATCGCGAATGCGGTCGTCACCTTCTTCCACGACAACGTCGGCCTGTCGTGGGGCCTCGCGATCGTCTGCCTGACGATCGTGACCCGCCTCGCGATCCTGCCGCTTTCGCTGAAGCAGATCCGCTCGATGCGCGCGCTCCAAGCGCTGCAGCCGCAGATCAAGGAGATCCAGCAGCGCTACAAGGACGACAAGCAGCGCCAGCAGCGGGAGATGATGGAGTTCTACAAGAAGAACCAGATCAACCCCCTCGCCTCGTGCTTCCCGCTGCTGCTGCAGCTACCGATCTTCATCGCCCTCTTCTACCTGTTGCGAGGCGACCAGTTCACCACCGAGATCCACGGCGCCGGCTGGCTCGGGATCGAGAACCTTTCCGACCCGGCGACGGGCGCCACCCTGATCATCCTGCTGGCCCTCTACTTCGTGACGATGGTCGGCTCGACCTCGATCATGGCCTCCTCGGCCGAGGGCGCCCAGCGGGTGATGATGTTCGCGCTGCCCGTCATCTTCACCCCGCTGATCATCAACTTCCCCGCCGGTCTCGTCGTGTACTGGATCACGACCAACCTGTGGACGATGGGCCAGCAGGCGGTGGTGAAGAAGATCATCCCCGCGCCCGAGAAGGCCACGCCGGAGCAGCAGGCGGCGGTGAAGAAGCCGCCGCCCCCACCGCGCAAGAAGAAGCGTCGTCGCTGAACCCGCGTGAATAGACTCGCCGCGATGACCCCCGACACCGCCGCACTACCGGCCGAGCCCGCTGAACGCGTGCGCGTGATCCTCGAGCGCGTCGTCGAGGCCCTCGACCTCGACGCCGACGTCGACGTGAGCGAGGACTCCGACGAGATCAGCGGGCGAATCGAGGGCGAGGACCTCGGGATGGTCATCGGCCGCCGCGGTCACACCATCGACGCGATCCAGCTCGTCTGCTACCGGGCGGCCTTTGCCGGAAGCGGGGACCGCAAGCGGGTGTCCGTCGACGCGGCCGGCTACCGCGAGGAGCGCCGAGAGGTCGTGGAGCGCCAGGCCGATCGCGCCGCCGAGCGGGCGCTCGAGTCCGGCAAGGAGATCGAGCTCGAGCCGATGAGCCCGACGGAGCGCCGGATCGTTCACCAGCATCTGAAGGACCGCAGCGGGATCGAGACGTTCAGCGAGGGCGCTGAGCCAGAGCGCTGCGTCGTCGTCGCCCCCCTGGTCGCGGATTGACGTCACCCCATTCCGCGCTCGCTCCGGCTGCCCGCCGGTCGCTGGAGCGCGTCCTCGAGCTCCTGGCCTCCGATCCGCGCTCCCTCAGCTCCGTGCGCGACCCGATCCAGGCGTGGGATGTGCACGTCGCCGACTCGCTGGTGGGACTAGAGGTTCCCGAGCTCGCCGCCGCCGGCACACTCGCCGATCTCGGGGCGGGGGCCGGTTTTCCGGGCCTCGCGCTGGCCGCGGCGCTGCCTCGCGCGCGGGTCGATCTGATCGAGTCCGTGCGCCGTAAGGCCTCCTTCATCGACGAGGCGGCTGATGCCGCCGGGATAGCGAACGCTCGCGCCGTGCACGCGCGATCGGAGGAGTGGGCAGCGAGGGAGCCACCCGACGGTGGGCGGGAGGCGTACGACGCGGTGACGGCGCGAGCGGTTGGCACCTTGGTCACAAACGCGGAGTTGGCGTCGCCGCTGCTTCGAGATGGCGGCGTGCTCGTCGCGTGGAAAGGCGCGCGCGACAGGGACGAGGAGGCCGCGCTGGCGGATGCCGAAGAGCGCTTGGCGATGCGGCTTGAAGCGGTCCTCCCCGTCCGCCCTTACCCGGCGAGCCGCAAGCGCCACCTCCACGTGGTCAAGAAGGCCGGCCCGACCCCGGCCAATCTCCCGCGCCGCCCAGGCCGAGCCCAAAAGCCGAACTAGCGCAATCCATTCCCGGTACCCGGGCATAGGTCGCGGATGTTCACTGCGCCGCCCGCCCCCTCGCTATCGTCGCGCCGCGATGGGAGTCGTCTACGCGGTCGCGAACCAGAAGGGCGGGGTCGGCAAGACGACGACGGCCGTGAACCTCGCCGCCTGCGCCGCGGCCGCGGGTGAGCAGGTACTGCTCGTCGACCTCGACCAGCAGTGCAACGCGACGGTCGCCCTCGGTATCGGCCGGGAAGAGGCCCCGTCGGCCTACGACTGCCTGGTGGGCGACGCCTCGCTCGCCGAGGCGGCCCGACCCGCGGGGCCGGACAATCTCTGGATCGTGCCCGCCACGCGCGATCTCGCGGGCGCCGCGGTCGAGCTGCCGCGCGTCGACCGCTACGAGACGCGGCTGCGGGAGCGGCTCGGCCCGATCCGGGAGCGGTTCGCCCTCACCCTTCTCGACTGTCCCCCATCGCTCGGGCCCGTCGCCGTCAACGCGCTGACGGCCGCCGACCGCGTCGTGGTGCCGGTTCAGGCCGAGTACCTGGCGCTCGAGGGCCTGGTCGAGTTCCTCGGGACCCTGGAGCTCATCCGACGCGAGCTCAACCCCGCGCTCGTTCTGACCGGCGTCGTCATCACCATGCACGACGAGCGGACGAGGCTCGCCCAGGACGTCGAGCGCGAGCTTCGCGACCACCTCCCCCAGCTCGTGTTCAAGACCGTCATCCCCCGCAGCGTCAGGGTCGCCGAGGCCCCGAGTTTCGCCCTTCCGGTGACCGAGCACGCGCCCTCCTCCACCGGCTCCATCGCCTACCGCGAGCTCGCCCGCGAGCTGGCCGAACGCGAGCAGGCGACGCACGTGGCGGTGAGCCACCCCGGGGCCGGTGGAGAGTCTAAGGCTCAGCTTGAGGGGGAGCCTCATGAGCAGTAGGGGAATGGGGAGGGGCCTTGCCGCGATCCTCCCGCCGCCCGACGAAGTGGGCGAGCCCGAGCTCCGCGAGCTGCCGATCGCGCTCATCCGGCCCAATCCGGCCCAGCCGCGCACGCGCTTCGACGCCGAGTCGATAGCCGCCCTCGCCGAGTCGATAGCCGCGGTCGGCGTGGTCCAGCCGCTCATCGTGCGCCCGCTGGGCGACGGCCGCTACGAGCTGGTCGCCGGCGAACGGCGCTTGCGAGCGGCGCAGAGCGCGGGTCTCGAAACGGTGCCGGCGCTGATCCGCGATCAGGACGAGCCGCGCCGGCTCGAGACGGCGCTGATCGAGAACGTGGCCAGGGAGGACCTGAATGCGGTGGAGGAGGCCCGCGCATGCGCGACGCTGGTCGAGGACCTCGGGATCTCTAAGGACGAGCTCGCGCGCCGCCTCGGCCGCAGCCGTCCTGCGATCTCGAACCTGATCCGCCTCCTCGACCTGCCTCCGGAGGCGCTCGGGATGATCGAGTCCGGCGCACTCAGCGAGGGCCATGGCCGGGCGATCCTTCAGGCGCGCGGCGCCGACGCCCGCCGCCAGCTCGCCCGCGATGCCGCACGGGCCGGATGGTCGGTCCGCGAGACCGAGCGCCGCGTGAAGGGGGAGGGGCGGGCGAGGCGGGCGAAGGTCGTTCAGCACCCCGACCAGGCGGCGATGCTCGGCCGCGCCGAGGAACAGCTCGAGTCGGCGCTCGGGCACGGGGTCCGCGTCCGCGCGGCCCGCCGCGGCATCAGCGCCGAGCTCCACTTCGACGACCTGGACGAGCTCGAGGCCCTGGCCGCCCGCCTGCGCGAGCGCTAGGGCGCCAGCCGCTCGATCCGCCAGCGCGCGCCCGCGTCCTCGCTCGTGTAGCGGAAGCGGTCGTGCAGGCGGCCGACCTGGCCCTGCCAGAACTCGACCACCTCGGGGCGAACCAGGTAGCCGCCCCACCCCTCGGGTCGCGGCACGTCCTCGGGAAAGCGCCCGGACACGCCCTCGACCAACGCGTCGAGCTCGGCGCGGTCAGCCAGCGGGCGGCTCTGCGGCGAGGCCCAGGCCGAGAGCTGGCGCTCCCGCGGCCGGGTCGCGAAGTAGCGGTCGGATTCCGGCGCCGGCAGCCGTTCGACGGTTCCGTGGACTCGGACCTGGCGATCCAGCTCGCGCCAGTAGAAGACGATCGCCGCGCGGCCGGCGGCCTCGAGCTGCTGCGCCTTCGGCGAGTCGTAGTTCGTGTGGAAGCGAAAGCCCTCGGAGTCGAAGCCTTTCAGGAGCACCATTCGCGCGTCCGGCGCCCCGTCGGTGCCCGCGGTGGCGAGGCACATCGCATCGGGGAGGGGCACCTCCGCCTCGGCGCGTGAGAACCAATCCGCGAACTGCTCGATGGGATCCGCTGCAAGCATCGAGCGCTCGAGCGGCGGCATGTCGGGCCTTCGCGGCATGGTCGGCCACCCTAGCGACGCTCCACCGGCCGCTTCTACAATGCGCGCCTCGGGGCGATTAGCTCAGTCGGTTAGAGCGCCTCTCTGATAAGGAGGAGGTCCCAGGTTCGAGTCCTGGATCGCCCATGGCTTAGGCAAGCCCCTTGCGGCATCAAGGAAGGCCCGTGAGCGCACGCAAGCGAGCCCTACTCACCCCGTTGTCATGCGTTCCGCGACTCGAGGGAGAGTCCACGCAGCTTCTCGCGATCTGTGATCAGGTCAACAGCCACGATCCGGCCAAGTGAGGTGGTGAATCCGACCGACTGCGGGGCGCCGACTTTCACGTGACCGCCTCGGGGCTCATTTGGTTCGCTGCTCCGGGGGCGCTGCTCGTAGTGCTCATGTACGCGATCGCTGAGACACTCGCCGCGCGGATCGACCAGCAGGAGGACTACGTCGGGGCGACCCCCGTCAATTCCCGATCCTGCCGTAGTTCTTCGCCGGCGCCCTGCCGGGTGTCCTCACCGCGTTCGCGAAGGTGCTGCCGCTGACGCATGCGATGGCGCTGATGCGCTACGGATTCGTCGACTCGAGCGGTACCGGCCTCCATGACATATGGGGCGCGGGCAACACGACCGTCGAGGCGTTTCTGAGCCTCGGCGTCGTGGCCTTCTTCGCGGTCGCGTTCGGCGCCGTGGCGATTCGCGCATTCAAGCGCTCGGCCGTGCGTTGATCAAACCCCTCCGTTAGCACGGCCTTCTACCGATCGAAGCTGCGGGATTGATCCGATGCATGCGCGGTCAGGCCGGCGTAGACCTGAGCACATGAAGCGCGTCATCGTCGATCACTTCGGCGGCCCCGAGGTCCTGAAGATGGTCGAGGAGGACGACCCCCGACCGGGTTCGGGCGAGGTGTGCGTCAGGGTCCTGGCGGCCGGCGTCTCGTTTACCGATTCGCAGCTGCGCGCCGGGACCTACCTCCCGGGCGCCCCGAAGCCACCGTTCACGCCCGGCTACGAGCTCGTTGGCGTCGTCGAGGAGCTCGGCCCCGACTGCTCGAGGCTGAAAGTGGGCGATCGGATCGGCGCGCTGACGGTCTGGGGCGCCGACGCGGATCGCGTCTGCGTGCCCGAGTCCGGCGCGGTCGACGTTCCCAAGGACCTCGACCCGGGGGAGGTCCTGAGCCTTCTATTTCCGTACATGACCGCCTACCAGGTCCTTCATCGCACGGCGATGGCAAAGAGCGGGGAGACGGTGCTCGTGCACGGCGCGGCCGGCAGGGTCGGCGTCGCGACCCTCGAGCTCGGAGCGGCGACGGGCCTTCGTCTCATCGGGACGGCGTCGGCTCGCGACCGCGCCAAGGTCGAGCGGCTCGGCGCGGTGGCGATCGACTATCGCAACGAGGACTTCCTGGCTCGGGTGCGTGAGCTGACCGACGACGGCGTGGACATCGTGTCCGACTCGCTCGGCGGCCCGATCTCGCTTCGCTCATTCCGCGCGCTGCGCCCCGGCGGAAGGCTCGTCGTGTTCGGCCGCTACTCCACGCTGTCGGACGGGCGCAAGGACTGGCCGGCGGTGATCAACTGGTACGCGGCGATCGCGACCCTCTGGCTCTGGGCCAAGCTGTCGCCCCGCCGTCGGGTTTCTGCGTACCACGTCCAGAAGTACCGCGACACTGCCACGAGACGAGCCGGAGCCGTGGGCGGAGAGCCCCAGGACCCAGTGTGGTTCCGGGAGGACTTCCGCGTACTGATCGACCTGCTCCGTGAGGGGCAGGATTCACCCTGTCGTCGCCGAGCGCCTCCCGCTCGCCGAGGCGCGCCACGCCCACGAGCTGCTCGAAAGCTCGGCGTCCAAGGGCAAGCTCGTCCGTCGTTGCCGTAGGCCGGCTGAACTCGGAAGGCTCGCGCTGACCGGCGGAGTGGTCCTGGATCGCCCATCAACCCGCTCCCTCTCCGCGCGCGCAGGGCTCCGGCCCCGGGCGGCGAAGTCCCTTAGCCGAGGTCCAACCCGCCAACCAAGGAGAGGGAAATGGAAGCAGCGAATCGAGGGCGAAAGAGCGACTCCGGATGGGCGGCCTTCGCGGGCGTGATCATGTTCGTCGTCGGCTCCCTCGACGCCCTCTGGGGCCTCGGCGCCATCCTCAACGACAACGTCGTCGTGGTCGGTGGCCACGGCGCGATCATCGCCGACATCACGACGTGGGGCTGGGTGCACCTGATCATGGGTTCGGTCATCGCCCTGACCGGTCTCGGCCTGCTCACCGGCAATACGGCCGCGCGATGGGCCGGAATCCTCTTCCTGTCGGTGAATGCGATCTCTCAGATCGTCTGGTTCCCGGCGGCCCCGCTTTGGGCCTTCCTCCTGATCCTCCTCGACGTCACGATCATCTACCAGCTGACCGTGCGCTGGGACGCCCAGGCCAGCTGGGACTGACGGGCCTCAGGCCGCCCGGTCAGCAGACCGTTTCACCGCCGCATTGCGCATGGCCTCGAGCGACTTCTCGAGCCAGGCCGTGAAGTAGCGGCGCCCGGCCACGGCGTCGAAGACCTTGAACCCGAAGGTCTTCGGCTCCATGCCGACCTCGCCCTGGACGAAGGTCCCGTCCTGCGCAGCGGTCAGCTCGATCTCGACGAAGCCGCCGGTATTCACGCACTTGATGTGGAAGCGCTCGGGGTCATCGAACGCGTTGATCCGGAACTGCCGCTCGGCGTTTCCCATCGGGACCTTCAACACCTCGCGGTACTCGCAGCCCTCCGCGATCTGATCGAAGTCGACCGCGACGACGTCGGGCCACCAGTCGGGATGGTGCTCGACGTCGGCTATGAGCCGCCACACGACTTCGCGCGGCGCCTCGATGAACGTCTCCTGGCGAACGCGGGACACAGCCTGATTTTTCCACCACCGGCGGCGAGGGGCCGGGCCCGGCCCGAACCTATAATGGCGCGAGGCCACTGAGCGACCGGCCTGGAGGGCTTGGCACGTGCAGCAGATGCAGATCTACGGCGTCAGCTTCGACATGGTCGGCAAGCAGCCGATCGTGCTGCTGAAGACTGTCGACGGCAATCGGTTCCTGCCGATCTGGATCGGTCATCCCGAGGCGGCGGCGATCCTGATGAAGCTTCAGGGCGCTTCGACGCCCCGCCCGATGACGCACGACCTGCTCTCGGAGATGCTCGAGCAGCTCGACGCGAAATGCGAGCGCGTCGCCGTCACTGAGCTGCGCGACAACACCTTCTACGCGCAGATCACGATCTCTGTCAACGGGTCGTCGATCGACGTCGACTCTCGCCCCTCCGACGCCATCGCCCTCGCCGTACGGACCTCGGCGCCGATCTTCGCGGCCGACGACGTGATCGAGGAGTCCTCGATCGAGTTCGAGCACGAGGTCGAGGACACCGAGGAGGTCGTCGAGAAGTTCAAGGACTTCCTCGACCAGGTGAGCCCCGAGGACTTCGCCGCCGGCGAGGACGACTAGCTCGCGGGCGCCCGTCGCCCGTCGATCCGCGCGCAAGGCCCGCGAGCGCTCCGATCAGGCCGCCTCGGCGGCCGACTCCACGTCCTCGGGCGGGCTGGCTGCGATGCCGTCGAGCCCGGGTAAGCGATCGGCCTGCCGTCCAGGCTACTCCCTCGGTCAGCCCATGTGGAGCATCGGGTGGTCGAGTCCGTGCTCCTCGCAGAGCCGCGGAATGCTCATCGGGTCGGCCTCCAGGCCGTAGCACGCGCCGACCTGGCCGATCTGCTCCGGGGAGAAAGCGGTGGCGAACACCTCCGCGAGCTCCTCGAAGTAGTGCTCGAAGCCTCCGGGCGAGATGATCTCAAGGATCCGGCACGGGCGGTCATCCGGGTTCCAGAACGTGTGCCACTGCTCGCGCGGCTTGAACGCGAGGTCGCCCTCCTCCGCGTAGACGACGTCGTCGCCCAGCAGCGCGCCCATCCGGCCCTCGACGACGAAGCTGTACTCGTCCTCGCGCGAGTGCTTGTGAAGCGGCGCGACGAGCGTCTTCGGCGGAATCGGGTGCTCGACGAGGGAGAACCCACCTCCCGTTTCCTCGCTGTAGGTCATGAACCGCACGCCGACGGACTGGAGGTCAACGGCCTTGCCGTCGGTCGGCCCGAGGATCCGTGGCCCCTGTGATGCGTTGAAGCGCTTGAAGGTCTTGGTGGCCCGTGCCGTGTCGCTCACTTGGTCTCCTTCGAATAAATCATTGAACAGGGCTGTATTGCGAACCTAGCACAGGTCCCGTCGGTCTGTCAATATTGATTAGACACGGATGTCTACCGAAGCCAAGAAGCGAGGTGGTCGGGCCTACCGCAAGCGCCTTCGCGCCGAGCAGGAGGCCGATACCCGTGAGCGGATTGCGGCCGCGACCGCGAGGCTCCACCAGACCGTCGGGCCGGCGCGGACCACGGTGAGCGGAGTGGCGAAGGAGGCGGGGGTGCAGCGGGCCACCGTCTACCGCCACTTCCCGACCGACGAGTCCTTGTTCGAGGCGTGCACGGCGCACTTCTACGCGCGTCACCCGATGCCCGACCTTGAGGCGTGGGCGAGCGTCCGCGACCCCGATGCCCGCCTACGAAGAGCCCTCACCGAGATGTACGCGTACTTCGACGAGACCGAGGAGATGTTCGACCGGACGGGCCGCGACCGCGGGAAGGTCCCGGCGATGGCGAAAGCGGTCGAACGGTTCACCGCCTACTTCGAGCGCGCGGTCGCGACTCTCCTTCGCGGACGTCCCGAACGGGGCCGCCCGCGAGCCCGTGTCGCCGGGGTCGTCGGCCACGCCCTGTCGTTTCCGACCTGGCAGTCCCTCGTCCGCGTGAACGGCCTGGAGCCCGCTGAGGCGGTCGAGCTGATGACGCGGATGGTCGCCGCGGCCGGCTGACGCTGCTAGGCGGGCGCGCCGGCCCGCCGCATGGCGAGCTCGACGATGCGCTCAACCGCCTCCTCGAAGGACAGGCCGGCGGCCTCGGTCGCCATCGGGAAGAGGCTCGTGTCGGTGAGGCCCGGGACGGCGTTCACCTCGAGCACCTCCGGGCCCTGATCGCCGAGCATTACGTCGATGCGGGCGAAGCCCTCGCAGCCGAGCTCGTCCCAGGTCGCGCGGGCCGCGTCGCTCGCGGCCGCCGCGGTCGCCTCGTCGAGGGCGGCCGGGCATACGTAGTCGGTACGGCCAATCTCGTAGCGCGCCTCGTAGCTGTACTCGTCCTCCTCCTTCGGGATCACCTCGACGATCGGCAGCGGCTGACCATCGAGGAGACCGACCGTCAGCTCGCGGCCCGAGACGTGACGCTCGAGCATGACCCTGTCGTCGTAGCTGAACGCCGCGAGGAGCGCCTCCGGGACGTCAGCCCGAGAGGCGGCGAAGCGCACGCCGAGGGCGGACCCGCCGCGGGCCGGTTTGACCACCAGCGGGAAGCCGAGCCGCGACTCGATCTCCTCGAGGGCATCCGCCGCCCCGAGCTCGCGGAAGGCGGTGTTGTTGAACGCGACCCAGTCGGGCGTCGGCACGCCCGCCGCGCGAAGCTCGTGCTTTGCGCCGACCTTGTCGGCCGAGCGACCGCATGCCGCAACGCCCGGTCCCGTGTACGGAATGCCCAGGATCTCGAGCAGCTCCTGCGCGGTGCCGTCCTCGCCACCGGCGCCGTGGAGCGCTACGAACGCGACGTCGGGACGGGTGTCCTTCAGCCTCCTCACGAGGTCGGCGCCGACGTCGACCGGCATCGCTTCGTGGCCGAGCTTCGCGAGCGCGTTCTCGACCCGGGCGCCGGAGTGCATCGAGACCTGGCGCTCGAGCGACCGTCCCCCCTTGAGCACGGCGACCTTCAAGGCGTGGGCCTGAACGGGAGAATCTCTCCGGCCACATCGTCCGCCTCCCGTCTGGGGGCGGCCGGACCCGCTGCCGGATGAGCCGAGTTCGACTCTCCCGTGATCGATTCGTACAGCGCGACCTGCTCCGTCACGACCTCGCCGATCCGCCGTATCCCCTCGACGATCTCCTCCTCGGTCGAGCCGGAGAAGTTGAGGCGCATGGAGCTCGAGACACGCCCGTCGACGAACGCCGCGGCGCCGGGCACGAACGCCACGTTCTCGCGGAGCGCCCTGGCGAGGAGGTCCGTGGTGTCGATATAGGCGGGCAGCGTCGCCCACAGGAACAGGCCGCCCTGGGGAACGGACCAGCTCGCCGAGGCCGGGAAGTGGCGCTCGAGCGCGTCGACCATGGCGTCGCGGCGCCGGCGATAGATCTCGACCAGGCTCGCCACGTACGCCTGCCAGCGCTCGGACGCGAAGTACTCCGCCACGAAGTACTGGGTGAGGGTGGACGTGCAGAGGTCGGTCGCCTGCTTGCCGAGCACGATCTTCTCCATCACGGGCGGCGGGGCCACGGCCCAGCCGAGGCGAATCCCCGGGGAGAGGATCTTCGAGAACGTCCCCAGGTAGATGACGTAGTCGCCGCCGTCGAGCTTGTAGAGGGGATCGAGCGGGTCGCCCTCGTACCGCAGGAGGCCGTAGGGGTTGTCCTCGACGATCAGGATCTCCCTCTCGCGGGCGATCTCGACGAGGCGGCGGCCGCGCTCGGCGGACAGCGTGACTCCGGCGGGGTTCTGAAAGCTCGGCACCGTGTAGATGAACTTGGGCCTGCGCCCGGCGCGATCGAGCGCGTCGAGGGTTGAGGTGAGCGCGTCGATCCGCATCCCGTCCTCGTCGATCGGGACCTGGATCGTCTCGGCTTGATAGCTGCAGAAGACCGGCACCGCGCCGGGATAGGTCGGGGCCTCGCAGATAACGGGGTCGCCTGGGTCGAGCAGCGTCTTCGCGACGAGGTCGATCGCCTGCTGGCCCCCCGTGGTGACGATGACGTCCTCGTGATCAGGGTGCATCCCCTCGGCGGCCATGACCTCCCTGATGCACTCCTTGGTCCTCTCGAAGCCCTCCGTCGGCCCGTACTGGAGCGCCTGCGCCGAGGACTCCTGGGCGATGCGGGTCATCTGCGCGGCGAAGCTCGAGGGCGGGAACGTCGAGGTGTCGGGCAGGCCGCCTGCGAGGGAGATCACCTCCGGCCGCGCCGTCACCGCCATGAGATCCCGCATCGCGGAGGAGCGCATCACGCGGGTCCGGGCCGCGAAGAGGGCGGCGTAGCGCTCGATGTCGCGGGCCGATGTGTGCGCTCGCCGCGTCGGCCGGGGGCCGGGGGCCGGGGGTGCGGAAGCGTCCTGAGGCTCGGGCATCGGGCGAAGTGTGACCGACGGGGCTGGCCGCCGCGCACCCCCGCGCCCCCTTCGCCGCGAACGTGTCGGCGCCGGCGAAGCTATTCCTCACGGTGCATGGGACCGCCGCCGAGCTCGACGCGGCGGCGACGGGCAAGCGCCTCGACCCGGCGCCCAGCGCTCCACTTCGGATAGCCCCGACCCGAACCGAGCCGCTCGCTAGCCTTGGCCGGCTCATGGACTCACTGTTCGTCGCCGCCTGCCAGGGGCTGGGCCTAGCCCTGGCGGCCGGCATCCTCGCCGGCGCCCCGGGACGCTCCGATGGACTCGGAATCGCCCTCGAGGTCGCTGCCGCGGTCGCGGGCGGCTTCCTCTTCGGGATCTCGCTCGGCGACAACGGCCACGCCGAGTGGCCCGGGTACTTCGCCGGCGCGGCATGCGCCATCGGCGCGTACGTCGTGGCGCGGGACGTCGCGATGGGCGCTGCCTCTCGCTCCTCGGCCGGCTCGCCGCTCGCCGTCTCGGCCTTCATCGCCATCTTCGCGCTGATCCTCGCCGGACTCTCGATCCTGTTCGGACCCCTCAGCCTCATCGGGCTCGCGGGGCTCGTCGTGCTCGCCGCGGGTCGTCGCCGCAAGGCCTCGCGGAAGCACGAGGGCTTGAGGGTGCTTCGGTGAGCAGCGGCCGGAGCGGCCGCAAGCTCGTCCTCGTCGTCATCGACTCCCTCCGCACCGACATGCTCCGACGGTGCGTCGCGGAAGGCATCGCGCCCAACCTGGGGGCGCTTCTGGATCGCGGCCGGCTGGTCGACGACTGCGTCTCGAGCTTCCCGTCGGTGACGCCGGTCGCCACGGCGGAGATCACGACCGGCGTGCGCCCGGACCTGCACGCGATCAGCGGCGTCAACTGGTTTCACCGCGTCGAGCGCCGCTACGTGGAGTACGGCTCCTCCTTCGAGGCGACTCGCGCCCTCGGGCTCGTGCGGACGCTCTACGACATCGTCTACGACATGAACATGGCTCACCTCTCGCCCGAGGTGAGCACCACGTTCGAGCGGCTCGCCGATGCCGGTGTGCGGACCGCGTGCACGCCATTTCTGATCTACCGCGGAAGGCGGCGCCACGAGCTCGGCCTCGAGGGTGTCCTGCGACGCGTGGCGCTCGCGGCAAGCTTCCGCCACGCCGTTTGGGGGCCGGAAGAGCTCTTCTACGGCGAGCTCTATGCAAGCCGCCGAGTCCCGTGCAAGCCGACCCTGGCTCGCCCGGGAACCCGCGACCCCTACACGGCCTGCGTCGGCCGCGAGCTCGCCCGGGATGACGCCTACGACTTCCTCCTCTTCTCGCTCCCCGACAACGATCATCACTCGCACCGCTTCGGCCCGCTTGCGACCACCGAGTCCATCGCCCGTGCCGACTCGTGCCTGGGCGAGCTCGTCGACGCATGCGGCGGGATCGAGCAATTCTGCGACGAGCACGCCGTGATCGTCTGCGCCGACCATTCGCAGACGGAGGTCTCCGCTGAGCTGGACCTGATCAAGGCGTTTGCCGAGCGCTGGCGCGTGCTACGGCCGACCCCCGACCGGGAGGCCGAGGCCGAGGTGGCGGTGAGCCCGTGCGCGCGCGCCGCGGGCGTGTACGTGCTCGCCGACGGTGCGCACGGCCGGCGCGTCCACGAGGGAGCCCGGGACCTGCTGGCGACCCTGGAGGGGGCAGATGTCGCCGCCTGGCTCGCCGACGCCGACGGTGCCCCGCTGCTTCGGGCCGACGCCCGTCCGGCCGCGGAGGCGGCGGAGGCGGTGGTGGAGCGCGGGGGCCGCCAGCTTCGCTTCCGGCCCGGCTCAGCCGTGCTCGACGAGCGCGGGGCCGCGTGGGACCTCGACGGCGACGTGCGCGCGCTCGACGCCAGGGTCGAGGACGGCCGCTTCCGCTCGAGCGCCTACCCCGACGCGTTGGCCCGCCTGTGGGCGGCGCTCTGCGCACCGAACGCAGGCGACCTCCTCGTCTCGCTCGCCGAGGGCTACGAATGCGTCGATTGGGGCGGCGCGTCGCACATCGGCGGCGGCAGTCACGGCAGCCTCGCGGCCGGCGACTCGCTCGGGCCCCTCCTTGCCTGCGGCCTGGATGGGTTCGATCCCGGCGAGCAAGCGCGCTGGTCGATAGGCGACGTTGCGACCCTGGTGGACGGGCATTTCGAGATCGGAGCCACGGAGGCGCACCATGGTCGCGCCCTCGCGAGCACCGGCTGAGGCGCCGCGCGCCGGCGACGAGCGGGGCGCGATCGGCCGCCTCGCGGCGCTCGCCTGGGACGTCGTGCGCCGTGTGCACCTCGGGACGAGGCAGCCCGCCAACTGGGTCCAGCTCTTCAAGTTCGGGCTGGTCGGCGGCAGCGGCTACGTCATCAACCTCATCGCCTTCACGGTCCTCGTCCAGGCGGCGGGCGTGCACCACATCGCCGCGGCCGTGCTCTCGTTCTGCCTCGCCGTCACGAACAACTTCCTGCTCAACCGCGCGTGGACGTTCCGCGACGCACGGGGCGGCCACGCGGGGTTCGAGGCGGCGCGGTTCTTCGCCGTGAGCGTCGGGGCGCTCGGGGTCAACCTCGCCGTGCTCTACGGTCTGGTCGACCTGGCGAGTGCACCGGCCGTCGCCTCGCAGGCGATCGCCGTGGCCGTCGCGATGCCGTTCAACTTCATCGGCAACAAGCTGTGGACCTTCGGAAGAACCGCCTCGCGCTCGCCACGGCCCTGAGCGCGCTCGCGGCGCTGGTCGTCGCGTCCCCGGCGCGGGCGTCCGGGCCCCCGGAGGGCGGCTACACGCTCTCCTCCGCCGACGCGATCGAGATCGCCAAGCGGGACCCGAAGGTCGCCGCCGAGGAGCGTAGGTGGGGCCACCTCGACCCATCGGCGCAGACGAAGGACTCGCACTGGGAGGTCGGCTTCTACAAGGGCCAGAGGGAGCTCGTCCTCGTGATGGTCGACGACGCGACCCACGAGATCACCGAGTCGTGGACGGGCTACCAGGTCGCGTGGCAGATGGCGCGCGGCTACCCCGGCGCGTTTGGTCGCAAGGTGAACGCGCCGTACGTGTGGCTGCCACTGTGCGGCTTCTTCCTGCTCGGCCTCCTCGACTGGCGCCGGTGGCGGCGGATCGTCCACCTCGACCTCGCAGTTCTCCTGGCCTTCGGCGTGTCGAACTACTTCTTCAACAACGGCGACATCGGCGTCTCCGTGCCTCTTGCCTACCCGGTCCTCCTCTACCTGCTCGCGCGCATGCTCTGGATCGGGTTCAGAGGTCGCGGCGAGGGGCTTCGGCCGACCCTGTCCACCGGGTGGCTGGCGCTCGGCGTGATCTTCCTGCTGTCCTTTCGGGTGGCGCTCAACCTCGCCGACGCGAACGTGATCGACGTTGGCTATGCCGGCGTCATCGGCGCCGACCGGGCCACCCACGGGAAGCCGATCTGGGGCGACAGCGCCTTCCCCACGGACAACCAGTCCGGCGACACCTACGGGCCGGTCAACTACTACGCCTACGTCCCGTTCGAGCTCGCCTTCCCTTGGTCGGGAAGCTGGGACGACCTGCCCGCCGCCCACGGCGCCTCGGTGGCGTTCGACCTGCTGGCCGTGGCCGGGCTCTTCTTCCTCGGCAGGCGGATCCGGCCCGGCCCACGCGGCACCCGCCTCGGCGTGATCCTCGCCTATGGCTGGGCCTCCTACCCGTACACGGCGTACGCGCTGGAGTCGAACTCCAATGACACGCTCGTCGCCGCGCTCGTCATCGGGGCCCTGCTCCTGATCGCGTCGCCCGCGGGCCGCGGAGCGATGACGGCGCTCGCCGGCTGGACCAAGTTCGCGGCGCTGGCTCTGGCGCCGCTGTTCGCCGTGGGAGTGCGGGAGCCCGAGCCCGGCGGAGCCCGTCGCCTGCCGGATGGCGGCGATGGTTCGCGGCCCCGCCCCCGCGAGCAGTGGCGCTGTTCGCGATCGCGTTCGGCGCGGTCACGGTCCTCGTGCTCGCTGGCCCTGCCGTCGACCCCGGGTTGGGGACGTTCTGGCACCGCACCTTCTCGAGTCAGGCCAACCGCGACTCCCCGTTCAGCATTTGGGGGCAGGCGAGCCTCGGAGGCCTCCACGTCGTGGTCGAGGGCCTCACGTTGCTCCTCGCCGTCGCGGTCGCCTTCACCCCGCGCCGCCGGACGCTCCAGCAGGTCGCCGCGCTCGGCGCGGCGGTGACGATCGCGGTGGAGCTGTGCCTCCACCACTGGTTCTACCTCTACATCCCCTGGTTCTTCCCGCTGCTGCTCCTCGCGCTCGCCATCGGCGGTGCTCGTCGGGAGGACGCGCCGGCTCCGGCCGCGGTGGAGCGTCGCGTCGCGGTGCCGGTCCCCTGACCGCTCTGCGCTAGGCGGCAGCCGGCTCGAGGATCTGCTCGATCGAACGCGCGAGCCCGTCGTCGCCCACTTCAACGACCACGGCGTTGACCCAGACGTCGCCCTCGGCGCCGTCGAACCGGACCGGCATCTGGGTGCGGAACGACTCCAGCACCTGGTCGCGCCGCGCCCCGAGGACGCCCTCGCGCGACCCCGTCATGCCGACGTCGGATACGTGCGCGGTGCCCCTCGGCAGAACGCGGGCATCGGCCGTCGGCACGTGCGTGTGAGTGCCCAGGACGGCGGCGACGCGCCCGTCGAGGTGCCAGCCCATCGCCACCTTCTCGCTGGTGATCTCGGCGTGAAAGTCGACGATCACGGAGTCGAACTCGCCCTCGAGCCGATCGAGCAGCGCGTCGGATTCGACGAACGGCGAGCGGGCGACCCTCAGCATGACCACGCCACTCAGGTTGATGACGGCAACGCGCTGCCCCCCCGCCTCGACGATCACGTGACCGCGGCCGGGGTTGCCGGCCGGGTAGTTCGAGGGGCGGATGATCCGGTCGCACCGGTCGAGAAACCCGTAGACCTCGCGGTGGCGATAGACGTGGTTGCCGGTCGTGATGACGTCGACGCCGGCGCCGAACAGGTCGTTCGCCGTGCGCTCGGTGATGCCCACGCCGCCGGCGGTGTTCTCCCCGTTCGCGATCACGAGGTCCGGCGCGACCGTGTCTCGCAGCCGGGGCAGCGTCGCGGCAAGCCCCTTCCGGCCGGGCTTGCCGCAGACGTCGCCGAAGAAGAGGACCTTCACACGTTGAGCCTATGCCTCCTCGCGAGCGGGCTCGTAGATGAGGATCAGGGTCTCGCGCCGCCTGCCTCGACTCGGTGAGCCGCAGCGACGAGGGCTCACCCGAGTCGCCGAACAGCCGCTTGCCCGCCCCGAGAACGGTCGGGAAGACCATCAGCCGGTACTCGTCGACGAGGTCGTTCGCTGCCAGAGCCTCCACGAGCTGAGCGCTCCCGCTGACGAGGATGTCGCCGTCGTGAGCGTCCTTGACCTTGGCCACCTCGCTCGCGACGTCGCCAGAGATCACCGTTGTGTTGTTCCAGTCCGGGTCGCTCAGCGTTGAGCTGACCACGTACTTGGGCATGGTGTTGAACTTGTCGGCGAACTCGCCCTCCCTCGAGGGCCAGGCCGCGGCGAACCCCTCGAACGTCGTGCGGCCCAGGAGCAGCGCGTCCGCGGACATCACCTCGTCGAGCTTGAACTTGTCGCCCTCTTCGCCGCGGTCGTACTTGAAGGCCCAGCCCCCCCGCTCGGTGCCCTCGGACCCGCCCGGGTCCTCCAGCACGCCGTCGACGGTGACGAACTGCGATACGACGATCTTTCCCATCTCGATTCCTCCTTCGTCTTGCGCTTCGCCCTCTATGACACGGCCCGACAGCCGGAAACTAATCGGGATCACCATCTAGCGTTCCCGCGCTATGAGCGCGGAGCGACGAGCAGGGAAGGGTGATCTGCCGCGGAGCGCGAGGATGGGCTTGTGAGCGCGGAGCGACGAGCAGGGAAGGGTGATTCGACGCGGAGCGGGCCTGTGAGCGCCGAGCCGGTCATCGAGGTGCGCGACCTGCGCAAGCGCTTCGGCGACCGCGAGGCGCTCCGCGGGGTGACGTTCGGCGCCGAGAAGGGCGAGCTGCTGGCGGTGATCGGGCCGAACGGCGCCGGCAAGACCACGCTGCTTTCGATCCTCGCCGGGATCCGGGCACCGGACGGCGGGGAGGTCAGCCGCGCGCCCGGGGAGATCGGGTGGGTCCCGCAGCAGGCGGCGCTCTACCGGCGCCTCACGGTCGAGGAGAACCTCCGCCTGTTCGCCCGCCTGGAGGAGGTCGACGACGTCGAGGCGACGGTGGACCGGATGCTCGAGCAGACCGGCCTGGTGGAGCGGCGCGGCGACCCGGTCTCGAAGCTCTCCGGGGGGACGCAGCAGCGCGTGAACATCGCGATCGGCCTTATCGCCCAACCCGTCGCGATGCTCCTCGACGAGCCGAGTGCCGGGCTCGACCCCGGGCAGCGCGAGCGCCTTTGGGAGTTCGTGCTCGGCCTCGCCGGCGCGGGCACGACGGTGCTCTTCTCCACCCACAACATCGCCGAGGCCGAGCGCTACGGCCAGCGACTGCTGGTGATCGCCGACGGCGAGGTGCTGTTCCACGGCTCGCCGCGTGAGCTTCACGAGGCGGTGGTGCAGGGACCGGGTGAGGACGGCGAGGAGACGATCGCGAGCTTCGAGCACGCCTTCGTGTCGTTCCTGCGCCAGCGGGGGCATTAGGGGGCGAGCAATGCGCTGGCTGCTGGTCAAGGACCTCCAGATCCTCCGCCGCTCGCCGCTCGTGACCGCGCTACTGGTCGTCTACCCGATCGCGATCGCGGTCCTGATCGGCTTCGCGCTCTCTCGCGGGCCGGAGAAGCCGCGCGTCGCCTTCTACAACAAGGTCCCGGTCGGCACCCCTCTCGTGCTGGGCGGCCGCCACTTCGACATCGTGGGCGCCCGCAACGAGCTCTGCCTGCGGATCGAGTGCGTCCGCGTCTACTCGGGTAAGGCCGCGCGAGAGAAGGTCCAGTCCGGCGACGTCCTCGCCGCGCTGATACTGCCGGAGGACCTGGTGCAGAACCTGGAGTCGCTCGCGGGCCTCAACCCGGTCCAGCCGTTCGTGAAGGTGCTGGTGAACGAGGAGGACCCGGTCAAGGCGCGCCTCGTCTCGGACCGGATCTCGAGCCTGGTCACGCAGGCGAACCTGAAGATCTCGAAGAAGGTGGTGCGGTCGGCCGCGGGCTACATAGGCCTGATCGTCCACGGCGGACAGCTTTCGTTCCTGGGCCAGTCCTTCGACATCCTCGGCCTGGCGCATAGCGCCGAGATCCTGGGCAGGGTGGAGGACCAGCTCCCCGCGAAGAGCCCGCTTCGCAGCGACCTCCAGCAGGTGAGCCACTTCGCCAATCTCGCGCGGCAGAACCTCGACTTCGCCAAGCCGCTGCTCGCCTCGATCTCGCACCCGATCGAGGTCGATACCCAGGTCATCTCGGGCTCGCCGCCGAGCCTCGACGCCTTCGCGATCTCGGTCTCGGCCACGCTCACGCTGATGTTCGTGACCGTCCTCCTGGTCGCCGGGTCGCTCGCCCTCGAGCGCGAGGAGAACGCCTTTGCACGGATCACCCGCGGGCTCGTCGGGCGCACAGCGCTGCTCGGCGAGAAGATCGCCCTCGGCATCGTCGCCTCGCTTGCGGTGACGCTGCTGATGCTCGCGGGCCTGTCGCTCTTCGTCTCGATCGACTGGAGCCGGATCCTCGCGATCGGAGCCGCGATCGTGGCGGCGGGCGCCGCGTTCGCCGCCTTCGGGGCCGCGATCGGCGCTCTCGCGGGCGAGGTTCGGGCGAGCTCCCTGCTCGCGTTCATGATCTCGCTGCCGGTCGCCTTCCTGTCGCTCGTTCCCTCCGGCACGGTCAGCCCGGGCCTCTTCGACGCGCTCAAGGTGGTTCGGGACGTCTTCCCGTTCCATCCCGCGCTCGACGCCCTCTCCGGCGCGCTCGACGCCTCGGCCGGCGGGCTCGGGATCGCGATCCTCCACCTGGCGATCCTCGCGGTGGCGTATGGGGCCCTGGCTCGCGTCGGGCTGCGCCGCTTCGCCGGCTAGGGGCGGCTCCCACCTAGAATCCACGGCGTGAGCTTCCCCGCCACCCGCATGCGGCGCATGCGGCGCACGCAGGCCCTTCGCGACCTGGTCGCCGAGACCGAGCTTTCGGCGCGCCACCTCATCCAGCCTCTCTTCGTGGTGGCCGGCGAGGGCGTTCGCGAGGAGGTCGACTCGATGCCCGGAGTGGAGCGGTTCTCGATCTCCGAGCTCGTCGGGGAGGCGACCGAGGTGCTGAGCGCCGGGATCGGCGCGGTGCTCCTGTTCGGGATCCCCGCCGCGAAGGACGAGGTGGGAAGCGGCGCCTACGACGACGAGGGCGTCGTGCAGATGGCCGTGCGGGCGCTGAAGGAGGCGCACCCCGAGCTGGTCGTGATCACCGATGTGTGCCTTTGCGAGTACACCTCCCACGGGCACTGCGGGTTCGTACGGGAGGGTGATGTAGACAACGACGTCACGATCGAGCTGCTTGCGAAGACGGCGATCTCCCACGCCGAAGCCGGGGCCGACGCGGTCGCGCCCTCGGACATGATGGACGGGCGGATCGGGACCATCCGCCACCAGCTCGACGAGGAGGGCCACTCGGACACGCCGATCATCGCGTACAGCGCGAAGTACTCGTCGGCCTTCTACGGGCCGTTTCGGGAGGCGGCGGAGTCGACGCCTGAGTTCGGCGATCGCCGCGGCTACCAGATGAACCCGCGCAACGCGCTCGAGGCCGTCCGCGAGGCGGAGCTCGACCTCGAGGAGGGGGCCGACATGGTGATGGTGAAGCCCGCCACGCCCTACCTCGACGTCATCCGGCGGGTCAAGGACGCCACGGGCGCCCCGGTTGCGGCCTACCACGTCTCCGGCGAGTACTCGATGCTGAAGGCGGCGGCCGCGAAGGGCTGGATCGACGGCGAGGCCGCCGCGCTCGAGACGCTGCTCGGGATCCGCCGGGCGGGCGCCGACGCGATCGTCACCTACTTCGCGAAGGAGGCCGCCGAGTGGCTTCGGTAGCGCCCAGGGCGCCGCGGCCGAAGGTGCGCTCGCGCTCCGGTGGCGCCGCGATCCCACTGGACGAGACCGACAAGCGGCTGATGAACCTCCTGCAGTCGAGCTTCCCGCTCGACGCGGAGCCCTACGCGCGTGTCGCCGAGGCCGCGGAGCTTCCCACCGAGGAGGTGATGGCGCGCACCGACCGCCTCGTGCGCGAACGGATCATCCGCGAGATCACGCCGATCTTCGACACGCGGGCCCTCGGCTACGCCTCGATGCTCGTGGCCGCGAAGGTGGACACGGAGAACCCCCACCGCGCCGCCGCGATCATCAACGAGCACCCCGGCGTGTCGCACAACTACCTGCGGACCCACGAGTTCAACCTCTGGTTCACGATCGCGACGCCTCCGGACTCCGAGCTCGGGCTGCAGGGCACACTCGATGTGCTCCATCGCCTGACCGGTGCGGAGTCGATCCGCCAGCTCCCCACCCTCACCCTCTTCAAGATCAACATGAATCTGGAGATGGAGAAGGGCACCGAGGCGCTGGCGACGGCTGTGGACGCGGCGCCGCCGCGCGAGCTCGAGCCCCAGCCCTACGACGATCGCGACGTCGAGGTGATCCGCGCGCTCCAGGGGCCGATGGCCGTCACGGATCGTCCCTACGACGAGGCCGCGAGCGCGGTCGGCATGCCGGTCGCGGACTTCCTCGAGCATCTCCGGGCCATGACCGAGCGCAAGCTTCTTCGCCGCGTCGCCGCGATCCTCTTCCACCGCCGGGCCGGATTCTCGGCCAACGGGATGGGGGTGTGGCGAGTGCCGGAGGACCGGATTCTCGAGACCGGCCGGAGAATGGCCGCGGTGCGGGGCGTCTCGCACTGCTACCAGCGGCCCACCTACGCGGACTGGCCCTACTCCGTGTTCACCATGGCCCACGGCCGCTCGAAGGAGGAGTGCGACGCCGTCCTCGATTCGATCGCCGACGAGCACGACCTGCATGGGCCCGATCGCGCCACCCTCTACTCCTCCACCGAGTTCAAGAAGATCCGCCTCCACTACTTCACGGCCGACTACGCGGAGTGGGAAGAGCGGCACGGCGGCGCCTCCCCGCGCTGACCCCGCGGCGCCGGGAGCGGATTTGAGCGGCCTCGACACGCGCCAGTCCGCCGCGGCGCACGCTCGCGCAGTCGGCCTCATGCCCGGCGGCGTCAACTCGCCGGTGCGCGCCATGCGCGCGATTGGCCGCGACCATCCCATCTACGTCGACCGCGCAGAGGGGTTCGAGCTGATCGACGTCGATGGGCACCGCTACATCGACTGGGTCTGCTCGTGGGGACCCCTCATCCTCGGCCACGCGCGCCCGAACGTCGTCCTCGCCGTTCGGGCCGCCGCCGCCCGCGGCACGAGCTACGGAGCGCCGACTCGCGGCGAGGCGGCCCTCGCCGCGGAGGTGATCGACCGCTTCGGGTCGGTCGAGATGGTGCGCATGGTGAGCTCGGGCACCGAGGCGACGATGAGCGCCGTGCGCCTGGCCCGCGCCGCCACGGGGCGCGACGCGATCGTGAAGTTCGCCGGTGCCTACCACGGGCACGTCGACGGCCTGCTCGCCGAGGCCGGCTCCGGCCTCGCCACCGGCGGCATTCCCGCGAGCCCCGGGGTCACCGAGGCGCAGGCGGCGGACACGATCCTCGTGGCGTGGAACGACGCCGATGCCCTCAAAGCGGCGCTGGCCGAGCG
Organism: uncultured Actinomycetes bacterium; assembly: GCA_963823245.1. Lineage (GTDB taxonomy): Bacteria > Actinomycetota > Thermoleophilia > Solirubrobacterales > 70-9 > JAWVFM01. The sequence goes on along the minus strand of CAWGKQ010000010.1, from coordinate 210,749 downwards.
CGACGTCGCCGCGATCCTCGCCGAGCCGATCCCGGCGAACATGGGCGTCGTCCCCCCGGCTCCGGGCTTCCTCGAGCACCTGCGCGCCGCGGCCGACGCGCACGGCGCGCTCCTCGTTTTCGACGAGGTGATCACGGGCTTCCGCGTCGCGAGGGGTGGGGCACAGGAGCTCTACGGCGTCGATGCCGACCTCACGATCCTCGGCAAGATCCTGGGTGGCGGCCTGCCGGCCGCCGCGTACGGCGGTCGACGCGAGCTGATGTCGATGGTGGCCCCGGCGGGCGACGTCTACCAGGCCGGGACCCTGTCGGGGAACCCCCTGGCGGTCGCCGCCGGGCTCGCGACGCTCGAGCGTCTGGACCCCGAGGCCTACGAGCGGCTGGGAGAGCTGACCACCATGCTCGCCGGCGGGCTCCGCGAGGCGGCCGACGGGCTGCCGATCCAGGTCGCCTCCGAGCGCGGGCTCGTCACCATGTTCTTCAGCGAGGGTCCGGTGACCGATTTCGCCTCCGCCTCGGAGTGTGACCTCGACGCCTACGGTCGTTTCTGGCGCGGGCTGCTGGAGCGTGGGATCTACGCCCCGCCGTCGCAGTTCGAGGCGTGGTTTCCCTCGTTGGCGCACGACTCGGCCGCGATCGAAAGAACGGTCGAGGCAGCGAGGGAGGCCATGCGCGAGGCCGTCGAGGCGGCCTGATGCGGCTCATGCCCCTCACGGGTGGACAATCCGCATCAGCGAGCGCCGGCGCCCTCGTCGCCATCGCAGCGCAGCTGCGCGACGAGGGGACCGTCATCTCCGACCACGTGGTCGAGCCGACCGAGCGGCCGATCCTCGGCCCCCTCGCTGCCCTGGGCCCACGGTGCGCATCGGCCCCCGCCGAGTACGCCATCGTCATCGAGTCGATCCGCGAGGGCTACCTGCTGCATTACGGACAATCGCGACTCCTGGCCGGGGTCGACGAGGACCTCGCCCTCCTCGCCGGCGATCACCTCTATGCGCTCGGGCTCGACCGCCTGGCCCGCCTCGGTGACCTCGAGGCGGTCCGCGAGCTCGCCGACCTGATCTCCCTGTGCGCGCAGCTCTCCGCTGAGGGCCGCGGGAGGGGCAAAGCGGCCGACGCGCTCTGGCTCGCGACCGCAATCGCGGTGGCGGCAGGCGCCAGCCCAGAGCACGAAGCTGCAAAGGCGGGCCTGCGCGGTAACGACCCCGCGGCCCCCTCGCTGCTCCTGCCGGCGGCGCGTGCCCAGGCTGCAGCCGCGGGCATCGAGGCGGCCCTTGACGAGGCCGCCGAGGCAATAGAATCCCGCGGCGACGGCTCGGCCTGAGCGCACCTCGCGCCGGGGCCGGGCGGACCATCCAGGAACTTGGCAGACGCCGCCGACACCAGCAACGGAACCGGCAACGGTGACGGGGCCGTTCCCGAGCCGGCTCCCGCCGGCTACTTCGAGGGCGAGTCCCTGACGCGGCGGGAGTCGCTGACCAAGCTGGGTGCCGGCCTCGGCACAGCCGCAGGGATCGCGATCGTGCTCCCGGCGATCGGCTTCGCGGTAGCACCGATGTTCGAGCGCCCCGACGAGACGTGGGAGCCCGTGGGCCCCACCGACCGCTTCGTCGTCGACACCTACCGGCCCGTGGTCTTCACGATCGTGCCCGGGATCGGCGAGGCCGGGAAGACCACCGCCTACGTGCGCGCCGCCGACCCGAGCCCGCCCTTCAACGAGAAGGAGGGCACGTACGTGGCGCTCTCCACGCGCTGCGCGCACCTCGGCTGCCCGGTGAAGTTCGTGGCCGCGGCGGGGAACTTCATCTGCCCCTGCCACGGCGGTGTCTACGACTTCGAGGGCAAGGTGATCGGAGGTCCCCCGGTGCGCCCGCTCGATCGCTTCCAGACCCGCGTGCGCGACGGGCAGGTGGAGCTCGGCCCGCGCTACAGCGTCACCAACCAGCTCGACCCGGTCCGGGCGCGCGACCCGGGCGAGTACACGGGCGGCATCTGGAACATCATCTATCCGCCGCGCCCCTCGACCTTCCCGCCGCCGTGATCACGAGGTGCGCGCGATGAAGGCCTCACGGCCCGCAGGCCTCCGAAAGCCGGCGAAGCCCGGCGAGGGGAACGGCACCGGCAACGGCGCCGCGCCGTCGGCCTCGGATCGGGCCAAGGAGGGCGGCGCCGACCTCGTCGGGTGGCTCGACGAGCGCACGGGCGGAGCGAGCTTCCTCACGGGGATGCTCTACCGGAAGGTCCCGAAGGGGACCAACTGGTTCTACACGCTCGGCTCGGCGACACTGTTCGCGTTCGTCGTCCAGGCGGTGACCGGCGTCTTCCTGGCGATGTACTACACGCCGTCGCCCACCCAGGCCTACGCGTCGATCACCCACCTCACGAACGACGTCTTCCTCGGCGAGTTCGTCCGCGGCATGCACAAGTGGGGCGCCACGGTGATGGTGATCCTGATCTTCCTCCACATGGCGCGGACCTTCGTCTTCGGCGCCTACAAATACCCGCGCGAGCTCAACTGGGTGATCGGCGTCGTCCTGCTGATCCTGACGATGGTCATGGGCCTCACGGGCTACCTATTGCCGTTCGACCAGCGGTCGTTCTGGGCGACCACGGTCGCCAACAACATCACGGCGACGGGGCCGTTCATCGGCCCCTTCCTGGCCGACTTCCTGAGAGCCGGCTCCGAGTTCGGCCCCACCACGCTCTCGCGGTTCTACTCGATCCACATGCTTCTGATACCGGGGCTCATCATCGGCCTGATCGGCGCGCACCTCTACCTCGTGGTGAAGCTCGGGACCACCGCGCCGCCCTGGCTCAAGGCGGACGTGAAGCCGAAGTCCCTGCGGACCGAGAAGGTGTGAGGCCGTGAACCAGGCCGACAAGGAGCAGTACCTTCGCGAGTATGAGGTCCTGAAGAAGAAGGGCAAGCCCTTCTTCCCCTATGCCGTCGCAAAGGACTCGGCGATGGCGCTCGTGGTAGTGCTCGTGATCGTCGTGCTGTCGATCGTCCTCGGGGCGGAGCAGGGCCCGAAGGTCGACCCGACGACCACGACCTACACGCCGCGACCCGAGTGGTACTTCTTCTTCCTCTTCGAGCTCCTGCGGGTGCTGAAGGGCCCGGATCTCGTGTTGTTCGCGACGATCATCATCCCGACCATCTGCATGGTCCTGCTCCTGTTGCTGCCGTTCTACGACCGCAACCCCGAGCGAAGGCCGGAGCGAAGGCCGGTGGCCATGACGGCGATGACCCTGACGATTATCGCGATGGCGTTCCTCACCTACGAGGGCGCGATTACCGGATCCCCGGACAGGATCGCGGAAGCGGCGCCGAAATCGGTCGAATCGGGCAAGGAGATCGTGGCGCAGTCCGGCTGCCTGGCCTGCCACAAGATCGGTGACAACGGGGGCACGCTCGCACCGAACCTCACGCATATCGCGGCGCGGATCCCACGTAACGGAATCCTTCGCTCCCTGCGCGCCGGGCCGGGGATCATGCCCGCGTTCAACAGCCTGCCTCCCGAGAAGCTGCAGCAGATCGCCGACTATCTGGCGACGCTGAACTAGCCTCGCTTCTCTGATGCACGAATCCGCGCCGGGCTCGAGCACGGGCCTCGACGAGCAGGCCGACTTCGCCACCGGCGTGAACCGCATGTTCGACCGGATCGCGGGCGTCTACGACCGCATGAACCGCGCCATGACGGCAGGCCTCGACCGGCGCTGGCGCAAGCGGGCCGTCGAGCGGGCCGAGGCAGGCTCCGGTGACCGAGCGCTCGATGTCTGCTGCGGGACCGGTGACCTCACCCTCGAGCTCTCCCGGCGCGTCGGGCCCGGCGGGACCGTGATCGGCTGTGACTTCTCCGAGCCGATGCTCGACATCGCGCGACGCAAGGCGGACTCGATGCCCGGGGTTCGCTTCGAATGGGCGGACGCCCTCGACCTTCCCTACGACGACGCCACGTTCGACGCGGTGACGGTGGGGTTCGGTGTGCGCAACTTCGCCGACCTGGAGCGCGGCCTCGGCGAGCTGGCCAGGGTCCTTCGCCCGGGAGGGCGCCTGGTGGTCCTCGAGATCACTCAGCCTCGCCGACCGCCGCTGTCGTGGTTCTTCTCGCTCTGGTTCGACCGGCTGGTCCCGGTGCTGGGGACGATCGCAGGAGACCGCGACGCGTACACCTACCTCCCGCAGTCGGTGAAGCGGTTTCCGGACCCCGAACGGCTGGCCGCGATGATCGCCGAAGCGGGGATCGAGCCGGTCCGCTGCCTCGTCCTGGCGGGCGGCATCATCGCGATCCACTCAGGTGTGAAGTGAGATGAGATGAGATGAGCCGATCGTCGGTCCCGCCCCCGGTGACGATGGTGCTCGATGCCTCGGAGGCCTGGCTCCCGGGGCGGATGGCCGCGGTGGAGCGGCGCATTGCCGAGCGCGTCGGCGACCATGGCGCGGCGCTGGGCAGTGCCGCCCGAACCACCCTCGACGCCGGGGGCAAGCGCCTGCGCCCGATCCTGGTGCTCCTCTGCGCCGGCCCGGGGGCGGGAGAGGAGGCGCTGAGGGCGGCGACCGCGCTCGAGCTGGTTCACATGGCGACCCTGGTCCACGACGACGTGCTCGACGCCGCTCCCCTCCGGCGCGGTCGTCCCACCGTCTACGCGACGTCGGGCCGGAGCGCGGCGACGGCCGTGGGCGACCTGCTGTTCTCCCGGGCGTTCGCCGAGCTCGCGGCCGAGGGCGCGGAGCGCCAGGTGGCCCTGCTCGCCTCCGCCTCGGTGGGTCTCGCGCTGGGCGAGCTCGCCCAGCGCCGCGACGCGTTCGACGTCGGGATGCCGGCGGAGCGCTACCTGCGCCGCTGCGAGCTCAAGACGGCGCGGCTGTTCGAGTGCGCCTGCGTGATCGGGCGTGAGCCGGGCGCTGCGGATGGGGCGCTGCGGGAGTTCGGGCGCGAGATCGGCCTCGCGTTCCAGTTTCTCGATGACGTGCTGGACGTATCGGGGCCGCCCGAGCGCACCGGCAAGGCTCGAGGCACCGACCTCCTCGACGGGACGGTGACCCTCCCCCTGATCGTTGCCCGCGAGCGAGACGCCGCTCTCGGGCGCCTGGAGCTTCGCGGCATCGGCCCCGACGCCGCGGCGGATATCTGCGACCGCATCGAGGCCACCGGAGCCCTGGAGGACGTGCGCGCCGATGCCCGCGGGCGCGTCGATGGAGCGAAGCGGGCTCTGGCCGAAGCCCCGATCGACCCTGAGCAGCGGAAGCTGCTCGACCTCGTCGCGGACGGCGTGGTGGAGCGCTATAGCTAGACGTCGGACGGGACGACGTGGCCGCCGTCGAGGGCGGCCACGAAGCGCTCGACCTCCTCCTCCATGTTGGTCCGAGCCAGGAGGGTGAGGTCGTTCAGAAGCGCCTCTGTGCCGAGGTCGAGTACCTCGTCGAAGCGGTCGACGACCGCCTGCGAGTAGATGCCGCCGCCGAGCCACTCGCAGTCGGGGCAGCGCAGGTCGACGCGCCACTGGGCGGTCCCGGCCGGAGCCTCTGGACGGGTGATCGACCCCCGATCTCCACGCCTGGGCGTCGACTAGGCTGCGCGCGGCGTGATCCTCTCCGACCGCTCCATTCGCGACGCTCTCGACGACGGCAGCATCCTCATCGACCCGCTGCTCGAAGGAGGCATCCAGCCGTCGTCGGTGGACCTGCGCGTGGACCGGTTCTTCCGCGTATTCCGCAACGACACGACGCCCTACATCGACCCCAAGCGCAACCAGGAGGACCTGACCGAGCTGGTCGAGGTGGCCGAGGACGGGGCCTTCATCCTGCACCCGGGGGAGTTCGTGCTGGGGTCGACGCTCGAGCGCGTGAAGCTGCCTGATGATGTCGTGGCTCGGCTCGAGGGAAAATCGAGTTTGGGCAGGCTGGGGCTGTTGATTCACTCGAGCCTTCCGGCCTCCGAGCCCGTGATGCTGCTGACCGAGGAAGGACTGGCGCCCCGGCTGATCGGCGAGATCGTCCGCGACCGAATCAAGGGCTCCGTCGTGTCGTTCGACCCGGAGACCTTCAAGGTCGGTTACCACGAGATCACCGGCTGGTACGAGGGCCCGCCCGACCGGATCTACGAAGTTCGCCTAGCGTCCGGCCGCCGCCTGCGGGTGACCGCAGGCCACAACCTCTTCACGCTCGACGAACGGGGGGAGCTCGCCAAGACGCGGACCCTTGCTCTTCGGGAAGGCACTCGCGTAGCGATCCCCTCGCTTGTCCCTGATCCTCCGGATCCGGTGCTGACCCTCGACCTCCTCGCCGTGATCCCCGAGGAGGACTACGGGCTGCTCATGTGCACCGGCCCCACCGTGGAGACCGCCTTTGTGGAACACGAGCAAATGATCCGCGAGGAGATGAAGCGGCTTGGGATCAAGCACTTCGACTACTACCGGTCGCGCTCGCGCCTTCCATTCACGGTGGCGGCGAGCATCCGTGGGCTTCTCCAAAGTCTGGGTGCCGACGACCGCATTTCTGTGCGCCAAGGGAAGGACTCCGCGTCTCGGTTCATGAAGGTGACGTCGGACTTTGCCTGGCTCCTTGGCCTGTACGTCGCCGAAGGCTCACGTAGGGACGTGCAGTTCACGGTCTCCAACACCGACGTCGACGTCCTGGACCGGACCGAGGGGATTCTTCAGCGTCTCGGTGTGTCGACCTCCCGGGCTGAGGGCCGGTCGATCACCGGATGCTCCGCCCTCTTCTCGCTGGTATTCAAGTGGCTCGGCACCGGTGAGGGCGCACTCCAGAAACGTGTCCCGCCCCTCGTTTTCAATTGGCCCTGGGCTCGCGTTCACGAGTTCCTCGATGGGCTCGTGGACGGCGACGGTTCCCGGGAGTCCGCGCGAACGTCGGTATGGACGGGCTCGGAGCAGCTCGTTACGGATCTGCTCTTGCTGGCTGAGCGAGTGGGCCGCCGCGCGGCGTCGACGTTCAGAGTCCGCGACGAGGGCAAGCGGGCGTGGCAGGTATACCTGCCCCTAAGGGAGCACAAGCTCCTCACCGGCGTGCCATTGCCCGACCGGCTGTTGGTCGACATTCGCAAGGAGGCCGGTCTCACCCAGGCCGAAGCAAGCCGGCGGGCGGGGTTCAGACACGCCACCGACCTGTGCAACATCGAGAACCGCACCGGCCGTGACGCCGTCCGTCTGGCGACGTTGCGCAGGATTCGTGGCGTGTACGTACGTCGGCTGGACTGCGCCTCTCTCCCACGCCTGAATCGCTTGGTCGATGGGCACCTGCGCTGGGACAGGGTCGTCGAGGTCAGGGACACCGGGACGACGGAGCCGATCTTCGACCTTGAGGTCAAGCCGGGCGGACGGAAGATCGAGAACTTCCTAGCTGGACACGGCGGTGTCTTCGCCAGTAATACCGCCGGCTTCGTCGATGCTGGCTGGGACGGTCACCTCACCCTCGAGCTCTCGAACGTCGCCAACCTCCCGATTGCGATCTATCCCGGGATGCGGATCGGCCAGATCTCGTTCCTGCAGATGACGAGCGAGGCCGAGACGCCCTACGGCAGCGAATCCACCGGTTCCAAGTACCAGGGTCAGCAGGGTCCGACGCCCTCGCGCTACTACAAGAACTTCGAGCAATAACGCGACCGGCGACGGCAGGGTGATCCAGCCGGGCCCGGCCCGCGTTACCATCTGACGAGATGCCAGGAAACATTGGACTTCCAGAGATCTTGGTGGTCCTCGTCATCGCCCTCATCATCTTCGGGCCGAAGAGGCTTCCCGAGCTCGGGAAGTCGCTCGGCAAGGGGATCCGCGAGTTTCGCTCGTCGATCTCGGGTGGCGACGACGACGACGAGGACGACAAGCCGGAGCTTGAGAGCGGCACCAAGCCCGGCGAGCCCGTGCAGGGCGAAGTGGTCACCGAGAACCGCCCGTAGCCCATGGCGCGGTTGCGGCCCGCTCGATTTGACGAGCGGCTGACCCTCGTTGAGCACCTCGACGAGCTGCGGACGCGGATCATCGTCTGCGTCGCGGTGCTCCTGGTGGCGATCGGTCTCTGCTTCTGGCAGAACCACCTGCTCCTGGACCTGATGAACAACCCGCTGCCGCGGGGCAAGGAGCCGATCACCCTCAGCCCGACCGAGCCGTTCATCACGACGCTGAAGATCTCCGCCTACGCCGGGATCATCCTCGCGCTGCCGATCCTCCTCTACCAGCTCTACGCCTTCCTCCTCCCGGCGCTTAGCCCGGCGGAGAAGCGTGTCATCGTCCCGTTCCTGCTCCTCGTTCCGGTGCTGTTCGTCGGCGGCGTCGTCTTCGGCTACTTCGTCGTCCTGCCGGCGGCGATCAAGTTCCTCCTCAACTTCAACGACGCCCAGTTCCACATCCAGGTGCGCGCGAGCGAGTACTACGGGTTCGCGACGCTCACCCTCCTCGCGATGGGTCTGGTGTTCCAGGTTCCAATGGCGATCCTCGCGGTGACGCGGCTGGGCATCGTCAGCGTCGACCAGCTGCGGAAGAACCGCCGCTATGCCTATCTTGCCCTCGCGATCGTCGCGATGCTCCTGCCCGGCACGGACCCGATCACGATGTTGGTCGAGTTGGTTCCGCTGCTGATCCTCTACGAGCTGTCGATCGTGCTGGCGCGCGTGTTCGGCAATCCGGTGACGCCCACCGACACGGCGGCGGGCGAGGCCGGCTGAGCGCGGGCGAAGCGCGGGAGCGGCCTCACTAAGCTCCACCGGTGCTCTTCGACCTTCGCAGCGGCAGGCGCCGGCGCGTCGTTCAGGTGGTCTACGGTGCGCTCGCGGCGTCGTTTCTGATCGGCTTCGTGTTCTTCGGCGTCGGCAGCGGTGGCATCGGCAGCATCTCCGACCTCTTCGGCGGGGGCAGCGGCAGCTCTACCTCGTCGGCCTTCGACACCCAGATCAACAACGCCAAGGAGGCCCTGAAGAAGGACCCGGAGAACGAGCAAGCGCTCTCGAACCTGGCGAGCTACGAGTACCAGTCGGCTCGCACCGGCGTCACGCAGTCCTCGCCGACGGCGCCCCCGCAGGTGAGCACCGACGCGCAGAACGCCTTCGGCGCCGCGGTCGACACCTGGACCCGCTACCTCAAGGTGGCGAAGAAGCCCGACGCAGTGCTTGCCAGCGAGATGGCGCAGGCTTACGTCTACCTTGACGACCCGAACGGGGCCGTCAAGGCGCAGCGCATCTACGCCGAGGCCCAGCCGAGCGCGAACACGATCGGCCAGCTCGCGCTCTACCAGTACGCGGCCGGTGACTTCAAGGCGGGCGACGCAGCATCGAAGCAGGCTGTCGCCAAGGCGCCGAAGGCGCAGGCGAAGCAGATCGAGAAGCAGCTGGCGGCAATCAAGAAGCGCGCCGTGAAGTTCTCCCAACAGCAGAAGGCGGCGGCGAAGGCCTCGGGGGGCGGCTCGCCGGGCTCGAACGAGCTCCAGAACCCCTTCAGCAACCTCGCCCCGACGCCGCCGCCGGCAGCGCCGTAGCCGGCGGCTGGGCGCTCGCTACCATCCGCAAAACCGGGCCGTTAGCTCAGTTGGTAGAGCAGGAGACTCTTAATCTCAAGGTCGAAGGTTCGAGCCCTTCACGGCCCATTTTGAGTCCGGTTGCTAGCCCCGCTCGCGGGCTTCGCCGGTGACCTGGTAGCTCACGTACCAAGCGATGTGTCGGGCGGCGGTGACGCCGAGCGTCACGGGCGCGAATAGGCGCTTCATCTGAAGGGGCATCTTAATTGGTACGGCGGTCCTACGTTTGGCATATCGGCGCTGGATCCCAGGGCCTTGAGGGTCAGCCCGCAGCGCATACCCCGCAATTTGCGGGATGAACACGCCCAAGGGCGCGCGGCGCTCGCGCCTACACTGAGCGCATGAAGGTCGGAATCGTCGGGCTCGGTTATGTCGGACTGCCGCTGGCCGCGGCCTTCGCCGAGGCGGGGCACGATGTCGTCGGCGTCGACACGAGCGCGAGCCGGGTCGAGCGGCTGCGTCGGTCGGAAAGCGACATCGAGGACGTCCCGTCAGAGCGGCTGCGCGCGATCGCGCCGTCGTTCACGGCGTCAGACGACTACAAGGCGCTCGCGTCGTGCAAGGCGCTCCTCGTGTGCGTGCCGACACCCCTGACCGAGCAACGCGAGCCGGACCTCTCCCACCTGGTCGCCGCCGCGACGGGCCTTTCTCGCGTCCTTCACGAGGGCCGCCTCGTCGTCATCGAGTCCACGACCTATCCGGGCACGACGCGTGAGCGCCTCGCCCCGATCCTCGAGGAATCCGGCCTCGCCGCCGGCCGCGACTTCAACCTCGCCTACTCGCCCGAGCGCATCGATCCCGGCCGCGGCCAGGACTCGATCAGGTCGACGCCGAAGCTCGTCGGCGGCCTCACGGATGCCTGCCGCGATCGCGCCGCCGCCCTTTACGCGGAGATCTGCGACGAGGTCGTGCCGGTCTCCACGCTCGAGGCCGCCGAGCTCGCAAAGCTGCTCGAGAACGTCTTCCGCTCGGTGAACATCGCCCTCGTGAACGAGCTCGCGCAGCTCTGCCACCGCCTCGACGTCGACGTATGGGAGGTCATCGACGCCGCGGCGACGAAGCCGTTCGGCTTCATGCGCTTCGAGCCGGGGCCGGGCATGGGCGGCCACTGCCTGCCCGTCGACCCGTTCTACCTCGCCTACAAGGCTCGCGAGCACGACTTCTACACGGAGTTCGTGGAGCTCGCGGGGAAGATCAACCAGGCGCAGCCGGCCTTCTGCGTCGACCGCATGACGCGGGCCCTGAACGACGCGCGCAAGCCCGTGCGCGGCTCAACCGTCCTCCTCCTCGGTGTCGCCTACAAGCCCGGCGTCGGGGACCTTCGCGAGTCGCCGGCCCTGAAGATGATCCGGCTGCTGCGCGAGCTCGGGGCGGAGGTCGCCTACCACGACCCGCACGTGGGCGAGATCGGCGAGTTCGGGCTCGCATCGCAGCCGCTCGACGATGCCCTGGCGGAGGCCGACCTCGCCTGCGTCGTCACGGCCCATGCCGAGATCGACTACGAGCGGGTCGTCGAGCGGGCGGCGCTGGTGCTCGACCTCAGGGGCGTCACGCGCGGTATCGAGGCGCCCAACCTGGTCCGTCTTTAGCCGCCGCGATCATTGGGGTGTGAGGCTCCCGAGTTCTGCCCGCTTCGTCCGCAACGGCAACTCGCGCCGGGCGGACCGGATCACCCTCGGGCTCGCCGGCGTGGCGGTGGCCACGGCGGGCAGCGTGATCGGCGGCGAGGTCATCCGGCTCGCCCGCCGGCGGGCCCGCCAGGCCAGGCACGAGCCGACGCCCGCCGCCGCGCTCGGCGCCGCCGGCCAGGCCACCCAGGACGCGGTGGCCGTCGTGATCGAGGGCTACGGCGCCGCCACGCGCGGCGAGCTCGTGCTCTTCAACATCCTCTCCGGCTTCGTAGGCGCCTTCGCCTCGGTCCGGCTCTCGACCGCCGGCATCCGCGGCGGCTGGTGGCCGTTCGGAAACGTTCGCCTCGGCGGGCACCACATCCATCACTTCGTTCCGGGCATCCTCCTCGCGTTCGGCTGCGGCACGGGGGCGCTGGTCACGGGTGAGGAGCGCATCGAGCGAGCTCTCGCGGTCCCCTTCGGCGCCGGCATGGGGCTCACGTTCGACGAGGCGGCGCTGCTGCTCGACCTCCGCGACGTCTACTGGAGCCGCGAGGGCCTCCTCAGCGTCCAGATCAGCCTCGGGACCTCGGCGCTTCTGGGCGCCACGATCCTCGGCCTGCGCATCCTGCACCGCGGCGAGGAGCGGGGCGAGCAGCAGGGAATCATCCCCACCGAGCAGGGCGAGATCGCGACGCCCGTTCCCGCGCCCGTCTAGAGGCGGTACCGCGCGAAGACCTCGCCCGTCGCCTCCTCGTAGAGAAGCCACGCGACCTCGAGCGGACGCTCCACCTCGTCGAGGTCGACCACGAGACCCGGGCCGAGCCCACCGGCGAGCTTCGCGGCGTGCGTCACGAACAGCTCGTCGACCAGGCCGCCGTCGAGGAGCTGAGCGTGCAGGCGCGGGCCACCCTCGCAGAGCACGGAGCGCACGTCGCGCTCAGCGCGCAGGTAGGAGAGCGCTCGCGACAGGTCGACGGCGTCCTCGTGGCGCTCGACGTGGACCGGGGTCTCCGTCTCCGGCGGCTCGGCGTCGGAGGAGGTGAAGATCACCACCTCCCCGCGGCCCTCGGTGAAGAGGCGCGCGTCCCAGGGCAGGTCCAACCGCCCCGAGACGATCACCATCAGCGGGTCGACCGGCCCGTAGCGCTCCGCGCGCATCGTGCCGGCCCCGATCATCAGGGCGTCGGCTCGCGTGCGCAGCCCGACGAGCAGCGCCGTGTCGCTCTCGCTGCCGATCTTTCCCGACCGCCCCTCGATCGTCGCGTGCCCGTCGAGCGTCAGCGCGAAGTTGGTGACGAGGTACGGGCGCTCGGCTCCTGCCTCGGAGGTGAAGTCGAGGGACGCGACGGCCTCATCGAGCGACATCTCGCGGCAGTCCGGGACGAGCCTGCGCACCGCTCAGGCGCCCTCGATCTCGGCGAGGTGCTCGACGTTCTGGCGATCGTCGGCCTCCTCGCTGGGGGCGGCATCGAACCAGGCGTCGAGGATCTCCGCGAGCTCGGCTTCCGAGGTCGAGCGGAGGCTCAGCGCGAGGGCGTTCGCGTCGTTCCAGCGCCGGGCCCCCGAGGCGGTGGCGGCGTCGACGCAGAGCGCCGCCCGCACGCCGGGCACCTTGTTGGCGGCGATCGACGCGCCCGTCCCCGTCCAGCAGCAGACGATGGCCACCTCGGCGCGCTCGGAGGCGACGTCGCGTGCGGCCGCCTCGCTCGCCCACGCCCAGTCGTCGCGCTCTTCCTCGGAGAGCGCACCGTGCAGCAGCAGCTCGTGACCCCGCCGGCGCAGCTCCTCGACGACGGCCTCGGCGACCCCCATTCGCTCGTCCGCTGCGACCGCGATACGCATCGCGATCAGCCTAGTCCCGTCGCCTCGCGCGCCTCCGCCAGAGTGGGATAGATCTCGGCGCGAAGCGCCTTGCCGTCACGGACGTGCATGACCTGCACGGCCTTCATGGTCGCCTCGATGCCCGAGGCGCGACCGCGGGTCGTCAACCGGAAGGGCACGATGACCTTCTCGCCCGCCGGGATGAACTCGTCGGCCTCGAGCCGGATCTCGTCGACGGCGTCGTAGAAGGAGTCGAAGTAGCGGCGGACGCCGGCGTGCCCGACATAGGTCTGCGGCTCGAGCGCCAGGCCGGGCGGGGTCACCAGCTCGAACTCGGGGTCGATGAACTCGAGGAAGCCATCGACGCCACGCTCGGCGAAAGCCTCGTAGCCGCGGCGCATGGCCTCGACGTTGTCGACCTCGACGCTCACGGGATCAGCGTAGGGCGGCCGCCCGACGCGCGCTCGGCCGCCTCGAGCAGGCCCGTCGCGGAAGTCCGGGTGGGCCACCGCGGCGAGCGCCTCACCGCGCTGGTGAATGGTCTTCCCGCGCAGCTCGGCCGCCCCGTACTCCGTGACGACCGCGTCGAGCTGATGGCGAGGGGTTGTGATCACGGTCGCGGCGGGAAAGTAGGGGACGATCCGCGAGACCACCGCGTCGTCGGCCGTGGCAGTCGAGGGCAGGCAGAGCAGCGAGCGGCTCGCAAGCGAGTGCGCGGCCCCCGAGGCGAAGTCCTCGTGCCCGCCGATGCCCGAGAACTGGCTGCCCGCGACCGTGTCGGCCACGACTTGGCCGTGCACGTCGATCGCGATCGCGCCGTTGATCGTGACCATGGAGCGGTTGCGGCCGATCACGGAGGGATCGTTGATGATGTCGACCGGCAGGAAGCGGACCTGCTCGTTGCCGTCGAGCCACGCGTAGAGCTCCGCCGTACCGCCCGCGAACGTGGCGACCGAGAACCCGTCGTACTGGCCCTTCTGGTTCGAGACCTTCCCGCTCTCGTGCAGGTGCATCAGCCCCGTGGTGAACATCTCCGAGTGGATGCCGTAGTCGCCGCCGGCGCCCTCGGCAAGGAGCTTGGCGATCGTCGAGGGGACGGCGCCGATCCCGGTCTGAAGCGTGGCGCCTTCGCCGATGAATCGGCGGGCGTGCTCGGCGATCTGGCGCTCGGCCTCCGACGGCTCGGCGTCGGGAAAGGCGAACGGCTGAGCCTCGCCGTCGATCAGAATGTCGATCTCCTCGAGCGCGAGCGAATGCGGGTGCTCGGGCGGGACGCCGAGGGTTCGGGGGAATGCGTCACTCACCTCGACGACCAGTAGCCGCTCCGGATCCTCCCCGGCCCGGTGGAGCTCGTCGACGAACGCGCCTGCGTGCAGCGAGAGGCTCACGCGGCCGTGCTCGTCGGGGGGCGCCGCCGCTGTGGTCATCACCCGCGGCCGCAGCGCCTCCATGAGCGGCTCGAAGCCGCGGAAATCAGCCGGCGCGAAGCTGATATTCGCGCCCGAGTCGCGCAGGTAGCGCTCGATCGGGCCGAAGAAGCCGCTCAGGTAATGGACGCCGGGATGCTCGAAGAGCTTCGCCGACACCGCGAGGAGGGCGCCGTAGACGCGCAGCTCGAACCAGTCGTCGCGCTCGCCGAGCGCCTCGATGAGCGATGGCGGCTGGCCGGTGGCGAGCGGCATGCCGAGCGTGTCCGCGGCCTCCACGCGCGCCGCGGCCTCGGTGGGAGAGAGCGTCTCGGTCACCCCACGCCCTCCCAGCCGAAGCTGCGGCCCGCGACGGCCTCGAGCCGCTCGACCTCGGGCGCGAAGAAGGCACGAGTGCGCTCGCGCAGCTCGGCGGGCAGCTCGGGCTTCGGCGCCGGACCGGCACCCGGGTCGTGGACGAGCCGCTCCACCAGCCAGCGAAGCCGCTCGGGCAGCCGGTCGAAGTTGCGATCGAGGGCCCGCAGGCCCGGCAGCCGTACCGCGCGGTCCATGAGGCGGAAGCTACCCGAGCCCTTCGCGCTGCCCGTTTCCCACCGGCGCTCGAATTCGGGCGAAGCGAAGCCGGGATCCACGCCCAGGAACTCGTAGAGGCGCCGCATTGTCTCGTCGCGGTCGCTCGCCAGCTCCTCGCTGGAGAAGATCGCGATCGCATCGCGGCCAAAGCGCTCGAGGAAGGGCGTGAGCTGGAACGCGTAGCGGCTTCGCTGCCAGTAGGCGCTCCGCTCGTCGCCGAGCGCCTCGGCGAGCGGACGGTCGTCGTAACCGCCGCCGAGGTTGTGGAGGTAGTGCGAGAGCATCCGGTCGACGGGATCTCGCACCATGTAGATGAGGCGGACGGTGGGCGCCACCTCCTGCATTCGCTCGCCAACCCCCTCGAAGCGCGGGCGGTTCGTGTAGTGCGGCGAGGTCTCGCCGCGCGCCGGCGCGGCCGGATCGAAATGCGAGGCGTACCAATCCGGCCCGAGTCCCCAGTTGAGCTCGGCGACGAAGAAGTTGAGCTCCTTCGGCCGCGACATCGCGACCTCGGGGTGCAGCGCCAAGTAGTGGTGGAGGCTCGTTGTGCCGCACTTGAGGCCGCCGATGACCACGAAGGTAGGCGGTGCGCCGGCCCCCCAGGGCTGCCTGCCTGCCCGGCGCCGGTCGGCAGCGAACCGCTCGTGCGCGCGGGCCGTCATCGCCTCGTCCGCGCGATCGCGGAAGGCCACGATGGCTAGGCGCCGAGCTTCTTCGCCGCCTCGCGGAAGTTCTTGACCGTGGCCGATGGGGCCTTGCGGCCCTCGAGCTTCTCGCCGTGGCGATTGACCCAGATGACGGGGACGTTCATCTTCAGCAGGGGCGCCACATCCGCGTCGTAAGCGGACGCGATGTGGACCCACCCCTTCTTGCCGCCGATGCGACGGGCGGCTTCCTTGAAGTGCGCGGGATCGGGCTTGTAGCTTCGCACCTGCTGCGCGGTGACGACCAGGTCGAGCTCGGTTCGCAGGTGCCGCCGCGAGATGCCGAGCAGCTTGTCGTCGATGTTGGAGACGATGCCGACGTCGTAGCGGCCGGCGAGACGGTCCATCGCCGCGTTCGCCTCGCGGAACGGCTGCCAGCTGCCGACGCTGTCGGGGAGGAATTGCGCTCGCGAGGGCTCCAGCTGCCATCCGATCTCCTCCGCGACCTTCACCCCGGTGCGGCGAAGCACCTCCGCGTAGAGCTCGTAGGAGCCGCTCATCACCTCGGCCTGCACCTCGAGGAAGCGCCTGACGAGCTCGCCCTCGTCGAAGCTCAGCCCGTCCTCGGCCGCCTCGGCCTTGAACGCATCGACGATCCCCCTCTCCCAGTCGATCAGGGTTCCGTAGCAGTCAGTGGTGACCCACTTGATCGTTTTCAGGGCGGGAAGGGCCATGGGCGGACGCGGCATTATGGCAAGGGGTTCGCGATTCCCACATAACCTGCGGGCGCCTGGCGGCGCCCTTACACGCGTCTTTCGGGGGCTTAAGCCCCTCACTGACATCCCCGATAGGCTCCCGCGGCTTCGTGGACCTACTCGAGTACCAGGGAAAAGAGCTGTTCGCCAGGCATGGCGTTCCCGTGCCGAGGGGGCGTCACGCGACGACCGTCGACGAGGCCGCGGAGGCAGGCGAGGAGGTCGGTTACCCGCACGTTGTCAAGGCGCAGGTGCGGATCGGCAAGCGCGGCAAGGCGGGCGGCATCAAGGTCGCCGGCGACGCAGATGAGTCACGCACCCACGCCGGCGCCATCCTCGGGATGGAGATCAGCGGTTTCACGGTCCACGAGGTGTGGATCGAGGAAGCGAGCGACATCGCGGCCGAGCACTACGCCTCGATCATCCTCGACCGCGGGGAGAAGAAGCTCCTGGCAATGGTGACCCGAATGGGCGGCATGGACGTCGAGGAGGTCGCCGAGAGCGACCCGGGCGCGCTCGTGCGCCGCCACCTGGAGCCCGGCGAGGGGATGACCGCCGAGATCGGCACCGAGATGGCCGCCGAAGCGGGGATCGACGACGACGTTCAGGCGGCGGTCGGCGACCTTCTCGCGAAGCTCTACGAGGTTGCCATCGAGGAGGACGCCACCCTGATCGAGGTCAACCCGCTAATCGTCACGCGGGAGCGGGAGGTGCTCGCTCTCGACGCGAAGGTCACCCTCGACGGCAACGCCCTCTTCCGCCACCCAGAGTTCGCAGAGCTCCGCGACGACGCCGCCGAGGACCCGCAAGAGCGGATGGCGAGAGAGAAGGGCATCACCTACGTCAAGCTCGACGGCGACATCGGCATCCTCGGCAACGGCGCCGGGCTCTGCATGTCCACGCTGGACGTCGTTGCGCAGGCGGGCGGTTCGCCGGCCAACTTCCTCGACGCCGGCGGCGGCTCGAAGGCCGAGGCGATCGTCGACGCGCTCGAGGTGATCACCTCCGACGAGAAGGTCAGGGCGATCCTCTTCAACATCTTCGGCGGCATCACCCGCTGCGACGAGGTGGCGAAGGGGATCATCGAGGCGTCGAAGCAGGTGAGCCTCGACGTGCCGCTGGTCGTGCGCCTTGACGGCACCAACTCCGAGGAGGGGCTCCGCCTGCTCGACGAGGCCGGCCTGCCGGGCCTGCACCAGGAGAAGACGATGCTCGGAGCGGCCCAGAAGGTCGTGGAGCTCGCGAAGGCGGCGGCATGAGCATCATCGTCGGGGAGTGGACCAAGCTCGTCGTCAGCGGGTTGACCGGCCGCGAGGGGACCTTCCACGGCCTGCGCAACCGCGACTACGGCACGGAGCTCGTCGCCGGCGTGACGCCGGGCAAGGGCGGTCAGGACGTCGACGGCGTGCCGGTGTTCGACTCGATCAAGGAGGCGGTCGAAGAGCGGGGCGCCAACACGTCGATGGTCTTCGTGCCCGCCCGGTTCGCCGGCGCGGCGATCGACGAGGCCATCGACGCGGGTGTGGAGACGGTGATCGCGATCACCGAGGGAATCCCCGTTCTCGACATGCTGAGGACCTACTGGAAGGCGCGGGACGCGGGCGTGCGGCTGATCGGCCCCAACTGCCCCGGCGTGCTCTCGCCGGGGAAGGCCAACGTCGGCATCATCCCGGCGCAGTTCTTCGAGGGCGGCTCGATCGGGGTCGTCTCGAAGTCGGGCACGCTGACCTACCAGATCGGCAACGAGCTGAAGCAGGCCGGCCTCGGCAACTCGACGATCGTCGGCATCGGCGGCGACCCGATCATCGGCTCCGACTTCATCGACGTCCTGACCCTGTTCGAGGCCGATGCCGGGACCGACTTGATCGTGATGGTGGGCGAGATCGGGGGCGACGCCGAGGAGCGGGCCGCCGACTTCATCGCCGAGTCGGTGTCGAAGCCCGTGGTCGGCTACATCGCCGGCTTCACGGCTCCCGAGGGCAAGCAGATGGGCCACGCGGGGGCGATCATCTCCGGCTCCTCCGGCACCGCCCAGGCCAAGAAGGACGCGCTCGAGGCGAAGGGCGTGCGGGTGGGCACGAGCCCCACCGAGGCCGCCCAGATCGCGGTCGAGACACTCTCTTCGTAGCGAGCCCTTGCGCCGAGTCCCCCGGTGGGCATGGACTCGCGCCAGAGGAGGGCGCATCGAGCTGCATCGAAGAAGCGTCGTTTTGGGCTTGGCCGCGGCCGCCGTGCTGCTCGTCCCGGCTGCGGCGCAGGGCGCCGAGGGCGACCTCGACCACGGGATTCGTCTTCGGCGCGACGTCGGCCGACTTCGCCCTCGTCCGCGGCAGCGCCGGGCGTGCGCGGGGAAGTTCCGGCCGAAGCTCAAGCTCGGCAGGCACAAGGTCAGGGTCACCGCCACCGACCGCGCGGGCAACAAGGCCTCGAAGACCAAGAAGCTCGTCGTCAGATAGACGGCGCTCAACCCGCCGCGACGCGGAGCGCGGCGCGAGCATTTCGCCCTGCGACGGAGCCCGGCACCCCGCCGGGCCCCAGCTCGACGACGAACGCCTTGCCCCCCGCGCGGTGGTTCTCCCAGTCGATCGCCGTGCCGGGGAGCGCGGCGCCGCGGCACGACAGCGGCATCCGGGCGATGCGGGCGTAGCGGCGCTGGATCCGGTTCGGCCCGTGGCACGGGTCCCTCAGCACGGCGCCCCACGGTTGGTGGTACCAGATCGAAACGTCCGGCCGGACCCGGCGCACGAGCCGGCGTACGGCTCGGGACTCGGGCTCCGAGAACGGGTGCGGCCCCTGGTAGTAGCGGCTGCCCGGTGGCTCGACGGGCGCCCACCGATACGAGAAGTTCCGGTTCAGGTCAACGGCGTGGGCGTTCTGGCGCGTGTCCAGCCGGTTGCCGTCGGGGTTCACCGTCTTCACGGTCCACAGGGCGAGGTCGCCGAGGCCATGGCGCCGATGGCGCAGAAGCTCGACGACCTTCCGGCCCGCGGGCTCGTCACCGTGGATCTGGCCGACCACGAGTGCGGTGCGCGGCGCATCGGGGTTGCCGGCCTCGATCGCCGTCAGCGGGCGCCCACGGACGCTGCGTCCGAACACGATGCGGCGCGCTGCCGGCCCCTTCGACTCGGCCTGCGGGGACCTGAGGCGGCGGCGGAACGTCACCACGTCGCGCCGCTGCCAGTCGGTGTGGTCGTTTCGCCACCCCTCCCGGTCCCGGAAGAAGGGGCTGTCGTTCGCCATCGCGTGCCCGATGACGTTGCGGGCCTTGATCCCGTACCTAGCCTGGAGCCAGCGGACGAGATGGAGCGCCGCGTTGATCTGGGGGCGGCGGTGGAGGATGGCCAGGTCGGAGCGACGCGAGCTCGAAAGCTGCTCCTGGACCATCTCGATCCCGATCGCCGTGTAGTTGAGGCCGATCGCGTGCCGGCACCGGACCTTCAGCGGAACGATCCGGTGGATCACGCCGTTCTTGCCGATGATGAACTGGGCGCAGCTCCCCGGTAGCTCGCCCAGGACGGGGGCGTTCGACGCGAACGTGTTCCGAGCCGGCGCGTACGTGGCCGAGGTCGTGTAGTGAAGGACGATCACGCGTGGGTCCCGAAGGCGCCAGGTGCGCTGCCCGTAATGGCGCTGCGAGTATCGCGCCGTCTCCCGCTTTCGCTCCTTTCCGAACGGGATCCGATCGTCCTTGATTCGCGGCTTCGGCGTCGCGGAGCCGCTTGAGGCAGCCGCCGGAGCCGCCGCGCCGCCGACCGCGAGAGCGGCCGCGACGGCCGCGATGGCGATCCGGTTCGAGAGCCGCACGCCCACATGGTCGCGGAACGGCGCGATGCCACGTCGGCATCTAGACTCGGGCGCCGATGCCCTCCGACGTGATCAGCTTCGCCCGAGGCGCTCCGAGCGCCGACATCCTGCCGCGCGAGCTCGTGCGCGAGGCCGCCGCGCGGGCGCTCGAATCCGATTGGGAGCGGGCGCTGTCCTACGGGACCGGGAGGGGCCATCCTGAGCTCTGCGAGTGGCTCGCGGAGTTCCACGGCGTCGACGCCTCCCAGGTGATGGTCACGAACGGCTCGCTCGAGGCCGGCGTCCTGCTCTTCGAGCACGCCGTCGAGCCGGGCGACCGGGTGATCGTCGAGCAGCCCTCCTATGACCGCACTCTCCTGCTCCTGCATCGCCGTGGCGCCACCCTCACGGGGGTGCCGCTCGACCCCGATGGGATCAACCTGAGCTACCTCGAGGAGACCCTCGAGCTCGGTCCCGCTCCGAAGCTCGTCCACCTCATCCCGACCTTCCAGAACCCGGCCGGCTGCACGCTCTCCGACGAAAAGCGCCACCGGGTTGTCGAGCTCGCGGCCGACTACGACCTGCGGATCTTCGAGGACGATCCCTATGCGGAGATCTACTTCGAGGCGGTTGAGGCGATGCCGACCATGCTCTCGATGGACGAGGGCGGGCGGATCACCTACGCCTCCTCGTTCTCGAAGACGGTCAGTCCCGGAGTGCGCGTCGGCTACCTGGTCGGCCCCGCGGAGGAGATCGCCGCGCTCGCGAGGCGCGCCAATGAGAACTACATCTCGCCCAACATGCTCGCCGAGTCGATCGTGTTCGAGCTTTGCCGCTCGGGCGGGCTGGCGCGAAACATCGACATCGTCCGCCACGCCCTGCGCGAGCGGCGCGACGCGCTCGTCGCCGCGCTCTCCGAGCGGATCCCGGAGGCTGACTTCGTGATCCCCGGCGGGGGCTATTTCCTCTGGCTCACGCTCGCCGACGACGTCGACTGCGCCGAGCTACTCGGCGCCGCCAAGGACGAGGGTGTCGCCTTCGTCCCCGGTGCCGACTTCATGCTCGAGGGCGGAGGGTCGAGCCTGCGCCTCTCGTTCGCCAGCGTGCCCGCCGGGCAGGTCGACGAGGGCGTCGGCCGGATCGCCCGCGCGCTCGATCGCGTGCGCGCCGCGAGCCCCGCCTAGTCGGGTTTCGCAAAGTCCTTACCAACCGTTCACACGAGGTTTATCCCGGCGACCTACTCTCGCCACGATTGCCAAGAAGGAAGACCACGGAGGAGTGGGGGATGAGCCCGATCACGATGGTGGAAGGAACGCGCGAGCTCGACCCGGTGGGCGAGCGCAACCTGGCCGAGCACCGCTTCTCGGCACTGGCGGCCGCAATCCGGGAGCACGAGGCGAAGGTCCGTCGGCGCGAGTACCTGATGCGCCCACAGGACGCGGCGCTTTACCGGCGCCTGCGCCAGATCTGCGGCGAGTCGTAGGCCTCGCCGGCCCCCTCAGCGTCCGTAGCGATCCGAGCTGAGCACGAGCTGCTCGGGGAGCGGCGGGCGTGGCGGCGGCGAAGGCTCGGCGCGCACCGACACGGTCTCCGCGACGCTGCGCGAGATCGCGTGCGTTCCACCGCCCGAAGCAACGACGACCTGGTCGTCGCCCGAGCTCTCGAGGGAGCCCTCGAGCCCCGGGTGGAGGCCGGACTCCTTGAGGTAGTGCAGGAGCTCCTCGGCCTCGTTCTCGAACCGCAGGACGACAACGCTCGCGCCGGGCTCGACGTCGGCGAGCAGGGCGCCGCGCTCGCGCTCCCCCTCGGCGAGCGGGTGCCCGTGCGGGCAGGTCTTCGCGTCGCCGATCGCCGCGAGCATCCGCTCCTCGAGCACCGGTGACATCGCGTGCTCCAGCCGCTCAGCCTCCTCGTGCACCTCGTCCCAGGGGACGGCGAGGACGTCGGTGAGAAAGCGCTCGATCAGCCTGTGGCGCCGCACGATCGCGGCGGCGTGGCGGCGCCCCGCATCCGTGAACGACAGCGACTTGTCGTCGGCGCGGACGACGTAGCCATCGCCCTCGAGGCGCCCGATCATCTCGTGCACCGTCGGCGCCGAGAGCTGCATCGCGCGGGCGATGTTCGCGCCCGTGATCGGCAGGCCCGCCTCCTCCAGCCAGAACATGATCTGGAGGTACTCCTCCTCAGCGACCGTTACGGCCTCACTGGACACGTGATCGATGGTAGTGGGCCTCAGGCGCGGTCCACGAGCGTGGAGACGACCGCCTCGTAGAAGCCCTCGCCCATCGCGCCCTCCGTGACCGCGGCGTCGGGAAAGCGCGTCATCGCCTCCCGCATCCCCGCATCCCGAGCCGGACCGTTCGCCACCGCGAAGAAGCGGCCGACCGCGGCCGCGCAGTCGAGGTCCTCGAGCGAGTCGCCGACGGCGATGCACTCCGACTCGTCGTAGCCCCGGGCGCGCAGGTGGAAGGCCACGCCCTTCGCCTTGCTCGCTCCGCCGGGAACCAGGTGGTAGGCGTGCGGCACCTCCACCCCCGCGACGGGGGTGGATATGGCCCCGTTGTCGAGGAACCTGAGGTCGTCGTGCCCCGCCTCGGCGAGGGCTTGATTCGCCTCGCCAACGTCGACGCTGCCGCGAAAGAGGTGCGACAGGAACCGGTCGTGATGCCAGGGCGCGTGCCACTCGAGCCTTCCGGGAAAGCGCTCGAAGAGCAGGTCGGGGATGCCGTCTTCGAGCATCCGCTGGGCGGGCGTCGCGCCGTCGTCGACCGTCCAGTCGCCGGTCAGGTACGTGCGCTCGCCGTCGATCACCACGCCGCACCCGGCTTCGTAGATGTAGGAGGTCTGCCCGATCAGCCTCGAGTCGGCCATCACCTGGGCCTCCCTACGGCCGGACATGATCACGACCTCGACACCGGCGCGGTGACAGGCTTCGAGGGCCCGGGCCTGCGCCATCGAGAACGCGCCCTCCGCATCGCGGAAGAGGGAGCCGCCGCGCCCGAGGAGGGTCCCGTCGAGGTCGGTGTAGACGCAGCGCAGGGCCATTCGAGGAGGCCGCTACGGTAGCCGTATGAGCGCGGCGGACGAGGCGCTGGCCAGCCTGCTCGCGGGCAACGAGCGCTTCGCCGGGGGGCGCCGGCCCGGGACGGCATCGATCCTGCGCGGCGCGCTGCTGTCGCGCGCGAACAGCGCCCTCACACGATCGTGCTCTCGTGCTCCGACTCCCGGGTCCCTCCCGAGATCGTCTTCGACCAAGGCCTCGGCCACCTCTTCACGGTCCGGGTGGCCGGGAACACCGCGTCCGATCCGGCGATCCTGGCCAGCATCGCGTTCGCCGCAAAGCACCTGGCGATCCCGCTGCTCGTGGTCCTCGGGCACCGCCGCTGCGGGGCCGTCGCCGCTGCGACTGCCCAGGCCGTGGCGGCCGAGAGCGCAGGCGACGGCATCGCCGGCGCCGTAACCCCGATCGTCCCGGTCGTGGAGCGGCTGGTCCGCCTCGAGCCCGAGGCTTCGCATCAGGCGCTCGCGGAGCTCGCGGTGCGAGCGAATGTCGAGGCGACGGCCGCCGCGATCGCCGAAAGCCCCGGTCTGGCCGAGCTCGTCCCCGGTGGCGCCCTCAAGATCGTCGGCGCCGAGTACGACCTCGATTCCGGAAGGGTCGAGGTCCTCTAGCGGATGGGCGCCGCCGGCTCCTGCGCATGGTGCCTCGGCGGCTCCGAGGTCGGCTTCCCGCCCCCGAAAGCAGTCGGGATCGTGAACGTCACCGACGATTCGTTCTTCGCGGGCGCGCGAAGCGCGACCCCGGAGCGCGCGGTTGCCGACGGGCTGGCCCTTGTCGAGGCTGGGTTCGACATGCTCGACGTCGGCGCCGTGGCGGCGCGAAGCGGCCCGGAGGTTCCGCCCGCGGACGAGGCCGCGCGGCTTGTGCCGGTGATCGAGCGGCTGGCGGACGAGGCAGGCGTCCCGGTGATCGCCGACACCTTCTCCGCCGAGGTCGCGGCGGCGGCGCTCGACGCCGGCGCGGTGGCGATCAACGACATCTCCGGAGGTCGCGACGAGCGGATGCTCGAGCTCGTGGCCGAGCGCCGCTGCGGCTACGTGCTGATGCACATCGAGGGACCACCGCGCGTCGAGCGGGAGACCCGCCGGTACGACGACCCCGTCGCCCACCTGCGCGCCTGGTTCGAAGCGGGGATCGATCGCGCCATGGCGCTCGGGGTCCCGCCCGAGCAGATCGCTCTCGATCCCGGCCTCGACTTCGACCTCTCGGTGGACGACGACCTCGAGGTCCTGCGGCGGCTGGCCGAGCTTCGCGCGATCGGGCGGCCCATCTACCTGGCGCTCTCACGCAAGGACTTCCTTGGCGCCGTGCTCGGTGGCTCGTGGAAGGACCGCGTGCCTCCCGAGCGCCGCGAGTGGGCCACAGCGGCCGCGACTGCGCTCGCGGTTGTGTCGGGCGCGGAGATGATGCGACTTCACGACGCGAGCGCGCTCGACGCGATGCGCGTCGCGGCGGCGATCGCCCGCCCAGCGGAGACCACCGTTGACTAGCGCTCCCGTCACCCGATCGGCGCTCGACGCGGCGTGGGGCGCGCTCGGCGAGGCCGGGGCCGACGGGCGCCTCGTCGCCGTGAGCGCCGAGGAGCCGCACGCCGCCAAGCCCGTCGCGATCCCGCAGACGATCGCGCCGGAGCTCACAGCCGGCCTGCGAGGGGCGGGCATCGGCGAGCTCTACCTGCACCAGGCGGAGGCCCTGGAGGCCGCGGCTGCCGGCAGCGTCATCGTCACGAGCGGAACGGCGTCGGGGAAGTCGCTGTCGTTCAACCTTCCGGTGCTCGACCAGCTCTGCCGCGACCCGCGCTCCCGTGCCCTCTACCTCTACCCGACCAAGGCGCTGGCGCAGGACCAGGCCCGAAAGCTCTCCGAGCTCGGCCTTTCCAGCCTGCGCCCGGCGATCTACGACGGAGACACGCCGAAGGAGGACCGGCCCGCGATCCGGCGTCGCTCGAACCTCATCCTCACCAACCCGGACATGCTCAGCATGGGCGTTCTCCCGCACCACAAGGGTTGGGGGGATGTGTTCGCCGGCCTCGGCTGGGTCGTGGTCGACGAGGCGCACACATACCGCGGTGTCTTCGGCTCCCACGTCGCCAACGTGCTGCGACGACTGCGCCGCGTCGCCCGTGTCTACGGCTCCGAGCCGCGCTTCATCCTCGCGTCGGCGACGATCGCGAACCCCGTGGAGCTCGCGGAGCGGCTGACTGGCCTCGGCGTCCGGCTGGTCGACTCAGACGGCGCGCCGCACGCGGGCCGGCGGATCGCGATGTGGAATCCCCCCGTGCTGGACCAGCGGACGATGCGACGCCGGTCGGTCCTCTCGGAGACCGCCGAGCTGGTGGCCGACCTGGTGGTCGGAGGGCTGCGAACCATCTGCTTCCTGCGCAGCCGCCGCGGCGTCGAGCTGATCCAGCGATTCGTCCGGATGCGGCTCGGCGAGCTCGATCGAGGCGAGCTTTCCGCCCGGATTGCGCCCTACCGGGCCGGGTACACGCCGTCTCAGCGGCGCGACATCGAGCGCCGCCTCGCCGGCGGGGAGCTGCTCGCGGTGATCGCGACCGATGCTCTCGAGCTCGGCATCGACATCGGCGAGCTCGACGCCGCGGTTTGCGCCACCTTCCCGGGCACCGTCGCAAGCCTGCGCCAGATGTGGGGCCGGGCGGGGCGGCGCACGGAGGGCCTGGCCGTCTACATCGCCGGAGAGGACGGCCTTGACCAGTTCTTCTGCCGTCACCCGGACGAGTTCCTCGCCCGCCCGGTGGAGGCGGCAATCCTCGACCACGCGAACGAGCGGATCCAGAGCGCCCACCTGCTCGCCGCGGCTTACGAGGCGCCGCTGACGAAGGCCGACGACGAGATCCTCGGCGAGCGCTGGAGCGAGCGGGCTGACGCGCTGGTGGGCGCGGGGCGGCTCCGGCGCGGGCGCGACGGCCGCTACCTGCCGCGCGGGCCGGGCTTTCCCGCCGGCGACATCGCGCTGCGCTCGGCCTCGCTGGACTCGGTCGCGGTGGTCGACCGGGACTCGGGCGAGCTGATCGGCGCCGTCGAGGCCGAGCGGGCCTTCACGACCGTGCACCCCGGCGCGGTCTACCTCCACCTGGGGCGCTCCTACGAGGTGCGAGAGCTCGACATCGACGGGCGCCGGGCGATCGTGGAGGCGTTCGACGGCGACTGGTACACGCAGCCCAAGGTCGAGACGGAGGTGTTCGTCGAGGCCGAGACGGAGCGGCGATCGAGCTGTGGCGTGGACCTCACCTTCGGGGAGGTCTCGGTGACGCATCAGGTGATCGGATTCCAGCGAAAGCGCCTCGCCGACCACGCCGTCGTGGACCTGCTGGGCCTCGACCTCCCGGAGACGAACTTCCCGACCCAGGCGCTCTGGTACCTCCTCGGGGACGAGCTCGCCGGGTCCGATGCGCTGGCGCCGGAGGCGCTCCTCGGCGCGCTCCACGCGAGCGAGCACTCGCAGATCGCCGTCCTGCCGCTGATCGCGATGTGCGATCGCTGGGACATCGGCGGCCTCTCGACCAACGTCCACTTCCAGACGGGCGGCCCGACGATCTTCGTCTACGACGGCCACCCGGGGGGCGTCGGAATCACCCGCCGTGGCTTCGACCTCTTCGAGCGACTCGTCGGCGACGCGGCGCGGCTCGTGGGCGAGTGCCCGTGCGCCGACGGGTGCCCGTCGTGCGTGCAGAGCCCCAAGTGCGGCAACCTCAACGAGCCACTGCACAAGGCGGGAGCCCTGAAGCTCATGAGAACGATGCTCGCTGGTCAGCGGGAGCCGGCTCGGTGACGCCGCGACGCCAGATCTCCGTGATCGGCAAGGGGACACCGGACGCCGAGCTTGCGTCCCTCGCCGAAGAGGTCGGCCGGCGCCTGGCCGAGGCCGGCGTCGTGATCGTCTGCGGCGGTCTCGGAGGGGTGATGGAGGCTGCGGCACGTGGCGCTCGCGGAGCCGAGGGCGAGGTGATCGGGATCGTGCCGGGCACGGACCCGGCGGCCGCGAACGAGCATGTGACCCGCGTCGTGGCGGCCGGCGTCGGTTGGGCCCGCAATCTCGCGGTCGTCGCTTCGGGCGCCGTCGTCATCGCAATCGGCGGCGAGTGGGGAACGCTCTCCGAGATAGCGTTCGCACGCACGCTGGGCCGGCCGGTCGTGACCCTCGGGAGTTGGTCGGTCAGCGGGGCAGGCTCGATGCGGGAGGCGCCTGGCGTGGTGGAGGCTGCCTCGGCGGCCGAGGCCGTCGAGGCCGCGTTGAGGTTGGCGAGGGAAAGGAGGGGCTCGGATGGCTGAGCGAGCTCCGGTCCGCGATGCGGTGCTCGACCACGTCGCCGTGGCCGGGCCGTCGATCCCTGCGCTACTGCCCCTGTACCGCGACGCGCTCGGCGGCACGTTCCTCTACGGCGGTATCGACGACGACCCCGGCTTTCGCACCGCGACCTTCGCCTACCCGGGCAGCGGCAAGATCGAGCTCCTCGATCCCACTCCCGGCTCGACCTTCCTCGACAGCTTCCTGCGGCGGACGGGCGGCGCGGGCGGCCTGCACCACATCACCTTCCGCGTTTCCGATTTGGCCGCGGGCCACACCGAGCTCGACCGACGCGGCGTCCCCTATTTCGGCCTCCGCTTCGGCGACCCGATTTGGAACGAGCTCTTCATCCACCCGCGCGACGGAAGCGGCGTCCTGATCCAGCTCGCGCAGGTGGGGCCGGAGTGGGAGAGCGCCCTCGAGGCGAGCACCAACGCGATCGTCGAGCAGATCCCGGAGCTGCGCGCCTAGCGCGCCCGAGTGGCGCGACGAGCCTGGATGGCGAGGGCCAGAATCGAACTGGCGACACCACGATTTTCAGTCGTGTGCTCTACCAACTGAGCTACCTCGCCGCGGCCGGTAAGGCTAGCGCCGGCCCGGCGACGACGTTTGGGGATTTGACCCGGCTATGGCGCGGATAGATCCCCAAACGCTGTGCGCTCGATCTCAGCCCAGGTCGGGTTGCGCTCGTAGAGCCGCTCCACCTGCTGCTCGGTGAAGCCGATCGACGCCTCCGAGCCGGCCGGCGCCGCATTGACCACCCCCACCGCCCGCACCGCCTCCTCGACCTGGCCGTCGAGCGCGCCGAGCTCATCCAGCAGTTGCAGCACGTCGTCGACGAGGTGCTCGGTGCGGAGCCATCGGTCGACTGCGAACCGGCCGCCGTCGGTCATCCAGCGCAGGGTGTCGTCGCCCTCGGTGCTCTCGGCGAGCGCCTCGGGCCGAGGGCATGGGCACCGGTCGGAAATCGGGGTGAGCGCCAACCCTGGCCTTGTGACGGGCGACGCTGAGCGTCCAGTCGGGAAGCCGGCGGATGTTCATCGCCAGGAGCTTGCCGCGGACCTCGTCGGCGCGGGCGAAGAACGGAACGTGCTTGTCGTGGGAGTCGACCGGATCGGCAAAGCGCACCAGGTTCGGAGCCGCCGCGAGCATCGCCTGCGTCGCGTCGCCCCCGGTCTTCGGCAGGTGCGCCCAGGCGAAGCGCTCCCCGATCACCATGCGACAGCCCGCCGCCCGTCCGACAGCGGCGTCGTCACGGCTCGTAGATGCTCAGCGTGCCGGTGGTGTCGTGGCTGTTGGAGTCGCCGCTCGGCAGGTAGACGCGGCCACCGTCGACTATCGGGCTGTTCCAGTGGCCTGATGGCGCCGGGAGGCTGCGAACGAGCCGGCCGCTGCCGGGCCTGTACACGTTGAGGCCGCCGTCCGGGTCGTAGACCCACACGAGGCCACCCGCGATCACCGGGCTCGTGCCCGCGGTGTCCTTCGACCACACCGTGTGCAGACGGCCGCCCTCGAGGCGGTACGCGGTGGTGCCGCCGTCGGTGGCGACGAAGACGAGCGTCGTCCTGCCGGTGCGCAGGACCGCCGGCGCTGTGAACATCGCCGTGCTACCGGGCGTCGGCAGCGTCTGCACCTGCCCGCCGAGCCGCTTCCCCGCGGCGCCCTTGACGCCGTGGAGGCTCTTGCGGAGGCTGAGGAGGCGAAGCTTTTGGTCCTTGCCTCCCTGGAGCAGGAAGCGCGGCTTCGCGGAGCCCTCGGGCAGCAGGGCGGGCGAGGCTGAGCCCAGGTCGAGGTCCGCCGACTCGAGCACGGCCTGATTGGCCGGCGTGAAGTGCCGGCGCAGGTTCTTGACACGCGCACTCAACTCGAGCACGGAGTCGCCCCAGTTGTCGCTGCCGTTCCATGGTGCGTTTCCGGTGGCGACGTAGATGCGCCCCGTCGTCGGATCGACGACCGGGCTGGCGCGTCCGAAGATCGCGGAGTCGGACGAGGGGCAGCTCGACGGCTGGATGATCGACCGCCGGTTCGAGCACAGCGAGTTGAACACGTGGTCGATCGCCCCGGTGTCCCGGTCGATCGACACGACGTGCCCCTGGTAGGGCGGGGCGTCCCCGATGTAGCCGCCGGTCGCAACAAGCACGTCGGGCCCCTGGATGTTCAGCGCCGGGCCGATCTTCTCGTGCGTGGCGTCGCGGGTGATGACCGTGGGCCAGTCGCCCGAGGTGACCTCGGACCCATCGCTCACCGACACCTTGTGGATCTGGCCATCCGGCGAAGCCGAGAAGACGAACCTGCGGCTGGGGTCGGCCACCGGGCTCGCCGTGCTGATCTGCGCCGAGCCGGCGACCGAGGAGTAGCCGTTCGGCGTGAACGTCCAGACGACCTTCCCCGTGCCTGCGTCGAGCCCGAGAACCCGCCCGTAGGTCGTGGTCATGACGAGGAGGTCGCGGGTCGCGCCGCCCGCCGTGACGCCCTTCAGGTAGATCGGCGAGGAGTCGACCGTCCCCGGCAGCGAGACCGCCCGCTCGCCGAGCTTGCCGACGGCCGCGGCGCTGATTCCCTGAGGCGCCGCGTTGTAACGGGCGATGTCGAACCCGAAGCGGGTCCAGTCGAAGGCGGCGCCGGAAGCCTTGGGGGCGGGGTTGCTCGCACCGCGACTCGCCGAGGTGGCCGTTGCACCGGAGCTCGTCGTGGAGTCGCTGCCGCTGGCGCCGCAGGCGGCGAAGCACGCGCTGACGAGCAGGGTGAGCGGCACGGCCATCCGGGCGAGGCGCACGGCGCCAAGGCTACCCAGGGCCGAGCGGCGGCCACGCCTACCCGTCCACGGTGGACATGTCCGCGTACCGCTCGCCGGCGGCGGCCCCCACGGGCGCGGCCTCATCGAGAGCAGCGAGCTCGGCCTCGGTCAGCTCGATCTCCGGCGCCGCGGCGTTCTCCTCCAGATACCGGCGCCGCTTCGTGCCCGGGATCGGGACGATGTCGTCACCGCGGTGGAGGACCCACGCGAGCGCGAGCTGGCCGGCGGTGACGCCCTTCGCCTCCGCGATCGCCCGGACCCGCTCGACGATCCCGAGGTTGCGGTCGAAATTCTCGTCCGCGAACCGCGGATTGTCGCGGCGGAAGTCGCCCTCCTCGATCTCCTCGCGCGAGTCGAAGCGGCCGGCGAGGAAGCCGCGGCCGAGCGGGCTGTAGGCGACGAACCCGATCCCGAGCTCGCGGCAGGTGGGCAGGACCTCGGCCTCGGGGTCGCGGCTCCAGAGGGAGTACTCGGTCTGCACGGCGCTGATCGGGTGCACGGCGTTTGCGCGGCGCAGGGTCTCCGGCGCCGCCTCGGACAGCCCGATGTAGCGCACCTTGCCGGCGTCCACAAGCTCCGCCATCGCCCCGACGGTCTCCTCGATCGGGACATTGGGGTCGACGCGGTGCTGGTAGTAGAGATCGACGTAATCGGTCTCGAGCCGCTCGAGGGAAACGTCGATCGAGGAGCGCACGTGCTCCGCCGAACCGTCGAGCGGCCCGAGGGTGGTCATGTCGCCGGCTGTCGCGTCGTCCATGCGCCGGGCGAACTTGGTGGCGATCACGCACTCCCCGCGACGCCCCTTGATCGCTCGGCCCACGAGCTCCTCGTTCGTCAACGGGCCGTAGAGCTGGGCGGTGTCGAGGAAGGTGACGCCGAGCTCCAGCGCCCGCTGGATCGTCGCGATCGCCTCACCCTCATCGGTTGACCCGTAGAAGGCCGACATTCCCATGCAGCCGAGGCCCTCCGCTGAGACCTCGAGACCCTGGGTTCCAAGCTTGCGCGTCTCCATTCGACTTTCTCCTTCGCTCGAGCGTGGCATATCCGGCGGTCCTGTCTCCCCGACCTCCCGCAGTCGCCGCACTACCCGTCGGCGGGGCCCGGCAAGCGCGCGCTCGAGGCGGCGGATCTCGTCGCGGCCCGTCAGCAACGGGACCCCCAGGGCGACTCACCGAGGGAGAGATGAGCCCCGGCGGGGCTCTCTCTAGAGAGGCGTCGCCGTCCGGTCCCGCCTCTACCTTGAGCTTCGATGAGCGATCAGCCGGCACTCGCGATCCCCACCGCCGTCAACGGCTCGGACGCCGCGCCCTCGACCGTTCGTGAGCTCGCCGATGGGCAGCGGGTCGACGGGGTCTTCGCCGTGCGCGAGCGCGAGCGCCGCTCCAAGCGCGACGGCGGCGAGTGGCTTCGCCTGCTCGTCGGCGATCGCTCCGGCACCGTCGAGGCGGTCGCCTGGGATGGAATCGACGAGCTCTTCGAGGCGGCCTCCCCCGGCACGGCGGTGCGGATCGCGGGGCGCTTCAGCGTCCACGCCCGCTACGGCCCCAAGGTGACGATCGAGTCGATGCGGGCCGCCGGCGCCGGCGAGTACGCGGCAGCTGACCTGGCGGAGGGCCCCGAGGTCCCGCCGGAGCGGCTCGAATCGGACCTGCGCGACCTCATCGCGACGGTCCAGAGCCCCGACCTTCGGCGCCTGCTCGACCAGTTCTTCGCCGAGGAGTCACGGATCTGGAAGCGCTTCCGCGATGCCCCGGCGGCCAAGCACTATCACCAGGCTTACCGCCACGGGCTCCTCGACCACACGCTGTCGGTGGCGCAGGCGGTGAACGCCTGCGCGTCGGCGTTCGGGGGCATCGACCGCGACCTGGCGGTGACCGGCGCGCTGCTCCACGACATCGGCAAGACCCAGGCCTATAACGGCGACCCGCTCGCGATCGACCTGACGGACCTCGGGCGCCTCCACGGCGAGATCCCCCTCGGCTACTACCTGGTGCGGCGCGCCATCGAGACCTTGGACGGATTCGACCCCGCCCTGGCCCGGGGGCTCCTCCACATCATCCTCTCCCACCACGGCAGCCTCGAGAATGGCTCGCCGGTCGTCCCGTGCACTCGCGAGGCGACCCTGGTCCACATGATCGACAACCTCGGCGGCCGGCTCGGCAGCTTCGACCGCATCGAGCGCGAGCTCGCCGACGGCGAGAGCTGGTCGCGCTTCGACCGGGGCATCGACGGCTCCGCCTACTTCGCCTCCCGCGCGGCATAGACAGCCGATCTCGACCGGCTAGTCGTGGTGGCGGCCGAGGCGGCCGCTCCTGACGCGCCGGGCAAGCACGAAGTAGGAGTGCAGGTCGCCTCGCCGGGGGATCAGCGCGTCTTGGAGGCGGGCGCCCGTCGAGCGGAAGAACAGGACGGCCGAGAGGATCGAGACCGCAATGAATGACGCGCACGACACCACGGCCGCGCCGGTCGAGCCGTGATCCGGGATGACGAGCATGTACGCGACGAAGGTCAGGGGAAAGGCCACGAATCCGACCGCGAGGGCATGGTTGGCAGCGCCGCGCCCAGTGAACGCAGCGACCATCACCCGCGCCACTCCGAGAAGCGCCACGCCGGGCGCCATTATGAACCCGAGCTGCGGGATTCGACCGAAGCCGGGCCCCCAGACCGTCGGTGCGATCAGCAGCGCGGGGATCAAGGCGACCACCCCGAGGGCGCACACCAGCACTGCGTGGCGGACGGCCGTGATATGCGGCTCGCTCGTCTCGAGGCGCGGCTCGGCGATCGGCGAGTCGAGCCCGGCGGCCCGCGGGAGGACAACCGACGCGAGGGGCTGTGAGACGACCCACACAAGCGCCGTGATCGAGACGGTGATCGCGTAGACGCCCGTGACCGCAGCTCCGAAATAGGCGCTGAGCACGAACAGGTCGGGACGCACGTTGATGAACTGGAACAGGTCGTTCACCCAGGCCCGGAGTCCGAATCCCCCGGCGGCCCTCACGCCCTCGTCCGGCCCTCCGGCGACCTCGGGGCTGGCCGCGAGACGTAGCGCCCAGCCCGCGGTGAGCGAGCCCCCGATGAGGTAGCCGGCCGCAAATCCGATCACCGTCCCCGTGGAGCCGCCGAGAGCGGCTCCGATCGGGCACGCGACCAGCACGCAGATCGGCGCCGAAAGGGTGACGAGGGCGTACTCCTCGAATCGCTCCATCGCCAGCGGGACGGCCGGCACGATCCACCAGACGAGGACGAAAGGCAGAACGCCCATGAGGCAGGCCGCCATCAGCGGGCTGAAGTCGCTCATGGCGGAGTGGCGAAGGAGGAGGTAGACCGCGAAACCGAGCACTGCGCCCAACGCCCCGAGCCCGAGCGACGCACGAATGGCTCCGTGGATCGCGCCTCGCGGGGACCACAGCCGCGCCCCGACCCGGTAGGCGACGCTCGTGCGCAGGCCGATGCCGGCGACCAGCGTCGCGATCAAGACGACCTGGGTGGAGAGCGCGACAAGGCCGGTCCCGTGCGGTCCCTCGATGCGGGCCACGGCGATCGTGTTGAGGCCGAGGGCGACAAACGCTCCGATCAGGCCCGCGGAGGCGAGCAGCGCGCCGACGCCGAGAGCACGCGGCGCGGCGACCGGGGCGGTCTCCTCGCGGCCTGGCGGGCCGGCCGGGCCGGCGGGGCTCAAACCGCCGTCGGCGCTAGTGGCACTTCGCGAGCTTGGTGACGTCGCCGTTCGCGTTCTGCAGACAGCGAATCACCTTCTGCGCGTGCTTCGGCAGGCCCGCGACGCCGGTCTGGCCCTTGACGGCCTTCTGGACCTTGACGGTTGCCTGTGAGGCCTGGATCCCCGCCTGGCGGACGGCGCGGTTCGCCTGCCGCAGCGCGCGATTCGTCTGCCTCCTAGCCGCCCGCTGCTGGGCCTCGCCCTGGTGGAACGACTGGTTGAAGCTGTGGTTGACATCGTGCGACACCTTCTCCGTCGTGTGCAACACGGGCTTCACGATGAAGAAGTAGACGGCCGCGAGGACGGCGACCGTCCCGACGATGCGCAACAGCGCGCTGACGAAGGTGTCAGCTCCGAGCATCGCGGGAGAGCCTATCCGGCTCCGCGGCGCGCCCGGAGCGGCCGGGTGAGCCGCCAGCTGAGCGTCGACTCGTAGCCGCGGCGCACCTCGCCGATCCGATCCGTGAGGTCCTCGACCTCGCGCTGTAGCTGGCGCAGGTTGTGGCGAAGGGCGGCGACCTCGCGCGGATCGTCCTCCGGTCGCTCGAGGTCCTCGGTCGTGAGCTCCACCTCGCGGCGGCGCATGAGGAGCCACGTGAAGTTGTGGAACTGCGGCGTCACCTCGAGGATCTCGAAGGCGCGCCCCCAGTGCGCGCGCACCCACCAGTCCGACATCAGGACCACCGGGCCGCCCTCGTCCCACGGCCGTGTGTGCTGGAGCACGTTCATCCCGACCTTGTCGTCGTCCCAGGGCTCGCCGGCCAGGAACTGCGAGTTCCAGCGCCCGTAATAGGTGGCAATGAGCAGCCCGCCGGGCCGGAGGAGGCGGTGCAGCTCGAGCAGCCATTGCAGCGACGTCATCTGGGGCAGGTGGGTGAAGACCGAGATCGCCCAGGCCAGGTCGAACGAACCGGGCTCGAGCCCGGCGGGAGGCCCGTGCGCGATCCGCCGCGCCGAGAGCGGCGGGCAGAGGTTCTGCCGGAGCCAGTCGATGCTCGCCTGATCGACGTCGACCCCCCAGAGGTCGGCCTCCTCGGCCTCCGGGAGGAAGTGCCGCAGGGTCCGCCCGGCGCCGCAGCCGAAGTCGAGAACGCGCTTGCCGGCGAACGACCATTCATCGCCCAGGAGCTTCAGGATCGCGCCCTTCGTCTCCGCGCCCATCTGCTCGTAGACGGCGAGTGGGTCGCTCCATTCGTCCACCGGGTAGACACGATGGACGAGATTGGGCGGCGGAAAGGGACGGTCCATTCCTGCCATTGACGGGGGCAGCCTAGTTAGGCCGGCCGGCAGAGCAGGCCAGCCCTGGCCGATGACACGGCGAGCTGCCAAGTTCCTTCGTACTGGTCGGCGGGCAGGACGAGCTCCGCTACATCGCCATCAGCCCGTAGGCCGCGATGGCGACGCCGAGAACCACCCAGCCGTGGCGGCCACGCTGGAGCCAGGAGATGGCGCCGTTCAAGCGTCGCTCACTGCGCCGGGCAGACAGTGACCGCCTTCGCGCCCGAGATCTGTGCCCACCATGGCTGCGGCGCCAGGTCGCGCGGGATCGTGAGCTGGGCGAACGAGCGCGCTGGGACCTCTCCCGGATCGACCGTGTAGGCGTCGGCGAACCGCCGAAGCGCGATCGCGCCACCGGGCTGCGAGCGAATGAGGGCGCCACCGCGCGGCAGCCGGAACCCCGCCGAGGCGGCGGCACCGTCGAGGCGGGTGCAGGCGCCCAGATGGGCCGGCGGGCCGGCGGGCCGAAGCTGCAGCCCCAGCGCCTCCGCGAGCACCTTGTCGGCCTCCTCGCGCTTCCCCTCCGGAGCCGCGGCGAGCTCCGGGATCGTGTCGGCGAAGGAGCCGTTGCGGTCGACGGCGGCGAGATGCGAGCCCGCCCTCACCCCTCCCTCGGCCAGGGGGCCGGCGAGCGCGCCGATCGAGGGAACGAAGTCCGCGCGCTCATGTGGCCGGGCGATCTCGATGGCGGCGAAATCGGCGCGCTCGGCGGCTCCGGTGTCTCTGAGATAGCTCCCCGCCTCGCGCATGGTCGCGAGGTTGGCTGCGAGCGAGAGGACGACGAGGCCGAAGACGATGGCGACCATGCGCCGGCTGATGCGAAAGCACGCCAAGGCCTCCGCGGCGAGGACCAGGGCCGCGGCCGCGGCCGGGTACAGGTAGCGGGTCGACCCGGGGAACCGGAGCGCCGAGAACGCGAGGCCGATCGATGCCCAGAAGGCGATGAGGATCGCGATCCACGGCCAGATGCGCTGGGGGCGGCGGGCGCGCCGTAGGGCGAGGACCAGCGCTCCGGCCGCGATGGCGGCGAGCACCGGCCCCCAGACGCTGTCGATCGCGGTCGGCGGCGCCCCGGTCGAGGAGGGGAAGAAGCTGTAGCCGAGGCCCGCGAGGGCCGCCGTCGTGGCGCCCGCGGCGTCGGCGATGTATTGCGGGACGGTGAGGGCGTTGGTGAGCTTCACGCTGACACCCGCGTGGAACAGCGGGCCGTCGAGGCCGGGCTTCGCGACGTACCAGGCGGCGTAGAGCGCGAGCGGCACCGCGAAGATCCACGCGCGGCGCCATCGATCGGGCCCGACGAGGACGACGACGGCGACCCCGACCGCGAAGGCCAGGCCGGCGCCGTAGCTTGCGACCGACAGGATCAGCAGGAGGCACGCGAGCGGCGCCGCGTACCTCCGTCCGCTGGTCAGGACCCACATCGCGCCGAGCCCGAACAGCACCGAGAGCGAGCTCGGGAGCCCGATGACCGTCATCGTCGTGTCCCAGCCCGAGCCGAAGAAGAGGAGCGGGAGCATCAGGGCGAAGGCGACGGCGTTCCCGACCCGGCGGCGGGCCAGCGCGAAGACCAGCAGGCCGACGGACGCGACCATCAGCGCCTGGACGACCCTGAACGCCGTGAAGTCCGCCCCGAAGAGCTTGATGACGATCGCCCAGACCAGCCGCGGGACGAAGACGAGGTGGCCGTTGTGCTGGCTCAGGAAGACCTTGAGGTCGAACCCGTGGTTCGCGTTGAAGAAGAAGAGGTCGTCGATGAAGAACGTCGACCCCCGGGTGAGCCACAGGGTCAGGGCGATTGAGATCACCGCCGCCGCCCCGGCGGCGAGCCAGCCGCCCCGCTCGGTCTCGAGCGCGTCGATCGCCCGCTTCACGTCAACGCTCGCCGACGACCAGGAACTGGGCCCCGAGGAGCCGCCAGGCAATCGGCGCCTTCAGGTAGAGGGAGGTCAGCCGCTCGGACGCCGGCAGATGCCCGCGGAAGGAATACGGGAGGAACCGCGGCACGACCCGCGCGACCTCGAAGCCGGCCGCGTAGAGATGCTCGGCGACCGCGACGTGCGTGAGCGCGAGGGTGTGGTCGGCGCAGTCCCAGTACTCCCTGTGGCAGTAGCGGTA
Source organism: uncultured Actinomycetes bacterium (assembly GCA_963823245.1). GTDB lineage: Bacteria > Actinomycetota > Thermoleophilia > Solirubrobacterales > 70-9 > JAWVFM01. Next base: position 173,331 of record CAWGKQ010000010.1, on the reverse strand, counting down.
GTTCGGGCCCATCACCGCGATGCGGCCACTGGGCCGCATGCTCTCGCGGAGCCGCTCGAGCACGCCTGGCGACCATCTCCTGCGAGGTCAGGTGCTCGAGGAAGTTGGAGAGGAAGACCCCGTCGAAGTGCGAGTTGGGGAGCTCGACCTCGAGGATGTCCCCGACGAGCGTGTGGGTGCCGGGTGCGACGGCCCGCTCCGGGAACTTCACCTGGTCGACGGCCCAGCGCTCCTTCGCGGGGACCGCGTTGATGAACTCGCACCTGCCCGCGGCCGGATCGAGCACGACCTCGGGCCGGCCGAGCTGCTCGTGGATGAAGCGCGAGATCGGCTTCCACACGGCCTCGCGGGAGGCCTGGTCGACGTCGCGGAACCGGTATGCGTAGAGGCGCTCGTAGTTCACGGCGCGCAGACGGTAATCGGCTGAGCCGGCGTCAGCTGCCCGCGCCAGGGGTCCGGGGCCCGGTCGCCGGGGAGACGGATCGCCATGAAATCCCCGGCGGGGATGCTTCCCGCCTGCACGGTCGGCGCGTCGGCGAAGCGCCGCAGCACCAGCTCGCCGCCCCGCTGCGCCAGAATCCGTGCGCCCCCGCGGGGAAGCTCGAAATCGCTCGATCCCACCCGGGCGCAGCCGCGACGGCTTCGCGGCGGCGGCGCCGGCACCACGTGCAGCGAGTAGGCCTGGCCGAGGATCGCGTCGGCATCCGCGCGATCGGACTCCGGCGCGCCACGGAGCTCTTCCGGGCTGAAGGCGAACGATCCGTTGCGTGCGACCGCCGGGAGGTACCTCAGGGGTTGCACCGAGGCCGCGAGGCGGGGGTCCGACAGAACGCCGGCTGACGGGATGAAGAGCGGCGGCACGTGATCGCGAGCGATGTCGATCGCGGCGAGGTCCGCGCGCGTGCTCTCGCTGTAGGAGCGCAGGAACGTCGAGGCGTCACGGAGAAACGAGATGTTCCCCGCGAGCGCCACCACGGCGACGGCAAACCCCGCCGCAACCAGCCGCGGCGTCACGCGGATCCCCCGGGCCATCTCGGCGCCGAGCAGGATCAGGACGATCGCCCCCGGGTAGAGGTAGCGGCCGTTCCACGGCGGCCGGCTGAAGCCCGACGCCACCGTGATCGCGAGCCAGAAGGAGAGGAGGATCGCGATCAGCGCCAACGCCATCGTCGAGAGCCGCCGCCGCCGGAACCGCCATACAACCGCGACCGCGATTACTGCCGCCATCACGGCGCCCCAGGAACCGTCCGGCGGCGCGAGCGCCGGGTTTTGCTGCGCGAAGTTGTAGTTGAGGCCGAAGACCGCGCCCGTGATGTGGGCAATGGACTCCGCCGCGAAGGCCGGGAACGTCGCGACGTCCGCGAGGTCGAAGCCGGTCGCGCCGGACAGCGGGCCCGCCAGGCTCGGCTTGGCGATCGTCCAGGCCGCGTAGAGGAGGAGCGGGATGCCGAAGACCCACGCCCGTTGCGATCGGTCGGGCCGGGCGAGGACGAGCACGGCGACCCCGACCGACACCGCCACCCCGAACGAGTAGCTCGAGACGGCCACGACGAGGAGCGCGCAGGCGAGGGGGTCGGCGAAGCGCCCGCCTCGGTCGAGTGCCAGCAGCGCGCCCAGGCCCGCCGCGAGGCAGTAGACGTTGAGGATTCCGACCGGCGAGAGCACGACCTCCCAGCCGGTGCCGAAGAACAGGACGATCAGCGCTGCGGGAAGGGCCAGCGCGCCGCCCACGCGCCTGCGGACGAGCGCGTAGAGCAGGGCGCCGACGATCGCCACTCCGCACGCGTCGATGACCCGGAGGAGGACGTAATCGGCCCCGAACAGCTTGAAGACCCCCGAGTAGACGAGGCGCGCGAGCAGGATCAGCTGCCCGTCGTGGGGGCTGAGGAGATAGCGGAGGTCGAACCCCTTGCTCTCCGAGAAGATCGTGATCTCGTCGAGGTAGAAGGTGGTCCCGCGGCCGAGGTAGAGGAGGAGGGCGATCGAGCACGCGCAGGCCGCAGCCAGCGCGACCCAGCCGCCCTTCCCCTCCAGGTAGCCGACCACCCGCCCTTCTCGCCGCGCCGAGGATCGAGGCTCTAGCGGCATATCGTGGTCGGCTCAGAGGGAACGACCTGCCCGCGCCATGGAAGCGGGAAGGCGTCGCGGGAGGTTCGGACGGCGACGAACCCGTTTGCGGGCACGGTGCCCGCGGCAACCGTATACGCGGATCCGAAGCGGCGCAGCTGAAGCTGGGCCGCCGACCGCGCCGACAGCAGCGTCCTCCCCGGCGAGAGCGCGAATCCACCCCGGCGGACGACGCGGCACGTGAGGTCGGGTCCCGGCTTGGGTGTAGCGACGGCGTGCACGCCGGCGGCCTGCGCGAGGACGGCGTCGGCGCCCTCCCGCGCCTCCTCGGGCTCGGCGGCGATCGCGGACGGGGAGTCGGCGAACGACCCGATTCGAGCGACGGCATCGAGGTAGGGACCCGCGAGGACGGTGCCCGCGACAAGAGGGGACCCGAGCACCCCGGCGGAGACCATCAGCCTGGGCGCCGGCATGGGGCGCGCAAGCTCGATCGCGCCAAGCTCGGCCCGGACCGCCTCCGAGTACCCCCGCAGATAGTCGCCCGCGTTCTTCAGGAGCATCACGTTGGCGGCCACCGCAAACACCGAGACCGCGAGGATCGCCCACACGGCCGCCGCCCCGAAGCGAATGCCGGCCAGCATCTCGACGGCGATCAGGACCACCAGGGCGGCCACGGGGTAGGTGTACTGCCCAGCCTCCGGCAGGCGCCCGTACGTGATTCCGGCCGCGATGAGGATGTAGAAGCACGCGACGATTGCGATCAGCGGCCAGGCGACTCGGCCCGCGCCGTTACGGCGGCGCGCGATCGCGAGCGCGATCACCACCGCGGCGGCAGCAGCGGGTGCCCAGGCGGAGTCGAGTCCGGGCGGGCTTGCGCCACCGGCCTGACCGAACCCGTAGTCGAGTCCCAGGAGGCCTGCGGCCGCGGCGCCCGCCGATTGCAGCGCGAAATTCGGCGCCAGGAGGAGGTTCGAGAGGTCAGCGTTCAGGGCCGTCGTTGGGGCCGGCGGCACGAAGCTGGAGCGGGCCGCGTACCAGGCGCCGTACGAGAACCAATGGCAGGGCGACGATCCACATGCGGCGCCACTGCCCGGTGGCGAGGAGCCACACCCCGATGCCGGCGCAGGCCGCGACGCCGAACGACCACGAGGCAATCGAGATCGTCAGGAGCACGCAGGCGAGGGGGTCGGCGAAGCGCCCGCCTCGGTCGAGTGCCAAGAGCGCGCCCAGGACGGACGCCAGGCAGTAGGTGTTGAGGATGCCGTTCGGGCTCACCGTTTCGCCCCAGGCAGACCCGAAGAGCAGAAGAACGGCCACCGGTGCGAGGGCGACGATGCCGCCGACGCGCGGGCGCGCGAGGAGGTAGACGAGCCCGCCGACCGCAGCGACCCCCAGCGCCGCAACGACGCGGAAGACGGTGTAGTCGGGCCCGAACGCCTCGAACAGGCCGGCGTAGATCAACCGGGCTACGAGCACGAGCTGCCCGTTGTGGGGTGCCAGGAGGGTGTTCGGGTCGAGGCCCTTGCTGTTCTGGAAGAAGAAGAGCTCGTCGACCCAGAATGTGGTGCCGCGGTTCATGTAGAGGATCAGGGCCGTCGAGACGACGACGAGGGCACCAAGGGCGATCCCGGGCCATCGCAAATTGCGGCGATCCGCCGAAAGCGGCTTCATGGGCGCGGCTATTCTGCCGACGTGGCCAAGGACACCGAGAAGCTGATCCGCCAGCTCTCGCTGATCTCGTTCCTCATGGCCAACCGGCGTCCCGTCTCGGCGCTCGAGATCAAGCAGGAGGTCGAGGGCTACAGCTCGATGAACGAGGACGCGTTCGCCCGCCGCTTCTACGCCGATCGGGCCGAGCTCGAGAGCCTCGGGATCTCGCTCCAGGTGCAGAAGCCGGCCGAGGGGTTCTTCGAGGCGGAGCTCTACGCGCTTCCGCCCGAGAACTACTACCTCCCCGAGATCAAGTTCACCGACGAGGAGCTCGCCGCCCTGCGGACCGCGCTCGGCCTGCTCGACGGCGAGTTCGCCTACGCGGAGCCACTGCGTCTTGCGCTCCAGCAGGTCTCGTGGGGGAGGCCGAGCCCGCTCGCCCAGGGCGACGCCGCCCCGATCGACGTCAAGCTCCAGCCCTCAGCGGGCGGTCGCGAGCTCTCGATGCGGCTGGCGAAGATCGAGACCGCGATCTCCCGCCGCAAGACGATCGAGTTCAGCTACTACACGATGCAGCGCGACGAGGTCGCCGATCGCAAGGTCGACCCCTACCACCTCGTCTTCCGCGACGGGCAGTTCTATTTGATCGGCTACTCGCACGAGCGCGAGGCGATCCGCGTCTTCCGGCTCTCGAGGATCCGGGGCAAGGTCTCCTACGCGTCGAAGGCCGAGCACGACTTCACCTCGCCGCAGGACTTCGACCGCCGCGACTACGCCTCGCGCGCGGGCTGGCAGATGGGGGAGATCGAGGGGACCGCGGCGATCTTCGTCCGCGAGCGGATCGCCTGGCTGGTCGAGCGCGACTTCGGCGCCTACGGAACGCTGCGGAAGCCGACGGCCGCCGACGGCGTCGGGAAGGCGCGGGGCTCGATCTACGAGACCGAGTACGCCTCCCGCCGCCAGCTCATCTCCTGGGTCCTCGGCTGGCGGGACAACGCCCGGCTGCTCGCCCCCGATGAGCTCGCCGCCGAGGCGGGTGAGCGGCTGGCGCTCCTTCGCTCGCGCCACGCGGGCGAGTTCGAGACGGCGAAGATCAAGTCCCGTCCCGTCGCCGAGGGCCTCGCCGCCGCCCGGGACGGCCACGGCCGCTCCAACGGTCGCGCCGAGTCGGTGATCCGCCCCGAGCGCTTCGCCCGCCTGGTCACCCTCGCCGGGCTGTTGATCGGCGCGGCCCGCGAGGCCAGACGGCTGCCGATCGACGAGGTGCTGGCCGACCTCCACCTCACGGAGGAGGAGCTTCGCGAGGACCTCGACGTGCTGAACGTCGTCAACTTCGGCGGCGGCACCTACGTTCTCTACGCCGAGATCGTCGGCGACGAGATCGAGGTCGACCCGGACACCTACGGCGACAACTTCGCTCGCCCGGCCCGGCTGCTCCCGCTCGAGGCGAAGGCCCTCGTCGCCGCGATCGACCTCTTCGGCGACCACCTGCCGCAGGCCGGGCTGGGCAGCGCCCGCGAGAAGATCGTCGCCGCCCTCGGCCGCGACCCCTCCGAGGAGGGGCTCGAGATCGCCCCCGGCAGCGACGACTCGGAGGTCGTCGCCACCGTCAACGACGCGATCCGCTCGCACACCGTCCTCGAGCTTCACTACTACAAGGAGAACGAGGACGAGTTCACGGAGCGCCGGGTCGAGCCGTACCAGCTCGTGAGCGGCCCGGAGGGCTGGTACCTGGGCTGCTACGACCTGGCTCGCGACGGCACCCGCCACTTCCGGCTGGACCGGATCAAGGAGGCGTCACCGACCGGTGAGACCTTCGAGCCCCGCGAGGGCGTCGACGAGCGACTCGCCGAGCAGGAGTGGCTGGTCCGCGGCGAGGTCGGCAGCGCCGGCGTGGCCCGCGTGTGGGTGTCGCCCGAGCGCTCGCGTTGGCTCCGCGAGGAACGGACCGTGGTCGAGGAGCTGAGCGATGGGGCGGCGGTCGTCGAGCTTCCCTACGGCTCGCCGGAGTGGCTGGTGCGCGAGATCCTCAAGGGCGTGGGGGACCTCGTCGTCCTCGAGCCCGAGGAGACGCGCACGGCGGTGGCGGCGGCGGTTCGCAGCAGGTCCTGAGCGTCCGAGTTGGAGGCCGCTCCGAGCCACCCGGAGATCCGGCGCATCGTCGCCCCGAACCCGGGGCCGATGACCCTCGCCGGGACGAACACCTACGTGGTCGGCACCGGGCCCGTGTACGTGATCGATCCCGGGCCCGCCGACACGGAGCACCTCGCGAGGGTCATGGCGGCCGCCGGCGGAGAGATCGCCGGCGTGGTCCTCACTCACTCTCACGCCGACCACTCGGCGGGCGTGGAGGCGCTGGGCGCGCCGCTGCTCTGGGGGGAGGTGGGTCAGACGATCGACCTGTCCCAACCCGCTGAACGTCCATCAGACCGTCGTATAGGGGGATCTCAGGGACGTTCGCCCGGGCGAGTCGGACCGTTCGAGGTCATCGCGACGCCCGGCCACGCCGTCGACCACGTGGCGCTCGTCCTCGGTGATGTCTGCTTCTGCGGCGACCTGGTGCTGGGGGAGGGCTCGAGCATCGTTCTTCCGGGCGGCGGCGGCCTGGCCGCGTATTTGGACTCGCTCGAGCGCCTGCGCGAGCGGAGCGTTGAGCTTCTCTGTCCCGGCCATGGGCCGTGGATCGCCGACCCTGCCGCGAAGCTCGCCGAGTACCGGGCCCACCGGCTCGACCGGGAGCGCAAGCTGGTGGCGGCGCTCGACCGCGGCGAGCGCTCGCGTGACGGGCTGCTCGACGCCGCCTGGGATGACGTTCCGCCCGAGCTCCGTCCCGCCGCCGCGCTGGCGATGCAGGTCCACCTGGAGAAGCTCTACGAGGAGGGACGACTCCCCGACGACCTCGACGCCTCCGTGCTTCCAGGCGTGGGCGGCCGCGACGACCCCTCCCGCCGGTAGTCGCCGCGGCTCAGGTGCTGCTCGAGGAAGACGTAGAGCACGATGAACAGGTAGCGGCTGCCCATCTCCTGGATCGAGAGCTTCGAGGCGCCGGCGTGGCGATTGCGCCAGGCGATCGGCACGATGCCGAAGCTGTGCCCGCGCACGATCGCTTTCAGCGGCAGCTCGACCGTGAGGTTGAAGTGGTTCGACAAGAGCGGCTGGACGGTCTCGATGACCTCCCGCCGGTAGGCCTTGAAGGCGTTGGTGGTGTCGTTGTACCCGTGGCGGAAGAGGATCCGGATCACCCAGTTCGCGATCCGGTTCACGATCAGCTTCACCCGGGGGTAGCCCACGACCCGCGAGCCGCCCACGAACCGCGATCCGAACGCGCACTCGTAGCCCTCTTCGAGCAGACGGTGATAGGTCACGAGGTCGGCCGGATCGTCGGAGCCGTCGGCCATCATCACCGCGACCGCGTCGCCCTCGAACGCATCGAGCCCCGCGCGGACCGCGAGCCCGAAGCCACGGTCGGCCCGGTTGCGATGGCAGCGCACCCGCGGGTTTGTCTCGGCGACGGAGGCGACCACCGCCGAGGTGCCGTCGCTCGAGTGGTCGTCGATCACGAGCAGCTCGTAGTCGATCCCGGCTGCGTCGAGCGCCGCGCTCGTGGACCGCAGGGTCGATGCGATCGAGTCGGCCTCGTCGTGGGCCGGGATGACGACCGAGAGCATCACGCCCGCACCCCGCTCCACCGCTCGACGTTGGCGTCGTGGATCTCTCGCAGCAATCCTTCGACGTCGGCCGTGATTCCCCAGCCCGGGTAGTCGGCGCGGAACGGCTCGAGGTCCGAGATCCACCAGCGGTGATCGCCGATCCGGGCCTTCTCCGAGAGGCTCCAATCGAGCTCACGGCCGGCGATCCGCTCGCAGGCCGAGATCGCCTCGAGCATCGAGCAGCTCGCATCCCGGCCTCCGCCCATGTTGTAGACGGCGCCCGGGCGCGGGTCGCGGTGGAAGGCGAGGCAGGCCTCGGCGAGGTCGGCGCCGGAGATGTTGTCGCGCACCTGCTTTCCGGAGTAGCCGAAGACCGTGTAGGGGGTGGCGGTCACCGTCGCCTTCATCAGGTAGGCGAGGAAGCCGTGGAGCTCGGCCCCGGCGTGGACGGGCCCGGTGATGCAGCCGCAGCGAAAGCAGCAGGTCGGGAGCTCGAAGTAGCGCCCGTACTCCTGGGTCAGGAGGTCGGCGGCGGCCTTCGAGACCCCGAACAGCGAGTGCGTCGAGCGGTCGATCGACATCGAGGTGTCGATGCCCCCGAAGTAGGGATGATCGCGGGGGAGGTCGAGGCGGGAGCCGACGTCCTCCAGCGGCAGCGAGTTCGGAAGGTCGCCGTAGACCTTGTTGGTCGAGATGAAGACGAAGGTCGCCTCCGGAGCGAGCCTTCGCGTCGCCTCGAGCAGGTTGAGGGTCCCGAGCGCGTTGACGGAGAAGTCGGTGTGCGGCTCGCGGGCGGCCCAGTCGTGGGAGGGCTGGGCGGCGGCGTGGATCACGAGCTCTGGCCCTGAGACCTCGGCGAAGGCGCGCTCGACGGCGTCTTGGTCGCGGATGTCGGCCTCGATCGAGCGGAACTCAGGGTGGGTGTCTGTGAGCGAGTCGGTGACGTGCTGGGTCGAGGCCTCGGGGCCGAAGAAGCGCGAGCGCATGTCGTTCTCGATCCCGACCACCTCGTAACCGGCACCGACGAGCCGGCGCACGGACTCCGACCCGACGAGCCCCCCCGATCCCGTGACTATGGCCCCTGGCACTGCCGTCGCTCCTCTAACCATCGCGCCCCGGGTTGCCCAGAGCGGCGTCGATGGTATCCGCGTTGGCTTCGATGAACGCGTGGATGTCCGCGAGGATCCGCCTGGCGTCCCGCTTCGGCCGCCATCCCGTGCGACGGTTGAGGCGCGAGCAGTCGGAGACGTAGAGGGGCACGTCCCCGGGGCGGGTCTCGGGCTCGGGCTCGATGGGGACCTCGTTGCCGGTCAGCTCGCGGCAGAGCTCGGTCGTCTCGACCAGAGACAGGCTGCAGGCTGCCCCGCCGCCGACGTTCACGGTTTCGCCCGCCCATGCCTGCAGGTCCGCGACCTGCTCGTCGACGAGGTCGACGAGGTCATCGACGTGCAGCAGGTCGCGCACCTGCTTTCCGGAGCCTCCGAACCCGATGTATCGCAGGGGCCGCTCGAAGTGGTGCTCGAGCATCCAGTAGCTGAACACGCCCTGGTCCACCCGGCCCATCTGCCACGGCCCCGCGATCACGCCGCACCGGTCGACCACGGCCGGCAGGCCGAACGCGTCCGCGTATTCGGCGACGAGAAGCTCCGCGCCGAGCTTCGTCGAGCCGTAGAGCGTGCGGGCCCCTGCGAGCGGGAACCCCTCCGATATTCCTCTGGGCGAGACGCCGGCAACCTCCTGCTCGGTCGCGATCTCGAACCGCGTCGGCGCCTCCTCGAGCGCGATGTCGCGAAGGCCGGCGACGGGGTACACGCGGCTCGTCGAGAGGAACAGGAATCCGGCGGCCGATCGGCGGGCAAGCTCCAGGCAGTTGTAGGCGCCGGTGAGGTTCGTGTCGTAGACGTAGGAGGTGTCGCCGTCGAACCCGGCGAGCGCCGAGGGCTCGGCCGAGCATTCGACGAGGACGTCGGGCGGCTCGAGCTCCAGCAGCCCGTCGCGATCGCGCACGTCGCCGCGAACGAACTCGACCCCCGCGTCGGCCAGGCGCGGAAGGTTGAGCTCCGAGCCGCTTCGGTGGAGGTTGTCGAGGGCGCGGAGCTCCCAGCCGTCGTGGCGCTCCGCGAGCGCGGTCGCGAGGTTCGCGCCGACGAATCCGGCGCCACCGGTGATGAGGACGCGCAAAGCGGGCGCAGCGTAGCCTGACGGGCATGTCGGTGAGGGGCTTCGCCCCGAAAGCAGCAGGTAAGGGCGCCGAAGGCGCCCGCAAGTAGTAGTGCCGAGCCGCCGCGCCCAGATCGAGCTGACGCCGGAGGAGCGCGCCGAGCTGATCTCGGCTGAGCGCGTGGTGGTGGTCGCGAGCGCCGGGCCTCGCGGCTGGCCGCACGTGATGCCGCTGTGGTACGTCCCGCGAGACGGCGAGATCTGGATCTACACCTACGCGAAGTCGCAGAAGGTCCGCAACCTCGAGCGCGACCCGCGGGCGACGCTGATGATCGAGACCGGACACGAGTACGTGGAGCTCCGCGGCGTCCAGATCGAGGCCGAGGCCGAGATCCACCGCGACCACGACGCAGTGTTCGACCTCGCGAAGCAGTTGACCGTGCGCTACGCGGAGGGCCTCGACTCGGTTGAGGGTGACGCCGCGGCGGCCCTCGAGGCGCAGGCACGAAAGCGGGTGGCAATCCGGTTCCGGGCGGTCCGCGTCGCGACCTGGGATCACAGCAAGCTGGGCGGCACCTACTGACCGCCAGATAGCCTCCCCGCGTCATGGAGAACCTCAAGGGCCTGATCCTCTCGGGGGGCGCGGGGACCAGGCTTCGGCCGATCACCCACACCTCGGCGAAGCAGCTCGTCCCCGTTGCGAATAAGCCGGTGCTCTTCTACGGCATCGAGGCGCTCGTCCGCGCCGGGATCGAACAGGTCGGGATCATCATCGCCCCCGAGACGGGCGAGGAGATCAAGGCCGCCGCGGGCGACGGCTCGCGCTTTGGCGCCGAGATCACCTATGTGCTCCAGGACGAGCCAAAGGGGCTCGCCCACGCGATGCTGACCGCCGAGGGCTTCCTCGGCGGCGACCCGTTCGTGATGTACCTCGGCGACAACCTCCTGAGGGACGGCATCACCGACCTCGTCGAAGCGTTCCGTCGCTCGGAGCCCGACGCCTCGATCCTCCTCACCAGCGTCCCCGACCCCGAGAACTACGGTGTCGCCGAGCTCGCGGGGGACGCGGTGGTGCGCCTCGTCGAGAAGCCGGCCGACCCGCCGACGAACCTCGCTCTCGTTGGCGTCTACATGTTCGGGTCGGCGATCCTGGACGCCGCCAGGGCGATCGAGCCCTCCGCCCGTGGCGAGCTTGAGATCACCGACGCGATTCAGCGGCTCATCGACGACGGCCACCGGGTGGAGAGCCACCAGGTCACCGGCTGGTGGAAGGACACGGGCCAGCTCGCCGACATGCTGGAGGCGAACCGGCTCGTCCTCGAGGACATCGAGCGGCGGGTCGACGGCGAGCTCATCGACTCGCGCGTCGAGGGGAGGGTGGTCATCGACGAGGGCGCGCGGCTGGAGCGCACGCTGGTGCGCGGGCCGGCGATCGTCGGCGCCGGTGCTGAGCTTCGAGACGCGTACATCGGTCCCTACACCTCCGTCGGCCCCGGGGTGATGATCGCCGGCTCCGAGGTCGAGCACTCGATCCTGCTTGCCGGAGCTCGGGTCTCCGGCCTTGGAACCCGCATGGAGGCGAGCCTTCTGGGCCGCAACGTCCGCCTCGAGCGGGGCGACGGGCTGCCGAAGACGATGCGGATGATCGTCGGCGACAACTCGGAGATCACGATCCCGTGAGGGTGCTGATCGCCGGAGCCGGCGGGATGCTCGGCCGTGACCTCGACGCCGCCTGCCGCGACCGCGGGCACGAGGTCGTCGCGCTCCGTCACCGCGACCTCGACATCACCGACGCCGAGGCCGTGCGGGCGGCCCTCGCCCGGCACCGGCCGGACGCGGTGGTGAACAGCGCCGCGTACACGGACGTCGACGGCGCCGAGAGCGACGAGGCCACGGCGATGCGGGTCAACGACGTCGGGGCCGGGCTTCTCGCCGCGGCCGCCGCCAGCGTCGGCGCGAGCGTTCTCTACCCCTCCTCGGACTACGTCTTCGACGGGCGCCAGCGACGTCCCTACGTCGAATCCGACCTGACGGGGGCGATCTCGGCCTACGGTCGCTCGAAGCAGGCCGGCGAGACCGCCGTCGCGAGCGTAAACGAGCGGCACTTCGTCGTTCGCGCATCCTGGCTGTTCGGGGTGGGCGGCCGCAACTTCGTCGAGACGATGCTGCGGATCGGCGGCGAGCAGCCGGAGGTGGTCGTGGTGTCGGACCAGGTGGGCTGCCCGACCTACACCGGGCACCTGGCGGTCGCCCTCGCCGAGCTCATCGAGACCGAGGAGTTCGGGATCCACCACATCGCCGGCGGTGGAGAGGCCTCGTGGTTCGACTTCGCCCAGGAGATATTCGACCAAGCCGACGTCGACTGCCGGGTGCTCGGGGGCAGGACGGAGATGCTCGCGCGGCCCGCTCCCCGGCCCTCCTACTCGGTGCTCGGCACCGAGCGTCGAGGTGCCCGTCGCCTGCCCGACTGGAGAGCGGGCCTCGCGGCCTACCTGGGCGAGCGCGAGCGCGTTGGAATCGGAGCTCCCGCGTGAAGGTCCTGGTGGCGGGCGGCGCGGGCTTCATCGGCTCCGCCTACGTGCGCCTGCGGCTCGACCGCCATCCGGACGACACGGTCCGCGTCCTCGACAAGCTCACCTACGCGGGTCGCTGGGAGAACCTCGACGGCGCCGACGGCGAGCGCCTCGAGCTCGTGGAGGGCGACATCGCCGACCGTGACGCCGTCGCCCGAGCGGTCGAGGGCGTCGACGCGATCGTCAACTTCGCGGCCGAGTCGCACGTCGACCGCTCGATCGAATCGCCCGGGGAGTTCATCCAGACGGACGTCTTCGGGACCTTCGTCCTGCTCGACGCCGCGCGCGCGGCCGGGATCCGGCATTTGCAGATCTCCACCGACGAGGTCTACGGCTCGATCGAGTCGGGGTCGTTCACCGAGACCTCGCCTCTCGATCCCTCCTCGCCCTACTCCGCGTCGAAGGCCGGGGGCGACCTCCTCATCGGCGCCTTCCACCACACCTACGGCGCCGACGCGCTGCTCGTGCGGGCCTCCAACAACTACGGCCCGCGCCAGCATCCCGAGAAGCTGATCCCGCTCTGCGTCCTCAACGCGCTCGCCGGAGACCGGCTTCCCGTGTACGGCGACGGCATGCAGGTCCGCAACTGGCTCTTCGCCGAGGACTTCGCCGCGGCGATCGACCTCGTCCTTGAAAGCGGAAGGGCCGGCGAGGCCTACAACGTCGGCGGCCCCGACGAGCTCGCCAACATCGAGGTCGTGAGGCGGATCCTCGACCTCGCCGGGCGCGACGAATCGCTGATCGAGCACGTTCGCGACCGCCCTGGCCACGACCGGCGGTACTCGCTCGCCTCCGACAAGCTCGTGAGCGAGCTCGGCTGGCGGGCCGAGGTCGGCTTCGACGAGGGACTTAGGCGGACGGTGGAGTGGTACCGCGACAACGAGTGGTGGTGGGGCCCGATCCGCTCAGGGGAGTACCGGGCGTATTACGAGCGCCAGTACGGCAGGGCGCTCGGCTGATGCCGAAGGCCGCTCCCACGAAGATCGACGGGCTCGTCCTGGTCGAGCCGGAGGTACACGGCGACCGCCGGGGCTTCCTCGTCGAGACCTACAGCGCCGATCGATGGCGCGAGCTCGGCATCGACGTCGAGTTCGTCCAGGACAACCACTCGCGCTCGCGGGCGGGGATCCTCCGCGGCCTGCACTTCCAGACGAGCCCCGGGCAGGCGAAGCTCGTGCGCTGCACCCGCGGGCGCATCTGGGACGTGGCCGTCGACCTCCGCCGCGATTCGCCGACCTACCGGCGATGGGAGGGGTACGAGCTCGACGACGAGCGCCACCGCCAGCTCTTCGTGCCCGTCGGCTTCGCGCACGGGTTCTGTGTCCTCTCCGACGTCGCCGACGTGGCGTACAAGCTCTCGAGCCTCTACGACCCGGCGACCGAGGCGGGGATCGCCTGGGACGACCCCGACGTGGGCGTCGAGTGGCCGGTCGCGGAGCCCGAGGTGTCGGAGCGCGACCGCGACGCGCCTCGACTAGCGGAGCATCGCCGCCGAGCTTCCCTGGTAGCCGCGCCGCCGGGGGAGAGATCGGTGGTCGCCGTCCCTTATCTTGGCGGTGGACGATGAGCACCGCCGCGAAGACCCGGATCACCGCCGACGACTACCACGCGATCACCGTCGAGGGCGATCGCAAGCAGCTGGTCGAGGGGGAGATCGTCGTGAATGAGCCGAAGCTGATTCACGCGACCCTCCAGCTTCGCCTGGCGATCGCGCTCCAGTCCTGGATCGATGCCGGACCGGAGCGCGGTTCGTTTCGCTGCCAAGCGACATCCGCCTCGACGACCACAACGTCTACGGCCCCGACTTGATGTGGTTCGCGGCTGAGCACGCCCCGACCGAACTCGACGCCTACCCGGACCGCATCCCGGACCTCTGCGTCGAGATCCGCTCGCCTGGGACCTGGCGCTACGACGTCGGCGCCAAGAAGCGCGTCTACGAGCGCTCGGAGCTGCCGGAGCTCTGGCTCGTCGACGACGCATCCGAGACGACGCTCGTCTTCCGCCGCTCGACGCCGAAGGCGGAGACGTTCGACGTCGCACTCGAGCTTGGGCGCGGCGACGCGCTCGCCTCGCCCCAGCTCCCGGACTTCTCTCTGCCGCTCGACGAGCTGTTCGGTTTGGCTTGATCCAGGGTCGGCCCGCTCGCGCAGGCTCCACGCTCGCCGCTCACCCCGGTGAGGCCCGGATGCTGGTCGCCGAGCTCGACGATCGGGACCTCGAGCCTGCGCTTCTCTGAGCTCTGGACGTACGCGCCCCGCCTAGCGGAGCTTGCGCCTGAGCTTCCCTGGTAGGCCTTCCTCGCGCGGTGCCCCCAGCGCCTTCTTCGCCTCGGCGAGCTCCGCCTCGAGCTCGACGATGCGCGCCTCGGCGAGCCGGCTTCGCCCGATCCAGTTCCTGATGTCCTCGGTGTAGTCGGCCTTCGCCTTCTCGAGCTTCGCCAGGTACGAGGCGGCGGCCGAGCCCGAGGTGCCGAGCCGCACGCGCGTCAGCTGGTTGTTCATGCGCCACAGCTCCTGGACCGTGTGCTCGAGGCTGCGGACGTAGCGGTTGTAGACCGGCGCCGCCTCGAGGCGAAGCCGGCCGCGGTGGCGAGCGGCGACCGCCTCGAAATCGCAGTTGACGCAGAAGATGAAGTGGTTCGCGTACTCGGGCTCGCGGCGGTCCTCGAGCCACACCGCCGGCTCAGGCTCGTCCGGGTCGCCGCCGTTGGCGCTTGACGGCGTGTCGGGCGCGACCATCAGCGAGCCCTCCGCGAGGAACTGCGGCACCATCACGGTCGCGGGGAAGCCGGCGAACGCCGCCCGCGCCTCCTCGTAGCCGAAGTCGGTCAGGTGGAAGGGGTTGTCCTCCTCGAACAGCTTGCTGTTGGGGACGGAGAGGACCTCCCGCATCCCCTCCGCCGCCAGCTCCCGAAGGCGCGCGAGCACGGCCTCGATGTCGGGCAGGTGCTCGAGCCCCTCGAAGCAGACGATGGCGTCGAAGCGCTGCGCGTCGGCGCGTCGCAGGTACGCGAGCGCGTCGGCGGCCTCGAACTCGGCCCCCGTCCGCTTGCCGACCGTCACGCGCGCGAGGTCGACCGTGGCCGCGTCGTTGTCGACCCCGACGACCTGGCAGCCGGCGCCGGCGAGGATCTCGGTGCCGTAGCCCGATCCGCAGCAGAGGTCGAGGACGCGCTCGCCCGCCAGGAGCTCCGCCGCCAGCTCGTAGCGGTGACGGTGCTCGGTGGCGATGAGCGTCTCCTCGCTCGCCGCCTCGAGTGTCAGGCGCTCGACGACGTCCACTGCATCTCCTCCTCTCGCAGGAGCGCGTCCATCTCAGCATGGAGCCGAGGCTTGTTCGGCTCGGCCACGTCGGCCTGCATCGAGTCGGCGCGCACCCGGTAGCGGATCAGCCGCTCGGGGATGACCGCCCCGACCTGACCGGCGCGGGCGAGTCGGCGGTAGAGATGCCAGTCCTCGTAGCTCGTCAGCTCCTCGCTGTAGCGGAAGCGCTCGAACAACCGCCGGCGCAGGAGCGCCGCCGCGTCGCCGGCCACGTTTCGCTCCTCGTCGAGCTCCATCGCCTCGTTGCCGATCGGCTGCCAGCCCTTGTCGCCCCAGCGCGCCTCACCGTCCTCGTCGATGTAGAGGCTCCAGGAGGTCACGTAGGCGAGCTCGGGCCGCGCTTCGAGCACCTCCACGCAGCGCTCGACGAACTCGGGCTCGGCGACGTTGTCGGCGTCGAGCGGGAAGACGTAGCGGCCGCGACTCACGGTCACCCCGAGGTTACGCGCGGCGCCGAGGCCGCGGTTGTGCTCCGTGACGACCCGCAACGGCCACTTGGTGGCGAGCTCGCCGAGCACCCAATCCTCCTCCTCGAACGAGCCGTCGTTCACCACCACGATCTCGATCCGGGGGTATGTCTGACCGACCAGCGATTCGATCGCGTCGCCGACGTAGCGCGCCATCGCGTGATACGGGACGATCGCCGAGACGAGCGGCGGGCGCTCGCCGGCTCGCTGCGGCGCGCGAGGGCGAAGTCGTCCGCGAGCCGCCTCGCCGGCAAGGTCGCGATAGGCGCTGGCGACCTCGCCGTCGGAGGCGAGCTCGCGGCCGCGGCGAACCGGTCCGTCCGCTCGGACCATCTCGGCGAAAGCCTCGCGCCCGTCCAGGATCCCGGTGATGGCGTCGTCGAGCGCTCGCGCCCCGGTGGTGCGCGCGAGCACCCCCGAGGCCCCGGGCTCGACCATCTCGGTCAACCCGCCGACCGGCGTGGCGAGGAGCGGCCGGTTCAGATGCAGCGCCTCGAGGCCGACGTTCGGCCAGCATTCCCAGAGCGATGGGACGGCGACGGCGTGATGGCCGCGCACGAGCGCCGGGAGGTCGGCGCGGTCGACCGAGTCGCGAAGCTCGATCCGCGGGTCCTCGGCGGCGGTGGCGAGGAGCTGTTCGCGCATCGAGACTCCGAGCGGGCCGGTTGGGGTGTCGCCGCCGACGATGGTGAGCCGCACGTCGTCGCTCTCGCGGCGCGTGACGGCGAAGACGAGGTCCTGGATCCCCTTGCGCCGCTCGAGCCGGCCGACGTAGAGCAGTCGCAACGGTTCGTCGGCGCCGAGCGCGAAGTCACGGTCGGCCCCGTCCTCCACGGCGGGCCCGAGGTACGGGTAGCGGATCCGCACCGCCGGCGCCAGCCGCTCCGGGCCGTAGTAGCGGCGATAGGCCCCGAGCACGTCACCGCCCTCCCAGATCAGACGGTCCGCGTGGGCGAGGCTGTAGCGCTCGAGCTCACAGGTGGCGCGCGCGGCGAACTCGGGATCGCGGTAGCCGTCGAGGATCCCCGAGAGCTCCCCCGTCGTGTGGGCGCGCACGCACACGAGGGAGCGGGCGAGGAAGGGGTCGAGGGTCCGCGCCGCCTGCGCGGTGACGAAGCCCTCGCCGATGTAGTCCGGGAACTCGATCAGCTCGGGGCCGCCGTCCGGGTAGAGCTCGCGAAGCCGGGCGTAGACGCGGGCGCTGTAGGCGTGCATGAGCGAGAAGTGCGATTCGAGCTCCGGCCAGGTCGGCTCGGGGACGAACTCGATCGGCACGGGCGGCAACCGCTCGTCGCCGGCCTGGCGCAGCTCCCGGTAGTCCTCCTCGCACATCGCCGTCGTGAGGATCAGGACGTCGAGCTCGTCGGCCAGGAGCGTCGCCGCCGCCGTGACGAACTGCCCGATCCCGCCCGGCCGCAGCGGGTAGACCTCCCGGGAGACGAAGGCGATCCGCGCCACGCGCGTGCTCAGGACCGCCCGCGCAGCGGCGCAGCCAGCGCGGCGGCGCGCGCCTTCGCCCTTCGCAGGGGCGCCGTGATCCGCCAGCTCGGCGAGCTGGTGACCTCCTCCAGCGCCGCCTGCAGTCGCCGGCTGCGCTCGCGCTCACTGAGGAGCTCCGGCCAGAGGCCGACGAGCTGGGCACCAAATGCGGCGATCTCCTCCGGCGTGGCCTCGGCGCCGTTGCCGCCCTCCCGGGCCACGATCGCCTCGCGCACCGCCGCGAGCAGCGGTGGGGCCGGGTAGAACCGCGGCTCGATCACCCTCCCCTCCATGTAGCCGTGCAGGGGTGGCGGCTGGTCGGGGTCCGCGTACGCCGGCCGGCTGGCGTCGACGACCACCAGCCCGAGTCCGTACCAGAGCTCGTGCCGCAGCTCGGGATAGCGGCACACGCGGCCGGGAACGAAGTCGAGGTCGACGTAGACGACCTTCGGAAAGGCGCGGTAGCGCACGGCGTCGAGCCCCTGCCGCACGTCCTCGTTGGCGGTGTCGTGGATCGCGATCACCGTCTGCGAGGTGGCGGGCGAGTCGAGCAGGGCCTCGACGTCAGCCCTGACGCCGGCGGCGCTGTGGTCGCCGTCGACGAGCGCGAAGTCGACGTTGCGCCCAGCCTCGGCCAGCTCGGCCAGAAACGCCGGGAGGAGCTCATGCGAGTCGCCGGTGTGGAGGACCGCGTTCTCGGGCGGCTCGAGGCTCGGCGGCTCGAGGTCGAAGGAGTGGACCTCCCCGGCGTACGCGGCGATCCGCCGCAGCCCGGCGCCCTCGGCGGTGCCGACCTCGATCGCAAGCGCGGGCCGAACCTCGCTCAGGGCCCCCTCGACCGCCGCGCGCTCCCCCGGCGACATCTGCCAGGTCCGGTCTTCCGCGAAGGCCAGCGCCATCGCCGCGATCATACTTTCGGCCCCGTGGCCGACCCCGGAGGGGGCGCGAGTCAGGCGTTTGGGGATTTATCGGGGTGATGGCCACGATGAATCCCCAAAGTCGTCGTACCGGGGTGTCTGGGCCCTGGTCAGCGCGCAGCATGGCCAGGTCGAGCACGGTCAGCTCCTGGCGCTCGGCTACAGCCAGGAGGCGATTCGCCACCGGCTCGCGCGCGGTCGCCTCCACCCCACTCGACCTCGCGTGTACTGCGGTCGGCCGCCCGGCCGAAACCCGGGTGGCCGCGTGGATGGCGGCAGTGCTCACCTGCGGAGCAGATGCCGCGCTCAGCCACGGGAGCGCAGCGGCGCTCTGGGCAATTAGAGAGGAAACAGGTCGCACGATCCACGTGACCGTCCCGCCGGACCGAGACATCCGCCAGCCCTTCCTAGCTGCCCATCGCCGTTCGACCCTCGAGCCCAACGAAGTCACCGTCCACGACGGCATCCCGGTGACCACCCCGGTCCGCACCCTCATCGATCTCGCCTCTCGGCTGAAGCCGCACGAGCTCGAGGCCGCGATCAACCAGGCGGACAAGCTCGACCTGATCGATCCCGAGGCGCTCCGCCGTCGAACCAACGAGAGGAGCGGCCTCCCGGGCGTCGCCCGGCTCCGCCGAGTACTCGATCGATCCACCTTCTCCCTAACTGACTCGGAGCTTGAGCGCCGCTTCATCCCGCTGGCGATCCGAGGGCCGGCCTCCCGAAGCCGCTGACCCAGCAATGGCTGCACGGCTTCCGCGTCGACTTCTACTGGCCCGAGCTTGGGCTGGTCGTCGAGACCGATGGCTTGCGCTACCACCGGACCGCCTGCGCAGCAGGCGACGAGATCGCTCGACGTGACCAGACGCTGACTGCCGCTGGTCTCATCGTGCTGCGCTTCACGCACGCCCAGGTGCGCTACGAGCCGACGCTACGTCGAGGCCACCCTTCGCCGAGTGGCCCGCGACGCGCAGGCCACGTCTGGGGATTTATCGGCCCTATGGCCCCGATGAATCCCCAGACGGCGCTGTGGGCCCCCGCGGCGGCACGAATGCGCTCCGGGAGGTGCCGAAGCCCGATGGCGCTCGCGGCGACCAGCGGCCCGTACGCGGGCAGGAGGTACCGAGGGTCCGCCCCCGCGGTCGCAACCGACGCCAGCGGCAGGAGCCACCCGACGGCGGCCAGCAGCGCGACGTCGCGGCGCTCGCGAGCATCGGAGCAGCAGGGGATCGCCGCGATCGACGCGACGAGCAGAACGATCACGAGTGGCCCCCTGAGGTCGATCTCGCGCCCGTACCAACTCAGCACGCCGGGAACGTCTGTGTCCACGGCCGAAGTCCGCGTAGTACGCGGAGACGGCGGCGACGACATTCGGGTCGAGACGTCCGGCCGCGTCGATGAAGCGGGCGTGGTCGTCGACCCAGAAGTAGTGGAAGTCACGAGCGACGGCGCCGACGTAGTCGAATGGCTGGTGCAGGATCGCGGTACGGCCGAACGCCGCCAGCTCCGAGTTGCCGGCCGGCGGCGGGCCGAAGACCCGCCAGGCGGGGCTGATCGACCGGTCGCCCGGAGAGGTGCGAGCGCTGTCGGGCGCCCCGGTCAGGTACTGGTTGACGCTCCCCCGCGAGCCGGTCGGGCTGTGCTCGCACAGCCGCCTCGTGCCCGCGGGCGGGGTGAAATCGGAGCAGTCCGCGAACTGGGCGGAGCGGGCGTAGACGAGCCGTCCCCAGCTGACGGTGAGCTGCGTGACGCCGGTCTGCGAGCCCTGGATGAGCGCGTACCCGAATGCGCCGGCGATGACAGCCGCGAAGATCGCGGCTGCCGGCACGAAGCGCCGCCCCCCCTCGCCGCCCTGCGCGAACACGAGCCAGACGGCGATCGGGAGGGCGAGGGCGAAGCCAACAGGCCGCACCGTCCCCGCCGCGACGATCGCAGCCGCCACCAGCGCCAGCGCCCACCACGGCCCGCGGGCTGCCCGCACCGCCCCGTACACCGCGGCCGCGACCAGGAACCCGAACAGCGGGTCACTGAGCGGAGCGTGCTCGACCCAGATGCCGAAGCCGTCGAAGAGCACCACCGCCGCCGGGATGAGGCCGAGCAGCCGACCGCCGGTGATCTTCCGCACCGTCGCGTACCAGAGCGCGGCGGTCGCGAGCCCGAGGACGTGCTGGACGAAGGTCAGCAGCCCGAGATGCGGGTAGAGCTCGTGGAGGACGCGGACGAAGAGCGGGTAGCCGGCCGGGTGGTAGAGGTCGGCGAACAGTCCGTTGTGGGCCGAGTCGATGTAGGAGCCCGAGTCCGGGATGCCCAGGAAGGCGGGCTCGTAGCCGACCATGAAGACGAGGCGAACGAGCGCCCCCGCGACGAAGACCCCGGCGACGATCGCTCCCGTCCGATCGACGCCTCTCAGCAGCCGGTTCAAGCGGCGCCTACGCTACCCGGCTTGACCGCGGACGACCCGTTCTGGGGCGACGATCCGAACAGCGCGATCAGCCGGCTGCGCCGCGCGCGCGACTTCCTCGTCCCCTGGGTCGAGCAGACCTTCCCGCTGACCGGCGCGACGTTCTCGAGTACGGCTGCGGTCACGGCGCGGTGAGCTGCGCGTTCGCGGAGCGTGCCGAGCGAGTGGTCGGGGTGGACATCGAGGCCGAGGACATCGCCGACGGCAGGCGTTTCGTCTCCGAGTGCGGCGCCACGAACGTCGAGCTGCACCACCACCCCGCGGGCGAGATCGTCGCCGCCGTCGCCGCGCGAACCGGCGAGATCGACGTCTTCCTGCTCTACGCGGTGCTCGAGCACCTGACGCTCGACGAGCGCCTCGAGGTCCTGTCCCTCGCCCGCGAGGCGACCGCGCCCGACGGCGTGATCGTCGTCTGCGAGACGCCGAACCGGCTCTTCCCCCTTGACCACCACACGACGCGGCTCCCGTTCTTCACGATGCTCGACGACGAGCTCGCTCGCCGCTACTGGCGGCGCTCCGAGCGCCCGGACTTCCGTGAGGCGATGGAGGCAGGCGGTGCGCGAGGGCCGCGAAGCCGAGGCGCTCGTCCGCTGGGGGCGCGGCGTGAGCTACCACGACTTCGAGCTGGCGTTCGATGACCTCGGCGCTCACGTGATCGCCTCGAGCTACGACCCCCTGCTGTTCGGCGATCGATTCGTGCGCCAGGACGAGCTCGCGCTGGCGCGCGTCCTCGAGCGCGAGCGGCCCGACCTCGCGCCGGCCTTCTCGCGCGCCTGGCTCGATCTCATCCTCACGCCGCGTCCGCACGAACACCGGCCCGCGTTCGTCCGGCCCTGGACGATGGAGACGACGCGGAGCGAGGGGGTCGCCTGGACCGACTACGCGCTGGTGCTGCCGACCCCGTTCGCGCAGCTTCGGATCGAGCTTCCAGCCGCCACCGGCCGGCTCGTCCTCGGGGTCGCGCTCGCCGCATCGGAGGGCTCGGTCATCGTCGACGCCGGCGCATGACGGGGGCCGCCGAGCTGCCTGTCGCGGCCGAGCCCGGCGACGTGATCTACCACGATGTTCACCTCCCCGCGGAGGCCGAGCGGATCGACGTCCGTCTGGCGCCCGGCGGGACCATCAACTTCGTGGGCTACGAGGCGTAGCGGTGCTAGCCTCGCCGCGGTGCAGGGCCGAAGGATCGTCATCGTCATGGCCATCGCCGCGGTGGCGTTCGTTGCAGCCGCGGCGCCGACCGGCGCCTTCGCCGCCGGCGAGCTCGATTCGAGCTTCGGCTCCGGGCGGCGTCGCCCAGCTCGCCGCGGGCACCGAGCTCAACGGCATCGCCGCCATCTCCGACGGGAGCGCGATCGCGGCCGGCATCGCCGGCGGGAACATGATCGCGGCCAAGCTCACCTCCGGCGGCCAGCTCGCCGGCGGCTTCGGCACCGGCGGCATCGCCACCGCCGTCGCGGGCGGCGTCGCGCGCGCGGTCGCGATCCAGCCCGACGGCAAGATCGTCCTCGCCGGCGACAACTGCTCGGGGTTCGGGTCGGTCTGCTCGAGCGGCGGCCTCCTCGTGGCGCGCCTCAACGCTGACGGCAGCCTCGACTCGAGCTTCGGGTCGGGCGGCGCCGAGAGCATCATCGACCTCCCGGCCGCGTTCGAGATGCACGGCCGCAGCGTCGCCATCGCGCCGGGCGGGCAGATCGTCATCGGCGGCGACCAGCCGTCGGGCGGCTTCCCGCACATGGTCGTGGTCCGGCTCAACTCCAACGGCAGCCTCGACTCGAGCTTCGGCTCCGGCGGAATCGCCCACGCCGACCTCGGCGAGGATTCCACGGCGAAGGGCATCGAGGTGCAGCCGAACGGCAAGGTCTTGATCGGGGGCTCATCGGGCCCCGGGCGCGCATCAGGTCGTGAACGGCTTCGTCGCGCGGCTCAACAGCGACGGCACGTTCGACTCGACGTTCGGCGGCATCTCGACGCCGCCTGGCGCCAACACCCCCGGGCGTCTACTGGTACTTCCATCCCGTGAGCGGCGCCAACTCCGTCTTCAACGACGCGGTCCTCGACCCCAGCCGGCGGAATCGCGGCGGGCGGGTGGGACACCCAGGACCTGCAGCGCCAGGCGCTCTTCGTCCGCCTCGGCTGCGGTGGGCAGCCGCAGTCGGGCTTCGGCAACGGCGGTGTCGCCACGGTGCCCTCGGGAAGCGCCGGCCAGGGCCCGCCGGTGGGCGCGAACGCCGTCGGCATCAGCGGCGGCGACCGGATCATCGGCGCCGGGCGCTTCCAGGACTCGGGGCTGGCGGAGTTGGGCGTGTGGGGCCTGCAGACCAACGGCGCCAGCGCTTTCACGACCACGCAGCCCCCGGCGCCGAAGGGCGCGGACTCGCCATCGACTCCTCCGGCCGCGCGCTGGTCGCCGGCGACGACCTCAATCTCAACGACAACCCGGTTAACGGCCTCGTCGCCCGCTACGTGGGCTTCGGGGCGCCTCCGGCCGCGACCAACGTCTGCGGCAGCGGGGGCCCGACCCCGAAGGCCCCCACGGTCACGACCGGCGATGCGAGCGACGTCACGGGCTCGAGCGCCACGGTGTCCGGCACCGTCAACCCGAACGGCCAGGACGCGACCTACCACTTCGAGTACGGGAAGACGACCGACTACGGCCAGAGCACGGGCTCGGCGGACGCCGGGTCCGGATCTGCCGCCGTCCCGGTGACGGCGCCCTCACCGGCCTCGACTCGGGCGCCACCTACCACTACCGCCTGGTCGCCGGCAACGCGACCGGAACGACGCAGGGCGGAGATCGAACCTTCACGACGACCGGCCCGCCCCCGTCGAAGTCGAAGGCCCGGGTCCTCGCCGGCGATGTGTTCCTCAACGGCTCCGGCGCCGCCGCGAAGGTCTACGTCGGCTGCCTCGGCGGCCAGGGCTGCTCCGGGAAGATCGTCGTGCGCGCCGCCAAGGACGGCACGGTCCTCGCGAAGCGCAAGAGCTACAGCCTCGGGCGAAACGACGGCGCCCTCCTCGGCGCCGCCCTCACCGACGATGGCACCCGCCGCCTCAGGCACGCGAGGCGCGGCAAGCTCGGGGTGGACATCAAGGTCACGAACGACTCCGGCCAGGGCAAGACGGTGACCGGCCGCCTGCTCGGATCCGACGCCAAGGCTCGGGAAGCCGAACGCGAGCCTCGACGCCGCCAGGGCATTCTCGACGCCGGCCGGTGACGCCCGCGTCTGGCTCGGTTGCCTCGGCCCCCATCAGTGCGAGGGCAAGCTGAAGCTCTTCGCGACAAGACCAGGGTCGCCAAGGCCGACTACTCGAGTCCCGCCAACAGCGCGAAGCTGGCGCGGCTCGCGCTCGACTCGCAGGCCACCGACGAGCTGGGTCGCGCCGGGCGCCTCAAGGTCGAGGCGCGGGTGTCGAACAAGAACGGCAACGAAGACCGGCGGAAGCTCGTGATAGTCGAGTCGGGGTGACACCGATCCCAGCGCGTAGCGATATGCTCCCGCGACTCATGGGGGCGAGGAGCGGGATCTCTTCTTTCGCGGCGACGGCCGCTCTGCTTCCGGTCGCGCTTGTACCCGCGCCGCCCTCGCGGCAGCGCTCAGCGCCTTCGCCGCCGCCGGCGACCTCGACTCGGGCTTCGGCTCGGGCGGGTTCGCCCGGCTCGCGGCCGGCACCTCCGTCAACGCCGTCGCGGCCGAGCCGGATAGCAGCTCGATCGCCGTCGGGAGCTCGGGCGCCAACGCCCTCGCCGTCAAGCTCGACTCGAAGGGCAAACTGGACAAGAGCTTTGGAAAGAACGGAGTCGCGACCGTAGGGGGCGGGGGAGCTCAACGGTGTCGCGATCCAGGGCGATGGCGGCATCGTCGTCGCCGGCGACAACTGCTCGCAACCAACCAACTTCTGCGCCACCGGGGAATGCTCGTGGCGCGACTCACCGACAAGGGGAGCCTCGACAAGGGCTTCGGGTCGGCCGGCGTCGTCAGCACGTTCCCGAGCGGCCGGGCCTTCGGAGTCGGCCTCGGGCCCGGTGACACGGTCGTCGCCGCCGGTGACGTTCGCTCCGGCGCCGACGGCTTCCGGCGGATCGCGGTCATCCGCCTCGACTCGAAGGGCAACTCGACAAGAGCTTTGGCTCCGGCGGGGAGCCGTCATCGACCTCGGCGCGGACTCGAGCGCGAAGGCTGTCGCGGTGCAGCAGGATTCGAAAATCCGCTCTCCGCCTCGGTCGGCCCGGCGGCGAAGCAGGTCGTGAACGGGTTCGCGGCGCGCCTGACCTCGAAGGGCGCGCTCGACACGAGCTTCGGTGGTGCGTCGACGCTGGCAGGAACGAACACGCCCGGCGTCTACTGGGACTTCCATCCCGTAGCGCGCCAACGCCTCGCTCAACGGCGCCACCTCGACCCGGCGGGAGGCATCGCCCTCGCCGGCCTCGACACCCAGGACGTCCAGCGGCAGGCTCTCTTCGTGCGACTCACCTGCGCCGGCAAGCCGCAATCGGGCTTCGGCACCGGCGGCGTGGTCACGCGCCCGTCGGCCAACCTCAACTCGATCGGGGACCCGGTCGGCGCGGAGGGCGTCGGCATCGGCGGCGGCGACCGCGTCATCGGCGCAGGGCGCTTCCAGGACTCCGGCCTGGCCGAGATCGCCGTCTGGGGCCTGCAGACCAACGGCGCCGAGGCGTTCGCTACGAGGGGCCCATTCACTGGCGACGGTGCGGAGGGACGCGGGCTCGCGATCGACTCCTCGGGCGCATCCTCGTCGCGGGCGACGACCTCAGCCTCCAGGGCGCCACCGTCGACGGCCTCGTCGCCCGCTACCAGGGTTTCGGCGCCGCTCCGAAGCCGAGCAAGGCGATGTGCGGCGGTCCCGCCGGCGACCCTCAACCCGAAGAACCCGAAGGTCAGCGCGGCCGGAAGAAGCTCACGATCACAGGGCGGCAAGGGCAAGCTCAAGCTCGTCAACAAGAACCCGTTCACGGTGCAGGCCAAGGGCAGCATCGTCTCGCAGAAGGCCGTGGCGAAGAAGAAGAAGGTCAAGTTCGCCTCGTTCTCGGCCAGCCTTCCGGCGAAGGGCAAGAAGAGCGTGAAGGTGAAGCTGAGCAAGTCGAATCAGAAGCTCCTCAAGAAGCTCGGGCCGACCCCCTGCAAGCTCACCCTGAAGCTCACCGGCGCCGGCGGCAAGGCGACGGCGACGCAGAAGATCACGCTCGTCCCGAAGGGCTGAGCTCCCTGCGGGGCCGCCCCGGGACGAACGTATGTGCTATAAACGCCCTCCAGCGGGCTGGCGGGAGCCGCAGGGCGTTCCCGCCGCATAATCAGGGAGCCAGTTAGTTGCAGCCTTGATCAGGGAGAGCGGAGGACGCGCCTTCGCGCGAGAATCCCTCGCTTGCGGCGACGAGCCCGGGGACAGGTTTTCGTGTTTCAGACCCCGATTCGTGTTATAAGTCCGCCAAACCGCGAGTGCAATCCGGGATCCCCGGGCGGGCTCGCACGATAGGAAGGGGATTCCCCAGATGCAAGCAGCAATAAGGCGCACTCGATTTAGAGTGCTGATCGCCTTCGCGGCGGTCGCGGTCCCGCTCTTGGCAGCGGGCTCGGCCCAGGCGGCGATGGGCGGAGCCAATCCGGCCACGACGACGCTTCGGCCGGACCTGCGCTCGGCGCAGATCACCGGTTTCAACGAGCACCGGGGCGACGACGATCCAGGTCTGCTTCGACAAGCAGATCGGGAGCACGCCGAACGCGAGCGAGTTCTTCGTCGGCAACTACCGACAGAACGAGATCCCGGCCGACAGCGCGACCCGCGATGCGAACGGGACCTGCGCCAACGTGGTCTGGTCGTCGACGTTCATCGACCCGCAGCAGCGCACCTACGTGTTCGCTGACGGCTCGATTCGCCACCGGCACGTCCGCGGTCGTGAACGCGGCGAACGGCGACGCCAACCTGCCGGACTCGGTGGCGCTCAACGGATCGAACAGCCACAACGGGACCCGCGGCCACTCGACGGCCCCGGATCTCGAGGGGGTGACGATCAACACGGCGACGAACACGGTCAACTACACGATGGACCAGATCGTCGGCGGCACGTCGGCCCCGGGTGCTTCTCGGTTACGCGCCAGGACGGCACGCAGTCGTTCGAGGACGACCCGGCGTGTTCACCCCGGACGTCTCGTTCTCGGGCAACGTCATCAGCGTCACGTTCGGGCCGCAGCTGCAGCCGAGCCGCCGGCATCCCGGTCGTCCAGGCCTCGATCGAGCCGACCTGCGTTGTCAGCCGACGCGACGCGTCGCCGCTGAGCGTCAACTGGACGACGATGACGGCGACGGCCCCGGGCACGGGCGGGTTCTCGGACAACCCGGACCTGACCGCGGTCACGGTCTCCGATGACGGCACGACGGCCGATTTCACGTTCGACACGACGATCCACGCCGATCCACCGGCGGCGATTTCGCCGTCGGCTGGCTCGGACGCGGCGTCCCCGAATCTCATCAATTTCTGTACCGCGTGGACGATCGTCAACAGGAACACGGTGAGAGGTGACCCTCCCGGCCGCTGCTGCCAGACCGTCAACGAGTACTGGGTCTGGGGCCGAGTCTTGGGGGGTGTCGTGGAGAGCAGAACAACGATCGGGCAACACCAACCCGGAGGGGTTGCCGATGGGCGGCAACGCGGGCGCGTTCGCGAACGGGTTCACGACCGCCCCGGAGGCGTTCTCGACGACGTTCAACAACTCGAACGGCGTCGTCAGCACCGTGCTCGACCAGCGGTTCGGGGCGTTCCCCTGTCAACGACTCAACCTGGTCGACGACACCGGGAACGAGCTCCCGTTCACCCCGACGAGCGTCGCGGGTGCCGGCGGGCCGGCCGGTCCGCGATCGTCGCAGGCGCAGTTCACGCCGGCGAGGTCTCCGGCGCGCGGTCGCTGCTCCTCGACTGGCGCGTTCACGACCGATGTCGGCTCCGCAACGTGCCCAGGATCTGGCGCCGGCGTCGGGTACGCCGAAGCGCCAGGTCAAGCACGGGCACGTGGTCTGGCACCACACCTCGAAGCGCGCGGGGAAGCACATGAAGCGCTCCGCCATGAGGCACATCAAGCGCATCGCGTAGGACGAGCCAAGCCAAGGGTGGTCGCCGCCTCGGCGGCGGCCACCTAAGGCAAAGCCGTAAGCACGACCGCCGCGGTCCTCGGATCGCGGCGGTCGTGTTTTTCGCCGCCCGTTGCGACGCACCCGAAATTACTCGTTTTCGGGCCCCGATTCGTGTTATAAGTCCGCCAAATAGCGAGCGCAAACCGGGATCGCCGGGCGGGCTCGCACGATAGGAAGGGGATTCCCCAGATGCAAGCAGCAATAAGGCGCGCCCGATTTAGGGTGCTGATCGCCTTCGCGGCGGTCGCGGTCCCGCTCTTGGCAGCGGGCTCGGCCAACGGCGGCGATGGCCGGAGCCAATCCGGCCACGACGACGCTGAGGCCGGATTTGCGCTCGGCGCAGATCACGCGGTTGAATACGACGACCGGCGTGACGACGATCCAGGTCTGCTTCGACAAGCAGATCGGGAGCACGCCGAACGCGAGCAGCTTCTTCGTCGGCAACTACCGCCAGAACGAGGTCCAGGCCGACAGCGCGACCCGGGATGCGAACGGGTCATGCGCGAACGTGACCTGGTCGTCGTCGTTCATCGACCCGCAGCAGCGCACGTACGGTTCGACTGGATGGCGCGGTGGCCCGAACCGCAACTGCGCGGTCGTGAACGCCGCGAACGGCCTGTTCAACCTGCCGGACTCGGTGGCGCTCAACGGCTCCTCGACCCACAACGGGACCCGTGGGCACACGACCGCCCCGGATCTCGAGGGCGATCACCATCAACACGGGGACGAACACCATCAACTACACGATGGACCAGATCGTGGGTGCAGTCGGTCCCTCTACCGCGGATCCGGCTTTGCTTCTCGGCCTGGCGCCAGGACGGGACGCGGTCGAGGCCAGCGGTATCGGTTCACGCCGGATCACGTTCTCGGGCAACGTCATCAGTCGTGACGTTCGCGACACGCTCCAGCCGGTCGCGGGCATCCCGATCGTGCAGGCGTCGGTGCGCCCGCTGTGCGTTACCGCACGACTCGAGCGGACCGGGTCAGGACATCAACCCGACGCGAATGACGGCGACGGCGCCGGGCACGGGCGGGTTCACGAACAATCCGGACCTGATCGCGGTCACCTGGCGGACGCCTCGTACGTCGATTTCACGTTCGACACGACGATCACGTTCGCAGCGGAAGCCGGCTGCGCGATTTCCTCGTCGGCGGCTCGGACGACAACGGTCCCTCTGCATCAACATTGGCGGAGAGACGATCGTCAACGGCAACACCGTGGAGTTCCCCTGAACGGGCGGATCTGTGCTCCCGCAACGGCCAGACCAAACGAGTACTTGGTCTGGGGCAGAGTCTTCGCGGGCGTGGTGGAGGCACGTCGACTCGGCGCTGACCAATCCCGAGGCTGGGTGCCCATGGGCGGCAACGCGGGCGTGTTCGCGAACGGGTTCACGACCGGCCCGAGGCGTTCTCGACGACGTTCAACAACTCGAACGGCGTCGTCAGCATCGTCCTCGACCAGCGGTTCCGGGTTCCAGTTCCACGAGCATCAACCTGATCGACGACACCGGGAACGAGCTCCCGTTCAGCCCGACGAACGTCGCGGGCGCCGGCGGACCGGCCGGCCCGGTGGTCGCGCAGGCGCAGTTCACGCCCGGCGAGGTCTCCGGCGCGCGCTCGCTGCTCCTGGACCCGCGCGCTCAGACGGACGTGGTCTACCCAACGTGCCGCAGATCCTGGCCCCGGCGTCAGGCCGGCGAAGCGCCAGGTGAAGCACGGCCACGTGGTGCGGCATCACACCTCGAAGCGCAGGCGAAGCACATCAGCGCGCCGCGAAGAGGCACATGAGCGCTTCGCGTAGAACGACAAGCCATGGGTGGTCGCCGCTCGGTGGCGGCCACCTGATGGCAAAGCCGTAAGCACGACCGCCGCGGTCCTCGGATCGCGGCGGTCGTGTCTTTGCGTCCCTCCGACGCGATCCGTGCCATCGGTGGGTGGCCACGACTCGAAACGGACCCTGGAATCAGCCCTCGAGCCCTTCTCGGGCCGGTCAGGCGCTGGTTCGAGGACTCCTTCGGGCCCCGACGCCGGCACTGGAGCTCGGCGAAGAAATGGCCGAGGATCACGGCGGCCCCGGAAAACACCCTCGTTAGCGACGTCGAGCGCAACCTGCGGGTGCGCTCCGGGGATCGACGGTCGCCGGATCAGCGGTCGGGCTTCGACCGGCGACACGCCGCAGCACGAGCGCAGGCGAGCTGCGAAGCGGCCCGACGTCCTCATCACGGCGCCCGAGTCGCTCTACCTCTGATGTGCTCGCGGACGCGCGAGATCCTGGCGGCGTCGAGGCCGTGATCGTCGCTCGAGCCGACGCGCCGGGGCCACGCGGGACGGTCGTCATTGCAAGCGCCATTGTCGCTGGCGCGGCGCCGCGGAGTCGGATCGCTGCCCCGCCGTG
Organism: uncultured Actinomycetes bacterium; assembly: GCA_963823245.1. GTDB lineage: Bacteria > Actinomycetota > Thermoleophilia > Solirubrobacterales > 70-9 > JAWVFM01. Next base: position 143,043 of record CAWGKQ010000010.1, on the reverse strand, counting down.
TCACACGGCGGTCGATCGCTGAGGAGAACGTGTCGATTTCGACGGCGGCAACTCGATCCCGCACGGCGATCGACAACGTGCTGGTGCTGGCGATCGGCGGGGCTCGTTCGACGGTCGCGAACACGGGCCAGAGCGGTCAAGCGGATCGCGCCAGGGTCGCGACAGCGGATCGCAGCTCGCGCGTCGCACCTGTCCGTGAAGCGCGGCTATGGCCGGCGACGCCGCGCGTAGGGGCGGCGCCGAGCGCGTCTGGGCCGAGTAGGCATGAGGACATTCGGCCGAGACCCGTCACGGTCCCGGGGGGGGGCGAATGTCGATGTGACGGCGGGCGGACCGCTCAGATCTCGGTCCCGCCTGGGATCGGGTTCGTGGAGGTGGACGGCTCGGCGACTGACTACGGTGCGGAGCTCGCCATCGAACTGGGTGCTTTGGATCCAGGCTGACGGCCCGTGCGCCTCGGTCGGCAGCCCGTTCGACAGCCGCCCCTACGGGCGGCTGGCCGGCGCGGACGACCAGGAGACGCTCTCGCAGCACCTCGTCTTCGCGGTCGGGCCGGGGATTCACCATACAGTCTTTGCGTGTAGCTCGGCCCGAGTCGAGCACCGTCACCTCGCAGCCCCTCGTGGCGCGGCGTAGTCGCCAGGGGCACGACCGGCGCCGCACCAGCGCGGCGACCGGCGATCACCCGCCGGCACAGGCCGCTCGCCCGTTCGAGCATGAGGCCGTTCTTCGACGCAATCTACCCGCACCGCCGCGTGTGCCCGCGTGGGCGCGTACCATCGGTGGGTTGGCCACTGACTCGAAACGGACGCTGGAATCACCCCTCGAGCCCTTCTCGGCGCCGGTCAGGCGCTGGTTCGAGGACTCCTTCGAGGCACCCACGCCCGCGCAGGCGCTCGGCTGGCCGAGGATCGCCGCCGGCGAGAACACGATCATCTGCGCCCCCACGGGCTCGGGGAAGACGCTCGCCGCGTTCCTGTGGGGGATCGACCGCCTGGCTCGTGAGCCGGAGCGGCTTGGCTCCGGGGTCCGCATCGTCTACGTCTCGCCGCTGAAGGCTCTCTCCTACGACGTCGAGCGCAACCTCCGCGCGCCCCTGCGCGGCATCGGCGGCCCGGAGATCAGCGTCGGCCTTCGCACCGGCGACACGCCGCAGCGCGAGCGCCAGGCGATGCTGCGAAAGCCGCCCGACGTGCTCATCACCACGCCCGAGTCGCTCTACCTGATGATGACCTCGCGGGCGCGGGAGATCCTCGGCGGCGTCGAGGCGGTGATCGTCGACGAGATCCACGCGGTCGCGGCATCGAAGCGCGGCGCCCACCTGGCGCTCACGCTGGAGCGACTCAGCCACCGGGTGACCAGCGAGGGCGGGGAGGACCCGCAGCGCATAGGCCTCTCCGCCACCCAGCGCCCCCTGGAGCGCATCGGGAGCTTCCTCGTGGGCCCGGGGCGCGACTGCGCCATCGTCGACGCGGGCAGGCGCAAGGCCCTCGACCTCGAGATCCGCGTTCCGGTCGAGGACATGGCGAACCCCGGGGGCGATCCCGACCCCGACGCCATCGATCCCAACCTCGATCCCGGCTCCAACCCGCGCTCGATCTGGCCCGCGATCTACCCGGAGCTGCTCGAGCTGGTCCGGCAGCACACCTCGACTCTGATCTTCGTCAACAACCGCCGCGCTTCCGAGCGGATCGCGAAGCGCCTGAACGAGCTGGCGAACGATCAGCCCGATTTGGAGCTTCCCGCGACCGAGCACGCCGGCAACGGCAAGCCGGCGGCGCCGCGCCGACTCGTTCGTGGAGATCGCCCGAGCCCATCACGGCTCCCTCGCCCACGAGGAGCGGCTGGTCGTCGAGGAGCTCCTGAAGTCGGGACAGCTTCCGTGCCTGGTCGCGACCTCGTCGCTCGAGCTCGGGCATCGACATGGGTGCGATCGACCTGGTGATCCAGATCGAGTCGCCCAAGTCGGTGACCCGCGGGCTCCAGAGGATCGGACGCGCGGGCCACACGCTCGACGCGGTGTCGACCGGCCGGATCTTCCCGAAGTTCCGCGGCGACCTCGTGGAGTGCGCGGTGGTGGCGAAGCGCATGCGCGAGGGCGAGATCGAGGAGACGATCATCCCTCACAACCCGCTTGACGTCCTGGCGCAGCACCTGGTCTCGATGTGCGCCGACGACGAGTGGGAGGTCGACGACGTGGAGCGGATCGTCCACGCCACCGAGCCGTTCTCCGAGCTCGGCCGCGAGCAGCTCGAGAACGTCCTCGACATGCTCGACGGCCGCTACCCCTCCGAGCGGTTCGCGGAGCTTCGCCCGCGGCTCGTCTGGGACCGCGCGGCCGGCACGATCCGCGGGCGCAAGGGCGCCCGCCAGCTCGCCGTCACGAACGCGGGCACGATCCCCGACCGCGGGCTCTACGGAGTCCACCTTCCCGACGGCCGCCGGGTCGGCGAGCTCGACGAGGAGATGGTCTACGAGGCCCGGCCGGGCCAGACTTTCCTGCTCGGGGCGACCACCTGGCGGATCGAGGACATCACCCGCGACCGCGTGATCGTCACGCCGGCACCCGGAGTCCCGGGGGCGGTCCCGTTCTGGAAGGGCGATGGCATCGGCCGCCCGGCGGAGCTCGGGAGGGCGATCGGCGCCTTCGCGCGCGAGGCGGTGAACGAGGAGCCGGAGGCGCTTGCGCGCGATTACGACCTCGACCGCCAGGCCGCGGAGAACCTGGTGACCTACCTGCGCGAGCAGCAGGCCGCGACTCGAGTCGTCCCCTCCGACGAGACCATCGTCGTCGAGCGCTTCCGCGACGAGATCGGCGACTGGCGCCTGTGCATCCTCTCGCCGTTCGGCGGCCGCGTCCACGCCGCCTGGGGGCTCGCCTTGTCGCGGCGGATCCGCGAGGAGCGCGACCTCGAGGCCGACGCGATCTGGTCCGACGACGGGATCGTCGTCCACCTGCCCGATGCCGACGAGCCGCCCCCGAGCGACCTCGTCCTGATCGAGCCCGACGAGGTCGAGGACCTGGTGGTGGCCGAGCTGTCCGGCTCGGCGCTCTTCGGCGCCCGCTTCCGCGAGAACGCCGCGCGCTCGCTCCTGATCCCGCGTGCATATCCCGGCAAGCGCACGCCGCTCTGGCAGCAGCGCCTGCGGGCACAGAGCCTCCTGGAGGTGGCGAAGGACTTCCCCCGCTTCCCGGTCATCCTCGAGACATATCGCGAGTGCCTGCGCGACGTCCTCGACGTCCCCGCTCTCGTCGACCTCCTCCGCGACCTCGGGTCCCGCAAGGTCTCGCTCGTGGAGGTCGAGACGCCGACGGCGTCGCCGTTCGCGTCGTCGCTTCTCTTCGACTACGTCGCCACGTACATGTACGAGGGGGACACCCCGAACGCCGAGCGCCGCGCAGCGGCCCTTGCCCTCGACCGCGACCTCCTCCGCGAGCTGCTCGGGCAGGAGGAGCTGCGGGAGCTGATCGATCCCGAGGCGCTCGCCGACGTCGAGGCGTCGCTCCAGCATCTGCGCGAGGAGGCGCGCGCCCGCGACCGCGACGCGCTCCAGCAGATCCTGCGCCGCCTCGGCGACCTCACCGAGGCCGAATGCGAGGAGCGCACGGCCGAGGGGTTCTCCGCCGCCTCGATGCTCGCCAAGCTCGAGCGCGAGCGCCGTGCCGCGAGGGTGAGGGTCGCCGGCGAGGAGCGCTGGATCGCCGCCGAGGACGCCGGGCTCTACCGCGACGCGCTCGGCGTACCGCCCCCCGCGGGGCTTCCCGACGGCTTCCTCGAGCCCGTCGATGACCCGCTGGTCGCCCTCGTCCGCCGCTACGCGCGCACTCACGGCCCCTTCCCGACGGCGCGCCCCGCCGAGCGCTACGGCGCCGACCCGTCACCGGCGCTTCGCGAGCTCGAGCGGGCCGGCGACCTTGTGCGCGGCGAACTCCTCCCGGGCGGAACCGAGCGCGAGTGGTGCGACGCCGAGGTGCTTCGCAGGGTGCGCCGGGCCTCGCTCGCGCATCTGCGCCATGAGGCCGAGGCCGTCGACCAGCGAGAGTTCGCGCGATTTCTGCCGAGCTGGATGAACGTGGACGCGCACCGCCCCGCGGGGGCCGGCCCCGATCGCCTCCGGGAGGCCCTCGTCCCGCTCCAGGGTGTCGCCCTCACGCCGGAGGTCTGGGAGCGCGACGTCCTCCCCCGGCGCCTCGGCGCCTACAGCCCCGGCTGGATCGACCAGCTCTGCACGGCCGGGGAGCTGGTCTGGGTCGGCGCCGGCGCGCTGGGCAGCACGGGGCGCGTGGCGATCTACTTCCGCGAGGACGTCCGCGTGGCGGGCCCGCCGCCCGCGGCGGCGAAGCTCGAGTCGCCCCGAGGGCCCCCTCCACGACGCGATCCGCGAGCGTCTCGCGGCCTCGCCGTCGTTCTGGCTCGACCTGGTCGGCGCTGATTGACGCCTCGCCGGAGGAGCTCCACGAGGCGCTCTGGGACCTCGCCTGGGCGGGCGAGGTCACCAACGACGCCTTCGCGCCGCTTGCGCGCCCGGCGGCTGCGGGCGGTGAGCTCGAGCGAGCGCCGCGGCAGGCGCTTCTGCCTCGCGCCGCCGGGGCACCGGCGAGGCGGTCGCGGGCCGCTGGTCGCTCACCGCTCCGCCTCTTCGACGAGGCGCCCGGATCCGGGCGCGCGGCTTCGCGCCCAGGCCGAGCTGATGCTCGAGCGCTACGGCATCGTCACCCGCGAGGCGGTCCTCGCCGAGGGGGTGCCCGGCGGCTTCGCCAGCCTCTACGGGGAGCTCACGAACCTCGAGGTCCTCGGGACCGCGCGCCGCGGGTACTTCGTCGAGGGCCTCGGGGGCGCGCAGTTCGCGCTGGCGGGCGCCGTCGAGCGGCTGCGGGCCCTGCCGAGCGCCGAGGGGGAGTACCTCGTCATCGCCGCCACGGACCCGGCCAACCCGTTTGGAGCGGTGCTCCCCTGGCCGAAGCGCGACGACTCCCGCCGCCCGAGCCGCACTCCGGGCGCCTTCGTCCTCATCCGCGACGGCGAGGCGGTTCTCTACGTCGAGCGCGGTGGCCGCGGCATCCTGCGGCTGGCCGACATCGAGGGCGACGAGCTGAGGGAGGCGATCGCCGAGCTCGCCACGGCGGCGCAGGAGAAGCTGATCCCTCGACTCGGCATCGAGCGCGTCGACGGCGAGCCGGTGATCGGCTCCGGCCTCGAGGACGTCCTGATCGAGGCCGGCTTCAGCCGCCAGCCGCGCCGCCTCGTCGCCTCGGCCTAGGCGCAGCCGAATTCACGAACGTCCCTCCACCGGTGCTATAGCCGGTGGGGACCGCGTATCGGCCGGTAGGCGCCGTAGACGGTGGCGTTGCGCCGAGGCGGCCGGTGAAGCCGGGCGGTGCCGCTGAGCGCGACGAAGAGCGCGAGGCAGCTGATGACGAACGATGGTGTCGGTCGCTAACTGGACTTCATGTGTCCCCCTTTTAGGTCGTCTTGCCGAGCGGTTGGATCCCCGGCTATCCGCGATGGCCCGGTCGAGCGGAGGTAGTGCGTTCGCGCACGAACGATGAAGGCCGCCGCGGCCGGAGGCTGATGGCGGCCGCGGCGCCTAGGAAGACACCGAGCGGCGAAGGGGCGGCGACAGCGGCCGCCAAGCAAGCCCCGGGCCGCCCCACTCGGCAACGGTCTCGGGAACTACCGCGATGCCGAGCCCGCGCGCGACGACGGCTCGCATCATCGACAGGTCGTTCGTCTCGAAGGCGATCCTCGGCTCGACCTGAGCCTCCGCGAGCGCCCGGTCGACCACGCCGCGAACCGCCGAGCCGATGCGGAAGGAGACGAAGGGCCGCCCGTGCAGGTCCGTGAACCGCACGCGCTTGCGCTCCACCAGCTCGTCGTCCGGCGCCATCGCGAGCACGAGCGGCTCCTCGCCGAGCCGCTCGGCCACCAGGTCGTCCGGCGCCTCGTCGGGGTCGACCATCGCGATCGCCGCATCGATCTCGTCGCGGTGGAGGCGCTCGACCATGTCCGTCGCGGTGCCCTCGACGAGCTGGACCTCGACCTGGGGATGGAGCTGCCCGAACTCCAGCAGGAGCGCCGGCAGGTCGATCCCCCCGGCCGGCAACACGCCGCCCACGACCAGGCGCCCGCGCAGCAGGCCGCTCAGCTCGTCGAGCTCGCTGCGCAGTGCGTCGACCTCCGAGAGAACCCTGGTGGCGCGGGTGAGGGCGATCTCCCCGGCCTGCGTGAGCTCGACCCGGCGCGTCGTCCGCAGTAGGAGGTCGACGCCGAGCTCGCGCTCGAGTCGTTTCACCTGCTGCGAGAGCGCCGATTGGGCGAGGTGAAGGTCCTCCGCGGCCCGGGTGAAGTTGCCGCGGCTCGCCACAGCGGCGAAGTAGCGCAGTTGGCGCAGCTCCATCAGCTCACCCCGCGATTTATCACGATTCGTGATCTCTCACAGCACGACTTCCTCTTGCACTGATAGCAAGTCCGCGCGACACTATGCGCGTGCTGAAGATCGCGATGGAACCGTCGACTGAGCCGATCACCGTGCGGCGAGAGCTTCGCCCTGGCGACAGCGAGGCGATCGCGGCGATGCACGGCGAGGTGTACATGGGCGAGTTCGGGCTCGGCCCGACCTTCGTGACCGACATCGAGCGCAACCTCGCGGCCGCCGTCGAGGCCGGCTGGCCAGAGCGCGGAAGCGTGTGGCTCGTCGAGTTGGACGGCTCGCTCGTGGGCTCGGTGGCGGTCACCGAGGAATCGCGCGGCATGGCGTGCCTCCGCTGGGTGCTGCTGCGCTCGGAGCTTCGCGGCACCGGCCTCGGGCGCCGACTCGTCATCGAGGCGGTCGAAGAGGCCGACGAGGCCGGTTACGCCCTTCTCTACCTCGAGACCTTCAGCGAGCTCCGGTATGCCGCGAGGATCTACCGCAGCCTGGGCTTCGAGGTCACCAAGACTCGTGAGGACGACCGCTGGGGCCGCCCGCTCCTGCTGCAGCGCTACGAGAGGCGGCGGGCGTGAGCGCTTCGCGGCCCCCCGTCACGATCCGGCTTGCGCGAGCCGAGGACCGCGCGGCGCTCAGCGTGCTCGCCCACCTTGACTCGTCGCCTCCGCTTAGCGGCCGCTGCCTGGTCGCCGAGGTCGACGGGGGCATCCGCGCCGCCGCCGCGGTCGACGGTCGGCGCACGATCGCGGACCCGTTCTCCCGTTGCTCCGAGCTCGTCGAGCTCCTCGAGCTTCGCGCCGCCCAGCTCCGGGCCCAATCACCGCGCGGCGCGAAGACGCGCTTGGCAGACTCCTCGGGTGGCCGAGGGCGACACGATCCATCGCCACGCGCGGCGGCTCGAGGCCGCGCTCGGCCACCACCTGATCGACCTCGCCTCGGCGCCCGACCCCCGCTCGCCGGCCCGCGCGCGTGCCTCCGAGCTCGCCGGCCGGACGCTCGAGCACGTCGAGGCCAGGGGCAAGCACCTGCTGCTCTTCTTCTCCGGCGGCCTCGCCGTTCACAGCCACCTCGGCATCAACGGGAGCTGGATGGTGCGCCCGAGTGGGCCCGCCCCCGCGGCGCCGCGCCTGGCTGCTCCTCGGGTCCGGCGCCACCGTGGCGGCCCAGTTCGGCGGCAAGCTCCTCCGCGTCGTCTCCGAATCGAGGCTCCGCGCCGACCCGGGCCTGCTGCAGCTCGGCCCCGACCCCCTGGGCCCCGGGTTCGATCGCCCCTCGGCAGCGCGGCGGCTGGTGGCTGAGGGCCGCGCGCGAGGTCGGCGACGCCGCTGCTCGACCAGCGCGTCATCGCCGGAATCGGGAACGCGATCAAGGCTGAGGCGTGTTTTCGGGCCCGTGTCAGCCCATGGCGCCGATCCGATCAGCTCACGTTCGACGAGGCCGACGCGCTGATCGGTCAGGCCGAGCGGGTGATGCGCGCCGGCCTCGAGTCGGGAAGGCGCCCGCGGAGCATCTACCGGGCCGCTAACCGACCGTGCCCGGTTTGCGGCACGCCGATCCGCTCGCGGGGCCAGGGCGACGCGAACCGGACCGCGTACTGGTGCGAGCGCTGCCAGTCCTGAGCGGCGCCACGCGCGATAATCGACCGATGGCGGCAACCGGAGAGATCGCCAGTCTGCTCTCCCGCATCTCGCTCTTCGACGAGCTCTCGCCCGCCGAGCTCGAGCGGGTGGCGAGGGTGACCGTGCCGCGATCGTTCCCGAGCGGCGTTCGGGTCTTCCACGAGGGCGATTCGAGCGACGCCTGCTACATCGTGCGCTCAGGCGACCTGCGGGTGACCAGGCAGCACCCCGACGGCCGGGCGATCGCGCTCGCGACGCTCGGGCAGGGCGACATCTTCGGCGAGCTCGCGATGTTCGACGGCGGCACCAGGTCGGCGAGCATCGAGACGCTCTCCGACTGCGAGTTGCTGGCGCTGCCGGCGGCCGACATGCGCCGCGTCGTCGCGGAGCACGCGAGATCGCGACGAAGCTCATCGTGGCCCTGACGAGGCGTCTGCGCGAGACCAACGAGCGCGTCACCCGCCAGTCCTTCCAGACCGTGCCGAGCCGTGTGGCGGGCGTTCTCCTCCAGCTCATCGCGGAGGAGGCCGCCCCCGAGGGGCGCACCGGGGTCACGGTGCGCATGAATCAGGCCGACCTCGCGCAGCTCGCGGGGACCTCGCGCGAGAGCGTCAGTCGCTTCCTCGCGACGCTGGAGCGGGCGGGAGTCGTGACAGTCGGGCGCGGCCGGGTGACCGTGGTCGAGCCACGCCGGCTTCGCAGCTACATCTTTTGACGACACCGGCCGACCCCTTTTCGCACGCGCGGAGGGCGATGGTCGAAAGGCAGCTGCGCAACCGCGGCATCTCCGACGAGCGGCTGCTCGAGGCGATGGCCGCGGTTCCTCGCGAGCGCTTCGTCGCCGAGCGCTGGCGTCGCCGCGCCTACGACGACGGCGCGCTTCCGATCGGGCACGGCCAGACGATCTCGCAGCCCTGGGTCGTGGCGGCCACCTGCCAGGCTCTGGAGCTCAAGGGGCCGGAGCGGGTCCTGGACGTCGGCGCGGGTTCCGGCTACCAGACGGCCGTTCTCGCGGCCCTGGCGGCCTACGTGACCGGGGTCGAGCGCATGCCCGAGCTGGCCGAGCAGGCGGCCGCAACGCTCGCCGATCTCGGAATCGACAACGCCGAGGTGATCGCCGGCGATGCGAGCGCAGGGGTGCCCGGCGCGGAGCCGTTCGATGCGATTGCCGTCGCCGCGAGCGCACCCGCACTGCCGGCGGGGCTCGTCGCCGCGCTCGCCCCCGGCGGGCGCCTCGTGATCCCGATCGCCGAGCGGGGAGCGGACATGCTCACCTCGTTCCGCCGCATCGACGACGAGGAGGGACCTCGCCTCATCCGGCATCTGATCGGCCCCTGCCGATTCGTCCCGTTGATCGGCGAGGAGGGTTTCGGCGGATAGAGTAGGCGCCGATGACCCGATGACCGGCGGACTCCTCGCCCTCAACTTCTTCTCGCCGGCGTTCATCGACCAGCTCAAGCGGGCGCGCAAGACGGCGACGATCCGCCTCGGGGACAAGTCGCGCAAGTACCAGCGCGGCCAGGTGGTTTGGGTCACGGTGGGCTACCAGCACTCGCCGCGCGAGAAGATCTTCTCCGCCGTGATCGACGACGTCGAGGTGAAGCGGGCGAAGGAGCTCTCGCCGCGCGACATCGAGCACGACAACCCCGAGTTCCGCCGCCTCGAGGAGGCGAAGTCCTTCCTCGCTCAGATCTACGGGCGCGAGATCGCCGACGACGACACCGTCACCGTGATCCGGTTCTCGCAGATCGTCGAATCGCCCCCCTCGCAGTTCGGCAACGGCGAGACGCCCCGGCGCAACTGAGCCGCGAGCCGTGGCCGGCGTACGAGTTCCTGACCACGTGGGTGCTCGACGCGCCACGTGAGCGCGTCTGGGAGGCGATCTGGGACGCCGAGCGCTGGCCGGAGTGGTGGCGGGGGGCTGAGCGCGTGGTCGAGTTGGAGCCGGGCGCCGAGGACGGGCTCGGCAAGCTCTCGCGCTACACGTGGCGCTCGAAGCTCCCCTACGAGCTGGAGTTCGACATGCGCACCATGCGGGTCGAGCGTCCGCACCTGCTCGAGGGCGAGGCCTTCGGCGAGCTCCAGGGCATCGGCCGGTGGCGCCTGTTCGAGGAGGCCGGCGCAACGGCCGCGGTCTACGAGTGGAACGTCGCCACGAACAAGCGGTGGATGAACGCGCTGGCCCCACTGCTTCGGCCCGCCTTCGCCTGGAACCACGACTGGGTGATGGGCCAGGGCGGCACCGGGCTCGCCCGCCTCCTCGGCTGCCGCCTTCTCGCCTCCAGCTAGGCCGTACGCCGGAGCGTCGCCGCTACACTGTGCGGCGTTGGCACTCTGACCTATAGAGTGCCAGGCCGCTGCAAGCACTTTGAAGTCAAAACGGAGGTAGCAAATGCCCCTGAAGCCGCTTGGCGATCGACTGATCGTCCAGGCCATCGAGGAGGAGGAGACGACCGCAAGCGGGATCCTGCTCCCCGACACCGCCAAGGAGAAGCCCCAGAAGGGCAAGGTCATCGCCGTCGGCGACGGCGCCTTCGAGGACGGCGAGCGCCGGCCGCTCGACGTGTCGGAGGGCGACGAGGTCCTCTACTCGAAGTACGGCGGCACCGAGATCAAGGTCGACGGCGAGGACGTGCTCGTCCTCCGCGAGTCCGACGTACTGGCCAAGGTCGTCTGAGGCCCGAAGACTTAAGAAGGAGGAAGGAAAGAAATGGCTCATAAGGAGCTCAAGTACGACGCCGAGGCGCGCGCAGCGCTTCAGGCAGGCGTTGACGGCGTCGCCAACGCCGTCAAGGTGACGCTCGGCCCGAAGGGCCGCTACGTCGTCCTCGACAAGAAGTTCGGCGCCCCCACGATCACCAACGACGGTGTGACGATCGCTCGCGAGATCGAGCTCGAGGACGTGTTCGAGAACCAGGGCGCGCAGCTCGTGCGCGAGGTCGCCACGGCGACCAACGACGTCGCCGGCGACGGCACGACGACGGCGACGCTGCTCGCGCAGACGATCGTCCGCCAGGGGCCTCAAGAACGTGGCCGCCGGCGCGAACCCGCTGGCGCTGCGCCGCGGGATCGAGAAGGCGGTCGACCAGGTCGTCGACGAGCTGCGCGACAAGCAGTCGAAGGAGGTCGGCGGCAAGGACCAGATCGCCCGCGTCGCGGCCATCTCGGCCGCCGACGAGGAGATCGGCAACGTCATCGCCGACGCGATCGAGAAGGTCGGCAAGGACGGCGTGGTGAACGTCGAGGAGGGCCAGACCTTCGGGATGGAGCTCGAGTTCACCGAGGGGATGCAGTTCGACAAGGGCTACATCTCGCCGTACATGATCACCGACCAGGATCGGATGGAGGCGATGCTCGAGGATCCGTACGTCCTGATCGCGAACCAGAAGATCGGCTCGGTCCGCGACCTGCTGCCGGTGCTCGAGCAGGTGATGCAGAGCGGCAAGCCGCTCCTGATCGTCGCCGAGGACGTCGAGGGCGAGTCGCTCGCGACGCTGGTCGTCAACAAGCTCCGCGGCACCTTCACCGGCGTCGCCGTCAAGGCGCCCGGCTTCGGCGACCGCCGCAAGCGGATGCTCGAGGACATCGCGATCCTCACCGGCGGCGAGGTCATCACCGAGGAGATGGGGCTGAAGCTGGAGAACACGCAGGTCACCCAGCTCGGCCACGCCCGTCGCGTCGTCGTCTCCAAGGACACGACGACGATCATCGACGGCGCCGGCGAGAAGAAGGAGATCGAGGGCCGGATCAACCAGATCCGCCAGGAGATCGAGAACACCGACTCCGACTTCGATCGCGAGAAGCTCCAGGAGCGGCTCGCCAAGCTCGCCGGCGGCGTCGCGGTCGTCAAGGTCGGCGCCGCCACCGAGACCGAGATGAAGGAGAAGAAGCACCGCGTCGAGGACGCGCTGCAGGCGACCCGGGCGGCCCTCGAGGAGGGCATCGTCCCGGGCGGCGGCGTCGCGCTCCTGAACGCCCAGGGCGCGATCAAGACCGACGGCTACACCGACGACGACGAGCGCACCGGCGCGGAGATCATCCGCAAGGCGCTCGAGGAGCCGATCCGCCAGATCGCCGAGAACTCGGGGCTCGAGGGCTCGGTGGTGGTCGAGAAGATCCGCGGCCTGAAGCCCGGCGAGGGCCTCAACGCCGACACCGGCGAGTACGGCGACCTGATCAAGGCCGGCGTCATCGACCCGACCATGGTCACCCGGTCGGCGCTGCAGAACGCCGCGTCGATCGCCAAGAACATCCTCACGACGGAGGCGATCGTCGCCGAGCCGCCGGAGAAGGATGGGGGCGGAATGCCCGGCGGAGGTATGCCGGACATGGGCGGCATGATGTAGTTCGCCTCAACAGGCGAGTGTTTTTTGGGGCCCGGCATATGCCGGGCCCCAGCACTTAGGGGGTCGGGTCCGGGCGGGTTTGGGGATTCACCCGGGCTATAGGGCGGATAGATCCCCAAACGCTGATCAACCGCCCAGCACCTCTTTCATTGATCTCGGTGCCACCCCGAGCGACTCGAGCATCCGCCGTCCCCCGCTCGCTCACCATCGGCACCTCCAGAAGCTCGGCCTCCTCCCACGTGGCGAAGACGGCGTCGCCGAAGACCCGCCTCATCCCCCGCAGGGTCAGGCGGACGATGTTGAGCGGCACATGCACGAGGCGTCGAGGCCGGCCGCTCGCCGTCGCGATCACTTGCGCGATCTGGTTGTAGGTGAGGGTCTCGGGGCCGGCGACCTCCAGGCGCCCCGTGGTCTTGCGGTCGAGGGCGCCCATCACGGCCGCCGCGACGTCCCCCGCCCAGATCGGCTGGAAGGCCGCCCGGCCGGACCCGGAGACCGGCAGGAGCGGTAGGAGCGCCAGGCGCCTCATGGTCGTCACCCAGGGGTCGTCGCGGTCGTAGACGATCGATGGGGCGAACACGGTGGTCGCGAGCGGCGAAGCCTCGACGGCCTCCTCCGCAAGCGCCTTGGCGCGGAAGAACCGCGTGCGCTGGAACGGCGTCGCTCCGATCGCCGAGAAGAAGAGGAAGCGCTCGACCCCGGCCTGCTCGGCGGCCCGCAGGAGCCGCGCCGTGGCGAGGCCCGTCACCTCCTCGACCGGAGCGCCGGGCTGGTCCCTGATCGCGGCAGCAAGGTGGATCACGGTGTCGACGCCGCGCAGCGCCTGGCGGCGCAGCCGCGTGTCGCCGAGCCGGGCCAGGTCGCCCAGGGCGAGCTGCACCTCGACGCGGTGCCGGCCGAGTCGCCGCGGGTCGCGGACAAGGGCGCGCACCGGCTCCCCGGATTCGAGCAGTCGCGGCAGGAGCGCCCCGCCCACCGTTCCCGTCGCTCCAGTCAGGAGGATCACGCCGCGGACTCTAGCCCGGCTCACTCTTGCCTAGAATGTCCGCTCCGCGCGGGGCCAGGTGGCTCGGGGCGGGCACGAAGAGAGCGAACGAGAAGCAAGAAAGGGAGCCAGGGTGGCTTACGTCATCGCCGAGCCGTGTATCGGCCAGAAGGACAACTCGTGTGTCGAGGTGTGCCCGGTCGACTGCATCCATCCCACGCCCGACGAGGCCGATTACGAGGGCGTCGAGCAGCTCTACATCGATCCCGACGAGTGCATCGACTGCGACGCGTGCGTCGAGGCGTGCCCGGTCGACGCCTGCTTCGCCGAGGACCAGCTCCCCGAGGAGTGGTCCAAGTACACCGAGATCAACGCTCAGTACTACTCAAACGCCTAGCCGCGGCCGCCGGGGGGCGGTAGGGTCGCGACGTGTCCGCCGTCGTCGAGGATGCCCAGTTCGACGCGCCGGTCTCGACCGTGTGGGAGCTCGTAGGCGACCCGCGGCGCTACCCGGAATGGTTCCCCCGGGTCCTCGAGATCCAGGGGGAGCGCTACGAGGAGGGTGGCCGATTCGTGATGGTCACCCATCACCCGATCATCGGGCACGACGAGCCGAGGATGCTCATCGACGAGCTCGACGACCTTCACGAGATCCGCATGCATTGCACGGTCAGCGGGATGTTCGTTCACTGGCAGCTCACCGATGCTCAGGGCGGCACCTTCGTCCACGCCGAGTTCGGCATGGACCCTGTGCGCCGCCGCGACAGGGTCATGGACGCGGCCGGAGGCCGCCGCTTCTTCCGCAGCTGGCTGGACGAGGCGATCGGCGGGCTGCGAGAGGCAGCGGAGCGCGCTAGCCCGCCATCGGGAGCTCGGTCCCGCTGACCGCCGCCGCGGCGGGCGCCGCGGCGGGCACGGCCTGCATGACCGGAAGCTCCTGAGGTGTCGCGGCGACGATGCCGCGCGCGGCGGCGCGGATCGCCTGCGCAGCGGGCGCGTCGGGCTCCGCGAGCACGAGCGGCGTCCCGGCGTCGGCGTGGGCACGAAGGTCCTCCGACAGCGGCACCTTGCCCAGCAGCGGCACGTCGAGGTCGTCGGCAAGCAGCTGGCCGCCGCCCTCACCGAAGATCGTGAAGCGCTGGCCGTCGGGGGTTGTGAAGCCGGACATGTTCTCGATCACGCCGAGGACCTCGAGGTCGACCTTGGCGGCCATCTCGGCCGCGCGAGCGGCGACCGCCTGAGCCGCGGGTTGAGGCGTCGTGACGATCGCGACCTTCGCCTGCGGGAGCAACTGGGCGAGCGTCATCGAGACGTCGCCGGTGCCGGGCGGCAGGTCGAGCAGGAGGTACTCGAGCTCCCCCCACGCGACGTCCTCGAGGAACTGCTGGATCGCCTTGTGGAGCATCGGACCGCGCCAGACCACGGCGGCGTCGGGCTCGACGAAGAAGCCGATCGACATCACCTTCACGCCGCCCGGCCCGTCGAGGGGGATGATCTTGCGCTCGCCGTTGACGTCTGGCCGCCCGTTCGTGCCGAGCATCCTCGGGATCGAGTAGCCGTAGACGTCGGCGTCGAGCACCCCGGCCGAGCGACCCTCGGCCGCGAGCGCCGCCGCGAGGTTGGCCGTCAGGGTCGACTTGCCGACTCCGCCCTTGCCGGAGGCCACGCAGATCACGTTCTTGACCTGGGCCAGCGCCCCCTCGGGAAGCCCGTTGCGCCCGAGCGACCGCTGAAGGGCTCCCTTCTCGTCGTCCGAGAGCACGTCGAAGGCGACGCCCACCCGCGAGACACCCTCGAGGGAGCTGACCGTCTCGACCACCGCCGTCTGGAAATGAGAGCGGATCGGGCAGCCGGGCGTCGTCAGGGAGACGACGACATCGACGCCGCCATCGCCGCCGATCTCGATCGACCGGACCATCCCGAGCTCGACGATCGAACGGCGAAGCTCAGGGTCGATGACGGCGCGAAGGGCCTCGGTTACCTGTTCCTGCGTGGGGTCGGGCACGGACCCATTGAAGCAGAGCGAGCCACGCTGCCCGCTGCCGCCTCGGGCGACGCCTAGCCGGGAAAAGATCGACCCGCCTCGAGGGCGGGTCGATCGGGGAGGAGAGGTTGCTGTTTCTGCCCGCGTGGCGGACAGATCCCACCGGGGCGCCGGCAACCTCGCGCGGCGCGTCCCGGGCTAAGCCATGGCCCGCCGAGGCAGGCCGAGTGTCCTTAGACCAGCGTCGAGACGCGGTCCTGGACGGTGTTCTGCGCCTTGCGGACGCGCTTCTCGACCTCGGTGCGGTTGCGCTTCAGCGTGCGCTCAACCTGGCGCCGGCGCTGGGTGAGGTCGCGGCGGAACCGGTTGCGGGTCGTCCGGGCGCGCTGCGTCGCCTTGCGACGGGCGCTCGTGCCCCGACGCTCGAGCTTGTTGAACTCGCGCGTGACCTGGCTGCGGATGCTCTTGAGCTCCCGCTCGGCGGTCGTCCGCGAGGTCCAGGGCTCGACGACGTCGTTGACGCGGTCGGCGACGGTCAGAACGGCCCCGACGGGGACGTCGACCGTGCGCTCGGCCGTCTGGCGAACGTAGGTGGCGGTGTTGTCGGACGCGGCGCCGGTGGTCTTGGCGCCCGTCTTCGTAGTGCTCTGACTGCCCGTCGTCGTGGTGCTCTGACTGGCCGTCTTCGTGGTCTTGCTGCCGTTGGCTGGCATCTGCTCGTAACCCCCTGTTTGGGTTGGCTTCTTTAGAACTAATGTCCTTACCTCTAAGGATGTCCGGGCCATAGTACCCGAACGTCTGTTTGTAACCCATCCGCGGCCTGCGGTTACGCCGAACCGACCTGGCGGGCGTACGCTCAGGCGACGGCAGCCGCGGTGCGCTCGAGCCATCGCGACGGCGTCGACAGCTCAGCGGCGGTGGGGAGGGCCTCGGGCGAGGCCCAAATGCGGTTGAGAAGCTGGATCCCGCCCTCCGCGACGACGGCGTCGCAGAACTCCTTGCCGACGCGATACTGGCGGAGCTTGAGCTCGAGGCCGAGCAGGCGCACGACGGCCTCGCCGAGGCCACCGCGGGACCGGCGCCGCTCCTCGAGCCGCGCGCGAAGGCGGGCGCGCTCCTGGAGGCGCGCGGGGTCCGCCGCGTCCATGACGTGCTCCGCGTAGCCCTCGACCGCCGTCATCGCCGCCTGCAGGCGCTCGAGCCGGTCCCTCTGAGACGGGCCCGCCAGCGCGGTTGCGAGCTCGCCTTGAAGCAGGCCGCGCAACGTCCGCCGCGGATCGGTGGTGAGCAGCTTGCGCGCGAGCGCGGCGATCTCCGCGCCGCCGAGTCCCTCCGCGGCCGCGTCGAGCAGGCTCTTGAGCTCGCCGCGAAGGTGGTCGCGGAGCCAGGGCGTCGCGGTGAACTGGACCGCGTGGGTGACCTCGTGGGTCGCGATCCAGCTCACGAAGGCTCCGGCGTCACCCCCCAGCTCCGCGTGTGCTCCAGCCAGGTTCGGACCCACGAAAAGCAGCCGCGGAGGGCGCTCGGTCGGGCCGAGGGCGACGTCGAACTGGCCGAGCACGCGCCGCGCCCCGAGGCCCACCGCGCCGCCCGCCTCGGCTCCCGCGGCAGCGCCGGCCACTCGCCGCGCGGCACCGCCGAGCGGGCCCGGAAGGTCGATCCCCGAGGCCAGGCGCTCCTCGATCGGGGCCGAAAGCTCCCGCATCGTCCGCAGAGCGCTGCGCGCCCACTCGGCGCGCCCGACGCACTCGCCTTGCGGCACGCCCGCCCCGTCGAGGGTCGTGTAGGCGCGAACCTGCTCCGTCGCCTCCTCGCAGGCCTCACGCACGCGGTCTGGCGCGAAGGCGCTCCCCGGTCCACCCTCGAGGTCGGGCTCCCCGGCGACGCCGAGCGCGATCCGCTCGGCCAGCGCCCATTCGACGACACCGGGCCCGCTCACTTCGAGGCGGCGTCGACGGCTTCCTGCGCGCGGCGGAGGGTCTCGAGGCCATCGGGCTCCAGGGCGGCGAGGACGTGGTAGCGCGCGTCGAGTCCCAGGTCGGCCCCGGCGAGGCCCGCGGGCGGGAGGTCGACGACGGCGCCGGCCTCGCTGGCGATGAGCTGGGCGGCGGCGACGTCGACGGATCGGCAGGGGCGCGTGGTCAGCATGCCGTCGAACCGCCCCGCCGCCACCCAGCAGACGGTTATTGCGATCGACCCGACCGACCGCAGTCGGAACGCCGCCCCGGAGAGCTCTCGGGCGACCGTCAGCACCCGCTCGGGCTTCGCCGCCTCGACCCCGATCACCTCGAGCCCGTAGCCGGGCCCGCGCGCCTCGATCGGGCGGTCGCCGAGTCGGGCCCCCGCGCCGCGGCGCGCCGTGAACTCCTCCTCGGTGCCGAAGTCGTGCACGAAGGCCAGCTCGACGTCGGCCATCGTCGAGCCGGTGGCGAGGGCGATGCTCAGGCAGAAGGCCGGGATGGTCCGCCGCGCGTTCAGCGACCCGTCGATCGGGTCGATCACGACGACCACACCGCTGTCGGAACCGAAGACCACCTCGCCCCGTTCCTCCGAGACGGCGCGGAAGTCGACGCCGAGCGAGTGAAGGCTGTCCAGCTCGGCGAACACGATGTCCTCGGAGCGCCGATCGAGCTCGAGCGTTCGATCGCCGCCCTCGCCCACGCCCTCGTACACGGTGCGCTCGGCGATCCCCGGAGCCGCCGCGAGCACCCCCCGCATCGCGTCGACCATCCGCCGGCACGCCTCGAGCCAGCGCTCGCCGAGCTCGCCCGCGAGAGCGTCGGTGATCTGCGCCGGGTCGGTGGCCATCGCCACCCAGGCTAGATGAGACTGGGGGCGACGCTAGGTTGTGGCGGCGTGGAGGAAGGCAGGCCAGTTCCGCCGTTTGAGCTCACATCCGAGCAGCGCCGGGTTGCGGAGCACGGCGAGGGGCCGATGCTGGTTGTCGGTCCGGCTGGAAGCGGCCGGACCGACGCCCTGGCCGCCCGCCTGATCGCGCTATCGGATCGAGGCGTTCCGGCCGACCGCGTGCTGTGCCTCACGCGGACGCGCGCCGGGGCATCGCGGCTTCGCGACCGGGTCGACGAGATGCTCGAGGGCCCGCACGAGGAGCTCACGATCACGACCTTCGAGGCGGCCGCCGCCCGCCTTCTGTCGGAATACGCGCTCGAGGCGAGGCTCGACCCGTTCTTCCCCATGCTCGGACGGGCCGATCGGCTCGCGCTCGTGCTCGACCATCTCGACGAGCTGCCGCTCCGTCGGCACGAGATCCGGGGCAATCCGGCGGGTCTCCTGAGGCGCCTTCTGGCGCGGATCGACACCGTCAAGCGCGAGGGCCTCGTGCCGTCCGACCTGCGCGAGCGAGCGCGGGCCCTCGAGCGCGGCGATGCGGATGCGGCGGATCGAGAGCTCGCCCGGCGGGAGGCGGAGTTCGCCGACCTCTACGAGCGCCACGATGCCCTCCTTCGCTCGAGCGGCGGGCTTGACGCAGCCGACGCGATCCTGGCGCTTGCGCGGCTTCTCGAGGACCGCCACGACGTTCGCTCCGCGATCGCCGAGCGGTTCCCCTTCGTCCTCGTCGACGAGCTCGAGGAAGCCGCCGGGGCCGACCGGCGCCTCATCGACGCGATCGCGCTCCATCGCAACGTGGTCGCGGCCTGCGACCCGGCCCAGTCGACCTACGCACTCTCGGGCGGGGGCGCGGCGGCACTCTCGGACTTCACGGTCCGCTTCAGCGACGCGGAGCTCGTCGAGCTCCCGGCATCGGTCCGCACCGCGGGCCTCGTCGCCGAAGCCGGCCTCGCCCTGCGCGCGCTCGTGGACGGCGCTCGCGCCAGCGGTCCGCCCCCGCCGGATGAGCACGGCGCGGCAAGCCTACGACTCTGGCGGTGCAGCGACGAACGCGCCCAGGCCCAGGCGGCCGCCCGCGAGGTCGAGCACCTGATCGCCTCCGGCGCGGTGCGGCCGGAGCGAATCTGCGTCATCGCCGGCTCGGGGTGGCGAGAGGCCCGCGTCACCGCGGCGGCGTTCGAGGAGCGCGGCGTCCCGGTGCGTTTCCTCGGCGACGCGGCGCTCTTCGGGCGCCCAGAGGTCCGCGACGCGCTCGCATGGCTTCGGTTGCTTGCGAACCCGACCGACTCGGCCGCCGTCGTCCGGGCGCTCACGCGGCCGCCGGTGGAGCTTCGGTCAGTCGACCTGGCGCGGTGCTCGACGATCGCGCGGCGTCGCAAGCTCGACATGGTCTCGGCGGTGGAGGCGGCCCTGGAGAGCCCGCAGCTAGGCCCCGAGGCCCGCGACCGCATTCAGGCGTTCCTCCGGCTCCGAAGCGCCGCCGAGGCGGCGATGGAGGAGATGCGGCCCGACGCCTTCGTGCGCCGCCTCATCGAGCGCGTCGGGCTACGGCGGCAGCGCCTGTTCGCAGCCACGCCCGAGGCCGCCGAGCGCCTGCAGAGCCTCTCGAGGCTCGCCGAGCGCGCCAGCGAGTGGGCGCGGCGCGAGCCGCGCGGGTCAGTGCGCGACTTCATCCGCCAGCTCAGCGCCATCGCCGACGCCGGCGACCTCGATCTCGCGGCGACCGCGCCGCCGGCGCCGGGCGCCGCGGTGATCGCTGAGGCGCCCCAGGTCAAGGGGCTCGAGTTCGACCACGTCTACCTCCTCGGCCTCACGAGGTCGGCGCTCGGCGGCGACCCGGCGCTCGGCTACCTCGCGGCGACCCGGGCGCGGCGGGGGCTGGTGGCGTCCTGGCCAGACTTCGGGCCCGATGGAGCGACGACGCCCTCGCCCGCCTACGAGGCGATTGCGGAGGTGGCCGGCGACGAGGCCGAGATCCACGAGGAGGAGCTCTTCGGCCCGGCGGAGGGCCTCCACGCGACCTACCGGATGGTCCGCGATGAGGTGCTGGAGGCCTCGTGGCGCGCGGGCTCCTCGCTGTCGGAGATGCGGCTGGACACTCCTGCCGACGTCGACGCAGCCGTCGCGCGCTACCTCGAGCTCCTGAAGCTCGCGGCCCTCATCCAGCGTCCCGGCACCGAGCCGGCGGCGGAGGCGCTCGCCGCGCTGAACGAGTTGATCGCCCGCGTCGCCACGCCCGAGCAGCGGGCGGCCCTCGAGGCATCGCCGCTCGATCCGTACGTCATCGGCGAGGAGCGCGACCGCGCCGCGCGGCGCGAGCTCGTCGCATCGCAGCACGAGCCGAGCCTCGAGCAGTTCATCCCCCGCCGTGGCGACGGGCTGGCGCTCTCGGCATCCGACCTCGATCTCTACCGCACCTGTCCGCTGAAGTACAAGTTCGCCCGCGTCTTCGCGATCCCGCAGGAGCCGACGATCAACCAGCGGTTCGGGATCCTCATCCACCAGGTCCTCGAGCGCTTTCACAGCGAGGAGCTCCACCGGGGCGGCGAGGGCCCTGGATCGCCCCCGGGGAGCCTCGATCGCCTGCTAGCGCTGTTCGAGGCCGGGTGGCGGCGGACCGGGTTCGGATCCTCCGACGACGAGCTTCAGTACCGCGACCGGGCGGTTGCGGCCCTTGCCCGATATCACGAGCGCCACGAGCGCGCCGAGTCCCGCCCCGTGTGGCTCGAGCGGAGCTTCGCGTTCGCGATCGGACCGCACCAGCTGCGGGGCCGCGTCGACCGCGTCGACCGGCTTCCCGACGGCGGCTACGAGCTGATCGACTACAAGACCGGGGAGGCGAAAGGCGTCGCCGCGCTCACCGACGACGTCCAGATCGCGCTCTACCGGCTCGGCGCGCGAGAGGCCTGGGAGGTGACCCCCGAGTCGGGGAGCTACTGGTACGTCCTCGACGACGAGCGGGTCACGGTGCCCACCGCCCCCGACGACTCGGAGCGGGTCGAGCGAACGGTGCTCGAGGTTGCCGCCGGAATCGAGGCGCAGGACTTCGAGCCGCGCCCGAGCTACGAGATCTGCTCGTGGTGCGACTACCGCCTGATCTGCCCGGCGAGCGAGGCCTAGGAATCCTCGACCGGCGGGTCCTCGGACCCCTGCTGCCGTAGGAACTTCTGGAACTCCTGGGCGATCGCGTCGCCCGACGGCACGTCGCCGCCGAGGTCGAGCTCGGAGGCCTGCGCCTCCTCGAGCTGCGTGACGAGCTGGGCGATCTCCGGGTTCGCGGCGACCGCGCGATCGACCTGCTCGTCGAACTGGTCAGCGGCATCCTCGAGCTCCGAGGCCTCGATCGCGACGCCCGTGAAGCCCTCGAGGCGCCGGAGCAGCGCGAGGGCGGCCTTGGGGTTCGGCACCGCCGCCACGTAGTGGGGGATGGCCGCCCAGAGGCTCGCCGAGGTGATCTCGTGGCGACGGCAGGCGTCGTGGACGATCCCCACGATCCCCGTCGGCCCCTCGTAGGTCGACCGGGACAGCCCCAGGCGCTCGACCAGCTCGGGATCCGAGGCGAGGCCCGTGATCGGCACCGGGCGGGTGTGGGCGACGTCGGCGATCAGCGAGCCGAGCGTCACGACCATCTCGACCCCGAGGCGGTCAGCCGCGCCGACGATCGCGTCGGTGAAGGTGCGCCAGCGCACGTTCGGCTCGATCCCGGACATCAGCACGAGGTCGCGCTCCGCCCCGGGGACGCGCGCGCTCAGCATCACGTTCGACGGCCAGTCGACGTGGCGGGCCTGGCCCTCGGTGAGGCGGATCGTCGGCCTGTTGACCTGGAAGTCGTAGAACTCCTCCGGGTCGATCCGCGCAAGCGGCTCGGCCTCGAGGGCGGCCGCGACCGCCTCGAGAGCCGCCGTGGCCGCGCTGGCGGCGTCGTTCCAGCCCGCGAATGCCGCGACGAGCACGGGCGAGCGCAGCGGCGGCGGCTCGCCCTCCCAAATCAGCGCATCGAGCGCGTTCACCGGGCGAATCTATCGTCCGAGCGCCGGTTCAACATCGACGCGATGGAAGCCGCAGCCGTCGAGCGAGATACGCGGGTTCGAGACACGGCCCTCGCGACCGTGTCCGAGCTACGGCCCGGGCGGCGGTTCGAGGGGCGATTCGCCTGCGTGCGCCGCGACCGGCTCACCTCGCGGAACGGCTCGACCTACCTCGCTCTCGAGCTCCGCGACCGCACGGGCACCGTCGCAGGCCCGCGTCTTCCGCGAGGCCGACCGGCTAGGCATGCGGTTCGAGCGCGGCGACGCAGTGGCGGTCGCCGGGCGGGCCGAGCGATATCGCGGGGAGCTCGTCGCCGAGCTCGACGACGTGCGGCGGATCGAGCCCGGCCGCTACGACCCGGCCGAGTTCCTGCCGGCCGCCTACCGCTCGGTCGACGAGCTCGAGGGGTTCCTCGAGCACCTCGCTCGCGAGGTCCACGACCCGGGCCTCGCCCGCGTTCGTCGAGCGAACCGTGATGACCGAGCCGGTCCGCGGCGAGTTCCGGCGCGCCCCGTGCAGCCGCGCGGGGCATCACGCATACCTCGGCGGCCTGCTCGAGCACACGGTCTCGGTCGGGACTCTCGTCACCGAGGTCTGCCAGCTTCACCCCAAGCTCGATTCCGACCTCCTCATGGCCGCAGCCCTCGTCCACGACGTCGGCAAGGTGAGGGAGTTCACACTCGGCGCGGAGATCGAGCTGAGCGAGGAGGGTCGCGCGCTCGGGCACCTAGCGATCGGCGCCGAGATCGTCGGCGCCGCGGCGCGCGACCTCGACGAGCGCCGGCGCTTGGCGCTGCTCGGATGCGTGCTCTGCCATCACGGGGCCGATCAGGGACCGGCTCGGGGCCGGCCGAGCGGCGGCGCGACGCGAAGCGGCTTCCCGTCGGCGGAGGCCCTGGCGCTCTACCGGCTGAACGCGCTCGACGCCCCGTCAAGAACGCGCTCGAGCACGGGACGTAGGCGAAGCCCGTCAGCGCCCGCCGGATCAACTGCGCGGCGACGAACAACAGCAGCACCGCGAACGCCAGCTCCAGCGCACGCTGCGATACGGCGTTCGAGACGAGAACGCCGATCAGCACCCCGATCGGCGAGAGGACGCCGATCACGATGCCGTCGCGGACCCGCACGTTGCCGTAGCCGTGTTGCCGCCACGCTCCCACGATCGCCACCGGCACGATCGCCAGGAGCGACGTCGACTCCGCGTGGAGCTGGGTCTGGTCGAGGCAGATCACGAGGCCGGGGACGAACAGGATCCCCCCGCCGACGCCGAGCAGGCCCCCGACCGCGCCGCCCGCGAACCCGAATGCCGCCGCCAGCACGTACTCCATCAGGGGACGATCAGCTCGACTGCGACGGCGACGATGAGGGCGGCGAACAGAAGCGCCACGAGGCGTTCCGAGATTCGCTGCTGGAGCGCGGTGCCGGCGATCACGCCGCCGATCGCCGGCAGGCCGACGAGCGAGTCCCTTCGGGATGCTCGACGTTGCCCTCGATCCCCTGCCCGATCGCAGCGAAGGCGGCGATGACGACGATCGCCGCGAGGCTCGTCCCGGTCGCCTCGCGCTCCTGATAGCCCAGCCAGAAGATCAAGAGCGGCACGATCACGCTGCCCCCGCCGACCCCGAACAGCGCGCTGAAGGCCCCCGCCGCCGTCGCGATCGCACCGAGCTTCAGCCATCGCTCTCGCGGCATGGACGGCGATACTAGATGGGTGCTGGGAGTCGACGCCACGGCGCTGCTCGCGCCGCTTCGCGGCGAGCCGAGCCGCTCGGCGATCCTCTCCGACCTCGACGGGACGCTTGCTCCGATCGTCACCGACCCGCAGGACGCGACCGTTCCAGAGGAGGCGCGCGAGGTGCTGTCGCGGCTCTGCGAGCGGTATGCGCTGGTGGCCCTCGTCACCGGCCGGCGGGCGCTGGAGGCGCGCCGCATGGTGGGAGTCGGCGGCGCGGTCTACGCCGGCAACCACGGCCTCGAGCTCATCGATCCGGGCGCCGACGAGCCCGTGGTTGCCGACGAGCTCGCCGAGCGCGCCGAGCTGGCGCGCGAGCTCGTCTCAGGGCTGGACGATCACGAGCTCTCGGAGGCGAGCCTGCGAGTCGAGGACAAGGGCCCGATCCAGGCGATCCACTGGCGAGGCGCCCCCGAAGCCGAGCGGGCGCGTCGCGCCGCTGAGGAGATCGCCTCCGCGGCGGCGAAGCAGGGCCTCTTCCCCCACTGGGGCCGCCAGGTGCTGGAGCTTCGCCCCACCGAGGCCGTCGACAAGGGCTCGGCCGTGCGAGCGCTGATCGCGGGTCGCGACGTCGACCTTGCGTTCTTCGGGGGCGACGACCGGACCGACCTCGACGCGTTCGACGCGCTCGGGGAGATGGCGACCGCCGGCGAGCTGCGAGCGGCGGTGAGGGTCGGCGTCTCCTCCGAGGAGGCGCCGGAGGGACTGCGAGACCGAAGCGACATCGTCGTGCAGGGCACCGCCGGCTTTCTCGAGGTCTTGCGTGCCCTCGCCGAGGACGACTGAGGCGTGCCCTTCGTCGACCTCCTCCGCGTCACCGTGCTCCTCGTCGCCGCCGTGGCGACGGGGCTCGGCGCGATCGCCGTCCTCGTGGCCGCCCAGGAGGCCGATCAGACGGCGCTCGTCGTTGCCGGCGCGTGGTGGGTGATCGCCGCGGTCGCGGGCATCTGGCTCGGTCGCGGCAGGCGCGCGGCCGAGCAGGTTCGGCGGGTGCTCGCCGGAGCGCGCACGGCGACCTCGCTGCCGATGGAAAGCCCCGGTCGCATCGCGTTCGCCCGTCTGTGGCCGATCGCGGTCTTCGCCATCCTCGCCGGCGGCCTCGCCGCGATCGCGCCGCAGATCGCGGCGATCGGCGCCGGGTACGCGATCGGCGTCGCCCTCTCGTGGCGCCATCGCGAGGCCGCCGTCACGGCGATCGAGGAGCGCGACGGGGTCCGCTTCTACGTCGAGCCGTCGAACGCGTTCGAGCCGCTGCGGCTCGTGCGCACGCCGGGGCTGGGCCGCGACAGGATGCCGGCCGGGCACCCCCCGCCACCGGTCTGAGAACTCCCGCGAACGTCCCTCGCTCGGGGCTATGCGCGGGGTTCAGGGACGTTCGCGCTTGCGCTTGCGCGGGCGTAGGGCCTGAAGGCTGCGCAGCGGCCGCGTGTTGGCCACCTCGGCGGCGGTCAGCCATGCGCGCCGGGCCGTCCCCAGGCCGTAGGTCATGTTCCCGAGCGTGCGCACCTGGTGCGCGTCGGTGTTGACGCAAATGAGGACGCCGGCATCCGCTGCGAGGCGCGCGTGACGCTCCGATAGGTCGCGCCGGTTGGGGTTGCCGTTGATCTCCAGCATGGTCCCGGTGCGCGCGGCGGCCTCGGCGACGGCCTTGACGTCGATGTCGTAGGGCTCGCGGCGGTTGATCAGGCGCCCGGTGAGGTGGCCGATGCAGTCGGTGAGCGGGTTCTCGATTGCCGTGATCACGCGCTCGGTCATCGCCCTGCGCGAGATCCGGAACGAAGTGTGCACGCTCGCCATGACCCAATCCAGCTCCTCCAGCAGCTCCTCCGGGTAGTCGAGCTCGCCGTCGGTGCCGATGTTCACCTCCGAGCCGGCGAGGAGGCGGAACCCGCGCGGCGCCTTCTCGTTCCAGACGCGGATCTCCTCGATTCTCTCTGCCAGCGCCTCGGCTGTGACGTGGTCTCCGAACCCGTGCGAGGCGGAGTGGTCGGTAATCGCGAGGTATGCGTAGCCACGCGCCCTGGCGGCCTCGGCCATGTCCTCGAGCGACGCCTTGCCGTCGGAGAGGGTCGTGTGGCAGTGCAGGTCCCCCCGGATGTCGTCGATGGACACGAGGTCGGGGAGCTCGCCTTCGGCGGCCGCTGCGATCTCGCCGCCGCCCTCGCGGAGCTCGGGCTCGATGTAGGCGAGGCCGATCCGCTCGTAGACCTCGGCCTCTGTGCGATAGCGGGCGACGTCGCCGCTCTCGGAGTCGACGATGCCGTTCTCCGAGACCGAGAGCCCCATCTTCACCGCGCGCTCGCGGAGCTTCACGTTGTGCTCCGCCGATCCTGTGAAGTGCTGAAGGAGGTTCCCGTAGGCCTCGGGCGGGACTATCCGCAGGTCGACCTTGATGCCGTTGTTGGTCGTCGCGCGCGTCCCGGCGGCACCGGGCTTGCTCGCGGCGGCGATAAGCGGGTGCGTGGCCAGCGAGCGGCCGAGCGCGACCGAGTCGGAGGCCGTGGCGATCAGGTCGATGTCCTTGCACGTCTCGGCCATACGGCGGGCCGATCCCGCGACCTCGACCTCCTCGCAGGCGTCCTCGAGGCGCAGGGCCTCGGCGAGCTCCTTGGCGACCGGGAGCGCCTCCGAGAGCAGCACGCGCTCGGAGGCGCCCTCCCCGCCGAGGCGCTCGAGCGAGGCGAGCACGTTCTCCTCCGCCTTCGGCCCGAGGCCGCGCAGCCCCCTGATCCTCTGCCCCTCGGCGGCAGTACGCAGCTCGTCGAGCGACGTGACACCCAACTCGTCGTAGAGGCGCCGCGCCGTCTTCGCGCCGAGCCCGGGGACTCGGGTCACCTCGATCAGCGAGGGCGGGTACTTCGCGAGCAGCTTCGTCATCGAGGGGATTTCGCCCGTATCGACGAGGGAGACGATCTTGGCCTCGAGGGTCTTGCCGATTCCCGGCAGCTCGGTCGCGCGACCCTCACGTGCGAGCTCGGCGACGGAGACCGGGCTCTGGCGGATCACACGGGCTGCCTCGCGGTAGGCGAGGACCCGGTAGCGGACGGCGCCGTCGAGCTCGTACAGGGTCGCCAGGTCGGCGAAGGCGCTGGCGATCTCGGCGTTCTGCACGGCGCTCTTCACTCTAGATAGAGGCTCGCTGTCTAGATTGGCGCGATGCCCGATCCGGCTGCCGAGACCTGGCTCGTCATTCCCACATACGACGAGGCCGAGAACATCGAGGCGATCGCCAGGGCGGCGCTCGAGCAGCTCCCTCCCTCTCGCCGCGTCCTCGTCGTCGACGACTCGTCTCCCGACGGCACCGGGGAGATCGCGGATCGCATGGCGGCGCGAGACCCTGACGTCGCCGTCATCCACCGCCCGGCGAAGATGGGGATCGGCCCCGCCTACGTGGCGGGCTTCCAGAGGGCCCTCGCGGACGGGGCGCGGACGATCGCGCAGATGGACGCGGACTTCTCGCACGACCCAGCGGACCTGCCCAGGTTGCTCGCCGCGCTCGAGGACAACGACGTCGTGCTCGGCTCGCGCTACGTCGACGACGGCGGCGTCGCCGATTGGGGCCCGCTGCGGCGCGCGATCAGCCGCGGGGGCAGCGCCTACGCGCGCGCCCTCCTCGGCGTGGGGATCCATGACCTCACCGGCGGCTTCAAGGCGTTTCGGCGCGAGGTGCTCGAGGCGATCGATCTCGACTCGATCTCGACCGCGGGCTACGCGTTCCAGGTGGAGACGACCTACCGGGCGATCCGCGCCGGGTTCCGGGTCGCCGAGGTGCCCATCACGTTCCGCGACCGGCGCGTCGGGGAGTCGAAGATGAGCGGCGAGATCGTGCTGGAGGCCGCGCTCAAGGTCCCGGCGATGCGGCTGCGCCGGCGCTGAGCCCAGCGCGGCACGTATGCTGCCGAGCCGGTGTAACGTCCGGCCCTCAGCCCTTACTTCAGTATGTATAGTATTGGCAGGAACCTAATCGCAGCTAGGAGACCCACTTTGACAGGCAAGCTCCCCGACGTAACCGACGCCACCTTCCAGTCAGAGGTCGTCGAGTCCGAGAACGCGGTTCTCGTCGACTTCTGGGCTCCGTGGTGCGGGCCCTGCCGCGTCGTGCACCCGATCCTCGAGGAGATGGACACCGAGCGCGACGATCTGCGCGTCGTGAGCCTGAACGTCGATGAGAACCAGGAGACGGCGGCGCGCTACGAGGTCCTCTCGATCCCCACCTTGATCCTCTTCAAGGACGGCCAGGAGGCCAAGCGCGTGATCGGCGCCATGCCGAAGCGCCGGCTCGAGGCCGAGCTCGAGCCCGCGCTGGCCTAGGCCAGCGTGCACGACTGGGTCCTCTGGGTCCTCGTCGCCGCGAGCGCCATGCATGTGGTGGAGGAGCACGCCCTCGGCTGGCAGGGCTGGGCGGCGAGGTTCCTCGCCCCGCGGGTCGGCACGACGCCCACGTGGTCCGACTTCTGGGCCGTCAATGCGCTTCTGATCGTGTTCGGCGTTTCGGCCGCGATGGTGGGCTGGCGCGCTCCCGCCTTCGCGCTCGCCTTTCCCGCCCTCTGCCTGATCAACGCGGTCTTCTTCCACACCTTGCCGTCGGTGATGGAGGACCGGCCCAACCCCGGCCTCTTCACGGCGGTCCTGCTCTACCTGCCGATCGGGATCTGGGCCTACGTCGCGGCCTCCGACGACGGGGTTCTCAGTGCCGGGACCGTCGTCCTGAGCATCGTGCTCGGGGCGATCGCCATGGGCTCAGTGGTCGGGCTGCTCGCAATCCAGCGCCGGTTCCGCTACCCGGACGCCGCCCCGGACACCGCGCCGAGCGGCGTCCGGGGCGAGTCGGGCTGGGGCTAGCCGAGCGGGCCGCGCTCGAAGACGTCGAAGTCGGCCGTGTTCGGGCCTTGATCGGCGTCGGTTCCGGTTCCGGCGACCTTGGCGATGGTCTCGAACGCGAGCCACTTGCCGTTGCCCGAGATCGCGGGCAGCTGCTGCCCGCCCGCGCCGCTGGTGACGACGCCGCCGTTCGAGGCGACCGTCGCCAGCGTGGTCTTGCCGGTCTTCATGTCGTGGACGTAGACGTCGCGCTCCATGTTGTTGTCGGCGGGGTCGAGGGCCGCGTAGGCCTCGAAGGCGACGCGTTGGCCGTTCGCCGAGATGGACAGCGGCCTCTCGGAGGCACCGAGCGACTGCGCCGCTCCGCCGAGCGCGGGAACCTCCGCGCCGGCTGACGTCAGGCTCGCGCGCGCCAGGGTCCCGTCCCGCAGGTTCTTGACGTACACGTCGTAGTCGTTGTTGTTGTCGTCCGCCGCGTAGTGCCCGTAGGCGTCCGAGTAGAACGCGACGAACTTGCCGTTCGCCGAGATAACGGGGTAGACGTTGCCGTTGTTGTTCGTGGGCGAGATCTCCGTGCCGTCCGCCTTGAGGCTGGCTCGGATCGTCTTGCCCTTCTTGAGGTCACGGACGTAGACGTCCTGGTCCACCGCGAACCCATAGTCGGGGTCGGCCGTCATCTGCTGGTCGAACGACTGGAACGCGACGTAGCGCCCGTTGCCCGAGATGCTCGGGTTGCTGACATCCTCGTCGCTCGGGGTGCCGTCAGAGCGCAGCGTTGCGCGTTCGGTCGTCCCCTTCTTGATGTTGCGGACGTAGACGTTGAGATAGCTGTTGGTGGGCGTGCTCGTGTAGGCGCCGGTCGGAGATGAACAGGACCGAGTGGCCGTTCGCCGAGATCTGCGGCTGGCCGGCGCCTCCCGGAACCTGCTTGTCGTTCGAGTCGAGGCTCGCCAGCGTGACCTGGCCGGTCTGCATGTCCTTGACGTAGACGTCGCCGTAGGTGTCCTTGTCCTCCTTCGTGAAGCGGCCGTTCGACACGAACGCGACGTAGCGGCCGCTGGCCGAGATCGACGAGAACTCGCTGTCGGCTCCGGGGACCTCCTTGCCGTTCGCCTTCACCGAGGCCCGGACGGTCTTGCCGGTGTCGCGGTCGTGGACGAAGACATCGAAGTCGTTCCCCTCGTCGCCCTTGGTGAACTTCCCGGGCGACTCGAAGGTCACGTAGCGGCCGTTGGCCGAGATCGAGGCGTACTCGTTGTCGGTGTTGACCTCCTTGCCGTTCGACTTGACGCTGACGCGCTTCGTCGTGGCGGCGCTCGCTCCGGCGGCGGTGCCCGCGAAGGCGACCAGCGCGCCGAGGCAGAGGAGGATGAGAGTCAGTATTCGGTTGTTGGTCGTTGTAGTCATCGTGGACTTCAAGGTAGGCGCCGATCGCGCTCGCTTCGACCCCCCTAGGTGTGGACCTCGCCACACCGTCCCGGACTGCTGACCGTCAGGCTTTGCTGATGTCGATGCGGAGGTCGCGCCCCTCGATCTGAGTGACGGCGCCGTCCGCCGCCCTCGTAGGCGACGGAGGTGGCGAGCGTTTCGCCGGTCACGTACGCCTCGTGGGCTCGAGCGGCCGCGACGAGGTCGTCGTCGCCGCCGAGGGTGAGCGAGATGCGATCCGTGACCTCGAGGCCGGCGTCGCGGCGCGCGTTCTGCACCGCGTGGACGACCTCGCGAGCGAGGCCCTCCCGGCGCAGCTCATCGTCGATCTCGAGCTCGAGGGCGACCGCATGGCCGGCGGCCGCCTCGACCTGGTATCCGTCGAGCGGCTTCATCACGAGCGTCAGGTCATCGGCCCCCAGCGTGTGGTCCCGCCCGCCGACGTTGACGCCGACCTCGCGGCCCTCGCGGATGGCCGCCGCCGCTCCCTCCGCGTCGAGCGCCGCGACGGCAGCCGCGACCTGCGGCATGTCCTTCCCGAAGCGCGGGCCGAGGGTGCGGTAGTTCGGCTTCGCCTCATAGCCGACGAGCTCGGACTCGGTGGCCACGAACTCGATCTCCCTCACGTTCAGCTCCGACGCCACGAGGCCGCCATGGGCGGAGATCGCCTCGCGCTCGGCCTCGTTCGCCACCACGATCGCCCGCCGAAGCGGCTGCCGCACCTTGATCCGGGAATCGCCGCGGGCCGTCCGGCCAAGCTCGACCGTGCGCCGCACCGCGACCATGGCCGACTCGAGCTCGGGAGCCGAGAGCGTCGCGTCGGGCTGCGGGAAGTCCTGCAGGTGGACGGAGTCGCCGCCGGCGAGGTTGTCGTGAATGTCGTCGGCCACGAAGGGCACGAACGGCGCGAGGAGCTTCGCCACCTCGATCAGGCAATGACGCAGAGTGCCGAGCGCCTCCCGGTCTCCGTCCCAGAACCGCCGCCGCGAGAGGCGCACGTACCAGTTCGAGAGCTCCTCGACGTAGTCGGCGATCGCCCGCCCGGCCGTGGTGCAGTCGAAGTCGTCCATGCGCTCGATGACGGTCTCGGTCGTCGCCTGCAGGCGGGAAAGCGCCCAACGGTCCAGATCGGCCTCGCTCGCCGGCGCAGCCACGAGCTCGTCCCGGCTGACGCCGTCCGCGTTCGCGTACAGGACCAGGAACGAGTACGTGTTCCAGAGCGTCAGCAGGAACTGGCGGACCGACTCGCCGACGGTCTCGGTCGAGAAGCGGTAGCCGGCCCAGGGCTGCTGGGCGGTGAAGTAGTACCAGCGGAAGGCGTCGGCGCCGTGGCGGTCGATCACGTCCCAGGGGTCGACGACGTTGCCGCGGCTCTTCGACATCTTCTGGCCCTCGGGGTCGAGGATCAGGCCGAGGCAGACGCAGTTGCGGTACGAGGAGCGGTCGAAGACGAGCGTCGACACCGCCAGCAGGGAGTAGAACCAGCCTCGGGTCTGGTCGATCGCCTCCGAGATGAAGTCGGCCGGAAAGCGCTCGGCGAACTCCTCCTCCCCCTCGAAGGGGTAGTGGAACTGCGCGAACGGCATCGAGCCCGAGTCGTACCAGGTGTCGATCACCTCCTCGACGCGCCGCATTTCGCCGCCGCAGGCCTCGCAGCGGAGCGCCACCGCGTCGATGTAGGGGCGGTGGAGGTCGTCCGGGACCTCGCCGCCGCGTTCACGAAGGTCGGCGATCGAACCGGCGCAGAACCGCTCCGCGCAGCCCTCCGACGCGCACTCCCAGACCGGTAGAGGCGTGCCCCAGTAGCGCTCGCGCGAGAGCGCCCAGTCGACGTTCCCCTCCAGCCACTTGCCGAAGCGCCCGTGCTTGATGTGCTCCGGGTGCCAGCCGGTCGCCTCGTTCTCGGCGAGCATCCGGTCGCGGACGTCCGTCGTGCGGATGTACCAGCTCGACTTCGCGTAGTACAGAAGCGGCGTGCCGCAGCGCCAGCAGTGCGGGTAGCTGTGCTCGTAGCGCTCGGCCCGGTAGAGCCGGCCCGAGGCCCGAAGCGCCTCGACGATGTCGTCGTCGGCTTCCTTGACGAGGCGCCCGGCGAAGTCGGTCACCCGGTCGTCGAACGTCCCGTCGAGCCGCACCGGGTTCTGAAGCGTGATCCCGTATTCCTCGCCGAGGGCGAAGTCGTCCTCGCCGAAGGCGATCGCGGTGTGGACGAGGCCGGTCCCCTCGTCCGTGGTCACGAAGCCGGCCTCGAGGACCGTGTGGCCGCGCGGCCCGTAGTCGGTGATGTACGTGAACGGAGGCTCGTACCGGGTGCCGGCGAGCGCCGAGCCCGGCAGGTGCGCGATCACCTCCGCGTCCTCGCCCAGGACCCGCTCCAGAAGCGCCCGTGCCACCACGAAGACCTCCCCGTCCTTGCGCACCCGCACGTACTCGATCTCGGGCCCGACCGCGACCGCGGCGTTCGAGATCAGCGTCCAGGGCGTCGTCGTCCAGACGAGCAGGTTGTCGCCCGCCTCGAGCGGGCTCTCGGGGATCTGATCGCTCGGTGCCGGCTCGACTATCGGCAGCTTCACGTAGGCCGCGGGGTCCTCGACCTCCCGATAGCTCCCCTCGTAGGTCACCTCGTGGCTCGAGAGAGCGGTCTGGTCGCGCGGGCAGTAGGGCACGACCTTGTGGGCCTGGTAGAGGCGGCCCGCCTCCCAGCTCTGGCGCAGCGACCACCACACCGACTCGATGTAATCGTTGGTCATCGTGATGTAGGGGTCGTCGAGGTCGATCCAGAAGCCGATCCGCTCGGTAAGGCGGTTCCAGTCCTCGACATAGCGGAACACCGACTCCCGGCAGCGCCGGTTGAACTCCGCGATCCCCAGCTCCTCGATCTCGCTCTTGGCGGAGATCCCGAGCTCCTTCTCGACCTCGAGCTCGACCGGCAGCCCGTGGCAGTCCCAGCCCGCCTTCCGCGGCACCCGATAGCCCCGCATGGCGCGGTAGCGGGGGTAGATGTCCTTGAACACCCGCGAGAGGACGTGGTGCGACCCGGGCTTCCCGTTCGCCGTCGGCGGGCCCTCGTAGAAGCTCCAAACGGGTGCGCCGGCGCGGTTCGACAGCGAGCGCGCGAAAACGTCGCCCTCGCGCCATCGCTCGAGGACGCGCTCCTCGAGCTCCGGGAAAGACTGCTTTGGGTCGACGGGCCGGAATCCGCTCACGAGCGGCGGATTCTAGGAGCGGGCCCCTCACCCGGCTCTCAGTGGCGAAGCTGCTCGGACTCCCGCTGAATCTCGTCCTCGGTTATCGGCTTGCGGCCGTAGACCTCCCACGCGTTTGCGCCGAGCCCGATTCCCCATCCGAGGATCGGGAAGATGGGCCAGAAGAGACTCCCGCTCGACGTGATCGCCCAGATCACGACCAGGACTGCGTTGACGGCGACGTAGATGAAGAGGTGGGTGCGGAAGTCGCGCTTCTTCTTCAGACGCTCGATCGCCTGCTCGCGAATCCCAGCCTCGTCCGTCGGCGCGGCTTCCACGCACCGTTTGTACCAGAGAGCGGCTCGACTCCGAGGTGCCGCGCCCAACGACGCCGGTATGTTGTCGGGGATGGGAACGACTGAGGTCGCGAACGAGCTCTGGGGCCCCGAAACCCGCAAGGCGATCGAAAACTTTCCGGTGTCGGGCCAGCCGATCCCGACTCCCGTCGTGCGCTGGCTTGGCCGGATCAAGGCCGCCGCCGCTCGGGTCAACGCCGAGCTCGGGCTGCTCGACGCCGATCTCGCCGAGCGGATCGCCGAGGCGGGCGACGCCATCGCCCGCGGCGAGCACGACGACCAG
Organism: uncultured Actinomycetes bacterium; assembly: GCA_963823245.1. GTDB lineage: Bacteria > Actinomycetota > Thermoleophilia > Solirubrobacterales > 70-9 > JAWVFM01. Next base: position 108,996 of record CAWGKQ010000010.1, on the reverse strand, counting down.
TTCCCGCTCGACGTCTTCCAGACCGGCTCCGGCACCTCGTCGAACATGAACGCGAACGAGGTGATCGCGAACCTCGCCGGCGACGACGCCCATCCGAACGACCACGTGAACATGGGCCAGTCGTCGAACGACGTCTTCCCATCAGCCGTGCACCTCGCCGCCCTCGAGGAGGTGAACCGCGACCTCCTGCCCGCGCTCGACGGCCTCGCAAGCTCGCTCGAGCGCAAGGCCGACGAGTTCGCCGACGTCGTGAAGGCCGGCCGCACGCATCTCATGGACGCCGTCCCGGTGACCCTCGGCCAGGAGTTCAAGGGCTACGCGACGCAGATCCGCCTCGGCGCCGAGCGCGTGAAGGACACCCGCGCCCGCGTCGGCCAGATCCCGCTCGGCGGCACGGCGACGGGCACCGGCCTCAACACGCACTCCGACTTCGCCGCCCGCGTGCGCACCAAGCTCGCGGAGGAGACCGGCCTCGCGATCTCTCCCGCCGCCGACCCGTTCGAGGCGCAGGCCAACCGTGACGCGCTCGTCGAGCTCTCAGGGATGCTCAAGGTCGTCGCCGTGTCGCTGACCAAGATCGCCAACGACATCGCGATGATGGGCTCGGGCCCGCGGGCAGGCTTCGCCGAGCTGCGGCTGCCCGAGCTCCAGAAGGGTTCCTCGATCATGCCCGGCAAGGTCAACCCCGTGATCTGCGAGGTCGTCCTCCAGGTCGGCAACCAGGTCATGGGCAACGACGTGGCGACCACGATCGCCGGCTCGCAGGGGCAGTTCGAGCTCAACGTGCGGATCCCGCTGATCGCGTCGAACGTGCTCGAGTCGATCATGCTGCTTGCCTCCGCCTCGCGCCTATTCGACGAGAAGCTGGTCCGCGGCGTCGAGGCCAACCGCGAGAACTGCGCCCGCCACGCCGAGGCGACCCTCGCGGCGGCGACCGCGCTCAACCCCTACATCGGCTACGACAAGGGAGCCGAGATCGTGAAGGAGGCCGCCGAGTCGGGGCGCACCCTCCGCGAGGTCGCGATCGAGAAGGGGGTCGACGAGGAGACCCTGGCGAAGGCCCTCGACTACCACGGGATGGCCCACCCGCACGAGTAACGATCAGGGGCCTCGAGCGACTAACAACTTGCGGACGCCTTCGGCGTCCTTACACGCTACTTTCGGAGCTAAAGCTCCTCAAGGAGTACCTTCATGACTGAGAACGGAGCACCCACCCGCGAGTCCCAGGCCCCCACCCGCACCGAGAAGGCGACCTTCGGCGCCGGCTGCTTCTGGCAGGTCGAGGCGAACTTCCGCGAGGTCCCCGGCGTCATCGACACCGCGGTCGGCTACGAGGGCGGCCACGTCGACAACCCCACCTACGAGCAGGTCTGCACCGGCACGACCGGGCACACCGAGGTCTGCGAGGTCACCTTCGACCCCGACAAGGTGAGCTTCGAGGAGCTGGTGGCGAAGTACTTCGCCATCCACGACCCGACGCAGATGAACCGCCAGGGGCCCGACGTCGGCTTCCAGTACCGGTCGGTCGTCTTCGCCCACTCCGACGAGCAGGCTGACAGCGCGCGTCAGGTGATCGAGCGCACTCAGGAGCACTTCTCGCAACCCCATCGTCACGGTCATCGAGCCCGCGGCGACCTTCTGGCGCGCCGAGGAGTACCACCAGTGCTACCTCGAGAAGCGTCCCTCGCAGGGCGGGCTGATGGGGATGCTGCTCGGGCGCTGACGCTCGGGCCCGGCCTCTCAGCGATCAACCCCACGCGGAAGGAGGAACGGGTACGTGCGGTGCCGGACGCGACGCTGCCAGGCCCGGTCGGCTCTGCGGATGCGCAGCAGGAACTCCCATAGGCGGGCGTCAGAGCGGTAGTAGCGCCGGACGTCCTGCTCGGTGATCGGTGGGCGGAGCTCTCGGTTGACCGCGGCGAGGAAGGCCGGGATCCAGGGGTCGAGGCGCTCCTTGATGAGGTTGCCGAGCAGGTCGTTGGCGACGCCGCGGCGATTCCGGTAGCCGTCGAGGATGCCGGGCGCGAGGAAGCGCTTGACCGGCCAGCGTGCGATTGCGGGCAGGGAGCTCGTGAGGAGGTCGAGGTCGAGGCACGGCGTGTCGTCGTCGGCCCAGATCATCGGAGTGGTGACGTCCAGGTACCGCAGCCGGCCGTCTTCCCAAGTCCAGTTGGAGAGCTGGGCGTCGATTCCGAGCTTTGGGCCGATCACCGCGAACGCCGTCTCGACGACCGCCTCGACCAGCGGATGCCCATCTGCCGGCTTGGCGCGCGCGAGCACGTCCGGGCAGAGCGTGTTGGCCGGCAGGATCGGCTGGATCGCGTAGCCCGCGATCGTGCCGTCGGCGCGGTCGACCGGGGTCAGCTCGGTCTCGACGACGTCGACGCCGCCCTCGCCCAGGGCCTCGACGTATTCGTCGAGGGTGCGTCGGTAGGCATCGAAGCGAGCGCGGTCGCCGAAGAGCGGCAGGCGCTTGCAGGCGAACTTCGGGCCGTCCGTTGGACAGCCGAGAACGAGGGAGATCTCGCCGCCCCCGAGGACGACGAGGCGGGACTCATCGCCGGTCGCGAGCGCTCGCTCGACCTCGTCGTCGAGCGCGCGGAGCTCCGCCTCCGACGGCCCGCCCTCGGAGGCGCTCATCCGAGGGCGTCGCGAACGGTTCCGATGATCTGGTCGGCCTCGTCGTCGGTGAGGATGAGCGGCGGCTTGAACTGGGTGACCGAGTGGTCGTGCTCGGCGAAGACGGCGAAGACGCCCGCGTCGATGAGACGCTTGGCGGCGGCGATGCCGCCCTCCGGCTCGTCGAACGCGAGACCCATCGTCATCCCGCGCCGCCGAAGGTCGAATGGAAGCCCGGCGAAGCCCGCCTCGAACCGCTCACCGAGCGCTCGCACGCGCTCGAGGAACCCCGTGCTCGAGACCTCCTCGACGACGGCTGCGGCGACGACGCAGCCGAGCTCCGAGCCGCCGAACGTCGACACGTAGGCGAACGGCCGCTCGTCGAAGAAGCGCTCCAGCTCCTCGCTGATGAGAGCAGCGCTGAACGGATAGACGCCCCCGCCGAGCCCCTTGCCGGTGATGACGATGTCGGGCTCGGCGTCCTCCTGCTGGTAGTACCAGGGTGTCCCCGTCCTCCCGAGGCCGGTCTGGACCTCGTCGAGGACAAGCAAGCGCGCCGTGCTGGTGCGCCAGCTCGCCGGCCCCGCGCAGGTAACCGGGAGCGGGCGGGGGGAAGCCCGAGGGTCGCGGGAATCGACTCCATGATCACGGCCGCCGCGGCGCCGCCCTCCAGCTCGGCCCCGAGCGCCTCGAGATCGTTGAACGGCACGTGGGCGAACCCGGGAAGCGGCTCGCCGTACGGCTCGGACCACCTCGGGTCGCTCGCCGCCCTGGCGAAGCCGGCAAGCCCGTGGTAGGCACCAGTCGTCGCGACGATCTTCTGCCGGCCCGTGTGACCCCGGGCGAGGGTGAGGGCAAGGTCGACGGCCTCGCTGCCCGACGGCGTGTAGAGCGCGAACGGGAGCCGATCCCCGGTCGTCGCCGACAGGCTCGCGCCGAGCCTCGCCCGCCACCCGGAGATCAGGTGGTGGTTGCCGACGTCGAGGTGGTCGAGCGCCTCGCGCAGCGCCCCGACGGCCACCGGGCTGCGGTGCCCCAGGTTGAACACGCCGCCGTTGCAGTGGCAGTTCCAGAACCAGCGGCCGCTGTAGGCGTCGCGGAAGCGCGGCCCCTCGCGCTCGCCGACGACGATGTCGACCCCGATCGCGCGTAGCGCGGCCACCTTGCCGCGGTTGACGTGCCTTGCGAAGGCGGACGCGGCCTCGTCGCGGTCGGCATAGGGCTGGGTTGCGGAATTCACCGCCGCGGCGTCGCTCATCGGGCCTCCTCCGACTGCCGCTCGATCTCCTCGCAGAGCCAGCTCGATCGCGGCCTCCCAGTAGCGGCGGCCGTGGTCGGCTGACGCGGCCTTCGGGTCGCCGACCGCCCCGTTCTCGGAGATCGACTTGACGCCGCCCTCGAACATGCCCTGGACGGCGGACTCGAGGTCGCCGACGTAGCCGGCCTCGGCGCGGTCCATGTGGACGAGCTCGGGGTGGATCGCCGCGAGCATCGACGTCTCCCACTCGCCCGCGTGGAGGCCACCGGCCTCCATCGGCACCCCGAACTCGTCGCGGGCCAGCTCGGCGACCCGGAAGAGCACGCCGAGGTCCGTGATCGCGACGACGCGCTCGCGGTGCTCGGCGGGCAGCTTCTCGATCGCCTGTGCCAGCGGCGCGAAGTTCCCTCCGTGGGTAGGGACGAGGACGATCCGCCGGAAGCCGCCACCGGCAAGCGAGCCGACGAGGTCGGCGACGACGGCGTGGAACGTCTCGTCGGCGAGGGACAGCGTTCCCGGGAAGGCGAGGTGGTGGCTCGAGCAGCCGACGCGCACGGTCGGCGCGACGAACGCGTCGAGCCGCTCGGCGAGCTCGCGCGCCAAATGGTCGCCGATCAGTGCGTCGGTGGCGAGCGGCATGTGCCGCCCGTGTTGCTCGGTGGCCCCGAGGGCGATCACGACCGTGTCGCGACCGCCCTCCAGCTCGGCCTCGACCTCCGGCCAGGAGAGCTTGTCGAGGTCGAGAGCGCCCAAGGCGCGGCTAGGCGTCCATCTCCAGCGCGACCTCGCACTGGTCGATCGACGCGCGGGTGCCGGGGGTGTCGCCGGTGTCCATGGCCTCCAGCACGGCGCCCGCCGCGCGCATCTTCTCCTCGCTATCGAAGAAGCCGACGAAGATCGCGGTCCCCTGGGACGAGTCGAAGAGCAGCTTCATCCCGGTCGAGTCCACCCCCTCGGGCGGCCCGCCGGCCTCCTGGACCCTCGCCTTGATCGCGTCGATCCGGTCGGGGGTCACGTCGGTGAACCTGACAGCGCGTGCGTACATCCAAACTCCTCCTTGGTCGCTTGCGGAGACCCTACGCCACCCGGTCCGACCCAGGGGGGACGACCACGGCCCGAGCGTAGGACACTTCCGGTGTGAGCCAAGCCGTGAGACCCAGGGCCGTCGCCGCCGTGGCCGCCCTCGTCGGTCTTTCGCTGGCGCTGCCCGTGCCGGCGCGCGCGTTCGTCTACTGGTCCGACTACGGAGCGGGGACGATCGGGCGAGCCAAGCTGGATGGCTCGCACGCGAACCGCGCTTTCATCACTCCGCCGAGCAGCCCCTTCGGGATGGCGATCGACGACCGCCACATCTACTGGACGAGCTTTGCGACCGGCTCGATCGGGCGCGCGAAGCTCGACGGCACCCACGTCAAGCCCCAGCTCGTCACCGGCGCGAGCAGCCCGACCGGGCTCGCCGTCGACGCCTCACACGTCTACTGGGCCAACTTCAGCACCGGGACGATCGGCCGCGCGGGTTGACGGGGGCGTCAACCAGGGTTCATAGCCTCGAGCGCGACGCCCGACCGCGCGCATCTACGCCTCGCTATCGAAGAAGCCGACGAGAAGATCGCGCTACCCTCGCGACCGCGTCGACCAGCAGCTTCATCGGCCGAGTCCACCCCATCGCGCGGCCCACCGGTCTCGCTGACCCTCGCCTTGATCACCTCAATCCGGTCGGGGGTCACGTCGGTGAACCGACAGTCGTACATCCTAGCCTCCTCCGTTCGGTTGGGAAGACCCTAGACGTTCACCGCCACGTACTTCGTCTCGAGGTACTCCTCGATGCCCTCGTTGCCGCCCTCGCGGCCGATGCCCGACTGCTTGACGCCGCCGAACGGGGCGCCCGCGTTCGAGACCATGCCCTGGTTGAGGCCGATCATCCCGGTGTCGAGGCGCTCGCAGACGCGCAGCGCGCGCTTGATGTCGCGGGTGAAGACGTAGGCGACGAGGCCGTACTCGGTGTCGTTCGCGGCGGCGATCGCCTCGTCCTCGGAGTCGAAGGAGCGCACCGGCGCCACCGGGCCGAAGATCTCCTCCCGCAGGACGCGGGCGTCGTCGCTGACGTTCCCGAGCACCGTCGGCTCGTAGAAGTAGCCGGCGCCGTCCACGGCGCTGCCGCCGACGACCGCCTTCGCGCCCTTGCCGACGGCGTCCTCGACGAGCTCGGCGACCTTCGAGCGCTGGTCGTCGTCGATCAGCGGCCCGACGTCGACGCCGTCCTCGGTGCCGCGGCCGACCCGGAGGCCCGCCATCCGCTCGGCGAGGCGCTCGGTGAACTCGTCGGCGACCGATCCGGCGACGTGGAAGCGGTTGGCCGAGGTGCAGGCCTCGCCGATGTTCCGCATCTTCGCGATCATCGCGCCCTCGACCGCGGCGTCGAGGTCCGCGTCGTCGAAGACCAGGAAGGGCGCGTTGCCGCCCAGCTCCATCGAGACCTTGAGCACGTTCTCGGCCGACTGCTCGATCAGCTTGCGGCCCGACCTCGGTCGAGCCCGGTGAAGCTGAGCTTGCGAAGCCGGGGGTCGGCGATGACCGGCGCGGCGACCGAGCTCGACGAGGAGCTCGTGACGATGTTCAGGACGCCCGGCGGCAGGCCCGCCTCCTCGAGGATCTTCGTGAGCGCGAGCGCCGAGAGCGGCGTGAGCTGCGCCGGCTTCCAGACCATCGTGCAGCCGGCGGCGATCGCGGGGCCGATCTTGCGCGTGCCCATCGCGGTCGGGAAGTTCCACGGGCGTGATGAAGAACGACGGCCCGACCGGCTGGCGCATGATGAGCACCCGGCTCTGCGCTGTTGCCGGCGGTCTTGTAGTTGCCGTCGATCCGCAGCGCCTCGCCGGAGAACCAGCGGAAGAACTCGGCCGCGTAGGTGATCTCGCGCCTTCGACTCGGCGACCGACTTGCCCATCTCGAGGGTCATCAGGAGCGCGAGCTCGTCGGCGCGCTCGCGGAGCGCCTCGAATGCGCGCCAGAGGATCTCGCCGCGCTCGTTGGGCGGCGTCGCGGCCCACTCCGGCTGCGCTCGACCGCGGCGTCGAGCGCCGCCACGGCGTCCTCCGGGCGTCGCGTCGGCGATCTCGCACAATGTCTTGCCGGTGGCGGGGTCCTCGACTGCGAAGCTGTCCCCGCCGCTCGCCGGCCTCCACTCGCCGCCGATGTAGAGATCGGTCGGGACGCCGTCGAGGACCGCGTGCTCCTCCGTGGCAATGCTCATCTTCACCTCCGAAGACCGCTTTCGATCCAGACTACCCTCGCCCGGCTCGAGTGAACGCCGGGAAGCAGGACGACAGCCGTGGGCGCCCTCGCGCTCGTCGCGGCGGCTCGTGGCGCTTGCGCCGACCGAATGCGAGCGCTCGGCTCGTGGCTCGTCAAGGGGCGGGGGTGGGGCCACGGCGTCGGGATGAGCTCGTACGGGACCTACGGGTTCGCGCGTCACGGGCGCACCTACGGCCAGATGCTCGCCCACTACTACCGCGGGACTCACCTCGGGCACGTCAAGGGCCGAGCCGGTGAGGGTGCTGCTGTCGGCCGGGACGAGCTCGGTCACCTTCTCGAGCGCGACGTCGGCCTGCGGTCGGCGCCTGCGGCCGAGCCGCGCCTACCGCTTCGCCGCCGCCGCGGTCGGGCGTCTCGCTCGTTAACGCGACTGGGCGCGCGCGATCGCCGGCTGCGGCAACCGCGCGGCGGCGGCGGGCGGCCCGATTCACGTCGCCGGGCAGGGCACCTACCGCGGGCGGCTCGTGGCGCGCGGGGGCGGCGGCATACAGCTCGTCAACCGGGTGGGGCTCGAGGGCTACACGATGGGCGTGGTGCCGAACGAGGCGATCCCGAGCTGGCCGCAGCCGGCCCTGCGCGCCGCAGGCGGTCGCCGCCCGCACCTTCGCGCTCGCGAGCAAGCACCGCGGCTCGTTCGACGTCTACGACGACACGCGCAGCCAGGTCTACGAGGGCAAGTCGAGCGAGATCGCCGCGACCAACCGGGCCGTCCGCGCGAGCGGCGGCAAGATCGTCAAGTACCACCAGCAGACCGCCACCACCTACTACTCGTCGACGCTCGGGAGGCCACACCGAGAGCATCCAGTTCGCGTTCGTGGGTGCCCACCCGGTGCCGTACCTGAAGGGCGTGCGCGACCCGTTCGACGGCGTCTCGCCGCTTCACACCTGGAGGCTGCACCGGCTATCGCCAGGCCGGCCTCGCCGCGAAGCTCAGCGGGCTCTTCTCGGGACGCCTCCGGCGGATCAAGGTGCTGAAGCGGGGCACCTCGCCGCGGATCGTCTACGCGCGCGTGGTCGGCTCGCGGTGAGCTCACGGGTCACCGGCGCCGAGCTTCGAATCGCGCCTCGGCACCTACAGCACGTGGATCAGCTTCAAGCGGGTGCGGGCGAAGGCCCAGCCGCCGGCGGGCAGGGACCGCCGCGCCGAGGCTCCCTGCCCGGCAGCCGGCGCGGCCGCCTCAGCCGTCGGGGTAGGGCTGCAGCGGGATCCCGCGCGTGTCGTCGTGGGAGCCGAACTCATACGCGGCCGCGCCGTCGAGCTCGACGACGGCCGCCTTGTGGCGAGGGCGCTCGACGGTGAGCTTCAGGTCCGAGATCGAGCAGTTGAGCGTGTTGTGCTCGGGCCCCTTCGGGTCGGCGTAGACCCACCCGACGAAGTCCTTCTTGTGCGCCGCGACGCGACCCTTGATGGAGACGTCCTTGCCGGGGAGCGTGAACTCGCACCCGGTCGGCTCCTCGTGGAGCTCGGTCCCGTAGACGCGGTCGAGGCCGCCTACGCGCAGCGGCTCGCCGTCGAGCACGAGCCTGCCGTTGGCCACCCAGGGCGTCGTCCACGGCCCGATCTTGATCCGGCCGGCGGCGACGTCGATGTAGTCCCCCTCGCGGCCGCCGAGGCCCGAGCCCTGGATCCAGACCCATCGCTCGGCGTGCTCGGTGCCCCAGTTGTGGCCCACCATCCCCGGCCAGCCCTCGATCGCCACGCGCTCGCCGTCGATCGCGACCTCGCCGTCGAACTTCGTCGCCGGATAGGGGCTCAGGAACTTCGTCTTCGGCAGCCGCGTGCGGTAGAGGCGCTCGTAGGGGAGGTGGTGGAGGGGCTCGGCACCCTCGGCGAACCGCATGTCCCAGCTCGCCTCCACGTCGGGCAGCGAGATCGAGCCGACGAGCCGCCCCGGCGCGACCGACGCTCCGCCGATGCGGATGAAGCCGCCCTCCGGGACGCCCAGCTCCGACGCGCTGACCGTGGACTTCGCGGCCCGGGGCGCGGCCCCGGCCGGTCGAAGAACACGAACCAGAGCGACGCGGTGAAGTCCTCGCCGGGCCGCTTGTGGACCGTGTAGCGGATCCACACGCCCTGGCCGCCACCGGGCCGGTTCGCCTTTACGTAGAAGCTCTCGTAGTGACCCGCCCGCTCGCGAACCGCGGGGAACCGTGCCTCCGTCCGCATCCCGGGCACCCTATCCGGCGTCAGAAGCCGGACATGGACCACGCTCGCCGTCCGCCACGACGTAGTCCCGCCCCTCGATTCGCAGCAGGCCCCTGTCGCGGGCGCCGCGTAGCCCCCGGCCTCGACGAGGTCGCTTCCAACCGATCACCTCCGCGCGAACGAACCGCGCCTGGATGTCGGTGTGGACCTTCCCGGCGGCTTCCCACGCCGTGCCACCACGGCGCAGCGCCCGGGACATCGCCTCCTTGCCTGCATCGGCCGTGAAGAAGGCGATGAGGTCGAGCAGCTCCCAGGCCGCGGCGATCACGCGCTCGAGGCCGGCCTCCGCGATCGCCGAGCTCGCCCCGCAGCTCGGCCGCCGCCTCGTCGTCGCCGAGGTCGGCGAGCTCCGCCTCGACCCGGGCGCTGATCGCCACCACGCCCGCGCCGCGGTCCGCCGCGTGCTTGGCGAGCGCGGCCGGCGGCTCGTCCTCGCCCTCGGCGACGTTCGCGACGTAGAGGACGGGCTTCGACGTCAGCGCCGCGAGCTTGCGAGGCGCGTCGGCCGCGGCCTGCGGCACCGGCACGTCGCGCACCGGGCGTCCGCCGGCCAGCGCCTCCACGACCGCCTCCAGCCAGTCGCGCTCGGCGACCGCCTCGGCGTCGCCCGATCGGGCGCCCTTGGTCACCCGGGCGAGCCGCCCCTCCGCCTGCTCGAGGTCGGCGGCAAGAGCTCGGTCTCGACCAGCTCCGCGTCGGCGACCGGGTCGATCCGGCCCTCCGGATGCGGGACGCCGCCGGCGTCGTGCGCGCGCACGACGTGGCAGATCGCGTCGGTCTCGCGGATCGCGCCGAGAAAGCGGTTCCCCAAGACCCTCGCCGGCGGACGCCCCGCGCACGAGCCCCGCGATGTCCCAGAACTGCACCGTCTCCGGCACGACCTTCGACGAGCCGAGCGTCTCGGCGACCGCCTCGAGCCGCTCGTCGGGCACCGCGACGACGGCGACGTTCGGGTCGATCGTGGTGAACGGGTAGTCGCCAGTCTCGGCGCCGGCCTGGGTGAGGGCGTTGAACAGGGTCGACTTGCCCGCGTTCGGCAGGCCGACGATGCCGACCCTCACGCGGGCTCGCCCCTGGCCGCGACGAGGTCGATCAGCCGCTCCTCGAGCGAGCGCTCGCCGACGCTCGGCACGAGCCCGCCGATGGCGAGCCCGAGAGCCGCGCCGGCGAGGACGTCACTGGGATAGTGGAGGCCGAGGTAGGGCCGGGTGGCGCAGATGGCGCCCGCGAGGCCGTAGAGCGGCAGCCGCGTCCGCGGCGCCACGCGTCCGAACGCGGTGGCCGCCGCGAACGACGAGGTCGCGTGCGCGGAGGGGAACGAGAGCGAGCTCGGCGCGCCGGCGAGGGGCGGCAGGCCGCGCAGGCGGGGGCGCCGGCGTCCCACGAGGAGCTTGACCGCGTAGTTGACCCCGACCGCCCCGGGGCCCACCGCCGCGGCGCGGAGCCAGCGGCCGCGCCGCCTTGGTCGGCGGCCGCGCCGGCGAGACCGATGGCCGCCCACACCGCACCCCACTCGCCCAGCCGTCCGAGCCAAGATCATTCCCGCCTCGGCGGCGGGCGAGTGCCCACGCGTGCGCATGGCTCGAAGGACGCGGCGATCGAGCGACGGCCATCTCAGCCTTCGAGGCGGGCGAAGTAGCCGAGCCAGGGTCCGTCCCGGTGCACCATTCCCAGTCCCGCCGCGCCTCCCGCGGCGCTTCGAGCGAGTCTCGGGTGACGAAATGGGGGTCGCCGAACAGCTCGCCGACGACGAGCCGCCCCCCGGGTCGGAGGACCCGCGCGATCTCGCGCATGGCGGCGTCCTGGTCGGGAATCTCCCCGAGCGTCGTGATCAGCGACGACGGCGTCGAAGGAATTGCTCTCGTACGGGAGCTCGCGCGCGTCGCCGACGGTCGGGCGTGAGGTTCCCGAGGTTCCGCGCCCGCGGCTCGGCCCATCGTGTGGTCGAGCATCTCCCGCTGGAGGTCGAAGATGTCGACCCGGCCGTCCGGGCCCGACCCAGCTCGGCGAGGTCGAGCGTGTAGTAGCCGGTTCCCGGCCCGATCTCGAGGACACGCTCGCCGGGCGCCGGGCTCGAGCACCCGGCGCAGCCGCGCCCGCGTGATCAGCGGGTGCGGGGCCTCGACCCAGAATCGCTGGCTGTACGGGCAGGCCGACGGGTTCTTCCGCCACCAGAGGGCGACCCCGGCGATCGCGGCGAGCCGCGAGCAACGCCAGGCGGCGCACGACGCTCCTAGCTTCCTGCGAACCCGATCGAGTGGGAGCGATCGGCGACGCGGAGGAAGACGACGGTGCTCAGGTTGATGACCAGGGTCTCGTCCTCGGTCGCCATCTCGTGCCAGCCATCGCCCGTCCTCGAGCGCCTTGCGAAGCGTCTTCAGGCCCGTCCTCGTCGAGGCGCGCCGTCACGACCTGGCCGATTCCCGAGCCCGATCTCGACCTTCGTCGCCTCAGCCATCAGTGACCCTCCGCCGGCTCGACGATCTCGGTCAGCACCCGCCCGCTCGATCGCGGGTGAAGGAACGCGACGCGCGAGCCGCGGATGCCCACCCGCGCGGTCCTGTCGATCAGCTCGATCCCGTCGTCCGTGAGGCGCTGGAGCGTCGCGTCGATGTTCTCGACCCGGTAGGCGACGTGGTGAAGCCCCGGCCCGTTGCGCTCGATGAACTTGCCGACCGGGGTCTCCGGTGCGAGCGGCCGCAGCAGCTCGACGTGGCCGTCGCCGACGTCGAGGAGCGCGGCCTCGACCCCCTGCTCGTCGACCGTCTCGCGGTGCACGAGCGGCATCTCGAACGTGCCCTCGTACAGCGCGATCGCGGCGTTGAGGTCGCCGACGGCGACGCCGACGTGGTCGATCAGGCCGAACATCCGGCGCGAAGTCTATTCGGGCGGCGGTGGCGGCTTGGAGGCCAGAACCTCGGTCCGCTCGCCCGCCACCTCGAGCGCGGGCTCGCGCGACGCGGTCCGGCTCCGTCTCGTTGGCGCGCTCCACCCGGCGCCGGGAGAGGATCGCGACGGATCTCGTCGCGCTCGATGACCTCGTTGCGCATGAGCCGCTCGGCGATCTCGTCGAGAAGGTCGCGGTGGTCGACCAGCAGTGCGGTGCGCGCCTCGGTAGGCCTCCTCGGCGATCGCCTGGACCTCCTCGTCGCGGGTGCGGCGCAGCGCCTCCGAGACGTCGACATGTCGTCGGCCGGAAGCTGGTGCGAGCGGATCTGGGTGCCCATCGCGTACTCGTAGACCATCGACCGCGCGATCGCCGTCACCCGCGCGAGGTCGTCGGCGGCGCCTGTGGTGATGCGCCCGAAGGTGATCTGCTCGGAGACGCGCCCGGCGAGCAGGACCTTCATGTAGTCGATCAGCTCGGCGCGGGACTTCAGATAGCGGTCCTCCTGCGGGAGGTTGAGCGTGTAGCCGAGCGCCTTGCCCCGGGGAACGATCGAGACCTTCTGCACCTTGTCGACGGTCGGCAGGAGCTCGGAGACGAGCGCGTGGCCGGCCTCGTGCCAGGCGACGACGCGCTTCTCGTGGTCGGTGATGACCTTGCGCGTCTGGAGCCCGGCGACGACGCGCTCGAAGGCGTTCTCGAAGTCGGCCTGGGCGATGAACTCGCGGTGCGCTGCGCCCGGCGAGGATCGCGGCCTCGTTGGCGAGGTTGGCGAGGTCGGCGCCGGTGAGGCCGGCGGTGTGGCGGGCGACGCGCTCGAGGTCGACGTCCTGGGCGAGCGGCTTGTCGCGCGTGTGGACGTCGAGGATCTGCCGGCGGCCCTTCATGTCGGGCGGCGGCACGAAGACCTGGCGGTCGAAGCGGCCGGGGCGAAGCAGCGCCTTGTCGAGCTTCTCGAGCATGTTCGAGGCCGCCATCACGATGACGCTGTCGCGGGCGTCGAAGCCGTCCATCTCGACGAGGAGCTGGTTGAGCGTCTGGTCGCGCTCGCCCGAGATGTCCGAGCCGCGCTGCGCGCCGACCGCGTCGAGCTCGTCGATGAAGATGATCGCCGGCGCGTTCTCGCGCGCCTCCTTGAAGAGGCGCCGGATCCGCGCCGCGCCGAGGCCGGCGAACATCTCGATGAACGAGGAGGCGGACTGGCTGAAGAACGTGGCCCCGGACTCGTGCGCGACCGCCTTGGCGAGCAGCGTCTTGCCGGTGCCGGGCGGCCCGTGCAGCAGGATGCCCTTCGGGACCGTGGCGCCGAGGCGCTTGAAGCGCTTCGGGTCCGAGAGGAACTCGACGACCTCGCGCAGCTCGTCCTTGGTCTCGTCGATCCCCGCCGACGTCCGCCCAGCTGACGGCGCTCTTCGACCGCGGCGTGATCTCCTGCGGCTTCGTCCGCGGCATCAGCTTGAAGGTCCGCCAGACGATGTAGACCAGCAGGCCCATGAAGAGCAGCGGCCCCCACACCTGCACGTAGTTCTGAAACTCGTACCAGCTGATGTTGAAGATCGCGAGTGTGCCCATGCCGAGCCAGGCCTCTAATGAGGTGTCCTAAACCGTATCGGCAGCGGGGGCCCCTGCCTGAACGGATTCAGCCGCCGCCTCGGCGCGCAGGATCTCGTCGAGCGCCGCCTTCCCGACCTCGAGCTGCTCCGCGGTCGGCTCGCGCGTCGAGACGACGCGCTGGATCTCGTGGCCGGTGGCGTGGACGGCGCGCCCGAGCGGAGACTCCGGACGGCGCTCGGCGTAGGCGAACAGCTCGACCGCCCCGGAGACGCTGCCGAGCCCGGCGGCGGCTCGAGCGTATCGGCCCCGGCTCGGGCACGAGGCGCTCCACGATCAGCTGCCCGGCCGCGCGACAGAACGAGGAGCGGGCGCGATCAGGTTCGAGCCGCAGCGCTCGTGCTCCTTCGGCGCCGTCGTCGGGTCGGTCGAGCCGTGCTCGTAGGCGCCGATCGCCTTGTGCTCGACGCCGTGGTAGGACGGCGAGGTCGCGGTCGCGCAGCGCGGCGAGCGCCGGCAGGACGCCGAGCGCGGCGACCAGGCCCTCGCGCGCGACGGTCGCCGGGCGCCCGCGGCGCACGACGAGGCTCGCCGACCGTGGCCGCCGCCGCGGCGGCGATGACGCGGCGGTCCTCGAACGGCAGCCGCGCGGCGGGCAGCCCGCGACGCGCGGCGGGCAACGACCGCGAACGCCTCGGCGAGGCGCAGCGGGCCGCGGAGCAGCGGCATCGCTGCCGAGAGCGCCGCGGGCGCAGGACCGGCTTCGGCCCCGACGCGACCTCGATGCGCCCGTCGGGCGTGCGAGCCGCGGCCGCCCACGAGGTCGGGCCCGTGGATCAGGAGCCCGTTGCGAAGCGCCATCCCGCCGAGCCGCAGCGAGGCCGGCGTTGCGGGCTCGACCGTTCGGGCGGCTCATCCCAGCACCTCCACCGCAATGTCGCGGAAGAACGTCGCGGCGTACTCGATGTCGGCGGCCTTGACGCGCTCGTCGGCGCCGTGCACCAGGAGCTCGGCCTCCTCGAGCAGGCATCTCCCGCTGGGGGCAGAAGCCGTAGACCGCCGCATCGGGAAAGGCGCGCCGGAACCAGTTGCTGTCGCTGAACGCCGGCATCGCGATCGGCACGACGCGGGCGCCCGGGTCGGCCCGGTCGATCCAGCCGGCGATCGCGTCGGCCAGCGGACCGGTCGCATCGGAGCGGTTGCCGACGTCGCGCTCGGTGAACTCCACCTCGTGTCGGGGGCAGCTCGCCGTCGGCCAGCAGATCGTCGATCAGCCTGCGCGACCTGCGTCCTCGCCAAGTCCCGGCGGGACGCGGCAGTCGACGAGCACCTCGGCGCGCGACGGGATCACGTTCGCCTTCTCCGAGGCCGAGGCGCGGGTGGGCACCATCGTCACCCGCAGCATCGGCTCGGCGAGGAAGCGCGGCCAGCTCGGGGGAGCGCTCGCGCAGCCGGCTCGAGGGCGCTTCGAGCTCGTCCTCGCCGGCGCCGTCGAGGTCCTCGCCGTGCAGCGCGCCGAGGAACGCCATCGCCCTCCGGCGTCGGCTCCAGCGGCGGCTGGGACGTCGAGCGCTCGAGATGAGCGGCGCGAGCTTCAGGAGGGCGTTGTCGCCGAGCGCCGGGCACCGAGGCGTGGCCGGCGCGCCCGCGCGTTCGCAGCTGGAACCTGATCGACGCCCTTCTCGCCGACGCAGAGCGTGTAGAAGCGCTCGCCGCCGAGCTCGAAGGCGACGCCGCCGCCCTCGTTGAGGACGTAGTCGGGCGCGAGCTTCTCCGGGTGCTCGGCGCAGAGCCATCGCGCGCCCGCGGTCGCCGCCCATCTCCTCGTCGGCGACCGCGGCGATGAGCAGCTCGCCGCGCGGCGGGCGCCAGCCCGGCGCGGCCCAGCGCGACGGCGGCCGCGACCTCGGCGGCGACCTGGCCCTTCATGTCCTGCGCGCCGCGGCCGCGGACCTCGCCGTCGACGACGTCGCCCGCCCACGGGTCGAAGCTCCACTCGTCGGGGTCGGCCGGGACGGTGTCGACGTGGCCGAGCAGGCAGAGGGTGGGCCCGTCGGCCTCGCCCGCGCAGCCGCGCGACCAGGTTCGGTGCGTCCCGGTTCGGCGGCCGAGCAGCTCGCAGTCGAAGCCCGGCGCCGGCAGAGTGGTCGGCGAGCAGCTCCTGGTCGCCGCCTCCTCGTTGCCCGGGGGGTTGACGGTGTCGATGCGGATCAGCTCGCCGAGCAGCTCGACGGCCTCGGTCCCGGCGCGCTCAGCGCCGACGCCGTCTCCTCCACCGCGATCTCCTCCAGCGTGACCTGAGCCGTTAGCCCTCGGGTCGCGTCATTGAGCAGCTGTTCGACACCGACCCCGACGTCGGACAGCCGCGCACGGGCGTGCCGCTCGCGACGGCGCCGCTCGCCGCCCGGATGCGGCCGCGCCTCGCTCGACGAGCTCGTCGGCCAGGAGCACCTGCTCGGCGCGGGCTCGACGCTGCGGACCGCGATCGAGGCCGGCGAGCCGCACTCGGCGATCCTCTACGGGCCTCCGGGCTCGGGCAAGACGACGCTGGCGCGGATCATCGCCGCCGCCGCGGACGGTGCCTTCGAGGAGGAGTCTCGGCGGTCAACGCCGGGACGGCGCCGAGGTCCGCGAGGTGATCGCCCGCGCGCGCGGAGCGCCGCAAGGCGGGCGTAGCCGACGATCTTCTTCCTCGACGAGATCCACCGCTTCAACAAGGCCCAGCAGGACGCGCTCCTGCCCGCGGTCGAGGAGGGGCTCGTGACCCTGATCGGCGCGACGACCGAGAACCCCTACTTCGAGGTCAACTCGGCGCTGCTCTCGCGCTGCCAGATCTACGAGCTGCACGAGCTCGAGCCCGGCGACATCGAGGGCCTGCTCGAGCGGGCGCTCGCCGACCCCGAGCGCGGCATCGCCGATCGCCGCCGCCGGTCGACGACGAGGCGCTCGAGCTGATCGCCGAGCGCTCCGGCGGCGATGCTCGCATCGCGCTCGCCGGCGCTGGAGCGGGCGGTCGAGGCAGCGCGCGCGGCGGGCGCCGGCGCGGTCGACCTCGCCGAGGCCGAGGACGCGCTGCAGCGCAAGGCGCTCCCTACGACCGCGAGGGCGACCGCCACTACGACTACATCTCCGCCTGGATCAAGGCGACCCGCGGATCCGACCCCGACGCATCCCTCTACTACCTGGCGGCGATGCTCGAGGGCGGCGAGGACCCGCGGTTCATCGCCCGGCGGATGGTGATCCTCGCCTCCGAGGACATCGGCAACGCGGACCCCCAGGCGCTCGTCGTCGCGACCGCGGCCGCGGCCGCGGTCGACCGGGTCGGCCTGCCCGAGTGCGCGCTCAACCTCGCTCAGGCGGCGACCTACCTGGCGCTGGCGCCGAAGTCGAACGCCTCCGCGCGTCGGGATCTAGCGCGCGAGCGCCCACGTGCGCGAGCACGGCGCCCAGCTGCCGCCCGACCACCTCCGCGACGCCCACTACTCCGGGCGCGAAGAAGCTCGGGCGCGGGGAGGGCTACGTGTACCCGCACGACGAGCCCGGCGGCGTCGCCGACCAGCCGCTGCGCCTCCGGAGCGTCGAGGGCGAGCGCTTCTACGAGCCGACCGACCGCGGTCAGGAAGCGGAGCTCGGCGAGCGCCTGGACGAGCTGCGTCGCCGCCGCACCGATGACACCTAGTCGGTGCGATTCGAGGCCGTCCTAGGCAGACCTTTCAGGAGCGGGTCTAACCAGGACGCCCCGTCCGGACTTCAGGCCCCGTACTTCGTTCATCGCTCTGCCTCCCGGTCGGTCTCTCGGCATGAACCCACCCCGACCTCCGCAGCTAACTCCTCCACCTACGGCAAGTCGGGCTCGACAATGTGGACGTCATCGTCGACGCCACGCCGGAGAACCCGAACGGGTCCTGCGAGAAGGTCGAGCGCGCGGACCCAACCGGCGAGCCCGAGCCGGGACGTCACCTCTAGACCGAACGACGCCGAGCTGGGCCGGGGGGCACTCGCCCTCCGGCCCGGCTTCGTAGAATCGCGACCGCATGGGGACCCTCGAGTCGTTCAACCCGGCCACCGGCGAGCTCGTCGGGACGGTCGAGACCATCGGGCCCGACGACGTCGCAGGTGTCGTGGACGACGTCGCCGAGGTCCAGCCGTTCTGGGCGGAGCTCTCGCTCGCCGACCGGGCGCGCTACCTCCGCCGCGCCGCCGACGTGCTCGTCGACGAGGTCGACGAGGTGGCACAGCTCCTCACCGCCGAGCAGGGCAAGCCGATCACCGAGAGCTACACGATGGAGGTCGTCCCGACGATCGACGTCCTCAACTGGTGCGCGAAGAACGCGCCACGGATCCTCGCCGACGAGCCGCTCTCGATGTCGCAGCCGCTCTTCGCGACCAAGAAGGCGAAGCTCACCTACGAGCCGATGGGCGTCATCGGGATCATCTCGCCCTGGAACTACCCGTGGTCGATCCCGTTCGACGAGGTCGTGATCGCGCTGGTGGCCGGCAACGGCGTCGTCCTGAAGCCCGCGAGCCTCACGCCGCTTCTCGGGCGAGCGGATCCGCGAGGTCCTCGAGCGTGCCGGCATCCCCGAGGGCCTCGTGCGCGTCGTGCACGGCGGCGGCGCCATCGGCGAGGCGCTCTGCGAGGCCGATGGTGTGGCGAAGGTCTTCTTCACCGGCTCGGTCGAGGTGGGCCGCCACGTCGGCGAGGTCTGCGCCAGGAACCTGAAGGGCTCGGTGCTCGAGCTCGGCGGCAAGGACCCGCAGATCGTCTGCGCCGACGCCGACCTCGCCAACGCGATCTCGGGCGCGGTCTGGGGCGGGTTCTCGAACGCCGGCCAGACCTGCTCCGGGATCGAGCGGACCTACGTCGTCCGCGACGTCGCCGACGAGTTCCTGGCGGGCGTCGCTCGCGAGACCGAGCGCCTCACCGTCGGCGACCCGAGCCAGTGGGAGACCGAGATCGGCCCGATGGTCTCCGAGGACCAGTACGGGGTCGTCACGGACCTCGTCGACGACGCCGTGAAGTCCGGCGCCGAGCTCGTATACGGGGGCCCGCGCGAGGTGCCCGGGTTCTCCGGCAAGTTCATCGCGCCGACGGTGCTCACCGGCGTCGAGCCCGACATGCGGATCATGCGCGAGGAGATCTTCGGCCCGGTGCTGCCGATCACCGTCGTCGACGACGAGGCGGAGGCGATCGAGCGCGCCAACGACTCCGACTTCGGCCTCGGCGCCTCGGTCTGGACGCGCGACCGCGCCAAGGGCGAGCGGATGGCGCGGCGGATCGAGTCGGGGATGGTGTGGATCAACGACCACTCCTACACGCACGCCGCCTGCCAGTGCTCGTGGGGCGGGGTCAAGGACTCCGGCATCGGCCGCTCGCACTCGAAGTTCGGCTTCTACGAGTGCGTGAACATCAAGACGGTCGCCTGGGAGCCGGGCCTCACCCGCGACTTCTGGTGGCAGCCCTACGACGAGACGCTCGGCAAGGCGGTCAGGGCGTCGGCGAAGCTGCTCTACGGCCGCAACGGCACGCGCGTCAAGGCGCTTCGCGAGGGCGGCATCCCGCTGATGAGGGTCACGGCGCGAACCGCCCGCAAGGGGCGCTAGCTGCTGTGCCATAGGGTGTCCCGATGGTCAGGGGGAGATTCGCGGGAGCTGTTGTTTCGCCCGTGATCGTTGCGGCGCTATGGCTCGGCTTTGCGGCCCAGGCCGACGCCGACATCCACGTGCAGATGATCAGTGGCCAGGGCCTGACCGTTGTCTCCGACGATGTCTCTCAAGTGGAGACGATTGAGATCAGCGCGACAGCTGGTTCAAAGTGGCGGGTATTTGACGATGGGGGGGCGGGTTGTGAAGCGTTCGGCGGGACGGTTTGTATCCATGCAGAGGGCCTCCACTGCGCGTCGACGAGCGACCCTGAGGTCGTCCTGTGCGACCGAACCTTCCCCGGAATCTCCGTTGCACTGAAGGCGAGCGATGATCGATTGGACCTGGTAGGCGTCGGTTCCGAGAGAGTCTCCCTCGACATGGGTACCGGCAACGACCAGGTCAATCAGGGCCTGACGTTCGTCCCCGCAACCGGCCCATGGACGGCGTTCCTAGGTTCGGGCAACGACCGCTATGTCGGCTCCGATGGCGTCGACTTCGTCAAGGGCGGGTCCGGCATCGACTCGATCGACCCAGGTCCGGGGGAAGACGGCGTCGACGCCGGATCTGGCGACGATAGGGTCCTTGCCGGCGCCGAGTCCGAGCGGGCCGAGACCGATACCTATATCGGCGGCACCGGCTTCGACCAGCTCGACTACTCGCAGCGGACCACCCCGATCTTCGCGGCCAAGTTCTCCACCACCGGCGGGGCAAGCGGCGAGAGTGACGGGATCAGCGAGTTCGAGCGGATCACCGGTGGGTCGGGGGCCGACAGCATCCTCGGGCTCTCCAGCTCCGGCAACGCCGGCGACGACACGCTGACTGGAGGAAGCGGCGGCGACAGGATCACCGGCGGCACCGGCGCCGACACCATCCGCGGCTTTGCCGGCGACGACAGCCTCAACTCGAGAGACGGGCTCAGGGATACCAAGCTCGAGTGCAGCACCGGCAACGATCAGGCGTTCATCGACCTAACGGACCCATTCCCGGTCGACCTCGACCAGTGCGAACTGCTCGACCGCCGCGCCGTCGACGAGGAGCCCGCGACGGTGATCGTGACCGGTCACGCTCGCTCAGACCACGGCGAGGTGCCAATCCGGCTCCGCTGCCCGCGTGCGGTGGGGCGCGCCTGTGGAGGCGGGCTCACTTTGGCGCCGAAGGGCGCGGCGGCGGGCCCCGCCACCGACTACCGGATCGGGTCGGGGCACAGCGAGCTTGTCGCCGTTGCGCTCGGCCGGCGCCGCTCGGCGCGGCCGCGAGGCAGGAGCCACGGCTTCGCCGCGATCGCCACCTCACACGAGAAGGGGCGCCATGGGCCTGAGACGGTGAGGCGGCAGATCAGGGTCCGCCTGTAAGCCGGGTTCGGTAAATCAACGCCCAAGGGGGAAGGGGACGCCCGGTTGCCCTTTCGCTGGGACAATCTTCAGGCTTGTCCACCGTCTCGACCGAGCCCAAGACCACCACTGCTGAACCGGCGACAGGGCCCGAGCCCGCCATCGCGCTGGACGGCCCTCCGACGCGACTTCAACGAGCGGCCCGTCCTGCGCGACGTCACGTTCAGCCTCGAGCGTGGCGCCACGCTCGCTGTCCTCGGCGCGAACGGCTCCGGCAAGTCGACGCTCCTGCGCATGCTCGCCACCCTCCTGCGCCCGACCGCCGGGACCGCACGCGTCCTCGGCAACGAGCTCCCGAAGGGAGCGTGGCGAGTGCGCGGCAAGGTCGGCCTTCTCGCCCACGACTCCCTTCTCTACCGCGACCTGACCGTGAGCGAGGCGCTCGCGTTCCACGCGCGCCTGCATGGCCTGCCCGGGCGATCGGCGAGGCGCGCATCGCCGAGCTCCTCGCGCGCGGTCAAGCTCGAGCGAGCCGCGGGCGAGCTCGTCCGCAACCTCTCGGCCGGCATGCTCCAGCGCGCGGCGGCATGCCGCGCGGTCCTCCACGAGCCGGAGCTGCTGCTGCTCGACGAGCCGACCGCCCACCTCGATCCCGCGGCGGCGGACCTCGTCTCCTCACTGCTTTCACGAGCGCCCGGCCGTACCCGGGTCGTGGTCAGCCACGACGTCGACGCGGCGCTCGCCGAGGCCGACCGGGCCCTGGCCCTGCGCCCCGATGGCTCCGTCGCCTTCGAGGGCTCCACGCGGGACCTCTCGCCCGGCGACGCGCGGGCGATCTACGCGGGCCGCGCCTAGCGGTGCCTCCTCCCACGACAGCACGCCTCACCCGCCTGCAAACCTTCACCAGCCGGCGTCCTCACTCGCTCGCGTGCCCAGCGGGCACGTTTTTTTTCGCCGGCTGAGTCGCACTGCCGCGGAAGGAGGCACCGCTGATGGCCGCGTTCCGCGCCATCCTCGCCAAGGACCTCCGTGTCGAGCTTCGCACGCTCGAGTCCGTGCCGGCGATGGCGCTGTTCGCGGTGACCACCTTCGTCCTCTTCCGCTACGGGCTCGACCGCGACTCGCTCTCGGGCAGCCTCGCCGCCGGCGTCCTCCTCGCGACCGTGCTGTTCGCGGCGCTCATCGCGGTCAACCGGCTGTTCGTGGCCGAGCGGGAGGAGGGCGGGTTCGACGCGATCAGGCTCGCTCCGGTCGACGTCACCGCCATGTGGGGCGCGAAGGCGGTGGCGCTGCTGATCTACCTCGGGGCGCTCGAGCTGATCGCGGTACCCGTCTTCGCCGCCTTCTTCCTCGACCTCGTGGGCGGGCATCGCCCCCCTGGTCGCGGTGCTCGCACTGGCCGACGTCGGGCTCGCCGCGGTCGGCGCGCTGGTCTCTTCGCTCGCCGCCAGCTCGCGCGCCCGCGACCTGGTCGCGCCGCTCGTGCTGCTGCCCCTGCTCGTCCCGCTCATGATCGCCGCGGCCCAGGCGGCCGCGCCGCTCCTGGCCGCAGGAGGTCCTTCGTACGGCGACCTGGGCAAGTGGCTGGGCGTTCTCGCTCTCTACGATTTGACATTCGCCGCGATCGGCTACGCGGTGTTCGACTTCATCGTCGAGGACTGAGGCCGATCAACCCACACAGATGAAGCCGCCCAGCCTCAGGTACACCGCGCTCGGCGCCGTCGCCCTCCTCGGCACGGGCTACGCCCTCGCCTTCTTCTACGCGCCGAACGACGCCGACCAGGGCTTCATCCAGAAGATCTTCTACCTCCACGTGCCGCTGGCGATCACGGCTCTCGTCGGGTTCATCGTGGCCGCGGTCTTCGCGATCCTGCATCTGCGAAGCGGCGACGCGAAATGGGATGCCCGTTCCTACGTCGCGATCCACATGTCGGTCATCTTCGGCGTCGCCGTCCTGCTCACCGGGGCCATCTGGGCCCGCGCCTCGTGGGGCAAGTGGTGGGTGTGGGACGAGCCCACGCTCGTCAGCTTCCTGATCGTCTTCCTTCTCTACTGCACCTACTACCCGCTCCGCTACGCGATCGCGGACCGCGACCGGCAGGCCCGCTACGCCTCCGTCTTCGCGATCACCGCCGGCGCCTTCGTCCCCCTCAACTTCCTCGCCGTCCGGGCGGCGGCGCCGCTGGTCCACCCGCGGGTGTTCGCCACGGCGAACGGCGGCCTCCCGGGGTCGATGATGCTCACGTTTCTCGTCTGCCTCGCGGGTGCAGCGCTGCTGTGGGTGACGCTCGTGCGCTTCGAGCTCGCCGCCAAGGCGGCGCGGGGCCGGCTGCGGCGCCTTCGGCGCGCGATCGAGGGCACCGACGGGGTGGCCGGAGGCGGATCGAGGATCGCGCCGCCGGTGCCGAGCGGGACGGCTGGTAGCTGATGCCCGCCCTGCCCCTCGACGAGGCCGGCAAGTACGTCGCCGCCGCCTACCTCGTCTTCCTCGTCCTGCTCCTGATCTACGTCTCGATCATGGCGGCGAGGCTCTCCCGCATCGATCGCGAGCTGGGCGAGCTGGCCGACCTCGCAGAGCGCCGGAGCGCGGAGCCGCAGCCCGAGCCCGACCGTGAGGAGGTACCCGCGTGAGCGAGCTGCTCGCCCTCGGCGTCTCACACAAGACCGCGCCGCTCGAGCTCCGCGAGCGTCTGGCGCTCCCGGAGGGCCGCGCGGCCGGCGTGATCCGAGAGCTCGCCGAGACCGGCGAGGTCCACGAGGCGGCCGCGATCTCCACCTGCAACCGCACCGAGCTCTACCTCTTCGCGGCGGACCCGGTGGGCGCCGAGTCGCAGGCGCTCACAGTCCTCGCGCGCGAGGCCGACATCAGGCCGACGGAGCTGGTCGGCCACCTCTACTCGCTGCGCGGTGCCGACGCGGCGATGCAGCTCTTCCGCGTCGCCGCCGGCCTCGACTCGATGATCCTCGGCGAGGCCGAGGTGCAGGGCCAGGTGAAGCGCGCCTACGAGCTGGCGCTCGTGGAGGGCGTCACCGGTCCGGTGCTCAACCGCCTCTTCCGCGGAGCCCTCGCGGCCGGCAAGCGGGCTCGCTCGGAGACCCGAGTCAGCGTGGGCGCGCTGTCCGTTCCCCAAGTCGCCGTCGAGCTGGCCCAGCGCACGCTCGGCGACCTGGCGGCGCGACGGGTGCTCGTCGTGGGGGCGGGCGAGACGGCCGAGCTCACCGCCCGGGCCCTCGCGGCCCGCGGGTTGGAGGCGGTGTTCATCGCAAACCGCCGCTATGACCGCGCGATCGGGCTGGCCCAGCGGTTCGGCGGCCGCGCGGTCCGCTTCGAGGACCTGCCGGAGCAGATGGAGGCGGCCGACATCGTCGTCGCGTCGACCAGCTCGCCACATCACGTGATCGAGCACGACGCCCTCGCGGAGGTCATCGCGTCCCGCGACGGCAAGCCGCTTCTCTTGATCGACCTCGCGGTCCCGCGCGACATCCACCCGGCGTGCCGCGAGCTCACCGGCGTGAGCGTCCACGACATGGATGACCTCCAGGCGGTCGTGGAGCGGAACGCGAGCGGCCGCGAGGGCGAGGCGCGGCGTGCGGAGGCGCTCCTTCGCTCCGAGGCCGCCCGGTTCGAGCGCTGGCTCGGCACGCAGGACGCGCTTCCCACGGTCGCCGCGCTGCGGCGCCGCGCCGACCAGGTCGTCACCTCGGTCCTGGCCGAGAACGAGTCCCGGTGGGACTCGCTCAGCGACGCGGACCGCGCTCGCGTCGAGGCACTTGCCCGCGCGGTCGCCAGCCGGCTCCTCCACGAGCCGACGCTGCGGCTGAAGCGCGGCACCGACGAGGACTCCCACGTCTACGTTCACGCCATGCGCGAGCTGTTCGGGCTCGATCCCGAGGAGGCTCCGCTCGCCGACGCCGACGCCGAGGTCCGCTCGATCGGATCCGAGCGGCGCCGGCGCGACGCCTCGCGCTAGTGGCGCCGGCCGGCGCCGGGCTTCGCATCGCCACGCGAGGCAGCGCCCTGGCGATGGCTCAGGCGGAGGCGGTGGCGACGCAGCTCGGGGGCGCCGAGCTGGCGGCGGTGCGGTCGACCGACGACGAGCCCGGGGACAAGTCGCGCTTCGTGCGCGGCGTCGAGTCGGCCCTGCTGGCGGGCGACGCGGAAATCGGCGTGCATTCGGCGAAGGACCTGCCCGGCGACGGCACCCGCGGACTCGCCCTGGCCGGGGTGCCCGCGCGCGAGGATCCCTCAGACGCCTACATAGGATCGGCGAGCTCGCTCGCCGACGTCCCCGAGGGCGCGCGCATCGGGACCGCGAGCCTGCGCCGCCGCGCACAGCTCGCGGCCGCGCGCCCGGATCTCGAGATCCTCGAGCTTCGCGGCAACGTCGACACGCGCCTTCGCAAGCTGTCCGAGGGGGACTGCGACGGGCTGGTGCTGGCGCTGGCGGGCCTGCGGCGGCTCGGTCGCGACGGCGAGGTGGCGTTCGCATTCGGGATCGAGGAGATGACTCCGGCCGCGGGCCAGGGAGCGCTCGCCCTGCAGGTGCGCGAGGGCGCGGCGGAGGCGGTCGCCTTCGCCGCTTCAATCACCGACCGCTCCGCCCTCGTGGAGCTCACGGCCGAGCGCGCGGCGGTGGCGGCCCTCGATGCGACCTGCGACACACCCGTCGGGGTCTGCGCGCGCCTCGGGCGACGGGATTCTCACCGTCCACGGGTTCGCCGGCCTGCCCGACGGGTCCGAGTGGGTCCGCGACCGCGTGGAGGGCGATTCCGACCAGCCCGCCGCCCTCGGCGAGGCCCTGGCCGAGCGGATGCTGGCGGCGGGCGCGCGCGAAATCCTCGAACGGGCCGGCGAGGAAGCCGTCGTGAGCGCGAGGCTCGAACAAAGAGCCGATGCCTGGCCGAGCGCGAACTGGAGGGGATGTGAGCGCCGCGCGCGCCGGCGTCGTCTACCTCGTCGGAGCCGGGCCCGGGGACCCGGGCTTGGTGACGGTCCGCGCGCTCGAGCTCGTCGCGAGCGCCGATGCGGTCCTCCACGACCGCCTGATCCCGCCCGGTCTCCTCGACGCGGCTCGTGCCGACGCCGAGCTGGTGGACGTCGGCAAGCGGCCGGGGACCGCCGAGGTCTCCCAGGAGGAGATTGGCTCGAGGCTGATCGACCTCGCGAGGGCGGGCCGCAGCGTCGTGCGCCTGAAGGGGGGCGACCCGTTCGTCTTCGGCCGGGGCGGCGAGGAGGCGGAGGCGCTCGCCTCGGCGGGCGTTCCGTTCGAGGTGGTCCCAGGCGTGACCGCCGGAGTCGCCGCGCCGGCCTACGCGGGGATCCCCGTCACCCATCGCGACGACGCCTCCGCGGTCGCCTTCGTCACCGGCCACGAGGATCCGGAGAAGGAATCCTCGGCGCTCGACTGGGACGCTCTCGCGCGCTTTCCCGGCACGCTCGTCCTCTACATGGGCGTGAAACGCCTCGGCGAAATCGCCGAGCGCCTGATCGCAGCGGGGCGCAATCGAGGCGAGCCGGCCGCGGCGGTCGAGCGGGGGACCCTGCCCGGGCAGCGCACGGTCGCCTCCACCCTGGCAGAGCTTCCGGGCGAGGTGGAGCGCGCGAGGCTCAGGGCGCCCGCCATCGTCGTCATCGGCCCCGTCGCGGCACGGCGCGAGCAGATCGCGTGGCTCGAGCGCCGGCCCCTTCATGCGCGCAGGGTCGTCGTCACCCGCGCCAGGGCGCAGGCGAGCGGCCTGGCGGCCCGCCTGCGCTCGCTCGGCGCCGACGTGGTCGAGCTCCCGGCGATCCGGATCGTGCCGCGAATCGATTCCGAGGAGGTGCGCTCGGCCGTCGCGAGCATCCATTCCTACGCTCTCGTGTGCCTCACGAGCCCGAACGGGGTGCGCCTGCTCTTCGACGCGATGGCGGCCCAGGGCCGCGACGCGCGCGCCCTCGCGAGCGCGACCGTCTCGGCGATCGGCCCCGGGACCGCGTCGGCGCTGCGGGAGCGCGGCGTGATCGCCGACGTGGTGCCCGAGCGCTTCGTCGCGGAGGCCCTCGCAGAAGCGCTCGAGCAGGTGCCGGTGCGGGGCAAGCCGGTGCTCGTCGCCCGCGCCGCCGAGGCGCGCGACGTTCTCCCGGATGCGCTCCGCGAGCGGGGCGCCGAGGTCGACGTCGTCGCCCTGTATGAGACCGTGGCCGAACCGCCGGATCCGGCTGCCGTCGAGGCGGCCCAGGACGCTGACTACGTCACCTTCACGTCGTCCTCCACCGTGCGCAACCTGGTCGGAGCGCTGAATGACGAGATGCCCGACGGGGCCCGGGTGGTCTCGATCGGCCCGATCACGAGCGAGACGGCGCGGGAGGCGGGCCTGGAGGTCGCGGTTGAGGCGGTTCAGCACGACGTCGGAGGCCTGGTCGACGCCTTGCTTGCGGACGTGGTCGCGCGGCAGTCGGTTGACGCCTAGCAATCTGAGTCGCTCGGGCCTGAGGAGCCCGCACGGTCGCCGAGGGGATCGAGGACACCACGACGCTCCAGCTGCTCCACGATTCGGGCGTCGACTACTGCCAGGGCTACCTCCTGGGGCGGCCGGCGCCGATCGCGGCCTAATCCCGCTACAACTGGGCCGGTGGCCCGCCCGATCACGTTCCTGAGCGACTACGGCTATCGCGACGATTTCGCGGGCGTCTGCCGCGCCGTCATCGCGCGGATCGTCCCCGAGGCCACGGTCATCGACCTCACCCACGGGATCGACCGGCACGACGTCCGCGGGGCAGGACTCATGCTCGCCGCCGCTCTCCCGTACGCGCCGGAAGGCGTGCACCTCGCGGTCGTCGATCCCGGTGTCGGCACCCCGCGCCGGGCGGTTGCGGTGCGGGTCGCGGAGGGCGACCGGGTGCTCGTCGGCCCGGACAACGGTCTCCTCTGGCCCGCGGCCGAGCGCCTTGGCGGCGCGGTAGCGGCGGCCGACGTGACGCTCTCCCGGTTCCGCCTCGAGCCGATCTCGGCAACCTTCCACGGACGCGACGTGTTCGCCCCCGTCGCGGCTCATCTCGCGGCCGGGGCGTCGCTCGACGAGGCCGGGGAGGCCCTCGACCCCGCCGACCTCGTGCGGATCGAGGTCTCGGCAGCGCTGATCGAGGCCGGGCCGGTCGTGAGGGCCCGCGTCGCGCGCGTCGACGGCTTCGGGAACCTGATCCTCGACCTCGCCGAGGCACGGCTTCCGGAATCCGGGCTCAGGCTCGGCCGCCCGCTGCGCGTCGCCACCGGGGAAGGGGACCGCGAGGCGATCTTCACGCGCACCTTTGCCGAAGCTCCCGACGGCGAGCTGCTCCTCTACGTCGACTCGTCCGGGAGCGCAGCGCTCGCCGTCAACCGGGGGAGCGCGGCTGCCGCCCTGGGCCTCGGCCCCCTCGACGAGGTCGTCCTTCGGAGAGAATGAATATCGCCGAATCCTCCAGCGACGACGAGCGGTGGGCCCGCCGGCTTCGTCCGGTTCGGCTCGATCTCATCTGCATGAGATGAACCCGCTTGGCCAACCGCGCCGGCATCTCCGCGTCGCCGGCTCCACGAACGACGTCGCTCGCGAGCTCGCGTCCGCCGGTGCGCCGTCCGGCACCGTCGTGACGGCCGACGAGCAGACCGCCGGCCGCGGCCGCTCCGGCCGGCGCTGGAGCGCGCCGCCCGGGACCGCATTGCTGGCGAGCGCAATCCTGCGGCCCCTCGACACGCGTCACTCCCTGCTGCCGCTCGCCGTCCCGCTGGCGGCGTGCGAGGCGATCGAGGCGCTCGCGCCGGTCGAATGCCGGGTCAAGTGGCCAAACGACGTTTGGATCGAGAAGAGGAAGGTCGCCGGCGTGCTGATCGAGGCGCGGCCACCCGAGTGGGCGGTGATCGGGGTGGGAATCAACCTGGCCATCGCCGACGACGCCTTCCCCGACGACCTGCGATGGGCGGCGACGTCGGTCGGCCGTGGAGTCACCCCGGCAGCGATGCTTGAGTCGCTTTGCGAGCAGCTGGACGCGTGGGTCGAGGCGCCGGACGAGAAGGTCGTGTCCACCTTCAACCGACGAGATGCGCTGCGGGGTCGGCGAGTCGGCTGGGAAGGAGCTGGCGGCGCAACCGCGTCCGGCGCTGGCCTGGCTGCGGGAATCGATGAGAGCGGCAGCCTGCTCGTCGATGCCGACGCCGGCGGCGTCGTCGCGCTCGGGGCCGGCGAGGTTCAGCTCGCGGTGCCTCAGCGCGGCTTGCCCTCGTCGTAGCGCTCCAAGCCGTCGTCCGGGATCGGCTCCCACGGCGCCGCGTAGGCCACGAACGCGCGCCAGCTCGGCCGTACGCCGGGGTCGCCGTCGAAGGCCCCCATGCGGATGCTCATTTCGTGCGGGTCCTCGGGGTTGCGGCTGAAGAGATGCGCGCCGCACTCGCGGCAGAAGCACTTCTCGAACCCGCCATCGGGGTGCCGCCAGGCCTTGATCAGCTCCTCGCCGCGCAGCAGCCGAAACGTCCCACCGTCGATTCGCGCCTGCGCCGATGACGCACTGCCGGTTCGGCGCCGGCAGCGGGTGCAATGGCAGTAGCCGGCGCCCGGCGCCGGCTCGTTGAGCTCGAAGCGGACTCCGCCGCAGAGGCAGCCGCCGGTGAGGCACGGCTCCGACACCGCGGCTCAGTCCTCGGGCGCCTCGGTCACGGCGTCCTCGGTGTCGGCGAGCTTCTCGCGTCCGTTGCTGCCGGCCTCGTCGCCGTTCGCCTCGCCCTTCCCGCGCCGCCTGCGGCGCTTCGAGCCGGACTTCGGGAAGTTGCGCAGGAGCTCCCGCGCGACTGCGGAGGGCTTGCGCGCCATTCGCATCCGCGCCCCGCGCAGCACCTCCTCGGCCTCGGGGGTGTGCGCCACTGCCGCGGCGAGCAGCGCGATCGCGAGGCGGCGATCCTGCTGGCGAGCGGCGTGCACGAGGCGGCGGGCATTGCGGCCGTGGGCGCGACCCGAGGAGTTGACGAAGAGGCCGAGCAGGCGCTTCGTCTCCGGCCAGCGCTGCACGGCGTACTGCTCGTGGAGGTCACGGGTCGTCTCGGCGAGTCGCCAGACCCAGGCCTGCGCCTGGTCGCGGCGGCCGATGCGGCGCTCGGCGAGGGCCTGTAGCAACACCTTCGCGCCCGCGCGGCGCTCGTCGCGCGGCCAGGTGGCGACCACGTCGACCGCGTCGTCGAAGGGCTCGGCCTCCCGCAGGACCGCGATCTCGTCGAGCGCCTTCAGCCGCAGCTGGTGGTTGCGGTTGCGCTGGACGCAGGTGACGAGGAAGCGGCGACGCAGCTCCTTCGCCTGATCGTGCTGGAGCATGGCCTTGGCGCGGCGCCAGTTGGCCGAGGTGACGCGGGCGCCGGCGAGGGCCGCCCAGGCGTGCTGCTCGGAGTAGTTCAGGTTCTCGACCGCGATCCGCCAGAGCTCGCGCTCCAGCACGGCGAGACGTCGCTCGGGATCGTCGGAGACCGGGACGATTCGCCGCTCGACCCTGATCCGGCGGCCTCGACCCCTGCGGACCGGCCCCACGACCACCGCGCCGCCGCGATAGACGTCGCGGTCGAGCAGGCTGTGAAGGGTGACGATCGTCTCATCGTGGGTCGTGGCCGGATGGACGAAGTCGATGACGAGCCCCGACTCCTTGCCGGGGTTGCGGCGCGTCACGCGCCCCACGCGTTGCTGGTAGACGCGCCGTGACGCGGTGGGCGCGAGATGCATGCAGATCGTCGCGCGAGGTGAGTTCCAGCCCTCGGCGAGGAGCATCGCGTTGCAGAGCACGTCGACCTCGCCGCGCTCGAAGGCGGCGAGGATCTCGGCGAGCTCGCGCTTCGGCGTCTCCCCCGAGACGGCGCGGGCGTTGATTCCCGCCTCCCGAAGCGCCTTCGCGACGTTGTTCGCGTGCTTGACGCCTGCCGTGTAGATCACGCCGGGGACGCGGCGGAAGCGCGATCGGTAGAGGTCCGCGATCGCCACGTTGAAGGGCCCCTGGTCGAGGAGCTTCGCCAGCTCCTCCTGGTCGAAGTCCTGGTCGACCTCTCCGCGCCGCAGCGGCACCTTGGCGAGGGTGCGAACCCCCGGGCCGGGCGGGATGCGGATGCAGCGAAGGGGCGCGATGACGCCGCGTCGGGCCGCCTGGGCGAGGTCGAAGCGGGAGGTCTGTGTGGGGAAGAGGTCG
The DNA here is from genome assembly GCA_963823245.1 of uncultured Actinomycetes bacterium. GTDB lineage: Bacteria > Actinomycetota > Thermoleophilia > Solirubrobacterales > 70-9 > JAWVFM01. The sequence continues at coordinate 78,009 of CAWGKQ010000010.1, read as the reverse complement.
GCGACGTGGCGGGCGATGAGCGCGCCCGTCGCCGTCATACCGATGAAGACCGGACCTGGCAACTGGCGAATGCAGGCGCTGGTCTTCTCGCCGAGCGCGGTGTGCGCCTCGTCGCAGATGACGATCGAGTAGACGTCGGATACGCGTCCGGCGTTGCGCACGAACCACTGGTAGGTCTCGACCGTGACCGGGCCGTACGGGTGGTCGGTGCCGTTCAGGAGCGGCGGCGAGAGGCGGTCCGCGTACCCGCGGTCGGAGATCTCGCCGATGAACTGGTCGACGAGGTTGCGGCGGTGGGTGAGAATGAGGATGCCGCCGGTGCGCGAGGCCTCGACGAAGCCGACGGCGGCGACGGTCTTGCCGGCCCCCGTCGCGTGCTCGAACCAGAAGCGACGGTCCGCGCCGGGATCGTCGGGGGCCTCCGAGATCGCCTCCTCGTCCTCGGCGCCCGGCTCCTCCCAATCGACGGGCTCCTCCTCGTCGGGCGCGAGCGCGTCGTCGGCCTCCTCGGCGCCGTTCACCGTCGCGGCGCCGTTTGCCTCCTCAGCGTCGGCGGAGGCCCCGTTCGGCCCGGCGCGAGCGGCGACGTCGCCGTTCGCGCGCCCGTTCGACCCGGGGTCCTCGAGGTCTGCCACGAGCGCCGCGAGGGTCCCCGAGAGCGCGTCGACCTGGTGTTCGGACAGCTCGGCGCCGTCCAGGAGCGTGGCGCGCTCGGAGTCGAGCAGGCGCTCGAGGCCGAGAACGAGCGAGTAGTTGCGGCGCCACTCGAACGAGGGCGCCTCCGCTCCCTCGTCGAGCTCGGCGAGCGCGGCGTCGACCGCCATGCGGCGCGCCGTGCCGGGCGTGAGGTCCTCGGGCCCCTCGCCGTCGAGCAGGATCGGCTCGCGGGAGAACGCGGAGACCCGTTCGATCTCCTCACTGCTCAGCCGCGTGGACGCGCCCGCGGCAACTCCGGTGGTATCTGACATCGAGAACCTGTTCCTGCGCCCGCCGGCAAAACAAAAGAAGCGGCGGAGGGCGCGCTAAGGTGCCGAGGCTCCGACGGCTCGCCTGACGTTTCCCCTCTGCCGAGCCGGCAGCTTCCCCGCGGCCCCGAGGATGTGCGGGACCGATATGAAAGGTAGCACCGCGCTCCGAAAGACGGCTCCCCAAGCGGGACTTTGGCTCGTTTTGTGCCTGGCGGCGACCGCCTTGGCGGGCCTCCTCAGCGCGTGCGGAACGAGCTCCGGCACCGGCTCGGCGAGCCATCCTGACTATCGCGCCGCGCTGCGGGGCGCCCCGGCCCCGCTCGCTGCGATCTACCGTCAGGGCGATCGCCTCCTGCCGGGCGGCACGGACGCCTACGAGGCGCGCCTGCGCCGGCTCAGCGGCTACCCGGTCGTCGTCAACGACTGGGCCTCGTGGTGCGAGCCCTGCCGGAGGGAGATCCCGCTCTTCGGCCGCGCGGCGGTCCGCTTCGGCAAGCGGGTGGCCTTCCTCGGCGTCGACGCCGAGGACAGTCCCGCGGCCGCGCGGACGTTCCTGCGCGAGCGCCCGCTGCCCTACCCCAGCTTCTCGGACCACTCGAGCGAGATCGCGGCCACGCAGGGGGGTGTCGGCGGCTACCCGCGCACAGCCTTCTACGACCGGCGCGGCAAGCTCGTCCATCTCAAGCAGGGCCCCTACACGTCCGGGGCCGAGCTGGCTGCCGACGTGCGCCGCTACGCCGGCTGACCGCCCCCCTTTTCCGCGAACGTCCCTCGCTACCCCCTATAGCCCCTGCCCGGGGACGTTCGCGGGTTGGAGGGCGGATAATCGGGGCATGCGCCGGCTGGCGCACCTGATAGCGCTGGCCGCCTCGATCGCGGCGGTCCTCGCCGCGCTGCCGCCTGTCGCCCCCGCTCAATCGAGCGCGGGAGTCGCCTACTCCATCCAGCTGCAGGCGACCATCGACCCCGCGACCGAGAAGTGGATCTCGAGCGCGCTCGACGACGCCGCCAGCCAGCATGCGGCGATCGCAATCATCCGCCTCGACACGCCCGGCGGCCTCGTCGACTCGCTGCGGGCGATCGTGCAGGACATGGAGGCGGCGCCGATGCCGGTGGTGGTCTACACGTACCCGAACGGGGCGAGGGCGGCCTCCGCGGGCGCGTACATGACCGAGGCCGCCGACGTCGCCGCGATGGCCCCGGAGACCAACATCGGATCGGCGACCCCGATCGCGATCGGCGCCGGCGGCGGGAGCCAGGACCTGCAGCGCAAGATCGTCAACGACGCCGCTGCCTCGATGCGGGCGCTCGCCTCCGTGCACGGTCGCAACCCGAAGCTCGCCGAGGAGCTGGTCAGCAAGGCGACCAACCTGACCGCCCGCGAGGCGCTTCACGCGGGTCTCATCGACGTGATCGCTCCCTCGCAGGAAGCGCTGCTGCAAGAGATCGACGGTTTCCACGTGAAGGGGCCGAAGGCTCAGGTGCTCCACACGGCGGGGCTTCAGATCGAAGACCATGACCTGCCGCTCCAGTACCAGCTGCTGGAGATAATCGTCAACCCCAACGTCTCCTACCTGCTGATCCTCGCCGGGCTGCTCGGGATCGGAATCGAGTTCTTCAGTCCCGGCCTGATCCTGCCGGGCACCCTGGGAGCAATCTCGCTCCTCCTGGGCTTCTACGGATCGGCCCAGCTTCCGGTCAACTTCGTCGGCGTGGTGCTCCTCGCGCTCGGGGTCGGGATGCTGATCGCCGAGGCCCACTTCGGGACCCACGGGATCCTCGGGGTCAGCGGCATCGTGGCGCTCGCTGCGGGCGGCCTCCTCCTCTACAACACGAACTCGTCGGCGTTCGAGATCTCGCCGTGGGTGGTCGTCACGGTCGCCGTCGTTCTCGGTGGGGGCATCGCCGTCGCGGTTCAGCGCGTGTTGCGCGCCCGCCGATTGCCCAAGCGGACCGGGGAGGAGGAGTTGATAGGGGCCGTCGGCGAGGTCCGCCAGCCGCTCGACCCGCTTGGGCAGGTCTTCCTACAGGGAGCGCTGTGGAAGGCCCGCCTTCGCGAGGGCGTCGCACGCGGGCAGGAGGCGGCGATCGGAAGTAGAGTCCGCGTCGAGTCCGTTGAGGGCCTGACGCTCGAGGTGAGCCCGCTCGATGGGAACGAGGCCAATGTGGGTGCCGCGGCCAAGGAGAACGCCGACGAAGGAGTGAGCTAGTGGGAGTCGCGATCGGAGTTGTGATCGTCCTCGTGATCCTCGTCGTGATCTTCGTTGCGGCGAGCATCAGGATCCTCCGCGAGTACGAGCGCGGCGTCATCTTCCGCCTGGGCCGCCTGATCGCCCAGAAGGGCCCGGGCCTCATCATCCTCATCCCATTCATCGACCAGATGGTGCGGATCGACCTGCGGACGGTCACGCTCAACGTGCCGCCACAGGAGGTGATCACCAAGGACAACGTCACGGTGCGGGTTACCGCCGTCGCCTACTTCCGCGTCATCGATTCGCGCAACGCGGTGACCGAGGTCGAGAACTTCCTCCTCGCGACCACGCAGATCGCCCAGACGACGCTGCGCTCGGTGCTCGGCAAGGCCGAGCTCGACACCCTGCTGTCCGAGCGGGAGCGGGTCAACGCGGAGCTCCAGCAGATCATCGACGAGCAGACCGAGCCGTGGGGCGTCAAGGTCAGCACGGTCGAGGTCAAGGACATCGAGCTCCCGGCCGACATGCAGCGGGCGATCGCGCGCCAGGCCGAGGCCGAGCGCGAGCGCCGCGCCAAGGTGATCGCCGCCGATGGGGAGTACCAGGCGGCCGAGAAGCTCGGTCAGGCGGCGGAGATCATCTCCAGGAACCCCGCCACGCTCCAGCTTCGGTACCTGCAGACGCTGCTCGACCTTGGCGTGACGCAGAACTCGACCATCGTCTTCCCGCTTCCGATCGACATGCTGAGTTCGTTCATGCAGTCGACCAAGTCCCACACCGAGCAAGGCCGCGAGGTCGGGCCCGGAACGGCCGAGTAGCTCTGAGCGCCCCGGAAATTCGAATCGACCAGCTCACCGGGCTGCGCGTGATCCTCGCGTCGGGTCGCGCCGAGCGACCGGACGCCTTTGCGCCGCCGGCCACGGACTCGCGCCCCGACGCGGGGGAGACCTGCCCGTTCTGCGAGGGGCGCGAGGACCGCACCCCGCCCGAGATTTGGGCCGACCGCCCGGGCGGGGGCGAGTCCGATACGCCGGGGTGGAGGGTGCGAGCGGTTCCAAACCTCTATCCGGTCCTCTCGCAGCCTGATGGTGAGGCCGCAGGGGAGCCCGAGACGGGGCTCGCGAGCTCAGCCGATCCGTTGCGCGCCTCCACCCGGCAGACCGACGCCGACCTCTTCCGCTCCGTTCCCGCCGAGGGCGCGCACGAGGTGATCGTCAACGTGCCGCGGCACGAGACCTCGCTAGGCGCTCTGAACGAGTCCGAGCTCGCGACAGCGGTCGCAGGCTGGCGGGAGCGCATGCGCGCTCATGCGACGGACTCCTCGTACGTGCACCTCATCGTCAACGAGGGACCCGAGGCCGGGGCGTCGCTCGAGCACACCCACGCCCAGCTCTACGCGATGCGGTTCGTGCCCGCGGAGGTGGCGAGGGAGCGGGAGCGCGCCGCCGCCTACCACCAGCGAACGATGGGGGGTCACCTGCTGGCCGACGTCGCGGTGGAGGAGGTGCGCCGTCGCGATCGGCTCGTGGCCATCGACGACGAGGCGATGCTCCTGTGCCCCTGGGCGGCGCGCTCGCCGTTCGAGCTCAGGCTCGTTCCTCGACGACCCGCGCCGGCGTTCGAGCACGACGGCGAGGTTGGCGCGGGGATGCTTCATCGGGCCCTGCGGGCATTGAGAGCCGCGTTCGGCGCGCCACCTCAGCTCAACCTCTGGGTGCGCACCGCTCCGCGGGGCGCCGAGGCGTTCTGCTGGCACGCCGACCTGGTGCCGCGGCTCACGGCGCGCGCCGGCTTCGAGCTCGGAACGGGCGTCGACATCAACGTCTACCCGCCGGAGAGAGCGGCGGCCGACCTGCGGGCGGGACTCGAGGCTCTCTGAGCCGGGCGGGTAGTGTGCCCGCCGATGCCGCCCACGCCTCGCCCCTTTCCAGCCTTCATCGCCGACGCGTCGCAGGAGGGCGAGCCCTACGGCCGCTGGGCCGACCGGCTGCTGGAGGAGTTCGCGGTCGCCGCCGAGCCGCTGGCCGACGAGGCGGGTGCCTCCCTCGACCGCGAGGCGGTGAAGTGGTTCCCCGACCGCGCCTGGGGGGGACGGGTCTTTATGCCCCTGACCGCGCGAACCGAGGACTCCGAGGGGAACCCGATCGAGTACTTCGGCCACGTCTCGTTCGTGGCCCCCGACGAGGACGGGGAGGCGGAGCCGTCCGAGATCCGGGCGAGCGCCGACTTCACCGACGTCACGGCCGACGACAACCCCGACTGGCGTATCGACCTGAACGACGACGTCATCGGCTCATGGCGGACCGACGGGGGCCGCGGCGGCGATGTGACCCTCGTTTGGGGACTGCCTCTGGTCCGCGGTGCCGTCGCTGCGACGGCCGAGATCGACGACGAGGTGGTCGACCAGGCGGCGGTCCTGAAGGGACGGTTCACCCTGGTCGCCGTCGACGCCCTGCGTGGGTTCGGGGACGACTTCTACCTGTCGGTCAAGCTCTTCGATCGCCGCCTGGGCGAGATCGCGGCCGAGAGCCTCTACGAGGACGCCGAGCCGGGCGAGGACGAGGATGAGGAGGGCGAGGCCGGCGAGGGCGAGCCCGACGAGGCCAAGGCCGGCTAGCCGCTCCCGATCCCGATCACCCTCAGGTTCGGGTCGCGCGCGAGCTGGCGCGCGCAGAAGCGGTCGCGTACCCAGCGCTTGGCGGCGAGGCTAAGCGTGCCTCTGCGCCGTGGCGCCAGTTCGCCACCTAGGGAGTAGGCTGGCCGCGTGGTGTCGGGGAGGCGTCGTCGGAGCGCGATCGGATGGGCCGTAGCGCTCTGCGCCTTCCTCGTTCCCGCGGATGCGCTGGCGGATGGAAGCCTCGGCACCGTTGGAGGCTTCACCTACTTTCAGACCTCAGCGACGATGATTCCGCAGGGTCACTCAGCGGCAGCCGCAATCTGCCCTCCGGGCTCGGGGCGGATCGTCGGCGGGGGCTTCGACGCCGACACGGGCTCCATCGACGGCATGGCAGTCGAGTCGACGCCGGTCGACACCGAGGCCGACGCCGACCGAAAGCCCGACGACGGCTGGAGGACGGGCGCGGTCGACCTCCGGACGGCCAATGCGAACCTCGCCTCCTATGCGGTCTGCTCGAACGCGAAGGTCAGCTACGCATCCGCGACGCAGACGGTCAAGCGAGGTGCGGTCGGCAAGCTGCAGGCGTTGTGTCCGCAAGGAACGAGCGACAGCGCCGGCGGAATGCAGACCGGCGACTTCGACCGGTTGCAGCTGAGCGCGAGCTTCCCGGTTGACGGTCCGGACCAGGGCGGGACACCCGATGACGGTTGGGCGGTGAAGTACTTCAACCGCGGCGGGAAGGCGACCGTCACCGTCTGGGCCGTCTGCATGAAGGGCGCCCAGATCAGCTATGTCGACGACACGGCGTTCCCGATACCTCCGGGCGCGCCCCAGGATGTTCAAGGCTCGGTCTGCGACGACCCCTTCCACGTGACCGGCGGGGGCGCCGCTTATGCGCCGTCGCTGTCGACGATCGAAACGAGGCTCTCCGCCGTCTTTCCCCTGGATGCCGGATTTGATCCGACCGATCCCGGGGAGACCGTGCCCGACGACCGCATGGACTACCAGGTGACGAACGGCAACCCCGTCGCCGGTGGGAAGGTGCACCGCTTTCGTATATGCGTCAGCGGATGAGCGACCTAACTCGCCGCCCGGCCTGGTTCAGCCCAGCGAGGCGAAGTACGAGGAGAACGCTCCCGCAGGCTCCGGGAGGCCGTGGCAGTCCTCGTGCGGGCGGGCCGGGTCCTGGTCGGGGCCACAGGGCTTGTCGCGCTTCGCGGACCAGATCGACAGGCGCCCGATCCCTGTGCTCTGCGCGTAGGCACCGACGGTGTGAGCGTCGTCGAAGGTGAAGACCTCCTTCGGGTCGTCGTTGACGCCGATCAGCACCGTAACCCCGAGCGCGGCCGCGAGCTGAGCCGGGGGCTTGCCCGGCATGAGCGCGGCGAGCTGGTCAAGGGTGGAGTTGGCGGCCTGCACAGCCGACTGCCCCATGTGGCCCACCGCCTGGGAATTGAAGAAGTCCATCGCCATGATGTTGACCACGCCGATCCGGACGCCGTGCTGGAGCGCCGATCGGATCAGGGCCCGGCCGTCGCCGGTCAGGCCCCGCTGATCGACCGGCAGCGTGAACGACACCTCCAGCCCCGGGTGCCTTCGCTCGAGGATCGCGATCGCCTTCGAGCGCCGGTCGAGGCCGATCCGCTTGTTCAGCGTCTTGCCCTCGATGTCGAAGTCCACCGATGAGGCGCCGAGCGCCCGGACCGCCGCGTCGTACTGGTTGGCCAACGACTTCGCGGTGTGGCAGCGTCGCGCTAGCTCGGTCCCGGTCGCGCCCCCGAAGGAGACGATGACCTCGCCGCCCAGCGAGCGGAGGGCTTTGACCCGCGCCAGACGGTCGGCGGTGCCGAGCCCGGCCGCTCCGAATGACCCTCTGCACCTCGGTCCGTTCGCGACCACGAACCCGAGCGTGTACTCGGAGACCCCGGTCTGCCCCGCGAACTTCGCCAGCGGGAAGTGGTCGTCAGCGGTCTCGTCGACGTAGGGAGCGAACGGGACCGCCTGGGCGGCGGATGCGAGCGAGGTCGAGCCGAGCACGATCGCAGCGATCAGCGCAACCCCCAGACGAGACACGGGAGTCACCTTGGCCAACCTACACCCTTTCGGTGAGCCCCCCGATCGGTCGATGCATCAGGCCGATCCCCTTGCGAGCGCGCCGATTACCTGGCGCCACCACGATCGGTCGTCTTCGGCGCGGGCGTTGCTGAGCTGGCGCCTCGCCGCCTCGTGCACGGCGGTGGCGGAGCCGATCGCGGTCACCGGGCCCGTGAACGCGTACCGCCCGTCGCTCAGCGCGACGACGGCCCCTGGCTGGTCGATTCGCGTCAATAGCTGCGTCGTGACCGGGATTCCGGCGACCGTCCGTGGATAGGACGGATCGCCGTCGGCCTCGGTCCACGGCCGGGTGGTCGAGATCCGGGCGATCGGCGAGCTCGGTGGGCGCGTCCACGGCTCGTCCGCATCGTCCTCGTCCGTGACGCCGAGCGCCCGTGCAACCGGCTCGAAGGTTGTGCCCTGCAGGAGCGTCGACACGAAAACGGCGAAGAACACGACGTTGAAGAGCTCATGGCTCTGGCTGACCCCGGCGAGCACCGGGAACGTGGCGAGGACCACCGGAACGGCCCCGCGAAGGCCCGCCCAGGCGAGAACCACCCTCTCACCTCTGCTGAACCCGGCTCTGATCGTGGCGAGGAAGGTCGCGAGCGGTCGCGCCAGGAAGACGAGAACGAGGGCGAGAGCCGTGCCCTTGAGGGCGACGTCGCCGAGCTGTGAGGGGAAGACCAGGAGGCCGAGGACCAGGAACATCGTCACCTGAGCCAGCCCGGCCAGGCCCTGGTGAAAGACCGTTACCGCCCGCCTCGCCGGTATCGGGAAGCTGCCGAGCACGAGGCCGACGACGTAGACAGCCAGGAGGCCCGAGCCATGGACGATTGCCGCGGCGCCGTAGGCGATGGCCGCCGTGGCGAGGGTGGCGATCGGATAGGCCGCCTCGGTTCCGAGCCGTACCCGGCGAAGAGCCTGCAGGCTCAGCCAGCCGACCACGATCCCGACGGCGAGGCCGATGCCGACCTCCCGCGCGAGCAGGGCGCCGAATTCCTCCATCCGTAGCCGGGCTGCTGGATCCAGTTGATCAATCCGATGACCAAGAGGACCGCCAGCGGATCGTTCAAGCCTGACTCCCCCTCGAGGCTGCGAGCGACTCTCCGCTTGAGGCGGGAGTCGCGCACGAGCGCGAAGATCGCTGCGCCGTCGGTGGACGCGACGATCGATCCCAACAGAAGCCCTTGGAGCAGGGAGAGGTCGAAGAGCCAGGTCGCAGCGAGTCCCGCGATCAGCGCCGTCACGAGAGTCCCCACGACGGCGAGAGAAAGCGCTGGCGCCAGCACCGGCCGGATCGACTCGAAACCGGCGTTGAGGCCACCCTCGAACAGGATCAGCGACAGGGCGATGATCCCGATGGTCCGGGCGAGGCGGTAGTCGCTGAAGTCGATCCATCCGAGGCCATCGGAGCCGATCGCCATCCCGAGGCCGAGGAATAAGACCAGCCCGGGAACCCGCAGGCGCCCGGCGGCCAGCGACGCTGCGAGGCCGGCCGCCATGAGCGCTCCGGCGACGAGGATCATCTGAGCGTCGCTCATCCAATTACTGTTTCAGCCCCCGCCCCGATAGCTCAGTTGGATAGTGCGACTCCTTCCCAAGGAGTAAGGAACGACATGAAGAGGAAGACTGGCTCGCAGAACGAGGAATCCCCGGCTCAGCTCATCGAGGCGAGAATCGAGGAGCTGGGCGACTGGCGCGGCGAGATGCTCTCCCGGGTCCGTGCCCTGATCAAGGAAGCCGACCCAGAGGTGGTCGAGGAGTGGAAGTGGAGGAAGCCTTCCAATCCAGGGGTTCCGGTCTGGTCACACGACGGAATGATCTGCACCGGCGAGACGTACAAGGCCGTCGTGAAGCTGACCTTCGCCAAGGGCGCATCATTGAAGGACCCTTCAGGCCTCTTCAACTCGAGCCTCGATGGCAAGGTCAGGCGCGCAATCGACATCCGCGAGGGCGAAGCGATCGACGAGGACGCGTTCAGGGCGTTGATCCGCGCGGCCGTGAGCCTGAACGAGTCGTAGCGCCGCGCGAGCCGTAATCTCCGAGTGGGCCCCGATAGCTCAGTTGGATAGAGCGACTCCCTCCTAAGGAGTAGGCCCCAGGTTCGAATCCTGGTCGGGGCGCTAGGAGCCAAGCCGGAATCCGAGCCTCGCTGCCGCTCGATCATGGCGACGAACGTGCCCATGATCCGGGCCAGCTCGAACGCCGACACGCCCGCCGCGAGCGCGTTCGAGGCGAACGTCCTCCGCAGGTCGTAGATCCTCGCCGGACGCCGCACCCCCGACGCCTCGATCGCGGGCGACCACTCGCGGCGGCGGAAGTTGTTGACGTTGAACACCCCGCCCCGGCGAGCGGGGATCAGGTAGGGACTGTCGAGCCTCGGCGGCAGCGCCTCGATCGCTTCGAGCGCGCGGGGCGAGAGCGGCACCTGGCGGCGGCTGCGGGCCGTCTTGCCACGAGCGCCCGACCCCAGGAGGAGGCCGGGCGCGTCGCGGAGACGATGATGCTGACCCGAACGACGATGCTTCGCTCAGACAGCTCCCAAGCTAGCGGGTCGATCGGCCGCAGCCTCGTCAGGGGTGCACGAGGTACTCGAGCACGGGTCCCCAACGGCAGCCTGGCCTAGTCCTTCGGGTTCTGCACACAGACGGGCCGGTCGGCCATCGGCACCTCGCCATTCGGGCAGGGGTTGCCGTTCGGACTCGGGGTGACGCAGGTCTTGGCTACGGAGTCGTAGACCTGGCCGTTCGTGCAATTGCCTGGAGCGGCGGCGCCGGTCGAGGTGCCCGTCGACGAGGTCGTCGGCGGCTTCGGCGTCGTCGTCGAGGTCGAGGGTGTTGTCGTGGTCGTGGGCGCCGTCGTGGGCGCGGGCGCGGTCGTCGTTACCGTCGTCGTGTCGGATCCGCCGCCGCACGCGGCGAGCGAAGTCGCCGCCACGACGGTCAGCGCGATTAATAGGGCGGTTGGTCGAGCTCGCTTCATGTCCGGTCTCCTCTTTTCGGGGGCAAGAGCGGGCGACCCTATCTGTCACGGCGCGCCGCCGCTGGCACCACGGCCGCCTGGCTCCGCGCGCCGTGCGCATCGCGGAGCGCAGTCCGCAGCTAGGCCAGGTCCTCGCCGTCGAGGTCACCGCTGACCGAGGTTCCGGTCGCAAAGCTGCGGCCGGACGTGGTTTGCACCGTTAGCTGAGCCTCTCGGCCAGTCCGATGATGATGCCCTCAGGGCCACGTAGGAAGCAGAGCCGGTAGATGTCCTCGTACTGCGCGATCTCGCCGAGGAGTTCGGCACCGTGGCTGCGCAGGCGGGCAACGACGTCGTCGATGTCGTCGACAGCGAACATGATGCGGCGTATGCCCAGCGTGTTCGCCGGCGCGCTTTCCGGCTCGGCTCTGACCGCCTGCGGCGTGTGGAACTTCGTCAGCTCAACCCGGCTGTGGCCGTCCGGGGTCCGCATCATGGCGATGTCGGCACGGACGTCGTTGAGCCCGACGACACGGTCCACCCAACGCCCCTCGACCGGCGCCTCGCCTTCCAGCTCCATACCGAGTTCGGCGAAGAACGCTTTGGCAGCCTCGAGGTCGTCGACAACGATGAGAACGTTGTCCATCCGCTGAATCGTCATATCCCGAGCGTAGTCTCGAACCCGCGACTACACGAGCGGCTTCTCGCTCGGCGTCCCGCCCGGATGGCGGGCGAAGCATAAGCGGGGACGCGCTCGTCGTGGGGTCGCCGGACAGGCTCGTCAGCGAGGGCCTCTAACCGCGGTCCGGCCGGTCGGGGTAGATCTCGTCGATGGTGACCAGCGCTCGGTAGCTCCCCGCGGCCTCGGCAATCGCGTCGCCGCCGCCCGCCAGGCGATCGACCACGGCGACCGCGCCGGCGATCTCGAGCCCCTCCTCGCGCATCCGCTCGATCGCGCGAACGGTCGAGCCACCGGTCGTCACCGTGTCCTCGACGACGAGGCACTTCGCGGCCGGTTCGACCGGGCCCTCCACCCAGCGCTGAAGGCCGTGGGCCTTGCGCTCCGAGCGGACGAAGAAGCCGACGAGGCGCTCACCGGCCGGGACCCCGAGCGCCGCGCAGGAGGGCGGGATGGCGGCCGTCGCCGGCCCCCCGACCGCCTCGGCCCCGACCTCGGCGGCGGCCGCGGCGATCAGCTCGCCGGCCGCGCGAAAGCCGGCCGGCCGCAGAAGCGCCCGCCGGGCGTCGACGTAGTACGACGCCTTCTGCCCCGACGAGAGGGTTACCTCGCCGATGACGAGGGCATGTTCGCGGAGCTCGGCGAGAAGCGTGGCCCGTGCCGCGTCGAGGTCTGCCGGCATCAGGTCGCCTGCTGGAACGAGAGGGGATTCCCGTCGGGATCCTCGAACCCCGCCGCGTCGTAGAAGGCGTGCGAGCGGTCGAGGTCGGCCGAGGCGACGAAGGCGACGAGCGACGACCTCTTGGCTGGCGAGGGCCCGGTTCCTAGTGATAGACGTCGACTTCGGTCCCGATCGGCATCCGGTTGTAGACGAAGATCGCGTCCGGGATCGGGATCCGCACGCAGCCGTGACTCGCGTTGTAGGTCGGGACCGGGTCGAAGCCGTGGACCGCGTACCCGTTGTGCCAGTAGCTCGAGTAGTACATCCCCTCCGAGTTGTATCCCGCCGTCTTGTTGTAGACGTGGTAGCGCCCGAGGATCGTGGGCGTCGCGGGGGCGCCGGTCGAGGCCGGGATGATGTATTGCGCCTTCCCCTTGTTGGCGATCACCATCACCTGGCGGGAGATGTCGACCTCGACGTGGTAGCCGCGGCCGGGGTACTTCAGGTTGAAGCCGCCCTTGCCCTTGGCGAGCGTGTGGAAGATGCCCGCCGTCGCGTTTTCGGTGCGCGCCATGCGGTTGACCTTCCGGTAAGCGAGGACGGCGCGGCCGACACCGGAGCCGTAGTAGCTCGAGCGGGGCGTGTAGTAGCCCGCGTGGTGGAGCAGCCTCGTGAAGATCTTGACCTTGGAGGAGCGGGCGCCCGGGTCGAGGTCGGGGTAGTGGATGCCGAGCGATTTCGAAACCTTGCGGGAGCCCGCCTGCTCGGCGGTCGCCTTGTGGACGGCCGTGACTCGATAAGGACCCGCCTTGATCAGCTTGCCCGAGCGGATGCGGAAGCGGCCCTGGTTCGAGTGGGCCACGGGCTTGATCGGGATCGTCCGCTTTCGGATGACCTTGCCCCGGCGGGCAATGCGAAGCTCGACCCGCTGGCCCGGGACGAACGGGCGGATGCGCCCCTTGGCCTTGATCCGGCCACCGACCTGGACGTTCTTCTTCCCGCCGACGTTCAGGAACATCGTCGCCGGGGCCGGCCCACTCGGCGCCGCCGGGGCCGAGGCCTGGCCGGCGTTCGCGGACGTCGGACCGGTCGAGAGCGTCGGAGCGGCGGACTGGGCGGCGGCTCCTGCAGGGACGAGCGCGGCTAGGACGACGGCAGCTGGGAGAACGAGGCGAGCCTTCACGGGCGGGGATTGTAGGCGGGTCAAAGGATGAGCTTTCGCTCCATGTAGCGGATCGAGATCCGCCAGGCGATGAGCGCAAAGCCGACGAGGAACGCGAAGTGGCCGAGTGTGGCCCAGCTCCAATCGCCGAACACCGAGTCGCGGACGAGCTGGACGCAGTGGTAGAGAGGGTTCAGGTTTCCGAGCGCCTGGGCCCACTGCGGGAGCCCGCTGAGGGGGAAGAACGTTCCCGCGACCAGGAACATCGGCGTCAGGAGGCCGCTCTGCCAGTACGAGAAGCTCTCGATCTTGTCGGCCTTGGCGGCGATGAAGATGCCGAACGAGGCCCAGCCGTAGGCCGAGAGGGCGGCGATCGGCGGCACGAGCAGCATCCCCCAGCTCGGGTCGAGCCCGAAGATGATCCCGACGATGATCGGCGCCGTGCCGTACACCCCGACCCGCGCCGCGATCCAGAGCGCCTCGCCGGTGACCAGCTCCTCGACGTCGACCGGCGCCGCGAGGATGGCGTCGTAGGTGTGTTGGAACTCGTACTTGACGAACGTCGAGTACATCGCCGGGAAGGCGCCTGCGAAGAGCACCGTCGTGGCGACGATCCCGGTGGCGACGAACTCGATGTACGGAATGCCGCCGACGGTCGAGACCAGCGAGCCGAAGCCGAAGCCGAACGCGAGCAGGTAGATGGTGGGGTCGACCGTCGACGAGAACGTCGACGAGCGCCAGAACGACGAGAAGTTGACGACCTCCCGCACCATCACACCCCGCAGGGCCGTCGGCTCGAGGCGGTGAAGGCGGCGGGTTGCTTCGGCTACGGACATCAGGTGACACCTCCTGCGAGCGGCTTCGCCGCCTGACACGCTTCTTTCGGTGCTAAAGCACCTCACTGAATCTCCTCTCCGGTCAAGAGGACGAAGACGTCCTCGAGGTTTGTGACGCGGCGCACGCCGTCGAGCTCGGCGGTGCCGTTCGAGCGCAGGATCGAGACCGAGGTGCCAGTGCGGCGGCTCGACCATCCGCGCTCGCCCGCGAGCCGCTCGATCTCGGCCAGGCGCTGCGGCGGCCCGTAGACCTCGATCGCCTCCGTCCCGGCGTGCTCGGCGATGAGCTCCCGCGGCCGGCCGACTGCGACCGCCTTCCCGTGCGACATGATCGTCACCTGGTCGCAGAGGCGCTCGGCCTCCTCGATGTAGTGCGTGCTCATGAGGATCGAGACGCCCTCAGCGCGCATCCGGTCGATGAGGGCCCACATGCCCACGCGGACCTGCGGGTCGAGGCCGACGGTCGGCTCGTCGAGGAGCACCAGCTGCGGCTGGTGGATCAGGGCGCGCGCGATCAGGAGGCGGCGGCGCATGCCGCCCGAGAGCTCGCCCACCTTCGAGTGGCGGCGGTCGGCGAGCATCGCGATCTCGAGCGCGCGCTCGATGGCGTCCCTTCGGTCGGCCGTACCGACCCTGTACAGGTGCGCGAACACGAGAAGGTTCTGCTCGACGGTCAGCGACACGTCGAGGTTGTCGAGCTGCGGCACCACGCCCATCTCCGCGCGCGCCTGCTTCGAATCGCCTGGGAGCCGGTGGCCGAGCACCTCGAGCTCACCGGCGTCGGCGATGACCTGCGCCGTCAGCGCCTTCATCGTGGTCGACTTCCCGGCGCCGTTGGGCCCCAGGAGGCCGACGCACGTGCCGTAGGGGACATCGAGGTCGAGACCATCGACCGCGGTTATCTCGCCGAAGCGCTTGACGAACCCGCGCAGCCTGATCGCGGAGTCGCCGGCTTTAGGATCGGCGGGGCTCATGAGGTGAGGATGATGAAGGCGAGGGTGTTGTTGACGGCGTGCACCGCCATCGTCGGGTAGATCGAGCCGGTCCGCTCGTAGATCCAGGCCAGCGCGAGCCCGAGGACGGCGAGCTGCGGCAGCACCGTGAGGCTCGACGTCCCGGTGTAATGGAAGGCGCCGAAGATCACGGCCGAGATCACCGCTGCGGCGACGAACGGCAGCGCGCGCCTCATGCCGCGGAAGACGAATCCGCGAAAGAAGATCTCCTCCGAGATTGGCGCGGCGAGGATCACGAGCAGGCCGATCACGATCGCGGCGGCCGTGCCGTGGTTGAAGCCGAGCGCCCGCGTCAGGTCCTTCTGATGGGGATGGACGAGGTTCGCGTAGGCGATGACGAACACGAAGTACGCGCCGTAGCCGATGAGCGCGGTGCGCGTCGCCGTCTCCACTCCCTCGGGCGGCCGGCGCAGGCCGAGCGCCTCCTTCGTGCATGGGCTTTCCGTCCCCGGGCATGACGAACGCCACCGCCACCAGCGTCGCGGCGAGCATCGCCTGGAGGACGAGCTTGGCGGCAACGTCCTTCAGCCCGGGATCGAAGATCGCTACGACACCGCCCTCGAGCACGACGGCCACGAGGAGCACGACGATGCCGAGGATGGTCTTCGAGGGCCCCCAGATCGGTGCTTCGGGCGCCGGTGGCGGCGGAGCAGGATCGGCCGCTGGGGCGCCCACGTTGGGGGGAGGCAGCGAGGGAGAGGTGGTCACCGAGCGCATGGTATGGACGCCCGATTCGGACTTTGGGGATTCAAGCCGCTATAGGCGGTCTGAATCCCCAAACGCTGTCCGGAGTTCGTTCAAGGACGCGATGTCGCCGTTGCCCGAGCGGTCGAGCAGGGCGGCCCGGATGCCCGCCGACTCGGCCCCGGCAACATCCTCCTCGCCGCTATCTCCGACATGGAGCGCCTCCGCGGCGCCAGAGCCGGCCACCTCCAGCGCCTCCCGGAAGATCGCTGGGTCCGGCTTGGACGCTCCGACCCCGGCGGACGTCACCACGCCATCCAGCAGCGAAAGCAGCCCCACGCGCTCCAGCACCTCGGGCAGCGCGTAGTCCCAGTTCGAGACCACCACGAGCCGCAGCCCGCGCGCTCGAAGCTCCCTGAGTGCCGGCGCCGCATCATCGAAGGCGTGAAACCGGATTGCGGCCATCATCTCCGGGACCCCGACCTCCCTGGCCAGCCCCCGAGACAGAAGCGCCGCGCACCGCACCCGGAGGTCCGCAAGCGACGCCTCGTCCCGCCCCTCGATGCTGTGCTCCCGGTAGTAGGCCATCTCGGTCTCGAAGGCCCGACGCGCGCGCTGGGGGTCCCCGCGCAGCCGCTCCCATGGCGGCTCGAGCTCCAGGAGCGTGCCCAACGCGTCGAGAAGGATGGCCTGCATGGCAGGAACCCTAGGTCGACGACGCGAAAACACATTCGGTGAACCTCGCCGCAATCTCCCTCTCGAACGACGCCGTCTCGGCGATCATCACGATGGCCGTCGCCATCGGCGTCGCCTTCCTCGTCGACCGCCTGGTTATCGGCCGCGGCGGGCGCGTCGCGGCCCGCATCGGCGACGGCGGCGTTTCGCGCGCGGCTCAGACCCGGCTGCGGGTGATTCGCCGCCTCATCTTCGTCGTGATCCTCCTGATCGGGGCGGCGCTCGCCCTATCGCGATTCCATAACTTCAACCGCCTGGCCACCGGCATCCTCGCGTCCAGCGCCGTCCTCACGCTGATCGTCGGGCTCGCGGCGCGCCAGGTGCTGGCCAACCCGATGGCGGGCATCCTGCTCGCGATCGCGCAGCCGATTCGGATCGGCGACTCGGTGACGATCGAGGACGAGACTGGCCGCGTCGACGACCTGACCCTCTCCTACACCTACCTCGACCCCGGCGACGGGCGACTCATGGTCGTGCCGAACGAGAAGGTGGTCACGAGCGTCGTCTTCAACCGCTCCACCGGCGATCGAACGGCGCCGCCCGCCGCATCCGTGTGGTTGCCGCCCGGCGCCGACCTCGGCCGGGCGCGCTCCGCGCTCGAGGCGGCGGAGATCCCGACCGTCGACGTCGCCGAGATCACCGCCGACGGCGTCCGCATCGACGTCCACGGCCGCCGCGACCCGGAGCGCACGAAGACCGGCGCCGAGGAGGCGAAGCTGCGCGAGCGCGCTCACGAGGCGCTCCGCGCGGCCGGGGTGCTGTCGTAGGTGTGAAGCCGACGATGCCGGGTGGCTAACCTTTGACGGCTCCATGACGCAACGCCAGCGCAGACGGCTTCGCCGCCGGCGCGGCTCGCCCGGAAAGAAGATCCTGCTGGGGATCGGCATCCTCGCCGCCATCGGCGGAATCGCGCTAGGTGCCGCCGCCGCTTGGGTGATCTCGATCTACGACTCCGCGCCCGCGCTCGGCTCGCTGAAGCCGATCAAGAAGGGCCGGATCACGCAGGTCTACGCCGCCGACGGCACGCGCATCGGCGTGATCCACGCCGACAACATCCGCCAGCCGATCCCCGGGACGAAGATCCCCCAGGACCTGAAGGACGCCACGGTCGCGATCGAGGACAAGAACTTCTACGAGCACGGCGGCATCGATCCCGAGGCGATCGTCCGGGCCGGCGTCAAGGACGCCCTCGCCGGCGGCAAGCCGGTGCAGGGCGGCTCGACGATCACCCAGCAGCTCGTCCGCAACCTCTACATCGCCGACCCGCAGGAGACGATCGAGCGCAAGATCAACGAGGCGCACCTCGCGAACGACGAGGAGGCCGCCCACTCGAAGAGCCTGGATCCTCAACAAGTACCTCAACACCGCGCCTTACGGGACCAACAACGGCGCGACGGCGATCGGCGCCGAGGCCGCCGCGGAGACCTACTTCTCCAAGCACGCGAGCGAGCTCTCGCTTCCCGAGGCGGCGATGATCGCCGGCCTTCCCCAGGCGCCCTCCGAGTACAACCCGTTCCTCAACCCGCGCGCCGCGCTCGCCCGCCGCAACGACGTGCTGCTGGCGATGCACGCAACAGGGCTACATCTCCGCGCGCGAGTACACGAACGCCGTCCGTTCCGGCCTCGGCCTCGACCCGAGCCAGAAGTACAGCCGCATCACGCAGCCCTACATCTTCGACCTCGTCAAGCAGCAGCTCGTCGACAAGTACGGGCTCAACACGGTCGAGAACGGCGGCCTCAAGGTCTACACGACGATCCAGCCCCGCCTGCAGGAGGCGGCGCAGCAGGCCGTCGACGCCTGCTCGGTCTGCTATTCCGGTGGCGGCCCGGCGTCCGCCCTCGCGTCGGTGAACCCGAAGACGGGCGAGATCGTCGCGCTCGCCTCGACACAGCGGTTCTCGGAGAACAGCCAGTTCAACTTCGCGGCGCAGGCCCACCGCCAGCCAGGTTCCTCGTTCAAGACGTTCGTCCTGACCACCGCGATCAAGGACGGCGCCGACCCGAACTCGACCTACTACAACGGCAACTCGCCGAAGACGCTCTCGATTCCCGGGGGCGGCAGCTGGGAGGTCGCGAACGCCGAGCCGGGCGGCGGCACCTACGACCTCACCCAGGCCACCTGGGACTCGGTGAACGTCGTCTTCGCCCAGCTCGGCCTCGACGTCGGGCCGGAGAACTTCGCGAAGACCGCATACTCGATGGGCATCACATCGCCACTCGGCATCAAGCCCGATCAGAGCCCGTGCAAGCTCGGGCCGAACTGCTTCATCCCGCCGGCGGACGCGATCGGCGGTCTCAGCGTCGGCGTCACGCCTCTCGAGATGGCCGATGCCTACGCGACGCTGGCGAACGGCGGCGTCCACCATCCGGCCACCGCGATCGCGAAGGTCGAATTCCCGGACGGCAAGACGGAGACCGCCGCCGCCGACGAGGGCAAGCGCGTCCTGAGCGCCGGGGTCGCCTACGAGGTCACGAAGATCCTCGAGGGCGTGATCACGAGCGGCACCGGCGCCGGCTACACGTCGATCTCGGGCTGCCCGAGCGACGGCCAGGCCGGCAAGACCGGGACGTCGCAGGGCCTCTCGGACGCATGGTTCGCAGGGTTCACGACGAACTATGCGACGGCGGTGTGGACGGGCCACCCGCTCTCGCGCGCGGAGACCGGGTTCGGCGGACCGACGTCGGGCCCGATCTGGCGCCAGTACATGGACGCCGCCACCGCCGGTAGCTGCCAGCCGTTCCAGCAGCCCACCAGCATGCCGAGCCTCTCGCCGTACTACGGGCAGTACACGTCGTCGGCGCCGTCGAAGGTGCCCAGCACGACCTACGCGACGCCAAGCTACCCCTCGACCCCCTCGACCTCGACCAGCGGCGGCAACACGTCGTCGACGGGCTCGAGCGGGGGCTACCCGCCGAACCTCTATGCGCCGGGCGCCGGCCAGGGACCGCTCCCGACGCCGGGGGGCGGTGGCGGGGGCGGCGGCGCGCCCTAGACCAGATGAACGGCGAGTTCGACCTGATCGCGACGTTGCGGTCGCTCGCCGAAGCAGGGGGGGCCGCCGGGCTCGGCGACGGCGACCGGGTGGCCGTCGCCAGCGGCGACGACGCGGCCGTGACCGTTCCGCACGGGGCCACCGCCACGTCCGTCGACGCCACCGTCGAGGGCGTTCACTTCGACCTTGCCACCGCCCCGCCCCGCGCGGTCGGCGCGAAGGCGATGGCGGCCGCGCTCTCCGACCTCGCCGCCATGGGCGCGGAGCCGGGCGAGGCGTACGTCATCGTCGGGATCCCGGAGGGGCTGGCCGAGGAGGACCTGCTCGAGGTCGGCGCCGGCCTCGTCGGCGTGGCGGGCGAGCAGGGCGTCGCGATCGTCGGCGGCGACATCACCCGAGCACCGGTCCTGTGGCTGGGCCTCACGGTCGTCGGCCACGCGGGCGCCGCGGAGGAGCTCGTGAGCCGCGCGGGCGCCAGGCCGGGCGACGCGCTCGTGGTGACGGGAACGCTGGGCGGCGCTGCCGCGGGCCTGTTGCTGCTCTCCGAGCCGGGCCTTCGGGACGACCTCGAGCCGGATGTCGCGGCCGAGCTCGTGCGGCGCCAGCTCGAGCCCGAGCCGCGCCTCGGCGCGGGCCGCGCGCTCGCGACCGCCGGCGTGACCGCCATGATCGACGTGTCCGACGGCCTGGGCGCCGATGCCGACCATCTCGCGGCGGCGAGCGGGGTTCGCGTGGAGATCGAGCTCGATCGCCTTCCCCTCGAGCCGGGTCTCGCTGCGCTCGCGGAACGCGCTTCCGTCGAGGCGATCGAGCTCGCCGCTTCAGGCGGCGAGGACTACGAGCTCGTGGCGACGATTCCGCCGGAGGGCCTCGAGGCGGCGTCGCGAGCGGTGAGCGCCACGGGCACGCGCCTGACGCAGGTGGGCGAGGTTCTCAGAGGGGCTGAGACGGTGCTCCGGGGTCCGGAGGGCGCTGAGCTGGCGCCGTCGGGCTTCGATCAGCTCGGACGGTCGCGAGCTCGATCCGGGCGCGCCTGATCAGGCTCGCCTTGGTCAGCATCTCTCGTGCGACCGCCTGCGCGTCGACGCGATACTCCCCTGCGTGAATCAGTCCGGTCAAGTGCTTGAGTCTCCCCTCCGGGAGCGATCCGTGTATCCCCGTTGGGTCCTGGGGCGCGCTTCGTCTCCGCTGCATTGATCGGTTCCCTCTCCTCGCTACCCGATCGGGAATTTGTCCACACCGCCTGGCTCCCCGCCTCGGCGTCGGTGTGAGCTTCGTATGCAACCTCCCGCCCACGAGGGGGCCTCGCCGGCCCTGGCGGGCCGGCCTCTGCGCCGGCGCCGGCCACGACCACGAGCGAGGCGACCGATCCCGCCAGCACGCAACCGCAGATCGCGATCGGCACGCGGATGCCCCAGTCGCCGATCGAGAGCGCGACCGACCAGACGACGCCCGCGTCGAGGTTGAAGCGCCCGGCGACGCTCGCGGCCCCGAGTATGAGCGGCAGGCACGCCGCCGCGATGGCTGCCGCCGACGGCCACCGGCGCGGACGCCGGCCGCGACGCCCGGCCCGCGCCTCGAGCACCCAGGGGTGGGCCAGGGGGACCAGGAGGAGCGCGAGGTAGGGATTGACGATCCACACCGCAAGCAGAGCGATGCCGCTCCAGAGCCCGAGGGCGGCTGCCGCGGCCTCGGGCGCCACCCGGACGGGCATGCGGTTGCGGCCGAGCCACCACCAGACCCCCAGCGCCGCGGTCACCGGTACCAGCAGCGCCAAGAGCTCGCTCGGCCCGATGGCGTACCGCCCCGGGTCGAACGGGAACGACGGCCGCGGGACGATCCCGATGAGGGCCATCACGTAGAGGAGCGCCAGGGCCACGAGCAGCGGCACCGAGCGCCGCGACGCCCAGGCGAGCGCCGAGCCCGCGTTTCCGCCCCGGCCCGCTCGAGCGAGGGCGTCGACCGCCGCGACGATCGCGGGGATGAGAAGCCCGAGCGCGAGCGCCGCCAGAGCCCAGCCGGGGATCAGGTTGCCGGCCACCTCGATGTAGGCGCCGGGGCCGTGGACCGGCCGGCCGGGGGCCGCGTCGAGAGCGAGCACGAGGTCGAACGTGGCCCGCCCAAACCGGTCGAGAGTCTTGGCGGAGAAGTCGTCGAGGAGATCGTCGGCGGGCGATAGGGGTCGCTCTCCGGCCGACGAGAGTCCGACCGCCTCGAGTCCCCTCGAGATGAGCACCGCCTGCTCGCCGAGGCCGCCGGGGAGGGCGAGCGCGGCGAGCTGGCCGAATGGCCCGGGCTCGTGAGCGTGAAGCCCGGTCTGGTCGAGGAGCGAGAGCTCGGCCGTGCGGACGAGCTGTATCGACGCGCTCTGCGCGCCGGTGGAGGAATCGAGCACGTACGGCTGGCGCACGCTCGCCGACCCCGGCTGCTCGAGGGCGACGATCGCGTCGACCAGGGATGGGTCGAGGTAGCCGTCGACGAGCGCGCCCGCGCCCGACGCGCCCGACGAGGAGCCGTCGGTGGAGACGAGGACGATCGTCTTCGTGTGCTGGGAGGTCCCGATGCTCGAGGCGAGCTCCTCGAGCGCTCCCGTCGCGGCCGCGCTCGATGCCGCTCCCGGAGGCGAGGCCGTGTCGCGCGGCGCGATCAGGACGATCTCGTTGCGGCTCTCGCCCGGCAGCCTCAGGATGACGTTCGTGAGCGACCCCCCCTCGCCGTAGTGCTGCACGACGACCTGCCCGGCGGTCACCGTCTTGAACGTCTTCTCGACGATGGCCGCCGCGGCCGAGTCGCCCTTCGAGCCAGGGGATCGGCTCGGCGCCGCCGCGACGATCTGGCGCGCGTAGCCCGCGGCGGCCCCGCGGTCGAACCCGGCCGGGGCGACCAGCGGCCGGAGCGGCCCAGGCTGGGACTGGAGCGAGAAGAGCAGGGCGACCACCGCCGCGGCGGCGGGCAGGAAGCTGAGGCGATAGAGGCGTAGGTCGACCACGGCGGGCGGGCGCTCGCATGCGGGAACGTTGAGCGACCGAGGCTAACCTCTCCCCATGCCAGCCGCCTCGGCGCGGATCCTGCTGGTGGACGATGAGCAGGCGATCCAGACGCTGCTCGCCTATCCGCTGCGTCGCGACGGCTACGAGGTGATAGCTGCGCACGACGGGCGGGAGGCGCTCGACCGCTTCGCCGAGCAGAGATTCGATCTCGTCGTCCTCGATGTGATGCTGCCGCGGGTGGACGGCATCGAGGTCTGTCGCAGGCTGCGCAGCCGCAGCCAGGTTCCGATCATCATGCTCACCGCCCGCGACGACGAGGGCGACAAGGTCCTCGGCCTCGAGATGGGCGCGGACGACTACATCACGAAGCCGTTCTCGGTCCGCGAGTTCCGCAGCCGCGTCCGCGCAGCCCTCCGCCGCGCGGACATGATCGGCGAGCGCACCGACGCCGACGAGCCGATCTCGGTAGCCGACCTCGAGATCGACCTCGAGCGCCGCACGGTGATGATCCGCGCCGAGCGTGCCGAGCTGACCTACGTCGAGTTCGAGGTGCTGGCGACGCTCGCGCGCTCGCCGGGCAAGGTCTTCTCGAGGCAGATGGTCCTCGAGCGGGTGTGGGGGGATTCGGCTTACCGTGATCCACGCACCGTCGACGTCCACATCCGCCATCTACGCGAGAAGCTCGAGAGCGACGCGAGCTCACCCCAGTATCTGCTGACCGTGCGAGGCGTCGGCTACCGCTTTCGCGACGACGACTGACCCGTGCCACGGCCCGCCGGCACCGGAGGCATTCGAGCAAGCTCGAATCACCGCTCGCCTCCGGCTCGCTATGAGGATGCCTGCGGATGAATTCCGTCCGCACGAGGCTCGTGCTGCTGTTCTTCGCGATCACCGCCGCGGCCGTGGGCTTCGTCTACCTCTACGTGGTCCCGCAGCTCGAGTCGAGCCTCACGGCGTCGAAGCTCGAGCGGCTCGAGGGGGTGGCGATCTCGCAGGGCGCCCGCTTCTCAGGTGCGCTCGACTCGGCGGCCTCGCAGGCGCGTCTGGAGAGGATCGTCAGCGCCACCGCGCAGAAGGCCGACGCGCGGGCGTCCCTGCTCGGGGTTCGCTCGGGGCCGCAGGGACCCCGCCCGGAGTTCGTCATCGCCGACTCCGAGATCGAGCGCACCGCCGTCGCTCCGAGCTATCCGGCGGCGGTCACGGCGGCGGCGACCGGCCGTCCGGGAACGGCGGTCGAAACCGTTGGGTCCCAGCAGATCGGCGAGACCGCGATCGCCGTGGCGCGGCGCGGACGCCCGCGATGGGTGCTCGTGCTCTCGGCCCCGTTGGCGGAGGTGGCTGACAACGTCTCGCTCATCAAGCGGCAGATCCTGATCGCGGGGGGGATCGCCCTGACCCTCGCGCTCGGGGCCGGCTGGCTGGTGGCGGGCGCCCACGCGCGCCGGCTGCGGCGGCTCGAGAGGGCCGCCGAGAAGGTCGCCGAGGGCGACTTCCGGACGCCGATCCCCGACCTCGGGGGCGACGAGGTGGGCCAGCTCGCAGCCGCCCTCGACGAGATGCAGCGAAAGCTGGCGCGGCTCGACAGCGCGCGCAAGGCGTTCATCGCGAACGCATCGCACGAGCTGCGCACTCCGATCTTCTCGCTGGCGGGCTTCGCGGAGCTCCTGGAGGACGAGGACCCCGACCCGGCTGCGCGGGCGGAGTTCGTCCGCAACATGCGCGAGCAGATCGCTCGGCTCACGAAGCTCACCGCCGACCTTCTCGACCTCTCGAAGCTCGACGCCGACGCGATGGAGATCCGCGCCGAGCCCGTGGAGCTTGGAGAGCTCGCGGGGCGCGTCAGCGCCGAGTTCACGCCTGCGGCGGAGCGACACGACTCGCCGATCGCCGTGCGGCCCAAGCGGCGGGCCGTCGCCAACGCCGATCCAGACCGGGTGGCTCAGATCATGCGTATCCTGATCGACAACGCCCTCACCCATACACCGGCGGGAACCTCCATCGCAGTGAGCGCAGATACGAGCAACGGCAGCGCCATCCTCGTTGTGGCCGACGACGGCCCCGGGGTCGACGCGCATTCGCGCGGGAGGATCTTCGAGCGCTTCTACACCGCCGACCGGGTCAGCGGATCGGGGCTCGGCCTCGCTGATCGCGCGCGAGCTGGCCGACCGGATGGACGGGGCGCTCGACCTCTCGTCGCGGCGCGGGCGCACCGAGTTCACGCTGACGCTGCCGACCGCCGGGAGCAAGCGGGCGTGAGCTTCGCTCGACCGGCTCTGACGGCGACGCTCGTCGCCGTCGTGGCCGCCCTCGCCGCATGCGGCGGCGGCAGCGGCGGCGACGGTGGTGATGGCTCGACGACGTCGGTCGGCCCGTCGGCGTCGGGACCGTCGACCACGCTGCCGCGCGTCGCGATCGAGACGGGCGCGTCAGGCTTCGACCCGGAGCGGATCTACGCGGAGGCCGCGCCGGGAGTGGTGACGATCCGCTCCTTCTTCGGCCACCCGATCGGCGGTGGAATCCTCGGCGGGGGCGGATCGGCCGCCGAGGGCTCCGGCTTCGTCATCAACTCGAACGGCGAGATCGCCACCAACGCCCACGTCGTCACCGACGCCGAGGCCGGTGGGACGTCCGGCGAGATCCACGCGGCGAAGCAGGTCTATGTTCAGTTCACCGACCAGAACCAGGTGCCGGCAGATGTGGTCGGCTTCGACCCGGACGCCGACGTTGCGCTCCTGCGCGTCGATCCGGCGGGCCTCGACCTGCACCCGCTCACCCTCGCGACGAGCGAGAAGGTCCAGGTCGGCCAGCCGGTTGCCGCGATCGGCAGCCCCTTCGGCGAGGACAACTCGCTCTCGGTAGGGGTCGTCTCGGCGACGGACCGCACGATCGACTCGCTCTCGAACTTCAAGATCGAGGGGGCGATCCAGACCGACGCCTCGATCAACCCCGGCAACTCGGGCGGCCCGCTGCTCGACGCCAACGGGGACGTGCTCGGCATCGACCAGCAGATCAACACCACCTCGGGCGGTAACGAGGGCGTGGGCTTCGCCGTGCCGATCGCGCTCGTGAACCGCTCGCTCGACCAGCTGCGCTCCATCGGCCACGCCGAGTACGCCTACCTCGGGGTCCGAACGGAGCAGCTCTATCCCCAGCTCGCCGACAAGCTCGGAATTCCCTCGAAGAATGGCGCCCTCGTCTCGTCGATCATCGAGGGCGGGCCAGCCGGGGGCGCCGACCTCCGCGGCTCCGACAAGACGATCCATTTCCAGGGCTCCGAGTTCAAGGTGGGAGGCGACGTGATCGTCGCGGTCAACGGCCACCCGATCACCAAGGCGAGCGACCTGCCGATCCTCGTGGCCCAGCTCGACCCGGGCGACACGGCGACGCTCACGATCATCCGCAACGGGCAGCGGATGAACGTGGACGTGAAGCTCGGGACCCGGCCAGAGAACCTTTCCGGCTAACCGGCCCGGCCCGACCCCCAAAAGGCGTAGCTTTCCGCAACCGTGCTCCAGGAGGTGGCCCTCGGACCTCGCTCGCTCGCCGACTACACGCATCTGGCCGGCCGCGGCCTCGTGGCCGAGATTCGCGAGATGGCGGAGGCGCTCGACGGCAAGCGGGTGCTACATGTGAGCGCGACCGCATTCGGCGGCGGCGTGTCGGAGATCCTCTACACGCTCGTGCCGCTCATGCGCGACGTGGGCCTCGACGCCCACTGGCACGTGATCCTCGGGCGGGAGGAGTTCTTCAACGTCACTAAGCTCATGCACAACTCGCTCCAGGGCGATCCGCAGGCGATCTCGGACGAGCAGTGGGAGGTGTTCGAGGCATACAACGCGATGAACGCCCAGGGCCTCGAGGGCGACTGGGACCTCATCATCGTCCACGACCCGCAGCCGGCCGGCCTCCGGATGAACGCGCCCGATAGAGCGCGGCGCTGGGTTTGGCGCTGCCACATCGATCTCTCGACTCCGAATCAGGAGTCCCTCGCGCGCCTCAAGCCGCTGATCGCCGAGTACGACGCGACCGTATGGCACCTCGAGCAGTACGTCCCGGCCGGCCTCGACGGGGGCCTGAGAAAGATCGTGCCCCCGGCCATCGACCCGCTCTCGCCGAAGAACATGGCGCTCTCGCCCGAGGACGCGGCCTTCGTGTGCGAGCAGTTCGGGATCGATCCCGAACGCCCCCTGGTGACCCAGGTCTCGAGGTTCGACCCGTGGAAGGACCCGATCGGGGTCATCGACGCCTATCGCAGGATCCGCGAGCAGCGGCCGGATGTCCAGCTCGCGCTCGTCGGCTCGATGGCCACCGACGACCCCGAGGGCTGGGAGTTCTTCCACTCCACCTTCCGCCACGCCGATGGCGACCCGGACATCAAGATCCTCAACAACCTCAACAACGTCGGGGCGATCGAGGTCAACGCCTTCCAGTCCCAGTCGGACGTGGTGATGCAGAAGTCGCTTCGCGAGGGCTTCGGGCTCACCGTCACCGAGGCGCTCTGGAAGGGGCGAGCCACCATCGGCGGCGACGTCGGAGGAATCCCACTTCAGATCACCGACGGCGAGACCGGCTACTTGGTCTCGAGCCCCGAGCAGGCGGCGGAGCGGGCGCTGGAGATCCTCGAGGATCCTGAGCTCGCCAAGCGCCTCGGGCGGGCCGGCAAGGAACGCGCCCGCGAGCGCTTCCTGACCCCGCGTCTGCTCCGCGACTGGCTCCAGTTGATGGGTGAGCTGAACGTCTGAAGGATCGCGCCGTCGGGTTTGTGGCGGGATGAGGTAATCATTGACGCATGTCCGACGACGAGCGCCTAGTCATCGTCTCCAATCGCGGCCCGGCGCAGTTCGAGCTGGACGAGGACGGCCGGCGCACGGTTCACCGGGGCGGAGGCGGGCTCGTGACCGCCCTCTCGGGTCTCGTCGCGCACCGGGGTGCGCTCTGGATCGCCTCCGCGATGACCGAGGAGGACGTCGCGGTCAGTCGTGAGGCGGACGGCGAGGCCGTGGAGGTCGAGCTCGATGGGGTCTCCTACGACGTTCTCCTCGTGGAGAGCGACGCGATGGCGTATGACCGCTTTTACAACGTCATCGCCAACCCGATCCTCTGGTTCATCCAGCACTACCTGTGGGACCTCTCGAACGCGCCCGACATCCGCAGGGAGGAGGCCGAGGCCTGGGACCTCGGCTACGAGGTCGTGAACGCCGACATCGCCGACGCCGTGGTCAGCTCGATCGCCGGCGACGCGGAGCCATTGGTGATGCTCCACGACTACCACCTCTATACCTGCCCGGCGCTCATCCGCGAAGCGCGACCAGACGTCTTCCTGCAGCACTTCGTCCATATCCCCTGGTCGCAGCCCGACTCGTGGCGCATCCTCCCGGCGCGGATGCGTGAGGCCATCTACCGCGGCCTCCTGGCCAACGACATCATCGGCTTCCACACCACCGCGTACTGCCGCAACTTCCTGCACTGCTGCAGCGAGCTGATGGAGCTGGATGTCGACTATGGGCGAGGCGCCGTCGTCCACGAGGGCAGGGAGACGTGGGTGCGCGCCTACCCGCTCGGGATCGACGCGCGGCGCCTCGAGCGCGCCGCCGCGTCGGAGGAGGTCGCCGGCTACGAGGAGGAGCTCCTGCGCCGCAGGCGCGACCACCTGATCATCCGCGTCGACCGCGCGGATCTCTCGAAGAACGTTCTTCGCGGCTTCACGGCGTTCGACGTCTTCCTCCAGCAGCACCCTGAGTTCCGCGAGCGGGTCACCTTCATCGCCCACCTGCAGCCCTCACGAACCGACGTTCCCGAGTACCAGGAGTACCTGGAGCGGATCGAGGCCCTGGTGGCTGTCGTGAACCACCGTCACGGCACGACGGACTGGATGCCCATCGACCTGCGCATCTACGAGAACTTCGCCGACGCGGTCGCGCGCTACAAGCACTTCGACCTGCTGATGGTCAACTCCCTGTTCGACGGGATGAACCTCGTCGCCAAGGAGGCGCCCGCCGTCAACACCCGCGACGGGGTCGTGATGCTCTCCGAGAACACGGGAGCCCACGAGGAGCTCGGCGACTGCACGCTGACCGTCAACCCGTTCGACATCCAGGAGCAGGCCGACACGATCCACCGTGCGCTGACGATGTCGGCCGAGGAGCGGGAGCTTCGCGCGTCGCGCCTGCGCGAGATCGTCCGCCGCCGCGACCCGGGCGTCTGGATCAGCGAGCAGATCGAGGACGTGCGGGCGAAGCGGGCTTCCAAGCGGGCCGCAGCGGGGAGCTGAGCGGCACCCGCTGTCTACAGCGGGTGCAGGGGGAAGGGCGGGTGGCCGCCGTCCGGGCTCGGGGCCGGCGGGGGTGGTGCCGGTGTCGGCGTGGGCATGGGCGGGGGTGCTACGGGCGGGGGAGCGGCTGGCGGCGGGCTTGGCGCCGCTGCCGGCAGTGGCGCGGAGGGCGTGGCCGCGGGCGTGGCGTGGGTGGTGTGCCGTTCGTGGTGCGTTCCGCGGTGCGGGCGTGGGCTGGGGCGGCGAGGGGGGTGTTGGTGCCGGCGCGGGTCGCGATCGCGCCGTCCACGCGCGCTTATGCGGCGCTTCTCGCCGAGGCGCTCCGTGTTTGTCGCTTTATGGGTGCTATGCACCCTTAATGCGCCAAGTCCGGCGCCGGTCGCCTCCTTCGCCGCTCCCGGGAGGCCGATGTTGGCCGCAAGCGGCGGTGGCTTTGGGCGGTCGAGCAGGCCCGGGCCCACCGCGATGACGACCGCGACCGCGGCCACGATGGCGACGACCCGGCCCAGATTCGCCCAGCGGATTCGCGCCAACACCTCCATAGCCAAGGAACAACCCCGCCTTCGCGCCACCCGCCCCGTTCGAGCGGAGCGCCACCAGCCGGCCGCTATAGTCATCCGCCGCCTTGGCAGCCACCCAAACACCCGAGTACGAGCTCGTGTTGATGCTCGATCCGGAGGCTCCGGACGACCGGCGGGAGCAGATCGTCGCCGACGCGCGCTCGCGGATCGAATCCGCGGGGACGATCAAGCACGACACCGCGTGGGGGATGCGCAAGATGGCCTTCGAGATCCGCCAGCGGACCGAGGCCGACTACCGCTTCTTCCGCTTCGAGAGCGAGCCGCCGCTCCTGCGCTCGCTCGACCACGAGCTCAAGATCGCCGACGGGGTCCTGCGCTTCCGGATCTTCAAGGTCGACCCGCGCTCTCCGGTCGGCGCGCCTCCGCCGCCGACGCCCGGCGGCGCGCCGGCCCCTCGCGGCGCCCGCCGTCCTGACGCGGCGGCAGAGGCTGCGCCTGCGCCCGCCGAGGCGGAGGCCG
Organism: uncultured Actinomycetes bacterium; assembly: GCA_963823245.1. Lineage (GTDB taxonomy): Bacteria > Actinomycetota > Thermoleophilia > Solirubrobacterales > 70-9 > JAWVFM01. Next base: position 48,110 of record CAWGKQ010000010.1, on the reverse strand, counting down.
CGCCGGCGGAGACCGCCGAGCCGGCAGCGCCTGCGGAGGCCGAGGAAGCCGCACCCGCCGAGCCGGCCGAGGAAGCCGCGCCCGCGGACGCACCGTCCGGGGATGAGCCGGCCGCGGAGGGCTCGAGCGAGCCCGAGGCGCCCGCGCCCGAGCCCTCGTAACCCCGCAGCTTGCGGGTTCGGTCCGCGCGGGGGGAGAGAACGCGCCGGTCGGCTGCTTAGACTCCTGACGGATCAAGCAAACTTGAGGAAGGGGGCCATCGAAGTGGCCGCAACAAACATCAACACGGTGGTCGTCACAGGAAACCTCACCCGCGACCCCGAGCTGCGACACCTGCAGAGCGGCACCGCGGTCTGCAAGCTGCGAGTCGCCGTCAACAGCCGTCGCAAGGACCAGAGCGGCGAGTGGGTGGACAAGCCGAACTACTTCGACGTCACCGTGTGGGGCGCCCAGGGCGAGAACTGCTCGAGCTACCTGACGAAGGGGCGTCCGGTCGCGATCGAGGGTCGTCTCGAGTGGCGCGAGTGGGAGGGCCAGGACGGCAACAAGCGCCAATCGGTCGAGATCATCGCCAACTCGGTCCAGTTCCTCGGCAGCCGGGGGGACGCTCCGGCCCAGGGCTCGGGGAACGGGTTCACGACCCAGTCCGACGTGCCGGCCGATACGTCCGACTTCACGGATGCCCAGCCTGCGGCTGTCGGGACCTCCGACGACGACATCCCCTTCTAGCCGCCGGCCTCGATCCTCGCGGCGCGCCCTCGCGCTGCGGCTATCATCCGCGCTTCGCGCCGCCCTCCGGCGGCGCGTACGCGTGAATATGGACGCACTACCCAACAAGATTCAAGCCGGAGCGAGGGCCTGATGCCGGCTCCTCGCGAGCGCACGGGTCCCCCGCGGCGACGGCGCGGTCCGGCGGACCGCATGCGCCCTCGCAAGTACACGCGGATCAACGTCGAGGAGATCGACTACAAGGACCTGAACCTGCTCCGGCGCTTCCTGTCCGACCGCGGCAAGGTCCGCTCGCGGCGGGTCACGGGGCTTTCGCGCGAGCACCAGCGCCAGCTCGCGGTCGCCGTAAAGCGCGCGCGAGAGATTGGGCTCCTCCCGTACGTGGGCGAGCGCTAGGGCGATGGCGCAGGCGATCCTCCTCAAGGACGTCGAAACCCTCGGCGAGGCCGGCCAGGCCGTCGACGTCTCCCCGGGCTACCTTCGCAACTACCTCCTGCCGCGGAAGCTGGCCCAGCCGGCGACCGATGCCTCGCTCGCCGAGGCGCAGCGGCGCCTGGAGGCCGCGGAGCGAGCCGCCGAGGAGGCGGAGAAGCGCGCCGGGGAGACCGCTGCCCTGCTTTCGAAGACCGTGTTGACGATCCAGCATCGCGCCGGCGAGGACGGGCGGCTCTTCGGCTCGGTCACCGCGAAGGAGATCGCCGAAGCCATCGCCGACGCCCGTGGTCTGCGCGTCGAGCGCAAGCGCATCAAGCTCTCCGAGCCGATTCGCGCGCTCGGGACCTACCTCGTTGAGATCGAGCTTCCTTCGGGCACCTCTGCTCGCGTGAAGACGATCGTCGCGGCCGAGGACTAAGCGTCCGCAAATCGCGCCTTTGCGCCGTGCGGGCTCTGCCCGCCTGTGCTTTGCTCGGCCTGAAGGCGCGAAGGGACGAAATCCGCCGCCCCGGGCCCTCTAATAGACGGACGCGCCGGAAGACGGCGCAGGATTGACCATGGCAACCGCGCAGACCAACGTCCCGCCCCAGAACCTCGAGGCCGAGGAGTCGGTGCTGGGCGCGATGATGGTCTCTGAGAAGGCGCTCGACATGGTCATCATCGACGCCCGCCTCTCCGATGACGACTTCTACCGCGAGCGCCATCGCATCATCTTCCGCGCCGTCAAGACGCTCAACGGGCGCGGGGAGCCGGTCGACTCGCTGACGGTCATCGAGCACCTGACCCAGACCGGCGAGCTCGCCGAGGCGGGCGGCGGCGACGCCGTCGCCGCGCTGGCGTCGACCACGCCGGCCCCGCTCAACGCAGGGCACTACGCCAAGATCGTCCGCGAGAACGCGCTCCTGCGCCGGCTCCTCGAGGCCGCGAGGAAGATCGAGGGCTCGGTCCAGGGGAGGGAGGGAGAGCCGCGCGACCTCGTCGAGCGGGCCGAGAGCCTGCTCTTCAAGGTCGCTCACGACGAGCAGGCCGAGGACTTCCGCGAGCTCGGCAAGATCCTCGAGGACGAGGTCGACCGGCTCGAGAAGGTCGCGAAGGCGGGCAGCGCCATCACGGGCACCCCGTCGGGCTTCCGGGACCTCGACGCGATCACCGGCGGCTTTCAGCCCGGCAACCTGATCATCATCGCCGCCCGGCCGGGCATGGGCAAGAGCGGGCTCGTGGCCAACATCGCCGAGCACGTGGCCGTCAAGGAGCAGAAGCCGGTCGCGTTCTTCTCGCTCGAGATGTCGGAGATGGAGCTGGCGCAGCGCCTCATCGCCCGGCGCGCCAAGATCCCCTCGGACAAGCTCCGCAAGGGGGCCGTGGGCGACCGCGAGTGGAACCGGGTGCTGCGCGAATGCAACGCGCTCGAGGACGCGCCGCTCTGGATCGACGAGTCGTCCGACCTCGGGATCCTCGACCTCCGCGGCAAGGCGCGCCGGCTCCATTCCCGCGAGCGCGAGCAGGGAAAGGGCGGCCTCGGCCTCATCATCATCGACTACATCCAGCTCATGCGTGCCGACGAGCCGCGTATGAACCGCGTCGAGCAGGTGGGACAGATGAGCCGTGGGCTGAAGCTCCTGGCGCGCGAGCTGGAGGTTCCGGTCATCGCCCTCTCGCAGCTCTCCCGGGCCCCAGAGCAGAGGACCGGGCGCGACAAGCGGCCGATCCTCTCCGACCTTCGCGAGTCCGGCAACCTCGAGCAGGACGCCGACCTCGTCGCCTTCATCTATCGCGAGGACTACTACCGCAACTGGGACGAGTCGGTCGACGACGAGGAGCGCGAGCGGCTGAAGGGAATCGCCGAGCTGATCGTTCGCAAGAACCGCAACGGACCGACCGACACCGTCGAGCTGGCGTTCCAGGAGGACTACGCGTCGTTCCTCAACAAGGCGTACGGGTCCGGGCAGCCCGTCGAGCAGAAGCCGGGCGAGGGCCCGCCGCTCGTCGAGGCAGCCGACGAGTGAGCGCGCAGGTCGAAAGGCTCCGCGCCCCGTGTCCGGTGGGGGCGTGCGACGGCAGCGGCTGGGTCGTCGACGAGGACGAGGTCGCGCATCCGTGCGAGTGCCGGTCTCGCCGCGTGAACCAGGCACGTGCCCGAGGCGTTAACCAGACCCTCCCCGCGCGCTACCGCTCGGTCAGCTTCGACGCCCCGCCGGTCTCGGACATGGCACGCGACCCCCGCTCGCGGGTCGTCGTCGCAGGCATCAGGTCCTACCTCGACGATCTCGACGCCAACCTCGCCGAGGGTCGCGGCCTGTGGCTCATGGGCGACGTCGGCACGGGCAAGACTACGCTCGCCATGCTGGTCTCCCGCCACGCCATCGAGGCCGGCCGGAGCGTGGGTGTGTACTCGCTGCCGCGCCTCCTGGCGCGGATACGCCGCACCTACGACGCCGACTCGCGGGAGGACTCCTACCTGGCGTTCTTCGACCGCCTCACCGCTGTCGACCTGCTTCACGTCGACGACCTCGGCGCCGAGAAGAGCTCCGACTGGGTACTCGAGCAGCTCTACGCCATCGTCGACGAGCGGTACCAAGCCCGCAGGGCGATGGTCGTGACCACCAACCTGCGAGTCGAGCAGCTCGAGGAGCAGATCGGCCAGCGGACGGTCTCGCGGCTGGTGGAGATCTGTGGGGACCCGCTGCCCCTTTTCGGCGACGATCTGCGCTACCGAGTGGCGTAGCCGCCGCGCCCTCCATAATGAACCTCTTGCGGGCGCCTTCGGCGCCCTTACACACTTGTTTCGGGGCTTACGCCCCTCATAATCACACCTGAAATGCCAGGCATCGTCATCGTCGGCACCCAGTGGGGTGACGAGGGGAAGGGAAAGGTCACCGACCTCCTCGCGGAGCGCGCGGACGCCGTCGTCCGCTTCCAGGGCGGCAACAACGCCGGCCACACGATCATCCGCGACGGCGAGGTCTTCAAGCTCCACCTGATCCCGTCGGGGATCCTCTACCCCGGCAAGCTATGCGTGATCGGCAACGGCGTCGTGGTCGACCCGGGTGTCCTGATCGGCGAGCTCGACGACCTTCGGCAGCGCGGCATCGACACGTCCGGCCTGCGCATCTCCGCCAATGCCCACGTGATCATGCCCTACCACGTGAAGCTGGACACGGCGGGAGAGGCCAAGCTGGGCAAGCTCGAGATCGGCACGACCAAGCGCGGCATCGGCCCCTGCTACGCGGACAAGGCGGCGCGCCTCGGCATCCGGGTCCAGGACCTCCTCGACCCGAAGATCCTTCGGAAGAAGATCCTCGCGGCGATGGAGCCGAAGAAGCAGATGCTGCGTCCGTTCGAGCGCGATCCCGAGCTCGACCTTCACAGGATCGCCGAGGACTACCTCCGCTACGGCCATCGGCTCGAGCCGTACGTCGCTGACACGGCGAAGCTCTGCTGGGAGGCACTCGACGGCGGGCGGACGGTCATCTTCGAGGGCGCTCAGGCCGCGATGCTCGACCTCGACCACGGCACTTATCCGTTCGTGACCTCCTCGAACCCGATCGCCGGGGCGGCCTGCGTCGGCGCGGGCGTCGCGCCGACCGACATCGACGAGGTCTGGGGAGTCACGAAGGCCTACGCGACCCGGGTCGGCGCGGGGCCCTTCCCGACCGAGCTCGACGACGACATCGGGCGGGAGCTTCAGGAACGCGGCGGCGAGATCGGCACCACGACCGGCCGGGCGCGGCGTTGCGGGTGGCTGGACCTCGTGTCGCTTCGGTACGCGGCCCGCCTCAACGGGCTCAGCGCGCTCGCGATCACAAAGCTCGACGTGCTTGCGGGCATCGACCCGATCCGCGTCGCAGTGCGCTACCGCTCAGGCGAGGGCGCGGTCCTCGACGAATTCCCCTATCACCAGTCGATCCTGCACGCCGCCACTGCCGAGTACGAGGAGCTGGCCGGCTTCGACGAGGACATCGGCGGCTGCCGCAGCGAGGCCGAGCTGCCGCGCGAGGCGCGCGACTATCTGGAGCTGGTCCGCGAAAGCACGGGAGTGCCCGTCCGCCTGGTCGGCGTGGGCCCGGGCCGCGACCAGGTGATCTGGATGGGCGAGGCCGAGCGGCGCCTGCAGGCGGCATAAATAGACTCCCGCGCCATGTTCGAGAAGGTCCTGGTCGCGAACCGGGGTGAGATCGCGATCCGGGTGATGCGGACCCTTCGCGAGATGGGGATCGGCTCGGTCGCCGTCTACTCGGAGGCCGATCGCCACGCCCCTCACGTGCGCTACGCCGACGAGGCGCACCTGCTCGGCCCCGCGACTCCCGCGGAGAGCTACCTCGCGATACCGAAGATCGTGGAAACGGCGCAGAAGGCCGGCGCCGAAGCCGTTCACCCCGGCTACGGTTTCCTGGCCGAGAACGCCGATTTCGCGACGGCCCTGGACGAGGCCGGGATCGTCTTCATCGGCCCGCCCGCGACCGCGATCGAGGCGATGGGGTCGAAGACCCGGGCTCGGGAGATCATGCAGGAGGCCGGCGTCCCGATCGTCCCCGGCGCGACCGAGCCCTCGGAGGACGTGGAGGCGGCGCGGAAGACCGCCGCCGAGATCGGCTACCCGGTGGCGTGCAAGGCCGCCGGTGGAGGTGGCGGCAAGGGCTTTCGCGTCGCGACCTCAGAGGACGAGCTCGCCGACGCGTTCGAGGGCGCGGCGCGTGAGGGCGAGAAGTTCTTCTCCGACCCGCGCGTCTACCTCGAGCGCTACCTGGAGGACCCGCGCCACGTCGAGGTCCAGGTGCTCGCCGACTCGCACGGCAACGTGATCCACCTCGGCGAGCGCGACTGCTCGATCCAGCGGCGGCATCAGAAGCTGATCGAGGAGGCCCCGGGGCCGAAGGTCGACGAGGACATGCGAGCACGCATCGGGCGGATCGCCAAGGAGGCCGCGCGCGCAGTCGACTACCGCGGCGCCGGGACCGTGGAGGGCATCCAGCACAACGACGATTACTTCTTCCTCGAGATGAACACGCGCATCCAGGTCGAGCACTGCGTGACCGAGATGGTCACCGGGGTCGACATCGTCCGCGAGCAGGTTCTGATCGCCGCGGATGAGGAGCTGTCGGTCTTCCAGGAACAGGTCGTCGTCCGGGGCCACGCGATCGAGTGCCGAATCAACGCCGAGTCCGCCCACAAGAACTTCGCCCCCACGCCCGGGAAGATCGAGAGCTACGTCGAGCCCGCCGGCCCCGGCGTGCGCATCGACTCGGGCCTCGAGGCGGGTTCAGAGGTGACGCCTCTCTACGACCCGATGGTGGCGAAGCTGATCGTCTGGGACGTCGACCGCGAGAAAGCGACGGCGCGGATGCTCCGCGCCCTGGGCGAGTACCGGATCGAGCCTCTCACCACGCTCATCCCGTTCCACCAGGCGATCCTTGCGACCGAGCAGTGGGCGAAGGCGGAGACCTGTCGCGACCTCGTGGGCGACAAGAAGTGGCTGAAGACGCTCGTGCCCGAGAAGGCCGCCGAGGCTGCCGAAGCTGCCGAGGCTGCCGAGGACGACGGCGCCGGAGAGCTTGCCGAACGCACCTACAAGGTCGAGGTCGACGGCCGCCTTCACGCGGTGAAGGTCATCGGAGCAGCCGCGGCCGCCGGCAGCGCCGCGCCGGCAACAGCCGGCGAGCGCAGGCCTCCGAAGCGCGAGCGAAAGTCAGGTGGCGGCGCCTCGGCGGACACTGAGGCGCTCGTCTCGCCCCTTCAGGGGACCGTGCTCAAGGTCGCCGTCGGCGAGGGCGACGAGGTGAAGGAGGGGGCGCTCGTCTGCGTGATCGAGGCGATGAAGATGGAGAACGAGATTACGGCGCATCGCGCGGGCAAGGTCACCGCGCTGCCGATAGCCGAGGGTGGCGCCGTGGCCGCCGGCGACCTCCTGGCCAAGATCGAGTGACCTGAGTGCATCCGGTACGGCGCGGCGGGCGCTGGCGCAAGCGCTGGGTCTACGTCGCCGCGTTCGCCGACGAGGTCATGGCGTGCGCCGCCCGGGTGGAGATCGGGCCGCTCTCGCAGACGTTCTGGGCGATCCTCGATCGCCAGAGCGGCGAGCTCGCCGAGCGGACCAAGCTCCGTATGCCCGGCGCGCGAGGGGAGGTGCGCGGTGGCGCCAAGCAGATGACGATCCTCGCGCGCGAGGCGGGCGCCTCGATGCGCGTGGGAACGGGGAAGCCGGTCGAGGTGACCTGCCCGACGGGCGAGGGAGGCGAGGTTTGGACTCGAAAGCTCGCTGGGGTGCCCGTCGAATGCGACCTGCGCGTCGGCGACAGGCGCTGGAGGCTGGAGGCGCTCGGCGTCACCGACGAGACCTCGGGCTTCCATCCTCGGCACACGGTCTGGAGCTGGTCCGCCGGAGTTGGCGAGCTCGCCGACGGCACGTCGGTGGCCTGGAACCTCGTCGAGGGCATCAACGACCCGCCGCGGGGCTCCGAGCGCGCGATCTGGGTCGACGGTGAGCCATCGGAGCCCGGGCCGGTGGCGTTCCAAGGGCTCGAGGGGATCGTCTTCGACGACGGCGCCCGGCTCGACTTCGCGAGCGAGGCCGAGCGTCGGCGCGAGGAGTCGCTCCTCGGCGTGCGCTACAGCTACCGTCAGCCCTTCGGGAGCTTCACAGGCACGCTTCCCGGTGGCCTCGACGTGGTCCGCGGCGCGGGTGTGATGGAGCACCACGACGCCGTCTGGTGAGGCGCCGGCGCGAGCTCAGCCGGGGTACCGCGTGCGAACGATCCCGCGCCAGGGCGGCTCCTCGCCCGCCCGGAAGGTGTAGGAGTCACGTCCCGAAAGAGTCTCGAGCGCAGGCCGCTCAAGTTGGGCGCCACGTGCGCGGGGCGATGAGTTCGTCTGCGGCGCTCGGGCCCCAGGTGCCCGCGGCGTAAGGCTGCGCGATCCCTGAAGCGTCGAGGAGAGGAGCGACGATCTGCCATGACCGCTCGACCGCGTCCTCGCGCAGGAAGAGCGTCTGATCGCCGCCCATCGCGTCGTGCAGGAGGCGCTCGTAGGCCTCAGCTGACTGGGTCTTGAACGAGCTCCCGTAGGAGAAGTCCATCGGCACGGCGTCGAGCGTCATCCCGGGACCCGGCTCCTTGGCCCTGAAGACCAGCGAGATGCCCTCGTCGGGCTGGATGCGCACTGCCAGGTGGTGTGCGGGCAGGCGTGCGATGCCGGCGCCCTCGAACAGCCGTCGCTCTGGCTCGCGGAGGACGATCGCGACCTCAGTAGTCCGGTGGGGCAGACGCTTGCCCGTGCGCAGGAAGAACGGAACGTCCTTCCAGCGCTCGTTGTCGATCCAGGCGCGCAGCGCCACGAACGTCTCGACGCTCGACTCTGGCGCGACCCATTTCTCATCCCGATATCCGGGGACCTCGCGTCCCTCGACCACGCCGGCGGTGTACTGGCCCGTGACGACATCGCCCGCGTACAGCGGGCGCATAGCCTCGAGCAGCTCCGCCTTGCGGTCGCGCACGTCCTTCGGCGCGAGCGAGTCGGGCGGCTCCATCGCCACGAATGAGAGCACCTGGAGGAGGTGGTTCTGGACCATGTCGCGCAGCGCGCCGGACTCCTCGTAGTAGCGCCCGCGCTGCTCGATGCCTTCGGCCTCGGCGACCGTTATCTGGACGTGGTCCACTACCTCACCGGACCAGGCCCGCTCGACCATCGAGTTGGCGAACCGGAAGACCAAGATGTTCTGGACCGCCTCCTTGCCGAGGTAGTGGTCGATCCGGAACACCTGCGGCTCGTCGAAGACCTCGCGCGCGATGCGGTCGAGCTCGCGCGCGCTTGCCAGGTCGTGCCCGATCGGCTTCTCGACCACGATTCGCGCCTGTTCGGAGAGGCCCGTCGCGCCGATCCGCTGGACGATTGTCGGGAAGGCCGAGGGAGGCGTGGCGCAGTAGAAGAGCCGCCGGCCCTCGGCGCCGAGGTCCGCGTCGAGGGTCACCAGGCGCTCGCCCAGCGCCCCGAAGGCGTGCGGGTCGTCGAGTGGCGCGGAGACGTAGGAAAGCCCTCTCGCGAACGCCTGCCAGCGTCCGTCGTCCAGTCGGTGGCGGGAGAACTCCTCGACCCCGCTGCGCGCGCGCTCGCGGAAGGCCGTGTCGTCGAGGGGGCTTCCGCCCGAGCCGACGATCGCGGAGCGGTCCGGGAGGAGGCCCTCGTAGGCGAGGTCGTAGAGGGCCGGGAACAGCTTGCGGTGGGCCAGATCGCCGGACGCGCCGAAGACGATCAGCGTCTGCGGTGGCGGCGACGCGAGGGCCATGGGCGCTCACCCAAGCTGGCGGTCGAGGTTGAAGGCGGCGCTGATCAGCGCCAAGTGCGTGAAGGCCTGGGGGAAGTTGCCGAGCTGCTCGCCCGTCGGCCCGATCTCCTCCGAGTACAGGCCGACGTGGTTCGCGTAGGTGAGCATCTTCTCGAAGGCCAGCCGCGCCTCCTCGAGGCGCCCGCCCCGCGCGAGCGCCTCGACCCACCAGAAGGAGCACAGTGAGAAAGTCGCCTCCTCGCCGGTGAGCCCATCCGGTGATGCGTCGACGTTGTAGCGGTAGACGAGGCTGTCAGAGACCAGCTCGGCGCTGATGGCGTCAAGCGTTGAGATCCAGCGCGGGTCGGTGGGCGCGATGAACTTGCACAGGGGCATGAGCAGCAGGGAGGCGTCGAGGACATCGGTGTCGTAGTGCTGGACGAACGCCTGGCGGGCGGGGTGCCAGCCGCGCTCCATGATCTGGTTGTAGATGCGGTCCCGGACCGCCCTCCAGCGGGGGATGTCGGCAGGCAGTCCCCGCTGGCGGGCGACCCGGATCGCGCGCTCGACCGCGACCCAGCTCATCAACCGCGAGTACGTGTACTCCCTGCGGCCGCCGCGCGTCTCCCAGATCCCCTCGTCGGGCTGGTCCCAGTGATCCAGCAGCCACTCGAGGTTGCGGGTGATCTCCACCCAGCCGTCGTGGTAGATGGGGAGGCCGTACTTGTTGGCGAGGTAGACGGAGTCCATCAGCTCGCCGTAGATGTCGAGCTGCAGCTGGCTTGCCGCCCCGTTGCCGATCCGAACCGGCGCCGAGCCCATGTAGCCCTCCAGGTGTGAGAGCTCCCCCTCGTGCAGATCCTCGCGGCCGTCGATGCCGTACATGACCTGCAGCGGGCCCGACTCGCGGTCGCCCGCGTGGCGGAAGCGCCCCTCCAGCCACTCCATGAACGCCGCGGCCTCATCGGTGAACCCGAGCCTGAGCAACGCGTACAGCGAGAAGGCGGCGTCGCGCATCCAGGTGTAGCGGTAGTCCCAGTTGCGCGCGCCGCCGAGCTCTTCCGGCAGGCTCGTGGTGGGGGCGGCGACGATCGCACCGGTGGGCGCGTAGGTGAGCAGCTTGAGCGTGAGCGCCGAGCGATGCACCGTCTCACGCCAGCGCCCGCTGTACCGCGAGCGGCGCAGCCAGCGCCGCCAGAACTCCACCGTGGCATCGAACTCGGCGGCGATGTCCGCATTGGAGTAAGGCGCCGGCATCTCGCCGGGCTCGACGCGGTCGAGCACGAAGGTGGCCGTTTCCCCAGCCCGCACGGCGATGCGTGCGCGGACGTCCACGCCGTCGACGATCTCGAGCGGCAGCGCGCCGAGAGGCTGAGCTCCAGCTCTCCAGACCGGAAGAGTGCGCCATGCCGGGTGAGCGCGACCTCGTGGCGGGCGCGCGCGTAGTCAAAGCGCGGGGCGACGTCGACGACGAAGCCCATCTGCCCGCGCACGGCGAGCACCCGACGGATCATGCGCTGGCGGTGCGCCGCCTCGCCGGCACGCGCCGGGACCATGAAGTCCTGCACCTCCCCGACTCCGTCCGGCATCAGGAAGCGCGTGATGAGGACGTTGGTGTCGGGGAGGTAAAGCTGCTTGGAGCTCCAGCCCTCGCAGTCGGGCGAGATGTGGAACAGGCCGCCTTGGTCAGCGTCGAGGATCGCCGCGAAGACGCTCGGCGAGTCGAAGCGCGGGCAGCAGTACCAGTCGATCGTCCCGTCCGTTCCGACGAGCGCAACGGTGTGCAGGTCGCCGATCAGGCCGTGCTCGGCGATCGGCAGGTAACGGGTCCCCGGTGGCGTGCCGCCGTGTTGGCTGCGTGTCGCGAGGCTGCGAGGGCCGACGTCGAGCGCCATCACCGGTCGTTCTCGTCGGCTTACGGCACGAGCACGAGCTTGCCCTTGGACGCCGACTCCTCGAGCATCTCGTGCGCGTGGCGCGCCTCGCTGAGCGGCAAGCGCTCGGCGACGATCGGGTGGATCTTGCCCTCGCGGAGCAGCTCGATCAGCGAGCCGAAGTCCTCCCGGAACTGCTCCGGATCCATCGGCTCCCCACCGACCGCTCCCTCTCGCCTTGTCGCCTTGTCTCGGAACTTCTGGACGTGGTAGGCAGACACCCGGCGTCGAGGCGACAGCTTGTCCCAGAGCCAGACGGCCCCGATCGACGCGTACCACTTGATCACCGCCGGCCAGTCCTTACGCCCATCCCTGAGCGTGGAGTAGCGACCGAACACGACGAGCCGTCCGCCCGGGCGCAGCGCGCGGAAGGAGCGCAGCGAGATCGGACCCCCGAGCGAGTCGCTGACGACGTCCACACCTTCGCCGTCGGTCAGCTCACGCACTCGCGCCAGGAAGTCCTCGTTGCGATAGTCGATCGCCACCGCGCCGAGCGCCCCGACCTTGGCGCGGTCGCGCGCCGAACAGGTCCCAAAGAGGCGAAGCCCGGCCGCCGCTCCCAGCTCAAGCGCCGCGATGCCGACCCTGCCGGCCGCGCCGTGCACCAGCACCGTCTCCCCGGGCTTCGCCTCGGCCGTACGGTGAAGGACCTGGTAGGCCGTCATGTAGGGAAAGAGGAGGCTCAGAATCTCCGCCGGATCGAGGTCTTCAGGAACCTCGACTGCGCCGGACTCCGGCAGGCAGACGCTTTCTGCGTCGGCGCCCCACACCGTCAGCGCGCCGATGCGATCGCCCACTCGCAACCTCGAGCAGCCCGGGCCAAGCTCCTCGACGACGCCCACGAGCTCATAGCCGGGCGTGAACGGAGGCTTCGGCGCGCCCGGGAGATACGTGCCGGCGCGGAGCTGGGCATCGGTGAACGACACACCCCCCGCCAGGACCTTGACGCGTACCTCGCCCGGCCCCGGTCGGGGATCCTCATCCTCAACGAGCTTCAAGACCTCAGGCCCCCCGTAGTGATCGACGATTACGCGCTTCATCTCCATCACTCCTTTCCGGCTCGTCAAGTCCTTGAATATCGAGGCGTCCAGAGGTGGACATCCGGGTTTTCGCGCCGATACCTTGGGGCCTACTACGGAGCTGGGTCCGGGCGTTTCCGCAACCCCGGCGGCAGCCGAGCGGCCCCTGTCAAGTTGTCTGTGTGGGGCCGGCTGTCATGCGATCGGATCAATCGCGACCGAGATCTGCGAGCTCCGGTGCCGCCCAACTGCGAGGTCCCAGCCATCACTGCAGGAGCGATCTGCCGCCAGGCGGGGACCAGCCGCCGGCTGATCAGCGCCCCGTGTCTGCCGCCTGAACCTCGCCCCGAGCCAGGGAGAGCCGCGTAGGAAGTCCACCGGGAAGGCGTCGAGCGCCATCCCGTGACCCGGGTCCTTGGCCCTGAAGATGGACGACCAGGAGGAGCCCAACCCCTCGCCGGCTTGGCGCTCGCTCACGCCACGATTGCGGCCGTCCGCTCTTCGGATCCCAGCCCTGCGGCTGAAGAGCTAGCGGTGACGCGGTCTTTGAGTCAGCCCGGGTACCTCGTTCTGATTCGCCCACGCCACGGGTTGCGGAAGTCCATTCCAGACCCGGCGCTAGTCGAGATCTTCGATTTCGCCCTGATACTGGGCCATGCCGCGGGCGAGGCCCTCGCCGATCACGCCGTCGATTACACCTTGGGACTCGACGATCAGGTCGGCGCGCGTGACGCGGCGCTGGAACTCCTCATCGGCGCGGAGCCCGCCGATCTGATCCTCGCTGCCTCGCAGCAGCGCGAAGCCCTGAAGGTCGCCGCCGTGGGGTGTCAGCAGGACGACCTCGAAGTCCTCGATCTTGCCGTCGCCCTGGAGTCCTCCCCAGTACTCGACGCTTTCGTTGAATACCTGGAGGGCGCGCTTCTCGCGCCCACGCACTACCTGACCCCACCCGATGAACAGTGCTGCGTCGGCCATTCGTCTCTCCTCCTGTGATCTAGCTGGGAGCCCTTTCCCCGGACCCTACCCCCGCCGGGGCTACGCGGCAAGTCCTAATTCGACTGTCGAGCTCCGTGAGGTTTGCTCCTCGTGCCGCCAGTCGGGAGCGTGAGCATCCGCCGCGCGCGCCTCCCGCTCCTCGTCCTTAGCGAGCTGCCACGGCGGCTGGCTCAGACGGCCGTACCCCACGCCCGAAGCGGGAACGCACGGGCCGCAACCACCGCAGAAGGCGCGAATCCAGCCACCGCTTGAGCGAGATCAGGCGTCGCCATGCCAGCGGTCCATATGCTCGGCGTGGGTTCTCAGATACGCACCGGGCCGGAAAAATCGGTCGTAAAAGGCAAGGTCAAGGTGGTGAGCCTGGACATAGTTGAGGCAGAACACGGTCGGCACCGTGCCCGGGAACTTGCCGAACGCGTCGAGGATGTAGGTGGCCTGAAGGGTGACGCAGGCCTTGAACTCGTCCGAGAAGCGCTCGGCGGCTCCTCGGATTGCGGAGCTCTCGCTCCAGGCGCCGGGAGTCTCCTCATTGTGAGGGCCACCGGAGCCGAACTTCCGCTCCGCAAGCGCCTCCACGGCGGCCGCCATGTCCTCATAGTGTGGCGGGCAGAAGGCCTCGAACACGCCTTCGAGGCCGGTCGGGTTCGGGGTCGGCCAGCGCTCGTCCTCCTCGTAGCGGAAGCCGAGTCCGGGGACCTCGGGGTCGCCTGAGGCCCCGAGCATCGTGAAGCGGTCGATGCCGTCGAACATCCATCCCCCAAGGCCCATCGCCTGGAGAGTGAGCACGCCCGCGTAGCAGCTGGTCGCAAGCTCGGCGGTGGCTTCGGTGAGCGCGTACTGCTCGGCGAAGGTGAGGGGGAACGGCTCCTTGACGTCGACCAGATCGGAGAACTCGTCGATACCCGGAATCTGGACGTCGTTCACGTCGTCGTAGACGCAGTAGCCATTCTGCGCGAAGAAGCAGAGGATGTTGAGCACCATCTGGGCGATGTCTGCAACTGGAATCACAAGCAGCGAGCCAGGCACGTTTGCGCACCAAGTGTTGTGCCCCTCGATGTAGGGCTCTTTGGCGGGCAGGTAGATGCGTTCGTCCGTCAGCCTGCGGATCTGGTCCAGATGCCGCTCCACCAGCAGCTGCGGAGTGATTTCTTCGACCGCCGGGTCGACCAGGGCACCTGCGTCACGGGTGGGAAAGAAATAGGTGCCCGAGTCGTCGGTGAAAAAGAGTTCAGCGGTGTGGAATCCGGCAGCCGACGGGAACGTACGCCCAGCGGCTCCGCTGGGGTAGTTGGCGATGTGCGGCGCATAGCGCTCGTGACGGGTGATTCCGTAGTGCCACCCCGTAGTGCCCCCCATCGACGCGAGCAGCAATGCGCGCTCCAGCTCGGCCAGCGGGATGGGCTCGCGCTCCGACTTGTAGGCGAGCGGCCCGTCGGGGATCTCGTCGCCGAGAGCAAAACGACGCGACCGTCGGCCGATCAGCGCCTCCATCAGCGGGAACTTGGCCAAGTCCTCGAGCACCCCAGCATGCACGGCAGCTTCCTCGCCGATGGACATGCAGACCTCCTTGTCGAGTTTCACCGGGTCCTGGGTGTGACCCTAACGCCGCCTCTCGCTCGGCTTCATACATTGCCGTGTGGCGGCGCGACCACTGAAGTGCCCACGAGGTCGCCAGCTCGAAAGATGAGAGAATGCCCGCAATGCCCGTTCGGCGCAGGAGCCGAAACTCCAAGGTCGAGCTCCTTCGAGGCGTGTCCCTTTTTTCCGCCTGCTCCAACCGCGAGCTGGCTAGGATCGCCTCCCTCGCCGATGAGATCGACGTGCCCGAGGGAGAGGTCGTGATCCGTCAGGGAGAGGTCGGCAGAGAGTTCTTCATCATCGTTGACGGCAGGGTCAAGGTATCGGTGCGGGGCAGGCGGGCAAGAACGCTTGGTCCTGGTGCGGCGCTCGGCGAGTTGGCGCTGTTCGATCAAGCCCCACGCTCAGCGACCGTCACCGCGTTGACCGACTTGCAGCTCTTGGTTCTCGACTCCCGGAGCTTCTCATCGCTGATCTCGCAGGTTCCTTCGGTCGCCCGAAAGCTCTTCCAGGTGATGGCCCAGCGCCTGCGGGAGGCCGAGCAAGAATCCACCCAGTGAGGCGTGCTCACAAAGGTGAGGGCCTCGCGGTCCGAATCCTGTTCGACCAGGCCGCGTGGCTCATGGAACTTCGGGGCGGAAAGATGATTCGCCTTCAGGCCTTCGCCGACCGGAGCGAGGCCCTCGAGGCCGCCGGGCTGGTGGAGCAGGGGATGTGCGGGAGAGCGTGGAGCTGCGAGACGAGACCAGGGCCCGCCTTTCGCGCACAGCGACAGGGGCACCTGCCGACGTTCTGCGTTCGGTCAGAGGGCGCCGAACTCAATGACCTCAATGTGCCAGCTCGTTCAGTGCATCAGCGATCGCAGCGACGTCGGAACTGTCGTTGTATCCGTGCAGTGAGATCCGGATGCCGCTACCGCGGGAGCTGACGATCACGCCATATTCGGCCGCCAGGGTTGCTTGGACCGCCGACGCACTGAGAGTTGCGTGCCGCAAGGAAACGATGTGACCGCACGCGCTGCCTCCGCCAAGCGCTCGAAACGGCGTCCAGCCGAGGGGTTCCACTTGACCGGCTAGCTCTTCAGCGAGACCGCGGGAGTGTTCGGCGAGAGCCTCGGCGCCAGCTTCGGCAAGCAGCGCAAGTGACCGACTCAACCCGACCGCCGAGCAGTACGACATCGTGGACAGTTCATACCGTCGAGCGTCGTCGGCTAAGACAAGCGTCTGGGCGGTGAAGTCGAAGGGGTCTCTGGCTCCCTTCCATCCGATGATCCCCGGGGTGGCGGCGATGAGCTCATCAGACACAGCCAAGATCGCGACGCCGCCGTGCGCAGAGAGCCATTTGTAGCCGCTGCAGACGAGCGCATCCGCGGACCATTCCCGCATGCTGACCGAGGCGGCGCCAGCGAGCTGCGTTACGTCGACGACGATCTTTGCGCCTACCTCGTGAGCCCGTCGTGCGACGGCCGCAACGTCGAGCGCCGTACCGGTCGCGTACTGCACCGCACTCACGCAAACCACCGAGGTGGAGCTTGAGACCGCCTCAATCACGGCCGCGCTTAGGTCCGTGTGCGGGCTGTCCTCCACCCAACGGATCGCGGTGCCCAATCTATCCCGGGCCGCCAGCCAGGGATAGGTGACGCTCGGGAAATCCGTGGGTACTAGGACTACCTCGCCAGTGTTCGTGGCGAGGGCCGCTGCCATTTGGCTGAGACCCTCGCTTGCTCCCCCAATGATGGCGATGGAACGCGCCGGCGCGTCTAGCAGCGCCGCGGCAGCTGCCCGTAGATCGTCGAGCACGCGAGCCTCGGCCACATCGGACATTCGCACGTTGCCGTGCTGGGCAACATCGTGGAGAAAGGCCGTCATGGCCTCGACTGAGTCGCGCGGGATGAGGCCCAACGACGCCTGATTGAGATACCGGCTATGGCTCAACGCCTCATACTGGTCGCGTGGTATCAGAGCGCGCATGATCTTCCTCTCGTAATGCGTGGCGTTGTGCGCCGCACCGCCTCAACGTTCTCCTGCCACATCGCCCGCGCAGTATCTCGCGCCCACCCGCGGCCGCCAGCGCTACGAGTTCCGGACAGGACTCTCGATTTGGAGCTGGCGCGGCCAGCAGATGAGGGCGACCGTCACCGAAGAGGGGCCCAACGCGACCAAGGCTCGCTCACGGGAGGAGTTGCGGAGCAGGAGCGTTTGCGAGCGAGAACGGGGCTAGGGCCGTCCGGCCTCGAGCCCGTTCTTTCGCATCACAAGGGACACCGCCGTCACCTCATCGGCGAGCTGGGTCAGTTCCTGTTTGTGGCCGGCGCCATCGCCGGGGATCGAGCCCTGACCATTCTTCGCCGCCCGCCGTGCCTTGCGAGCCTCCCTGCGCCAGGCGTCCATCCGATCGCTGAGCTGGCCATGGTCGGGGGTATCTGCGCGGGGCTCGTCGAGGAGGACGGCGCCAAGGTGATTGGCTTGCTCGATGCGCCGATGGCCGGCGTGGCCGCTCATGGTGTCGATCGCCGCTTGGTCGGCGAAGCGGAGGAGGATCGTCTTGATGAGGCTCGTGTGATCGAAGAGGTCGTGGCAGACGAAATTGCGAACCCTGGGACCGACGACGAGAGCCGGGACGCGGACGCCGAGCGTCTTGTAGGGGGTGCCGTCATCTACCGCCGGCGCCTCGACGTGGTCGAAGAAGCCGCCGTGCTCGTCGTAGGTGATGACGAGCACCGTGTCCTCCCAGTGCGGTGAGTTGGCGAGCGCGTTGTAGAGCTCGAGCACGAGCTGCTGGCCGGCGAAGACGTCGGAGGGCGGGTGGTCGTCGTTGGAGTTAGGGTCGAGGACGCTGAGATCGACGAAGTTCGGGTCGATCCACGAGACGTCGCGGAGCTCACCCTTGGCCGCGTCATCGAGGAAGCTGTCGTGGGCCTCGATCAGCGACTCGCCGAGCTGGGTCACCCAGCTCACCTGGTGGCGGTCGAAGTAGGCGAAGTTCTCCCGGTGGGCGAGGAACTTGCGGTACTCGGCGTCAGCCGCCCGCAGGGTGGCGGGATCGTGCGAATACCAGCGCCACTGCTCGTCTTTCAGGTGGCGGGTGAAGGCCTCGACCTCGAAGATCGGCAGGCCCTTGAGCTTGTCGAAGATGGCCAGGTCCTTGAAGTGGTCGAGGAGCCCGCTCTTCTCGCCGATGGTGTCGCTGGTCTCGGCCGCCAGGGCGTAGCAGCGATTGAGCCAGGTGTCTCCGGGCACCGATGCGTGCCAGGAGTCGCAGACGCAGTAGTTGGTGGCGAGATGGTGGTAGACCGGCAGGTCCTCGCCCGTGTAGTAGCCCATCGGCAGGGCCCGGTAGCGCTCAGGGACCTCAATCGGCTTGCCGTTGACCTGGCGGCGGGAGGAGAGAAAGTTGGTGATGAAGCCGCGGTTGCCATTGGCGATTGCTCGGCGACGCAGTCGGGACCATGGCAGGGGTCGAGGTCTTTGGCCGTAAGCGGCGGATCAGGATGAAACACGGTGTCGGCCTTGCCCCAGGCGAAGACCCTGTGCTCGTTGCCCTCGGCGTCGGGGTTGCTCTCATCTCCGCTGAGACCATTGACGTCGGCAAGGCCATCACGCTTGAGGTAGCCGAGCATGGAGTCGAAGCTTCGGTTCTCCATCATCAGCACGACGATGTGCTTGATCTGCTTTAGGCGCTTGAGCGCCTGATCGTCGGACATCAGCTCCCTCCGCCGGCGTCGGCCGGAGTCTTGACGAGCAGGGTCCGCTCGCGATAGCGATCGTCGGCCGGGTCGTAATAGGGAGGCACCCAGTCCTCGGCTCGAGTCTTGAGCGCCAGCGGCTCGGCGGCGGTGGCCGCTCGCTGCACCGCCCGGAAGCGGTAGTGATCGATCAGGCGGATCGCCTCGACGGCGTAGGTCTCGGCGACGGCGGGATCGGAGAAGCAGACCAGGTTGTCGCCGTTTTCGTGCTCGCCGCCCTCGGCCAGATTGGAGGAGCCCGTGAAGACCATCGGCGCGGCGTCGTTGAAGTCGACAACGACGAACTTGTTGTGGATCACTTGTCCGGCGCCGCCGCTGATCTCGGCCTTGAACGGAGCCGGGACCTTGTCGTGCAGGTAGGCGAACGGGACGGCGACTGAGGGGTGGCCCGGCGAGGTGACGGCGAGGGCGCCGCTCACCGACTGCGTGGTGCCGAAGGCGTAGAGGTCGCGCTCGGGCAGCCTATGAATCTCGGCCAAGATGTCGCCGCCGCCCTCGAGCTCCATGACTGAGAAGAGGACCGAGCTCGCAGCCCCACGGATCGCTTCCGCAACGCGGTTGAGCGAGACCGAAGGGTCGCGATGGGGCGAGAAGCAAACGCCGGTCCGCGGCAGCTCATCGGCGACGATGTCGAACCACTTGCCGGCGAGGTCGCTTGAGGAGAAGCCGTGCGCTTCGTCCCAGATCTGGTTGAAGACCTTCGAGTAGAGGTCGGTGAGTTGAGGTTCGTCGAAGACGAAGACGTTGTTGGCTTGGACGTAGAGGCCGCGGGCCGAGAAGTTGGCTGAGCCGCTCAGAACCTTGACCGCGGTGTCACCGCGGCGCTGGATCAGGATCTTGTCGTGGCTGAAGCGCGAGAAGTGGCCGGTCTTGAGGTGGTCGGCGCCAGCCGAGGCCGCGAGCTTCTGGTGAGCGTCAAGCTCGAGCGCTCCCGGTTTGACGTGGAGCGAGGAGTCATCGAGGTAGAGGCGAAGGCGGGGGCCGAGGGCCGCGAAGCGGCGGATCACGTCGGGCTCGTTTAGGTCGTAGGCGAAGACGTCGAGGCTCAAGCCGTCATCGGAGACGACCTCGTCGAGGAAGGCGTAGACGAGCTTGCGGGCGTGGAAGCCGAGCCACTGCCAGCGCTCTTGATATTCGTCGGTCGGGAAGTCGATGCTGGCCGGGGCCGGCGCGATGGGAGCGTTCTGAAACTTCTCGGCGTAGGCCTGGGAGGAGAGATAGCCGCGGGTGAAGCCGAGCTCGAAGTTGTCGTAGCCCTCGTCGATGATGTCGATCCCGACCTCAGCCGAGGCTCCGGGCTCGAGCTCATCGCTGCCCGCCGATTTGAAGCGCATCGCCGTTACCCGATAGCCGAAAGTTCCCGGCTGGACGTCGGGAGGGAAGTCGGTCCAGCGGAACTTCTGGATCGGAGCCCGGTCAGTTGGCGTCCAGACCCGCTGCTCGGGCGTGGTGTCGGCGGTGATCGACTGCTCGAAGCTCAGGCGGTTCAAGAGCATCTGTGGCTCGCCGCTTGGAGGCGTGCGCTCGATCGCGAAGCCCGCCAGATCGCTCGTTTGCTCGTCTGACAAGTCGAAGGCCAGCATCACCGCGCCGTCACCGCGATGGGCAGCGACGGTGAGGCCCTCTTTGGTCGTCTGGGTCTGGGCTATTGCTACTCGACCGAACGGATCGTCCAGAAGTCGCTGGACAGGGTCGCCTGGAGCAGATAGGGATAGGGAAGCGTGAAGTAGCCGCGCATCCCCCAGCTCGTCCCCCAGGAGTTTCGGACGATGAACCATTGGTTGGCCTCGTCGTAACCGACGGCGAGGACGGCGTGACCGCCGATCTGCTTCTCCCTTGCCCTCGGAAGCTGAGCATGGCCGCTCTTCGCCACATCCTGGCTCTCGAAGCTCTCGTAGACGACGAAGCCGAAGACGAACGGATAGCCGTCGGCGAGGCATCCCTTCAGCTGGCTGAGCGTCTGTGTCAGGCGCAGGTAGCGGATCGCCTGATGCTTTTCTGCCTCCTCGTATCCGGCCTTCGGCGGCGGGTCGCGGAATTTGTCGATCTCATAGGGCCAAGTCTTCTCTTTGCAGGCACCCTGCTGGGCGACGCTCTTTACCCCGTCGCGAATCTGGGCGCCGGAGTCAGACTCGATCGTTCCCTCCATCTTTCGTTCGTTGAAGTAGATGAAAAGGCGCGAGGGGGTGAACGGGCTCCGCTGCTTCTGTTGGATCTGATCGAACTCGAGAGCGGCGCCGATCGCGTTGGCGGTGCAGCTTCCGAGCTGGCCCTGGTCGTAGACCGCAGGGCATTGCTTTCGCAGGTCGGCACGCCGAGGAAGGGCGGTCGACAACCTCCACGGGTGCGCCGTAGAGCAGATCGCGACCGTCGGGAAGATCCGGCGTCCACCCGTAGCCCTGAATCTTTCGAGGCATGTCTGACCTCCTGGGGTAAGGGCCCGGGACGGTCCCCGCGGGCCCGTCATCCACTGCTGCCTCCACCCTCCCACAGCTCGCCTCCTACGTCAAGGCAGCAGGTTCGCTTCGTGGCGGAAGCATCGGCGAGGCCGAGGCCGAGGATCCGTTCTCCTTCGTGAGAGACGTCCTCGATCGCGTTAAGGTAGGAACGCACGCCGGAGGGCGCCAAGGGATGGAGAGGCGTTAAGGAATGGCGGCGAATCTAAGACCTCAGGGAGAGCACCATCGCCGGGGATAGCCCGCCTGGCGGCGAGGATGGCGGCGGGAGGAGGGCCGACGGCCTGAAACAACTATTGGCGGCGATTCGAAGCCATGCTAAGCCGCTTGCCTGGATGGTCGGGATCTGGGCGGTGATCATCGTTGGTGCTTATTTGGTGTCGCTGCATTGGTGGCGGGATGAGCTCTCCCGGTCGTCGATCGGAGCGGTGGCGCTGGTGCTCTGCGCCATCTCGGCTCTGGCGATCTTCGGCGTCCAGGGGCCCAAGACCCTGGTCGCGGTTTTCGCGACCTTCGGGGCGGTTGTTGCGATCGGCGGTGGCAAGTTGAACGTCGATGCCCTTCTTAGCGACGGCCCGCCCCAGGAGGGCGCGATCGTCAACTGTCCGCCACAGCCACCCGATCACGCCCTGCACGGGTTCGTCGCTCAAGTGGGCTTGGGCTACGCCCTTCTTCGGTCGGATCCGAACCTCTCCGCGCATGTGCTATTGCGCTACCCCTCCGGTTGTGAGTTGCAGTTCACCAGCTATTGCATCGGCGAGCCGAAGGTCCATTGGCGCTTCCACGATCCAGATCCGGTCTGGTTTTACGCGCTCGGCGACTTCCACCCCGGCTACATTCCCGGCGCCGACATCCGCGCCGCGCCTGCGCCGAACAGCCTCCCCTTCAGGCGGTGCCCGGGAGAACCGGAACCCGCGCGGCCGGAGATCACCGCACCCCTCGAGCACAGGCTCAAAGGCCCGATCGAAATCACGGCGGCCGCGCCGAACACGACCGAGGTCGGATTCGCCGCCTACTACGAGAATCGGCCGGGACGACGCACCTCGGCCACATGGCATCAACTTGGAGTTGATCTCAACACCGGTGACGGGGTTAGCTCCGATTGGGATACCAGGTCGATCCCCGGGCAGAGCCTGAGAAAGCCGGCCCGGCTGACGATCGCGGCTGTCCCGTGCCTGGGGCTCGATTTCCCCTTCTATAGACATAAACACGGCCGCGTCGTAGCCGGGACGCATAGCTACATTGCGGCGAACCGCAGCGGGCGGATACCGCCTCCTCTACCACCACCAGAGGCATTGAGGGACGCAGGTCAGGCTGCCTGCAACAACCAGGCGCGATAGCCGTCAATCAGGGCCCGTGATGTGTGCCCGCTTCTCGTCCGGAGCGGGCGCCTGCAGAAGAAGCTTCAGTCGCTGCCGGTTCGAGCGGCGGCGATGGCCTGCTGCTCATCGAGGTAGACCCGGGTGCGAACCACCTTCGCGCCGCTGACGCGGCTCACGTGGAAGAGGCGCGATTTGGCCAGGTCGAGGCCGCTGATGGTGCCGTGCGTGCGTACGTTGAGCTCGATCAGGATCTCGTCCCCGAAAACCTCGGTTCCCACCACCTCGACCGGGGTGAGCGCAATCGTCTCAAAGACCTCGTCGCGGAGGAATCGCATGACCGTGTCGGACCCGCGATACACACGCTGACCCGGCCATTCCGGAGCGTTCTGGTAGACGACGTCCTCGGCCATCAGCTCGCTGAGCGCCTCGAGGTCGCCCTCGTTCCACCGTTGATAAGCGGCCCGGACGAGCTCGACCTCACGTGCGCCGACTCCGCCCGAGCTGTCATCCGCCGCTCCCATTCGGTGCCGAATGATTGCAGCACGGTGCGCGTCCGCCAGGGACCCCGGAGAATACGGCTCAACCGAGTTAGGATCGGCCCGTGGCGGACGGGGGTCAGTCCGATGGTCGCACAAGGGTGGCCGTGCTCGGCGGTGGCGTCGGGGGCATCACCGCTGCATGGGAGCTGACCGCCACGCCGGAGTTGCGCGACCGCTTCGAGGTGACGGTCCACCAGCTCGGCTGGCGCATCGGTGGCAAGGGGGCGAGCGGCCGCAACGCCGCACACGGCAACCGGATCGAGGAGCACGGGCTACACCTCTGGTTCGGGTTCTACGACAACGCGTTCCGGCTGATGCGCGACGCCTACGAGGAGCTCGGGCGGCCGAAGGGCGCTCCGCTCGCAGGCTTCACCGACGCCTTCAAGGGCTGCGACCAGCTCGTCCTCTACGACCGAATCGGCAGCGATTGGCACGCCCACGCGTTCGACGTGCCGCGCAACTACCTGCGTCCGGGCGACGCCGCGGAGCTTCCCACGTTCTGGGAGATGGCCGATACGGCCTGCGCCTGGGCGCTCGGCCGCTGGCGCACGCTCGACGCCGAGCGGCCCGATCTAAAGCCTGCCGAGCCCCCGGCTCATTTCACCCCCGCCTGGTTCGGGGATTTGGCGCGGGAGGTCGCGGCCGACCTGCTGCGTCTCGAGCTCGCGGGCGCCGAGCATCTGCTCCAGCTGGCCCATTCACTCGCTCGCACCCGTGCCCGCCAGACCGACGCCGGCCACGCCGAGCAGGCCGGACACCCGTGGTTCCTGTCGCGCTTGCTCGGGGGATTTCGCGACTGGCTGTGGGCCCATGTCGTTGCCGAGCGCTGCGAAGACGATCCCGACCTGCGCTTCTACTTCACGATCCTTGACCTGCTCGCGAGCACAGCGATCGGCGTCGTCGAGGACGGCGTGCTGGACCGTGGCTGGGACGCGATCAACGGCGAGGAGTGGTCTGACTGGCTCCGCCGGCACGGCGCCAAGGAGCTGACCCTAGGCCGCATCCCGGAGGAGCGCTCACCGGTGCTGCGCGCGGTCTATGACGTCGCCTTCGGCTATCCCGAGGGCGACATCTCCAAGGCCAACGTCGCGGCCGGGACGGCCACCAACGACCTGATGCGGCTCGTCTTCAGCTTCCGCGGTCACCTGATGTACAAGATGCAGGCGGGCATGGGCGACACCGTCTTCTCGCCCCTCTACGAGGTCCTGAAGCGGCGGGGCGTTCGGTTCGAGTTCTTCCACGCAGTCACGAACCTGGGGCTCGCGGCGGATGCGGCGCGGGTCGATGAGATCGAGTTCGTGCAGCAGGTCGAGGTTGCCGGCGAGGAGTACGCACCGCTCGTCGACGTCGAGGGCTTGCCCTGCTGGCCGAGCGAGCCCATCTGGGACCAGCTCCCGGACGGCGACCGGCTTCGGGAGCGGGGGGTGGACTTCGAAGGCGAGGCCAATCCACTCGGCCGCGAGCCCGCCACGCTCCGGCTCGGCGTCGATTTCGACGAGGTCGTCCTCGGCATCCCGGTCGGCGCCCTGCGCCCGCTCTGCGGCGAGCTGATCGAGGTCGACGAGCTCTTCGCCAAGGCGATCGAGACCGCGGTCACGGTTCAGACCCAGGCGTTCCAGCTCTGGATGAAGAAGCCGAGCGCCGACCTCGGCTGGGCTCACAGCCCCAACTCCGTCGCCGGCTGCTACGTCGAGCCGATGGACACCTACTGCGACATGAGTCACCTGCTATCGCGCGAGTCCTGGGGAGACGACGGCGCGGTCGAGTCGATCGGCTACTTCTGCGGCGTTCTCGGTCACCGCGAGGGCGAGACCGCCGAAGAGGCGAGCGAGCGGGTTCGCACCGGCGCCGTCTCCTTCCTCGAGCGCGACCTATCCGTTCTGTGGCCCGGGGCGGGGAGCGGATCGGAACCGCCCTTCGAGTGGGACCTGGTGGCCGACGCCGAGGAGCGCGGCGGGCCCGAGCGTTTTGGATCCCAGTATTGGAGGGCGAACCTCAGCGGCTCGGAGCGTTACGTCCTCACCCCGGCGGGCTCGGTCGAGCACAGGCTGCCCTCGGACCGCTCCGGCTTCGAGAACCTGGTTCTCGCCGGGGACTGGACCAAGAACGGCATTGACGGCGGCTGCGTCGAGGCGGCGGCGATCTCCGGGATGCAGGCGGCCCGCTCTCTGATCGGCATCGAACGGCCGATCACCGGCGAGAAATACGGCTGGCTGCAACCGAACGCGACACAGCTGCCGCCGTACGTCGAATACGGCGGCCGGGCCACGTCGGGCGGGCCGTTCCTGTCGACCGGAGGCAAGCTGCGGAGCTTCCTGCTCGAGGGCGACAAGGAACGGATCGCCGACCTGGTCGACCGCCTGCTCAACATTCCGGCGGGGCCGGGCGTCGACTACCGGGCGGTTGGCTCCAAGGTTCTGTTGATGATCGGCGGCTTCGAGCACGTTTCCTCGATGGCATCGCCCTTCGACCGCTGGGGCACGGTGCAGGAGATCATGGCCTCCTTCTGGGTCCCGGTCGTCGCCGGCCACGACCGCGGCGACGTCTTCGAGGCCGATCGCCTCGGGTTTGCCCTGCCATACGTGTTCGTGGACAACCCGATGTCCTACCTGGGAGGCAGGGAGACCTACGGCTACGCGAAGACGATGGCCCGCTTCGACCCTGTCGACGGCATCGGCGAGCAGCAGCGGATGGAGACCTTCGGCGGCAACTTCGGCCGCGACGAGGGCGCGGCCTGGCATCCCTTCCTCGAGCTGACGGCAAGCGGCCCGGGCAGCGACCGGGGTGGGCTCGAGACGATCGAGGGAGTCGCCGGGCTGGCGGCACACCTCTCCAGCGGGCTGCTGGAGCGCGACGGGCAGGGAGAGGTCATCTTGCCGGGCCTCCGCCTCGCCTCCTCCCTGGTCGACGACATGCTTGCCGGGCGGATGATGCGGCAGGTGTTCCTGAAGCAGTTCCGCGACGCCGCCGACGGGAACCGCGCCTGCTACCAGTCGGTGGTCGAGGCGCCGGTCGACGTCAAACGCCTCGTCATGCGGCGCTCCGAGCGCGACTGGGATCTCACGATCCACAATCTCGATAGCCACCCGATCGAGCACGAGCTGGGCGTGACAAGCCAGCGGGCACAACTGGCGCTGGTGGGTGAGCTCGACATGGTCGTCGAGGTCGGCCACGAGGTCGGCCGGATCGCGGCGCCGGCCGCCGGCACGCACGCCAACGGCGTGGCGTGGACGGAGCGGATCGCCTCTGTCCACGGGCTTGCCGACCTGATCTCTGATGCCGCGCGGCTCGCCCACCGGGAGCTGTCTGCCCTCGGCCGCCTGAAGTGGTGGTAGGCGCCGGCCGGCACGCAGACGTGCGTCGGTCAGTTCTTCTTGAAGATCGGTTTCAGGTTCCAGCCCATTGACCCGTGCCCGATCGGTACCTCGTCGCTCTCGGTGCAGTGTTGAAGCGTCAGTGGAGAAACACTGAGCAAGGTCCTGGAGCGGGCCCACCCATTCGCTCCCGAAG
Organism: uncultured Actinomycetes bacterium; assembly: GCA_963823245.1. GTDB lineage: Bacteria > Actinomycetota > Thermoleophilia > Solirubrobacterales > 70-9 > JAWVFM01. The sequence continues at coordinate 21,590 of CAWGKQ010000010.1, read as the reverse complement.
ACCGAGCGGGACGACCTCCATCTGCGACGAAGGCCGCCCCGCGCGGTTGTCACTAACGCCGTCGCTCCAGATTCTTCACGGCCCGCTGGAGCTCGGCGATCTTCCGACCCTGAGAGCGCCTCTGAGCGCGAAGCCGCGCTCGATTCTGCCGTCGCACGCGCGCGTCCCGCCCCGGCTTCATCGAGCTCTTGAACCCTCGGAGCCGGACGGCCTACCGGGTTCGCCATCGAGAGAGGCGAGGCCCGCGAGCTCGGCCATTGCCGCGAGCCCGGGGCCGACGGCGGTGCGGAAGCACTCTGCGGCGGCCGCCAGATCGCCATCAACGGCCAGTCCGGGGGGGACGCGCGCGGGGTTCAGCGCCACGCTGTCGGCCCACTCCTTGATGTCGGGCGCGGCGCTAAACGCGAGTGATGCACGGCCGCCCAGGACCTGCATCACCGCCCAGTCGGTTGGTGTGTCCGAGAGCGGCGACGGGAGGACCAGCCGGTTCTTCTCAGCGTCATCTTCGCGGGTTGCCTCCACGTACCCGATCAGCGCCGCCGCCAGGCAGGGGAAGCCCGCCCTGACCGGCTGAATCGTGATCGCCTCGTCGCCCCAGATCGGGATCAGCGGCGGGTACTGCAGCCCGGAAGCGGCGCAGTGGACGACCACCGCGTCCCTGTCGATCGCGGCATCGCCCTCGTCAAGCTCGATCCGCCCGCGCTCGATCCCACGGACGTGTCCGAGCCGGACCACGCGCTCGATGCTGCGCAACAGGTCGAGCTCCCAGTGGGCAAGCGTCGGTGTCTTCGCCATGGTCGGCGTCAGCGAGGGGTCGATGCGGAGCATCATCCCTGCGGCTTCCATTCGCAGGAAGAGGTCATCCGGGGAGGAGGCCGCGCTTGCCGCCTCCATGACGTTGGCAGCCATCCCGATGAACACGGCGGGGTCGGGCTGGACGACCGCGCGGTCGAACATCCACGGCTCGCGGGGGCGAACCCAGCAGATGGAATCCGGGTCGACACCGCTTTCGAGCAGCCAGACGCAGGCGTCGGTTGCCGTCTTCCCGGACCCGACGATGACGAACTCCCCTGGTGCGGTCTCCAGCCCCGGTAGCTCGTTGACCGCCAGCGCCCGGATCCCGTCGGCGACGCCGAACGGCGGCTCGGTGGTCGCGGGGATCTCGGGGGCGAGGTAGCGGGCGTCGACGATCCGGCAATCCGGGCCGGCTTGGTAACGCTGCCCGGAGATGCGCGAGACGAACGAGCCGTCACCCAGGTACTCGCAGTTCGGGTGGAACTCCACCCGGCCCGAGGGCACCAGTTGCTCGTTCAGCACCCGCTGGTAATAGGCGCAGATCTCTGCAGCGCTGGCCCGCTCGTGCAGGCCGGCCTCGGGGCCTTCGCGCTGGATCGATCCGGAGCCCAGCACCGTCGAGGCGACACCGTAGAACGAGGACGCCTGGTGCAGCCGCACAAATGGGTACGCATCGAGCCAGTGGCCGCCGGGCCCGTGCCGGCGATCGACCAGGGCGACCTGTACGTCCGCATGACGGGTCAGGGCGTCGGTGAAAGCCATCCCCGACGCCCCGGCTCCGACGACCAGGTAGTCAGGCTCTAGCGCACGTGGCATTGCGGTCATTCAACCATGGACCCGGTCATCGTCGGTGATCAGGACGCCTCCTCCCGCGTGAAAGCGAGCATCCGGGTGCCACGCGCCGAGTAGACCAGGAGGAGCCCAAACCCCTCGCCGGCTCCGCGCTCGCTCACGTCACGATTCCGGTCGTCCGCTCTTCGGATCCGAGCCCAGCGGCTGAAGAGCTAGCGGTGACGCGGTCTTTGAGTCAGCCCGGGTACCTCGTTCTGATGCGCCCGCGCCACGGGGGCTCCTAGGCCGCCCGGAAGACGTATGAGTCGCGGCCCGGCACCGTCTCGAGGGGCACCAGCTTCGGTACCGCCGTATCGAGCAGCGGCGTCTTGGCGAGGGCAGCGACCTGCGCGGACGTCGCATCGCGAGTCACCCTCGACCACCCGACGAACGGTATGTAGAGCCAGTTAGTAACCCTTATCGTCGAGGGCACTAAGCGAGGCCCGCTCAGCCCGCGAAGCGGATGCCAAGAGCGAAGCCGGTTCCGATTCGGCTCCTCGTCCGAAGCGAGCGTCTCGGATAGACGAGCTGGCCTGCCCGCTTCGCACAGGGAGCGGGTGCGGGGTTCGGCTGATTCGCGCTCGGCGTACGCCAACGGGATCAGGCTGCCCGCGTGCTTCTACCGACGGCAGTGAGGTGGTTAGCACCGATGAATCGGTTCAGCGTCTCGCTTACGGTCGCTGGGCTACCAACGAAAGGCTCCGAAATGTTGCTCTGGTCCCTGGGTGCGGTGCTCTACATCGTCCTCTTCTTCTGGCTTGGTCTGTCCACCCTTCGCAACGGCCATGGCTGGCTGTTCTTCTTCGGGATCTTCCTTCCGATCCTCTGGATCTTCGGTGCCTTCAGCGGCCCCACACAAAGAGCCGCGGCCGGGCAGGCCTAGACGCGACTGAGCGAGGCGATCGCCCCGAGTCCGCTGGCGTCATGAGCGCAGTGCGATCCGAAATAGCGAACCTGGCCAAGCTGCCCGGTGCGGCGGCGACGAAGGCGAAGAAGCTCGGCAAGGCGGCGCCGATGTTGAAGTCGGCCGTCAAGCCGGTGCTGACCGGCAAGGTCGACGACTGGCACTCGGAGTACGCCTACAGCGCCGGCCTGCAGGCCTTCGTCTATGGGTTCCCCTACATCTACAACGCCCAGCTCCGCCACAAGTGGGTGGCCGACGAGGAGCATGACCCGACCTTCACCCCGTACGCGCCCGTCAACGGCTTCTGGCACGCCCGGCAGCTGCTCGACGCCTCATACCGCGACGGAGGCTGCCCGAACAACGACACCCTCTACTCGACCGCCTGGGTGGATCTGAGCGAGGAGCCCGTGATCCTCAGCCACCCGGACATGGGCGAGCGCTACTTCACCTTCGAGTTGGTCGGGATCGACTCCGACAACGTCGACTACGTCGGTCAGCGCACGACCGGCTCGAAGGTCGGGAGCTTCGCGATCGTCGGGCCCGATTGGGAGGGAGAGCTGCCCGAGGACGTCGACCAGTCGCTGGAGCACTCACACACGCCGTGGATCCTGATCCTCGGCCGGACCCTGGTCGACGGGGACGACGACATCGCCAACGTGCACGAGCTCCAGGACCAATACAAGCTCACCCCGCTCAGCAAGTGGGGCGAGAAGTACGCCGACGGCGGCGCGCGGCGCGACGTGCTCGAGCCGATCGAGCCCGAGCAGGACCCTCTGGGGCCTTTCAAGACCCTGAACGCGATGCTCGAGGAGAACCCGCCGCCGGCCCATCACGACCTGGTTCTGAACCAGTTCGCTCGGATTGGCATCGGTCCGGGGCTCGATCTCGACGCGCAGCCCGACGCTGTCAAGCAGGGTTTGATCCGGGCCGAAGTCATCGGGATGTCTTTGCTCAAGGAGCAGTTCATGAGCGGAGACTGGGCCAACATCGTCAACGGCTGGCGCTATCCACCGCCCGAGACCGGGCGCTATGGGGACGACTTCCTACTTCGCGCCGCCGACCAATCGCTCGCCGGGATCACTACGAACGACCCCGCCGAGGCCGTCTACCTCGTCAACTTCACCGATTCGGACGGGAAGAAACTGAGCGGCGACAGCCGCTACGAGCTCCGGTTCGGTGCCGACGACAAGCCGCCCGCGGACTCGTTCTGGTCGCTTGCTCTCTACGGAACCGACATGAACCTGGTCGCGAACACGGCCGACCGGTATTCGATCGGCGACAGGACCGCCGGGCTGAAGACCGACTCCGACGGAGGGCTGACGATCCGTTTGCAGGCCGAGTCCCCCGGCGGGGATGAAGAAGCGAACTGGCTCCCATCCCCGACCGACGGCGAGTGGTTCTTGATCTTGCGGATGTATCTGCCGCGCGCCGAGGTGATCGAGGCGAAGTGGGAATGCCCACCCGTCAAGCGGCTCGACTGAAGCGAGCGCTCCGTCAGTGATCCCCACCAACGAAAGCAGGAAGACTCGAAAATGAGTGACGTCACCGCCGAGCAGAACGTCGAGCACTCCCAAGAACAGCACCTGATCCCCGATCGGGAGATCCACCTCAAGGGCCTGAAGGGCCGCTATCGCTTCGCCGAGGTGGCCCTGTTCACGGGAACCTCACCGGACAACGCCGTCGCGGACTTCTACAACTCGACCGGCGTCGACGACCCGGTTCCGTCGCGCTTTGCCACCCTCGACCAGGCCAAGATCGCGGAGGAGAATGACGCGATCGGCGCCTTCTTGAATCCGCCCCGTTACTGGATGTTCGACGAGTTCGATGTCTGGGAGGCCGGAGACGACCGCGACTTCGGCGGGATCAAGATGACCTGGATGGGGGTCGTGCCGGTAGCGGACCTGAAGAAGGCGATCACCGAGGGCAACTACGTCGCCGGATACATCCACCGCGACAACGCGTTCACTTACGACGAGGGCAGTGAGGTCTACCTGCTCGACTCTCCGGACGGCGAGGTCTTCGTCATGCAGTCCTACAACGCCCACACCGACGATGGCCTGGCCGCAGAGGAGGAGGGTCCTGACACCCTCGCCGACAGACTGACGCTTGCGGAAGGATGGACCTTCCGCACCAAGACCCTCGACCGGCCGTTGGTTGTCTCTACCCATGAGACCGGCAAGCGGGCGCACGTCATGCAGGACGACCTGCTTAACCGCTATCAGGGCTCCGACGGCGGCAAGGCGTTCAACTACGTCCCGTAGGCCGGCCAACCCAAGGAGATCTAGAGATGAAACTGATGGCCAAACTTCCCAAGGACGACGCCGGCGCAAAGCTCATGCGCTTCGAGGACGTGCGCACGCAGCGCTACACGGAGATCTTCCTGATCGGCGGCAACGTGTTCCACGTCGTCGGCGGCGTCTACAACACGATTGGGCTCAACACCGCCAACGGGAACGGCGATACATCCCCCCAGGAGCTTCTCGACGGCGTCGAGGTCGAAGCTCTCACCAAGGAGTACCACACGATGGGCGCGTTCAAGAACGGCCCTCGGCTGTGGTGCGTGGACTGGGTCGAGGTGATGGTCGGAGGCGAGCGCGACTTCAACGGCCTCAAGGCGCGCTGGGTGATGTGGCTCGACGTTCCGAAGGAGATGCGAAAGCACGAGAGCGTCGCCTACAAGTCGATCGCCGGCAAGCGCGACACCCAGATCGGGATCAACAAGGGCTCCCCGGTCTTCCTGCTCGACGATCCCGACGGCAACACGTGGTGCATGAAGTCGGCGAGCCTGATCGTCGACCCGAGCCAGACCTACGAGAGCCTCAAGGCCCTCGGCGATCGCCTGAAGCCCGCGCCGGGCTGGAAGTTCCGGACCAAGGTGCTCGAGGAGGATCTGGTGCTGACGCCGGACAACGGCGCCGTCAAGATCACCCAGGACGAGCTCGGCAACACGTACGACCGCGTCGGCGGCGCGTACAGCAACTACAAGCCGTGATGGCCACCCGCAGGTAGGCCGGTCGAGTTACGAGAGCCTTAGGGAGCAATGGATCCAAGGAGGACCAGATGTTGGGACGCGACAGACGCCAGCGCAGACGACGCGTCGCCGTAGTCGGAGGGGCCGCCGTTGCGGCCAAGAAGCACAGAGACGCAAAGGATGCACAGCAGGAGGGGGAGGCGGCTGCTCAACAGGCTGCGCCTGCTGAGCCCGACCAGGCGGACCAGCCCGCCGCCACGGGAGGACTGACCCCCGAGGCGATGGACGAGCTCAAACAACTCGGCGAGCTTCACGAGCAGAACGTGCTCTCCGACGAAGAGTTCGAGCGCGAGAAGGCAAAGCTGCTGGGGCCCGCCTGAGCGAGTCCTCACCGGGCGCCAGACCCCCAATCCAGATGAGAATGGCGCCTCAGCCCGGGTACCTCGTTCTGATACGCCCCCGCCACGGGGGCTCCTCGCCGGCGCGGAAGACGTAGGAGTCGCGTCCCGACAGAGTCTCGAGGGACACCAGCTTCGGTACCGCCGTATCGAGCAGCGGCGTCTTGGCGAGGGCAGCGACCTGCGCGGACGTCGCATCGCGAGTCACCCTCGACCACCCGACGAACGGCCGGTAGAGCCAGTAGGTGATCTCGACCAGCCCGGCGCTTCGGCGGTGGTCGGCAACCGAGACGAAGTCGCTGACTCGGCGGTTCGAGGCCGTCAGCCCGTACCGCGAGCCGGGCATCGCGCAGCTCTCCCTGCGGCAGTAGCGAAAGTCGACCGGCAGCAGTGCGGCGCCGTCGGGTGCCCGAGCGGTCTCGGGTGCCGGCGCGAGGGCGCGCACCGCCCCCGCCAGCGGGCGGCCGTAGGCGACGGTCAGCGGGTCCTGCCAGCACGGTCCCGGCAGCGCCGGCCCGCAGCGCAGCCTTCGCGCGAGCGTGAAGCCGAGCTCTCGCGCCTCGCGGGTCGGCGGCGAGGACGCGACCTGCGCGACCACCGCCCCGATCAGGCACGCCACGAGCAGCACTAGGCCGGCGTACTCGACGGTCGCGGCGCCTCGTTCCGAGCGCGTGGCCGATCGCGTCCGCATGGGCCCGAAGCTACGCGGCGCGGTCGCGCGGGTGGCGCGCGCGGTGTGCCGACTCCGCGCCCGAAGAGCTAGGAGAGGCCCTCGCGGGCCTCGCGGACGAGCGTCACGGCCTCGGGGAAGACGATTCGGATGGCATCGCGAACCTGCGCGGCCTGCTCGTCGCTGGAGCCGCTGAGCTCGAGGGTGTTGATCGCCGCGACCGTCATGTCCACGGCCAGCTTGATGGCGTTGTCGGCCCAGGCGACCTTCTGGGCGCCCTGCATCTGCTCGGCGAGCTCGCCGAGCCGCTCGCGCAACTCGTCCGGGTCGCCGAAGAGGTTGAAGCCTTCGCTTCCTTCCACCGAAACGATGTTAGAGCCCATCAAGCAGCGAACGTCCCTGGGTGGGGGCTATGAGCGGTAGCGCGGGACGTTCGGCGGCTGGTCGGTTACGGTTTGCGCCCCGTGCAGCTCCGCGAGATCATGACGCCGGGGGTGGTCACTGCCCGCCTCGACGAGGACGTTCTGCGCGTCGCGCAGCTCATGCGCGACCGCAACGTCGGCTCGGTGGTCGTCTGCGATCCGGAGGGAGGGCCCGTGGCGATGGTGACCGACCGCGACCTCACGCTCCGCACCCTCGCCGAGGAGCGCCCGCGCTCGGAGCCCATCCGCGAGCACGCCTCGCGCCCGCTCGTCACCGGCGAGCCCGACATGGACCTCGAGGAGGCGGCGGCCTTGATGGTCACGCACCGCATCCGGCGGCTGCCGGTGGTGGACGAGGGCTCGCTCGTGGGAATCGTGACCCTTGACGACATTGCCGTTCGCACCGGTAACCTCGAGGTCGCCCAGCGGATGACCCAGGAGGTCATCGAGGGCGCCCTGCCCGGATTCTTCTTTCACGAGCGCGGCTAGCCAACGATGCCCTCGACCCCGCAGCAGATCCGCCGCCGCGACCAGGTCGAGGCCGTCCTGCGCCTCGCGACGCCGGTCCTCGACCTCGTGCTGGCCGCGGGGGAGCGCGTCTCGCGGGTCGTCGCCCCGGCCGACGAGGAGAGCTACGCGATCCGGCCCGCCGGAGAGCGCCTCGAGCTTTCCGACCTCCGCCCGCTCGCCGCCAAGCCGACGCCACGCCGCGCCGAGGACTGAGCTAGCGGCCATGAGCAAGCAGCAGGTACTCGAGCGCGAGCGTGCCCGTTCCGTGCCGGCCGGGATCGCGGCGTTCGCGGCAGTGGCCCTCCTCATCGTCTCGTTTGTCTCCCGCGCGCAGATTCCGGCGCCGAGCGGCGCGGGCGCGCAGTTCGTCGCCTTCAACGACCACGCGGGCGCGCTCGTCTTCTCGGCGGTCATCAGCGCGATCGGGTTCGGCCTCTTCTGCATCCCGCTGGCCTTCCTGTTCACGGCGGCGCGGGCGCGCAGCCCGCGCGTCCAGCCGGCGATGATCGCCCTGTGCTTCATCGGGCCGATCCTGATCGGGGCGCAGGGCGTGATCAACGGCATCGGGCTGAAGCAGGCGGCCGCCGATTATGTGGCGAAGCCACCGGAGCAGTCGAAGACGTTCGCCCAGTTCAGGAAGGATCTGAGCGCTAGCCCTCCGACGCTCTCCAAGGTCAGCGTCTACACGGACGACAACAGGCTCGAGATCGAGACGATCCACGGCGACTTCTACTCGGTGAGCTATCCGCAGGGCCAGGAGAAGGACCTCATTGGCTCCACGGACGAGGGGACCAACTCCGTCGATACGTCGGTAGCCGACACGTCGCTGCTGGGCAAGAGCGACGTCGACACGAGCGTGACCACCGACGGGAAGGTCGGCGACGCCGAGGCCACGAAGACGGCCGAGGACAACTCGACGGTCACGCTCGCGACGAACGTGATCTTCCCGGCTGCCCTCGCGATGATCGGGGCGGTCGTCTACACGGCGCTCTGGGCCTATCGCGTGGGCCTGCTCACCCGATTCTTCGGAACGCTTGGGATGGCGCTCGGCGCGGCGCTCATCCTGCTTCCGCAGGCGCCGATCTTCCTCGCCCTGTGGCTCGGGTGGCTCGGGCTGATCTTCATCGATCGCGTTCCGAACGGTCGCCCGCCCGCCTGGGACGCCGGCGAAGCCGTGCCGTGGCCCGCGCCCGGCCAGCAGCAGCGTGCCCGGGCCGAGCGCGACAGCGACGCGGTTGAGGGCACCGGCCGCGAGGCTACGGAAACCGGCGGCAACGGCGCCGGGGCCTCGGGCGGGCCGACGCAGAAGCGCAAGCGCAAGCGCCGCCGCTAGAGGGTGCCTAGGCTGCGGCCGCGTCGGCGAGGTTGGCCGCGATCCGCTTTCGATGTGAGCGGATCTCGCTCATGATGCGCTCGAGGCGTGGCTCGGTGGAGGTGTCGACGTAGCTCATCGCGTCGGCGATCGCGGGATGCACCGCCGCGATCCGCTCGTGCATCGCCTGCGCGACCGCTCGGTAGGTGGGGTGGCCCTCGGGGGCGGATCGAAGCTCGCACACGTGCATCGCCTCGCGGGCGTTGAGGTCGAGGACGTAGCGGATCCTGTAGCCGAGGCACAGCGCGTAGGGCGCCTCGTCGCGAAGCTCAGCGCCGGCCAGCCGGTCGAACTCCGCGCGCGAGATCTCGAGACCGCGCTCGTACTCGCCGCCGACCCCGGCGTCGCGAAGCTCCTCGGGCACTCCGGCGCCCAGGTCGGGGCTTAGGCGCTGCCACTGGCAGGTGAGCAGGCGGTGGCGCTGGAGGTCACGAAAACCGCCGTAGTCGGAGACGATCTCGAACCGGTACCGAACGGCCTCCCATCCACGCCCGGGCCTGTGGCGGCGGTTGCGGCGCTTCCCCGCCAGCTCGCCGATCAGCGCCGCCCGCTCATCCGCGCCGAGACCGGCGACCCGCTCCTGGATTGCCGGCTCGCCGACCGCGGCGGCCTCGTACAGGCACGCGGCAATGAGGTCGTCCTCGCTCCCGTCGGTGTGCACAAGCTCGACGGTCGGGCCGTCGGCCGGCTCGGGACGATCGAGCCCGAGGCGCGCCGCCACGCCCTCCGCCGCCTCGCGGCGTTCGCGCAGATAGCCGATCCACTCGCCCCCGCGCTCGGGGCGCTCGAGCCTCGCGACGAAGCTCGGGATCACCTGCTTGAGCTCGCGCAGGATCATCTGCCCATACGCATCGGCCTCGGGCAGGGGCGAGGCGAGGAGGCGCATGACGAGCTGCTCGTAGGCCTGGCCGGACGCGAACACGCCGACGTGGCTGAGGGTCGCCGCGGGAAGTAACCCGCGCATGAGGTCGAGCGCCTTGGCCCGCACCGAGCTCCGCCAGGCGCCCTCCGGCTCGCCGTCCTTGCGCGGCCAGCGCTCGGCCGCCCAGGTCTGCACCCGCTCAAGGCTTCGCGAGTAGATCGCAAACAGCTCGTCCATCGCCACGCCGTACTCAGGGCCGAGCCGGTCGTCGCTCCAGTAGCGGTAGCCGCCCCCGGGGAGCGGCTGGTCGTAAGGGATGTAGCGCGTCGACTGCTCGAGGTAGGCCGCGAGGCGTCCTCGCTGGAGGAGCTTCGTCAGCAGGTTCGACGCGTACTCGCAGGCCAGGTGCGCGCCGCCGACCTGGGCGATGGAATCGTCGCCGTAGCCGATGAACACCCGCTCGTAGAGACCGGCGGCGCGCTCTCCCTCGGCGCCGTCCAGCGGGCGCCCGCCCTCCGGCACGTCTGCGGCGAACTCGTCGAGGAACAGGCGCCGAAGCGAGCCCGAGTAGCGCGAGTAGCGCGCGAAGAGCGCTCCCTTGATCGTCTCGGGCAGGTTGACGAGGCAGAACACGGGCCGGTCGAGGTTGGTGAAGTGCGCGGAGAGCACGGCGCGCTCGGAGGCGGTGAAGTCCTCGACCGGATAGCGCATTCGCCGATCCTAGAGATGCGCTGCGACGCCTCGCGTGTGGGCCTGGGACCCGCCACGACGATGTCCAGCTCGACGAGCTCGCGCGCGCCGCCGACGAGCTTCACCTGAGGCCCGGAGAGGCTCCCTCGGAGTCTGGGCCCTCGGCGAGGTCACCGCTGCCGGCCCGGCCGCCGCTGCCGAGGTCCATCCTGGGCACGATGCCGGGAGCCGGCGCGAGCACGTCCTCGCGGCCGTAGTGGCCCACCGCGTCGAACGCGCGCTTGGCGTGCAGCCCGGCGCGAAGGTCGCAGTCGGCGGTGACCATTCCCTCCGCGCCGTAGAGAGGGCCGGCGATGACCTCGCCGCCGTCGGGCTCCACGATCGCGGCGCCGCCGTTGCCGAACACCTCGCGTCCGTCCGGCAGAGGGACCGGGAAGTCGTGCGGGAACGCCGATGCCGGTATGTACTGCGGTATCGAGACGACGAAGGCTCCGGACTCGATGGCGATGTGCCGGATCGACGCCAGCCAGCCGTCGGAGTCGTCGGCGGTTGGGGCAAGCCAGATCTGGGGGCCCTGGCGGTAGAGCGCGTAGCGGGCGAGGGGCATCCGGTTCTCCCAGCAAATCAGGCCCCCGATGCGGCCGGCCCCGGTCTCCACGACCTGGAGGTCGTCGCCGGCGCCGATCCCATGGAAGATCCGCTCCTGCATCGTCGGCATCAGCTTGCGATGCCTGTGGACGAGCCCCTCCGGGTCGATGAGGAGATAGGAGTTGTAGATGGTGCCCGGCCGCTCGGACTCGCGCTCGTTGACGCCGATGCCGCAGATGATGCCGTGCTCGCGGCACGCCTCGGCGAGGCGGTCCGTGAGCGGCCCGGGTACGTCGACCGACTGCTCCCAAAGCCGCTCCCAGAGCTCGTCCCAGCCCGAGAACGCAGCCGCCGTCTTGGCCCACACGTTCGACGGGTAGAGCGGCACGAAGACCTCGGGAAGCGCGGCGAGATCGACGCCCTCCGCGGCGGCGTCTCCGAGGAGGCGCACGGCCTTGTCGACCGAGGCCTCCCCGTCGAGAATTACCGGTGTCGCCTGGATGGCCGCGACGCGAACAGTGGGGAAATCGGTCACCTAACCAGCCGATCCCGGAGCAGGCGGGGCCCTCATCAGCTCGACGCGGTGACCAGCCGGCGCGACCGCGAACGCTCTCGGCTCGCCCCAGAGCCGTTCAGCCTCCTCGACCCTGAAGCCCGCCTCGCGCAGCGCCGCGACCGTCTCGTCGAAGTCGGCGGCGACAACCGCCGGGTGCCCGAGTGGCGGCACGGCGGGCTCGGGCGTATGGATCAGGTGGATCTGGTTGGCGCCGCGCTCGAGCCAGGTGACGTACTCGGCGATCGCGTCCGGGGCCGGGAGCCGCTCGAAGCCGAGGAGCGTCCAGAACTCGACCGTTCGCTCGACCTCGTCAGGCGGGACCTCGAGCGAGACGTGGTGCAGCATCACTAGCCGGGGATGAAACCCGAGATCGCGGCGCCGGCGTGGTTGGCCCAGTCGACGAGCGGCGAGGGAATGATCCCGAAGAAGATCGTCGCGGCCGCGGCGCCCGCCGCGAGCGCGACGATCACCCAGCAGCGAACCGGCCGTGATCCGGGCTCGGTCGCGAACGGCTCGTCGTCGGCCTCCGGGGAGCCGCCCGCCATGGCCGGAAGCTCGCGGGTGTCGGGGGTTTCGCCGGGGACCGGCACCGCAGCCGGCCGCATCCACACGGCCGCCACGACGCGCAGGTAGTAGGCGAGGGAGATCATCGTCCCGATCGCGATCATCACGCCGAGCCACGTGTAGCTCGAGCCCACCGCCGCCTCGATCAGGTAGAGCTTGCCCATGAACCCCGCGGTCGCAGGCAGGCCGGCGAGCGCGAGCATCGAGATCGTGAGCGGCCAGGCGAGCTCCGGGCGCTCGCGACCGAGGCCCTGCACCGCGCGGATGTCGTCGCCGAACCGCGTCTCGCGCTCGCGGACGACGATGACGGCGAAGGCGGCGAGGTTCATGAGCGTGTAGGCCGCGAGGTAGAAGACCAGCGCGTCGACGCCGACCGTGCTCGCTGCGACGAGGCCGACGAGCATGTAGCCGGCCTGGGCGATTCCCGAGTAACCGAGGAGCCGCTTGAGCGAGTCCTGGCCGAGCGCGCCGATGTTGCCGACCACGATCGAGATCGCCGCGAGCGCGGCCAGCGCCGGTTGCCAGTTGTCGGCCGCAGGGCCGAGCGCGACCAGGAAGAAGCGCACGAAGACGACGAACGCCGCCGCCTTGGTCGCCACGGCCATGAAGGCCGTCACCGGTGTCGGCGCGCCCTGGTAGACGTCGGGCGTCCACTGGTGGAACGGGGCGATCGACGTCTTGAAGGCGAGCCCCGTCGCCGCGAGGCCGATACCGATGAGGATCAGCGGGTCGTCGCCCAGGCCGCCGCCCACGGCGTCCCGAATCCCCTGGAAGTCGGTGGAGCCGGAGCCGCCGTAGAGGAACGCGAGGCCGTACAGAAGCGTCGCCGAGCCGAGCGAGCCGACGATCAGGTACTTGAGGCCTGCCTCGAGCGACCGTCGGCGGCGCAGCGCAGACCCGCACATGACGTAGAGCGGCACCGAGAGCAGCTCGAGGCCGACGAAGACCGTGATCACGTTCTGGGCCTGGGCGAGCAGCGTCATCCCGAGGACCGATGCGAGAAGCAGCGCCTGGAACTCGGCGTGCCCGGCGGGCCCGATCGGCCGCTCGAACGCGTCCTCGCGCCAGCTCAGCGGCACGACGAACGCGGCGGCGAAGATCGCGATCAGGGTCGCCGCGAGGCCGAGGTCGTCGACGCGCAGCGCGCCGGCGACGAGAGCGGTCGGAGCGTCGCTCCACTGGATGATGCAGCGAACGGCCGCCACGGCGAGCGTCGCGAGGGTGACGATCGAGACGGCGGTCCGCTGGCGGGGGCCCCGGGTCAAGAGGCCCACGATGAGTACGACGCAGAGGCCCGCGGAGAGAGCGATGACGGGCGAGAGCCCGCCGTAGTCGATGTGGGGGGCGGTGAAGGCGCTCATCGACTGACGCTCGCCACCGTGACGCCGGAGGGATGGGAGGTGGTGACCGCGCCCACGCTGCTGTCCACCGAGCTCGTTGCCCGCTTGGTGATCAGCCCCGGGTACAGCGCCAGGGCGACGATGCAGGCGACGAGGGGCACCATCACCAAGGCCTCCCGGAGGCCGATCTCGCGCGACTCCACTCCCTCCGGGAGGCGGTTGTGCATCGTCCGCTGGAAGAGGCGGATCGAGTAGTAGGCGGCGAGGGCGACCCCGATTGCGGCAACGAAGGCGAACACGATCTTCGATTGGAAGACGCCGAGCAGGATGTAGAACTCGCCCATGAAGTTGGCGGAGCCGGGCATGGCCAGGGTGGCGAGAGCGACGATGAGGAAGAGAGCCGCCAGCACCGGCGCCCTCTTCGCCATGCCGCCGAGGCGCGTCAGGTCCTCGGTACCGGAGCGTTCCCAGAGGATCGCGACGATGAAGAAGACCGCGCCGACGACGAGCCCGTGGTTGACCATCTGGAGCACCGAGCCGGTGGCGCCGTCGGGGCGCAGCGAGAAGATCCCGAGGGTGATGAAGCCGAGCTGCGCGACCGAGGAATAGCCGGCGACGAGGCGGACGTTCGTCTGTGTGAAGGCCATCACCGAGCCGTAGAGGATGCTCGCCAACGCGATCAGGAGGATGAGCTCCTGGAAGTGGGTCGTCGCCTGCGGGTAGAGCGGCAGGACCACCCGCAGGAACCCGTAGGCCCCCACCTTCGAGAGCACACCCGACAGGAGCGCCAGCACGGGCAACGGCGCGGCCCGGTAGGCGTCGGGCATCCAGCCGTGCACGAGGAAGGCGGGCATCTTGATCAGGAAGGCGGCGGCGAAGAACAGGAAGATCCACTCCTGGCTGCCGCTCCCGAGCACGTGGGCCCGCAGATCGGCGATCGAGAACGAGAGGTGTCCCACCGAGTCGGCGGAAAGCACGGCCGTGGCGATCGCCGCGACCAGCATCAAGAGCGAACCGACGAGCGTGTAGACGATCATCTTCGTCGTCGCGGCGATCCGGCCCTCGCCGCCGAAGACGCCGATCAGGAACCAGAACGGCACCAGCATCAGGTCGAAGAAGAGGACGAAGAGCAGCAGGTCCTGGGCCAGGAACGCGCCGAGCGCCGCCGTTTCCCCGAGGGCGAGCATGAAGAAGTACACGCGCTCGCGGCCCTCCGGCGCCCGGAAGGCGCTCCAAACCGTGGCCCCGGCCCACAAGAGCGCGGTCAGCAGGACCATGAAGATGCTGAGCCCGTCGACGCCGAGCGAGTAGCGGACCCCGAGGCCCGGGATCCAGCTCACGTTCACCGTGTGCTGGAGCGCGGAGGTGCCGAGCTGGAAGTCGGCGACGAGGGCGATGGCGACGCCGAGCGTCGCGAGGGAGCCGACCGTGGCCACCGCTCCCACTGCTCGCCGAGGCAGCACGAAGCAGAGGAGGCCGACGGCGACGGGAAGCCAAAGCAGCACGCTCAGCATCGGGCGCCCCCCATCAGCTCGACACGATCAGGAAGTAGAGGGCGAGGGCGGCGAACCCGCCGACCAGGAGCAGCGCGTAGGCGCGGACGAAGCCGGACTGCGATCCACGCACGACCACGCCGACCCCACGAACGACGCCGACGGTCCCGTTGACGATCCCCTGCACGACGACCCGCTCGAAGACCGCGTTTGCGAAGCGCCCGGTCGCGATCAGCGGCCGGTAGACCAGCGCGTCCTGGAGCTCGTCGAAGTACCACTTGCCCTCCAGGAAGCGGTGGAGGCGAGGCAGGCGCTGCGCCCAGCGCAGGGTCACCCCGGGTTTCTTGACGTAGCAGTAGTAGGCAATCGAGATGCCGACGATCGAGATCGCGGCCCCGATGGCGAGTCCGACCCAGTCCGCGCCCACCGACGGCGAGATCGCCTCATAGAGGCTCGAGTCGAGGAAGCTGCCCGCGAGGAACTGCTTGACTGCGTCGTCCAGGCCCGGCACCTCGATGAAGCCGCCGAAGAGCGCGAGCACGCCGAGGATCGCCATCGCGACCTTCATCGGCCACTCGCGCTCCGCGATGTGGTGGTCAGCGCCGGGGAAGCCGACGTCCGTGTCCTCCTTCTCGCCCGTGCCGGGGTTGAACGGCTCGGCGTGGGCGAGGTGTCCCTCCTCGAGCTCCTTCGCTTCGGGGTTCGGCTCCCCTGTACAGACACGGAAGACGATCCGGAAGGCGTAAAACGCGGTCATGAGCGCCGCGATGTAACCGCCGATGGTGAAGATCAGGTAGAAGCCTCCGCGGTCGGCGGCCGAGGCGAGGATGTCGTCCTTCGAGAAGAACCCCGAGGTCAGCGGGAAGCCGGCCAGGGCAAGTGAGCCGCACAACAGCATCAGGGAGGTGAACGGCAGCGCTTTTCGCATCCCCCGCATGCGGTCGATGTTCTGCGTCCCCGCCATCGCCGAGATGATCGATCCGGCCGCCATGAAGAGGAGCGCCTTGTAGAAGGCGTGCGCCATGAGCTGGAACATCCCCGCCGCGTACGCGCCGATGGAGACGCCGACCACCATGTAGCCGATCTGGCTGATCGTCGAGTAGGCGATGATCCGTTTGAGGTCGGTGACGACCAGCGCGACGGTGGCCGCGAAGATCAGCGTCGCCAGGCCGATGAAGGCCGAGATGTCGGCCGCGGTCGGCGCGAGCTCGAAGAACGGGTGCATGCGAGCGATCAGGTAGACGCCGGCCGTGACCATGGTCGCGGCGTGGATCAGCGCCGAGACCGGCGTCGGGCCCTCCATCGCGTCGGGTAGCCACGTGTGGAGCGGCAGCTGCGCCGACTTCGCGAAGGCGCCGACGAGCAGCAGCAGGCAGATCGCGATCACCACGCCCTGGTTGGTGTGGAAGGTGCTCTCGGCCTTCGAGAACGCGGTGAGGAAGTCGAACGTGCCGAGCTCGCGGAAGACGAAGAACGTCGCGAGCACCAGCCCGACGTCGCCGACGACGTTGATGACGAACGCCTTCATCCCGGCCTTGGTGGCGGTGTTCCGTCGGTACCAGAAGCTGATCAGCGCGTAGGAGGCGAAGCCGACGAACGCCCAGCCGATGATCAGCAGCACGAAGTTGCCGGCGAGCACCAGCAGGAGCATCGAGAAGACGAAGAAGTTGAGGTAGCTGAAGTAGCGGGCGTAGCCGCGGTCGGAATCGAGGTAGGCGACCGAGTAGAGGTGGATCAGCGTCGAGACGCCGCTGACGACCAGGCACATGAAGATCGACAGCGGGTCGACGAGGATCCCGAGCTTGATGTCGAGGCCGCCGCCCTGCGCGTAGTGGTAGAGCGTCGAGGTGAGCTGCCGGTGGCTCTCCGTGCGGTCGAGGAGCGCGATGAGGATCCGGACGGAGGCGAGGAACGACAGCCCGATGGCGCCCGTCGCGATCCATCCGGGGGCGCGGCCCGGGAGCTTCTTGTAGCCGAACGCGCAGACCAGGCTTCCGGCGAGCGGGAAGGCGAGGACGAGCCAGCCGTAGGTGGTCGCGCTCACCCGCGGAGGCTCCGCAGGTCGTCGATGTCGAGCGGCAGCTTGCGGCGGAAGATCGCGACGATCAGCCCGAGCCCGACGACGACCTCACAGGCGGCCACGACCATGACGATGAGGGCGAACACCTGCCCCTCCTCGTTGCCGACGGAGCGCGAGAAGGCCACGAGGGCGAGGTTGCCGGCGTTCAGCATCAGCTCGAGGCAGAGCAGGATCACAAGCGGGCTGCGGCGCAGCAGCACCCCACACGCTCCGACGGCGAACAGAAGCGCCGAGAGGACCAGGTACCAGGAGACGTCCATCAGCCCGCCTCGGTGGCGTCCGTTTCCACGTCCCTCCGCCTCGCCGCGAGGACGACGGCTCCGACGGCCGCGACGAGAAGCAGCATCGAGGCGCCCTCGAAGACCACGAGGAAGCGCTCGAGCAGGAGGTTGCCGATCGACGCCGGTGCCCCGAAGGAGTCCGAGATCTTCGGCCCCTCGCTCGAGATCGAGCTGAGCGCCGTCCCCAGCACGGCGATCGAGAGCTCCACGAAGAGGGCCACTCCGAGCAGGGGCGCGAGGACCCGCTGGCCGGCGATCGGCTCGTACAGAGGCTCTTCGTGCTGGCCGACGTACGCGGCGACGAAGACGTAGAGCACCATCACGGCGCCGGCGTAGACCACCACCTGCGCCGCCGCGATGAACTGAGCGTGCAACAGGAGGAACAGCCCCGCGAGCGAGACGAGGTGGACGACGAGCGCGAGCACGCTGTAGAACGGGTTGCGCAGGAGGACGACGGCGATCGCCCCAGCGAGCGCGCCGATCGCCCCGACGAAGAAGCAGATCTGGACCACGCCTACTCGCCCTCCCGCCGCAGCGGCGTACGCTCCAGCGGCTCGGCGAGGAGCATCTCCTTGGTGAAGATGAGGTCCTCGCGGCTGTAGTCGGCCATCTCGTACTCGTGGCCCATCGTGATCGCGTCGAATGGGCACGCGACCTCGCAGTAGCCGCAGAAGATGCAGCGCGAGAGGTTGATCTCGTAGACGGCGGCGTACCGCTCACCCGCCGAGACGCGGTCGGCCGGGTCGTTCTCGGCGGCGACGACGCGGATGCAGTCAGCGGGGCAGGCGGCGGCGCAGAGCGAGCAGCCGACGCACTTCTCGAGACCCGTGTCCTCGAACCGGTGGAGCTTGTGGCGGCCGCGGAAGCGGGGGTAGACCGGGGTCTTCTGCTCGGGGTACTGGATCGTCACCGGCCCCTCGACGATGCGCGCAAAGGTGGTCTTGAGACCGCGCAGGGTCTCGCCGAAGGCGCGGTACGCCCCCTTCGGCCCGCCGGGCTCGGGCCCGCGCTGCACCTCGACGACGTGCTCGTCGGGAAGGTATGGGTAGCGGCCCTTGCCGTTCTCGCCCTGGGTCACGGCCGCGGTGCCTCCTCGCCCTCGTAGTAGTCGACCTCGTCGGCGATGCGGAAGATGTGCCTGGCGCCACCCCCATCGGGACGGACCTCTGCCGCCAGCAGCTTTCCCGAGTCGGGGTACACGACGGCGTCGGGCTGCTGGTTCGAGAACGACAGGAACCGGACCTCGCCATCGGTTCGGTTGGTGATCTGGTGGGCACCGCCTTCGCCCGTTTGGAAGCAGACGACGTCGCCCTCGGCGAGCTCGCTCCAGCCCGTGGGGGTTCGCAGCGACGGCGCGCCCTCGAGGACCACGATCGTCTCCTCCGTCGCGAAGTGCCAGTGGTACGGATAGGCCGCCTCTCCCGCCGGCAGCGACCAGAGGCTGAGGCCCGTCTTCTCGCTGCCGGCCTGGCGACCGAGCAGCGAGCGCAGACACGTGAACCCCGGATGCTCGCGGGGCTGGTCGAAGACCGGGTTGGTGATGCTGGGGCGGCTCACGTGACCGTCACCAGCACCGCCGTCACCAGCACGTTCAGCGTCGCCAGCGGCAGCAGTACCTTCCAGCCGAGCGACATGAGCTGGTCGTAGCGCAGCCGGGGGAGGGTCGCGCGCACCCACATGTAGACGAAGACCAGCGCGAGGATCTTGATGAGCACCCAGATCGGATCGAGCCAGCCGGGGCCGGGGCCATGCCAGCCGCCAAGGAAGAAGGTGGCGGCGATTCCGGAGATGACGAACATCTCGATGTACTCCGCCATCGCGAATGCGCCGTAGCGCATACCCCCGTACTCGGTCTGGTAGCCGGCGACGAGCTCCGCGTCGGCCTCGGGTAGGTCGAACGGCGCCCGGTTCGCCTCGGCGAACCCGGCGACCATGAAGATCAGGAAGCCGACGAGCTGCGGGACGATGTACCAGATCCGGCCCTGAGCCTCGACGATCTGCGTCAGCGAGAGCGTGCCGGCCATCATGATCGCGCCGAGCAGCGCCAGCCCCATCGAGATCTCGTAGGAGATGAGCTGCGCGGCCGAGCGCATCGAGCCCAGGAAGCTGTACTTCGAGCCCGACGACCAGCCCCCGAGCAGGAGGCCGTAGAACGCCAACGAGCTGAAGGCGAAGAAGTAGAGGACGCCGATCGGCACGTCGATGCCGTAGAGGCCAAAGCCGTCCTGGACGTTCCCGAACGGGATGATCGCGAGCGCGGTGAGGCCCGAGAAGACGACCAGCACGGGCCCGGCCACCCAGAGCAGCCCGACCGCGTTCCGGGGCTGGAAGTGCTCCTTCGAGATCAGCTTCACCGCGTCGGCCAGCGGTTGGAGCAGGCCGACGGGACCCACCCGGTTGGGGCCATAGCGGGCCTGGAAGCGGCCGAGGATCTTCCGCTCCGCGACGGTGAGGAGCGGAACGATGCCCATGACGACCGCGAAGATCACGATCGACTTGACGATCAGGATCCAGGTCGCCTCGGCGAAGTTCGGGTCGGCGAGGGGGATGACGGTCACGGCGCCGGCTCCTCCACCTTGGTGACGTCGACGGCCTTCGCCCCCGCGAGGACGTTGGCGCTGTTCTCCGCCAGGCCGTCGATCAGGAAGCCGGTGCCGCCCCGCATCCGCTCGTGGACGACGACCCGGGCGCGCACGCTGGATCCGTTCGACCGCACGTCGACCTCGTCGCCCGCAGCGACGCCGAGGCGTTCGGCATCGGCGGGCGCGAGCTCGAGATGCTGGCTCGGGACGAGAAACCTCAGGGCCGGCGAGCGCTCAGCCGCCTCCGCCGCCCAGAGATCCCGGTAGGTGCCGAGGCGAAGCGCGCCGTCGCCAGGGTCGCCCCCGTCGCTGCCATTCGTTGCGGCCGCCGCCAGGCTCGTCGTCGGGCAGCGATGAAGCCGCCTCGCGCTCCTGCCACCTGATTCCCAGGCCGCCGATCTCATCCGGGGTGATCCCGGCGTAGAACGACACCTCGGACGCGAGTGCCTCGAGCGCCTCGCTCGCCGAGTCGATCCCAGTCTCGTCCCCGAGTCGCGCGGCAAGGTCGGCGAGGATCTCCCAGCCGGGCCGGACCTGTCCCGGCGCGGGCACGTTCGGCCGCACCCGCTGCAGGCGACCGTCGGGATGGGTGACCGTGCCCTCCTTCTCGGCGTACGCCTCGGCGGGAAGGTGGACGTCGGCGTGACCTCCGGACTCGTTCCCGAACATCGACACGGAGACGACGAAGTCGGCGGCGCCGAGGGCCGCGCGCCAGCCCTTCGGGTCGGGCAGGTCGCGCACCGGGTCGGCCTCCCAGAGGATCAGCCCCTCGATCTCGCCGGTCTCCAATGCCGCCCTGATCTCATCGGCGGTCTTGCCGCCGCCGGCTTCGGTGAGGCCCGGGCCGACGCCGGGAAGGCATCCGACCTCTCGAAGCCCGCGGCCGTTCGCGCCCGCCGGCACCTCCATCAGCTTCGCGCCCACGCGGCGCGTGAGCTCGAGCACGGGCGTCGCGCCCTCGCCGTCGACGGCGCGCTCGCCGCAAAGGACAACCGCGTTGTCCGCGGATTCGAGGAGGCTCGCAATCTCGGCCGGCGGCGAGGCGGCCCACGTGGCTGCGCCACCCGGCTCGAATCGAGCGACCTCCTCGGCACCGCCGTCGAGTGCCGTGGGCCGCGCCGACGCGACCACGAGCTTCGCGCCGCCGAGCCGCACCGCCTTGCGGATCCGCAGGTCGAGGATCGGCATCTCGTGGAGGGGGTCGCAGTCGAGCACCAGGATCGCGTCGGCGGAGCCGACGTCGCGGATCGAGGCCGCGCGCTCGGGCTGCGAAAGCTCGACGAGCAGATCGCACGACGGGCCTCGTGTCGGGCGCGAGTCGACGTGCGGCGAGCCGAGCGCCCCGCGCACGATTCGTTGGACCAGGTAGCCCTCCTCGTTCGTCGCCGAGCCGCCGACGAGGGCGGCGACCTTGCCGCGGGCCGCGCCGAGCCCCTCCGCCACTTTGTCGATCGCCTCCGCCCACGTCGCGTCGCGCAGCGCGCCGCCGGCGCGGATCTGCGGCCGGGCCGGGCGGTCCGGCGAGGAGATCATCTGGAAGCCGAAGCGCCCCTTGTCGCACAGCCATCCGTCGTCGACGTCGTGGTTGTCGCGGGCCAGGACGCGCTTCACCTCCTCGTCGCGGACCGTGAACTTCACGTTGCACTGCGAGGGGCAGAGGGTGCAGACCGAGCCCGCGTCC
>CAWGKQ010000009.1:0-82377 GCA_963823245.1 uncultured Actinomycetes bacterium | reverse complement strand
GTCTCCAAGTCGACCCGATCCGATGGGCCGGCCGGGTCGCCATTACAAAAAAGACCCCGCCGCGAGGCGGAGACTGGCGGAAGGATAGCGCCCTCAGGCGGTCTAGAGCCCGAGCGTCTTGGCGATAATCGTCCGCTGGATCTCCGACGTGCCGCCGTAGATCGTCGAGACGAGGACCTGGCGGACGAGGCGCTCCATGTCGTACTCGGAGGAGTAGCCGTAGCCGCCCATCATCTGCATGCCCTCGAGGGCGGTGCGCTTGGCGGTCTCGGTGACGAAGAGCTTCACCATCGAGGCCTCGCGGGGAAGCATGCGGTCGGGATCCTCGTCGACCTTGTCCGCGACCCAGTAGGTCATGAGCCGCGCGGCCTCGAGGTCCGTCGCCATGTCGGCGAGGCGGTGCTGAAGGGCCTGGAAGGAGCCGATCGGCCGGTCGAACTGGCGCCGCTCCTTGACGTAGGCGAGGACGTCGTCGAAGGCCCGCTCGGCGACGCCGAGCATGATCGCCGAGAGGATCAGGCGCTCGACGTTGAGCCCCGCCATGAGCTGGGTCCAGCCCTGGTCGACCTCGCCGAGGACCGCGTCGGCGGGCGCCTCGCAGTCGGTGAGGTACAGATAGTTCGTCTCGCGGCCCCCGAGCGTGTCGATCGGCTTGATCTCGAGCCCCTCGGCCTCGCGGGGCACCCAGATCATGCTCAGGCCCTCGTGCTTCGACTCCCCCTTCGTGGTCCGCGCGACGATGAGAATGTGGTCGGCGATGTGGGCGTTGGAGCAGAAGACCTTCTGGCCGTTGAGCACGAACCCGCCGTTCACGCGCTCGGCCGAGGTCTTGAGCGAGCCGACGTCGGAGCCGGCCTCGGGCTCGGTCATCGCGATCGCCTCGACGGCCCCTCGGGCGATGCCGCCGAGGATGTCGGCCTTCTGCTCGCCGGTGCCGAACCGCTGGCATGCGCCGGCGACGATGAGGGTCGTCCCGTAGCCGCCGATCGGCGCCATGCCGCGCGAGGTCTCCTCCATGAAGAGGCAGGCATCGACCATGGTGCCGCCGGAGCCGCCGACGTCCTCGGGGATCGTCACCCCGAGCCAGCCGAGGTCGGCCATCTTCTTGTAGATCTCGGCCGAGTGGAGCTCGCTGTAGCCGTTGGTCAGGCGCTCGCGCTTCTCCTGGGTGCCGCATTCGCGCCCACAGAAGTCGCGGATCGCCGCGACGAAGTCGCGCTGCTCGTCGGTGAGGGCGAAGTCCACGGAGCGCGAAACCCTAGCCGGTCAATCGTCGTGGACGACCAGGACAGGGCACGGTGAATGCTTCAGCACCCGCTTCGACGTGCTGCCCTCCAGCCTCGCGCGAAGCCCGGTCAGCCCTCGCGAGCCGACGATGATCGCCGCGACGTCTCTCTGGCTCGCGAGCTCCACGATCGTGGCGGCCGCATCGCCCTCCTCCTCCACGGCGAGTGGCTCCGCCTCGAGGCCGCCCGATGCAGCGAGCTCGGCGCCCTCTTTCGCGACCTGCAGCGCGCGGGCCTGGACCTCGTCGTCGACCTCCTTAGCCGCCTCGGGATCCGCCATCGGCGGCGCGACAGCCATGTCCCCGGCACTCGGCATCGCCGTCACGGCGTACGCGAGGCCCGGCTCCCATGCGGTCATCACGAGCGCCGCGCGCCCGGGAAACAGACCGGCGGCCTCAGAGACAGCTCGGCGGGCACCATCCGACCCGTCGTACGCGATCAGGATCGGCGCACCGGCGTTCATCGCGAAGCTATCCCTCCCGCGCCGGCTGGATCACAGTCGGCGTCGTGGCGTCGTCGGTCATCGGGTCGGCGAGCGTCTCCACCCGCATCTCGAGCTCGGTTCCACCGACCTTCACCACGTCCCCCGGCGCGAGCCGGCAGGCCGACGCGATCCGCTCCCCGTTCACGAAGGTGCCGTTCGAGCTGCCCTGGTCCTCGAGCACGACCGTCTGCCCGTCGACGCGAACCGTCGCATGCGCTCGCGAGACCGCCTCGTCGGCGATGACGATGTCGGCGCTCGTCCCCCGGCCGATCGTGGCCGGCCCCGTGATCGGATGCATGGCTCCGGTTCCCGGGCCCTTGACAACGCTCAGAAGAACGGTCGCCATAAGCCCGGAGTCGGACTCGAACCGACGACCCCCTCCTTACCATGGAGGTGCTCTACCGACTGAGCTATCCGGGCGCTAGGCGCCCCACTCTAGCGACGGTCCGTTGGCATGATTCGGCGGCGATGGACTCGTCCGAGCTCGCCAGCGCAGGCTGGCCCGGACCCTCCTGCTCTCGGGGATCGTCCTGATCGTTGCCGGCGCTCGTCCTCGGGGTGGCCTACGAGCGCCGATCGGCTCGCGGTCGCCGCTGTTCGGGTTGTCGACCTGATCCTGCCGCGTCATTCGCCGGCCGCGTGATGAGCCGCCGGGCAGCGAGGTCCGGCGGCTCGATAGACGCGGCGACGGCGTCGCGATCGCCGCCGCGAACTCGTCCACGTCGGTCTCCGTCGTGTCCCACGAGCACATCCATCGCACCTCGTTCGTGGCCTCGTCCCAGATGTAGAAGGGGTCCTCTCCGGGCAGCTCGGCCAGGAGGCGGTCGATCGCCGGGCGCGGCAGGCGGGCGAAGACCCCGTTCGCCTCGACCGGATGGGTGACCTCGACGCCGTCGATCTCGCCCACGGCCGTGGCAAGCCGGGTGGCCATGGCGTTGGCGTGTGACGCCGAGCGCAGCCAGAGGTCGTCGGCGAGGAGCGCCTCGAGCTGAGCCGAGATGAAGCGCATCTTCGAGGCGAGCTGCATGCACTGCTTGCGGACGAACTCGAAGCCCTCCGCCCCCTCGCCGCGGGGGAAGACGACGGCCTCGCCGCCGATCAGCCCGTTCTTCGTGCCGCCGAAGGAGACGGCGTCGACGCCGACGTCGGTGGTCAGCCCCGCGAGCCCGGCGCCGAGCGAGGCGGCGGCGTTCGCAAGCCGCGCGCCGTCGACGTGGAGGAGCATGCCCGCGGCGTGGGCCGACTCGGCGATCGCCTCGAGCTCGGCCACCTCGTAGACGGTCCCGAGCTCCGTGGCCTGCGTCATCGAGACGACGCGAGGTTGCACGTGGTGCTCGTCGCCCCGCTTCGCGTCCCAGCGGGCGAGGTCGGCCGGGCGCCAGCTTGCCGTGCTCGGTCTCCACCGTCAGGAGCTTCACCCCCGCGATTCGCTCGGGGGCGCCGCACTCGTCGACGTTCAGGTGGGCGGTCGCCGCGCAGATGACGGCCTCGTGCGGCTTGGTGAGCGCGTCGACGCAGAGGACGTTCGCGCGCGCTCCCGTTGAAGACGGGGAACGCCCGCGCGTCAGGCCCGAAGTGACGGCGGAACGCCTCCTCCGCCCGCTCGGTCCAGCCGTCGGCGCCGTAGGAGCCCGAATGGCCCGCGTTGGCGGCGACGATCGCCTCGATGACCTCCGGATGGGCGCCCGCGTGATTGTCGGAGGCGAAGTCGTGAACCCGGCCGGAGTCGCTCACGGGTGCAGCGGCAGCCGCTTCCCGTTCATCCGCGCGCCCGCGTCCGAGCAGAGGAAGGCGATCGCCTCGGCGATCGCCTCGACCGGCGTGAAGCTGGGGTACTCCTTGTCCGGGTTCTCCTCGCGCATCCGCGGGGTGAGGATCGCGTTGACGACGATGATGTTCGCCGTCGCGGCGGTATCCGCGAACGAGTCGGCCAGGGCGAGCGTCCACGCCTCGGCCGCCGCCTTGGCCGCGGCGTAGGCGGCGTTCGTGCCATCCGGGCTCTGCGCCTGCGAGGACGAGATGAGCACGAAGCGACCGTGCTCGCTCGCGGCGAGGTCCTCCCAGAAGGCGCGCGTCGAGTGCTGCACGGTCTCGACCAGGAGATCGTGGAGCCACTCGTAGTCCGAGAGCGGCGCCGTGGCGATCGGATCGCCGCCGCGCCACCCGCCGACGAGGTGAAGGAGGCCGTCGACCCGCCCGAAGCGCTCGCGAAGGGCGGCCGCCCACTCCCGCGTGGCCTCCTCGTCGAGAAGGTCGGCGACCCGGGCGTCGACGCGCTCCTCCGGCAGGCCGAGATCCGCCGTGAGCTGGTCGAGGCGCTCCTGTGAGACGTCGGTCAGCCCGAGCGACGCGCCGGCGTCGGCGAGCCGGTGGGCCACGGTGGGGCCCAGGCCGCCGGCGGCGCCGGCGATGGCGAAGACCCGGCCGTCGAGGGAGCTCACGGAGCTGAAGCTACCTGGTCGGGCACCCGAGTGCGCGAAGGGCCGGGTCCGTTTCGGCGGGGCGCCCTAGCCCCGGGGACGGGCGGCAAGGGTGAGGGCGTCGTCGATCGTCCGGTCGCGCACCGCGGGCGCCTGGCGATTCCAGGCGAACAGCCAGAGCGCCGACTTCACGTCATCCGTGCAGGGCATCCGATCGATGCGATCCTCGATGGCGTCGAAGGGACGCCGCTCGGAGAGCATCCGCTCGACCTCAACCTTCAAGGGGCTCATCCGACCGGCTCGATGACACCGGCGACCGGATCGCCCTCCCGGTCACCTCCGACTGGGAGCCAGGATGAAGACCTCGACCGCGATGTCCGGGTCGATGTGGTTGTCGCTCATGAAGCCGACGACCTTGCGCCCGGTGAGCTCCTCGACGTCGTCGGTGCAGTCGCTTCGCATGATCGCTTGCCAGAGTCGTCGGAGGTCGAGCACGGCAGCGGCCTCGCCCGCAGCGACCAGGTTGCGCTCCCCGCGCGTGAGGGTGTCCTGGAGCACCACGAACACGGCGTTGTCGCCGAGCGTCGTCTTCGCCTTCGTCGGGCCCCGGCCCGTGGTGCTGGCGAGCCTTCGGACGATCGCGTTCGAGAGCGCAAGCGCGAGCTCGCCGTCACGCGGGAGGCCTTCGCGGGTCACGGCCGGCCACTCGCCCTCGTGGCGCGCGCCTCGTGAGGGGAAGTGGGTGCCCCGTTGCCGTTCGGGGCGCCGCTCTGCCGCGCCCACGTGGTGCGCTTGCCGGCCCACTCGGCCGACAGGGGGCCGTCGGCCGCCTCGACCGCCAGCAGCCAGGCAAGCGCCTCCTCGAAGTCGCCACCTTCCGCGGCTTCCTGCGCGAAACGACAGCTCTGCGCGACAGCCTGGTCGTGTCGCTCGCCGACGTTCACGTCCCTCGCCCGGCGAGATGTGCGCCGACCATCCGCGGAGGCGGGCTTCCTGCCCACTGCTTCAAGTCTTCGGGACTTGTCCGGCCGCATGGACGGCCTGGCCTTTCCCTTAGCGCTGCATTCGAACGGGCCGACTCGCACACAGGCTTTTCGGCCCGTCCCTTCGACGACGAGCGTAGCACCGCTCCGTGCCGTGAGCGGCTTCCTACGTCGAAGATGAGCGCGTCAGCACGTCCTCGAGCTTCGGCTTGAGCTGCGCATAGAAGAGGCTGAGGGGGAATTCGTCGTCCTTCACGAGGTCGACGAGCTCCTTCGGCTCGTCGACTTCGGGCAGGTCGCGGGTGGCGGCCGCCCACCGCGATCCCTCAGCCGGCGCCACGTACTCCGCGACGAGGTCATGCGCGGCGATCCACTGGGCGAGCTTCGAGCGGTCGATGCCGGAGTGATAGAGGCCGTGGACCCGCTCGCGCAGTGCGCCGACGCCGTCGGCGAGGCGGTCCCAGTCGATGCGGAGCTCGTTGTCGGTCCAGTGCAGGTAGCCCTCCTTGTGGAGGAAGGCGAACAGGAGCTGACCGCCGAGGCCGTCGTAGTTGCGAACGCGCGAGCCAGTGATCGGGAACCGGAAGAGGCGGTCGAAGACGATCGCGTACTGAACGTGGCGGGCGAACGTGAAGCCCTCTCGCTCGAGCTTCGCCGCCTCGCCGAAGGCCGTCAGGTCGCAGCGGAGCTCCTCGAGCGAGTACATCCAGTAGGGGCTTCGCTGGCGGATCATGAACGGGTCGAAGGGGAGGTCGCCGTGCATATGCGTGCGGTCGTGGACGAGGTCCCAGAGGACGTAGGCGTCCCGGGAGAGGTCGGGCGAATCGAGCAGGCACGCGGCGTCAGGCGGGAGATTGAGGTGGAGCACGTCGGCGGCCCTGCCGCAGACGCGGCGGAACCGCTCCGACTCGCGGTCGCAGAAGATCGCGCCGAAGTGGTATTCGCTCGGCCGCTCGGCCGTCGAGACGGTCTCGGGGAAGAGGACCGCGCACTCGGAGTCGTAGCCGGCCGTGTAGTCGACGAGTGTGACCGGGAGGAACTTGGCGTTGTCGTAGCGGCGCGCCTCGAGCTCGGCGACCCAGTCCGGCCACGGAACCCTCACGATGAGAGCCTCGAAGCAGACGTCGCGCGAGGCGTTCTGCTTGTACATGGGAAACACGACCAGGTGCTCGATTCCGTCGCGCCGCTCGCGCTCGGGACGGAAGGCCTCGAGCGAGCTTGCGAAGTCGGGCTTGCCGAACCCCGCCGCGGTCCAGGCGCCGAGGTCCGACACCAGGGCGTCGATGTATTCGTCCTGATGCGGGAAGTGGCGCTTCAGGGCCTGCCCGGTGTCGGAGATTCGCTCGACGAGGGCGCGGAGGCGGGCGGGCTCGTGCTTGGCGGTGTCCACGGAGCCGTCGGGCTCCTGCGTGAGGCGGAGCTCGGCGACGGCATCGCGGAGGTCGATCCAGAGGGGATCGTCGGCTGCGGCCGAGGCGATGCGCGCCTCGTCGGCGCGGAACGCCGGCTCGGCCGCCCAGTAGACGAGGTTGAGCCAGAGCTCGCGGTTGGAGAGGTCGTCGATGCAGCCGTCGCCGAAGAGGTCTGAGTCGGAGAGGACCGCGACGCGGCCGTCGCCCATCGTCGTGATCGCGGCGAGCGGCGCGTCCGGAGGCGACGCCGTGTCGTGCGTGCGGGCGATCGGCCGCGCGCCGTTGGTGAGGGCGAGGGTCCCGGCGCGGTAGAAGCAGACCTCGTCGACGCGGGCGAGGAGGTCGCCGCGGCTCGGCCGCCCGGCCGTTGCGCCGGGCCCGTCGTGGTCGCGGACGAGCTCGGGGATCACCCAGGAGGGCGCCTCGCGATGGTGCTCGTAGTCCTGGACCGTGGCGTTTGTGACCTCGACCCCGAAGCGGGCGAGGAGATCGTTGAGGTTGTTCCCGTACTTGCGCTGCTCGGTCTCGCCCAGCGCGATGAGCCCGCCCCCGCCCTGAACGAACGCGTCCACGGCGTTGATCTCGCTTGCGTCGAGGAGGGGCGGTCCCTGTCCGACAGTGGCCTCCCACTCGGACTCGGATGGGTGGGCGATCACCAGCACGTCGACGCCGGCGAGGAGGTCCGGGGTGAGCTTGCCGTCGGCGTTCGACCTCGACGTCGAACTCACGGTCCGCAAGCGTCGACGCGGCCTCGGCGTAAGAGGAGTCGGCGGGATGGGCGGGCTGGACCGCGCGCGCGACCTCGGGGCGGATCGTCCACGCCTCGGAGTGCGCCTCGTCGAAGAGGACGCGGGCGACCTTGCGGTGTGCTGGCACAGGAGCCTCCTTCCTTCCTCGCGTTCGCAATTGACACGTTAGAGGGGGCTATGGCGGGCGTCAATGCCTGTTCCAGCCGATCTCGCGCAATAATCAGTCGTATCGACGCCATTGATCGCAAGATTCTTTCGCTCCTACAGGAGGACGGTCGACGAACCTACGACGACATCGCCGGGCGGGTCAGCCTCTCCGCGCCCTCGGTCAAGCGCCGGATCGACCGGCTCCTCGCGTCGGGGGCGCTCGAGGGATTCACCGCGCTCGTCGACCACGGGGCGCTCGGCTGGAACACGGAGGCGCTGGTCGAGCTCTTCTACAAGCCCGGCACCACGCTCGGCGAGGTCGCGCGGATCCTTCGCGAGCATCCCGAGGTGGTGGAGGCGTGGAGCGTCACGGGCGAGGCCGACGCGATCGCCCGGGTCCGGACGTCGGACAACGCCGACCTCGAGCGGCTGATCATCGACCTGCAGCGGAACGGGCTCTGGTGCGGACGCGCTCGCAGGTAGTCCTGTCGCGGCTCGTCAGCCGCGGGACCTGACCGCTAGCAGGTGGTCGCGAAGGCCGACGCCGTAGTCCGTCGTAGCGGCGGATCAGCGACGGTCCGCCGCGGCAGGTGGCCTTCGCCCTCGTCGGTTGCGAGCTCCGCGGCGAGCATGCCGTTCCGTCCGGAGCATCTACAAACATACGTTCGGTATGGAGGAGAGGTTGAAACCACGGCAGCAGGGAGATCTCGGCGAGCTGTCAGCAATGACGTGGTTGACCGAGAAGGGAGCGAGCGTCTTCAAGCCCGTCTTTCACAGCCCCGATATCGACCTCGTCGCGGAGCTCGGGGGAACCTGTCTTCAGTCGAGGTGAAGACCTCCACGCAGGATGCGAATGGCGGTCGGTGGAAGGTAATGATCGCCACCCGCGGCGGGAATCAAAGTTGGAGCGGCTTGACCAAGCACTTCGAGCCTGGACGTTGCGACTTCCTCTTCGTCCACGTGGCCGATGGGCGCCGATGGTTCCTTCCGACAGCCGTCCTGGAGTGCCGATCAGGCCTCACACTGGGCGGTCCGAAATACGCTGAGTTCGAGATCGAGCCGGGCGGAGACTCCGCGCCCCAAGGCTAGAATCAGGCGCCGCCGCTCCGGGGGAGCGCCGGAGTAGGAGAGCCGGGCCGGTCTGTAAAATCGGTGCCACTGCGCTGAGTGAGTTCGATTCTCACCTCCCCCACTTCTCCGAGGCCCGCCCGGCCGTTCAGCCGCCCCGCTTCAAGCCCAGCAAGCACGAGCGACGGCTCGGTAAGAGCGGCCAGGCCGTCATTAATCAGAAGCGTCGCGTGACGCTTCCGCAGGAGGCCCTGATCGCCGCCGGCCTCCGCGATGGTGACCGCGTCCGGGCGCGAGCCGACGGTCCGGGCCGCATCATCCTCGAGAAGGCGGGCCTGCCGGTGTGGGCCGAGGCCTCCTGAGCGTGACGGGCCTCGACTCCTCGTCGTCTCGCTCTCCTTCGTTGGCCTGACTAAGCCCTTCGTACCTAGCCCGCGAAGCGCGGGCGAACAAGGCGCCCGCCAGGGAGGTCGCTCAGGCCAGCTCGCGCAGCCGCTGCGCCTCGGGCAGCTGCTTCAGCTTCTTCAGCGTGTTGTTCTCGATCTGGCGGATCGCGCTCGCGGGTGACGCCGAACGCGCGGCCCGACCTCCTCGAGCGTCAGCGGCTCGTGGCCGCGCAGGCCGTAGCGCAGCTCGATCACCTGGCGCTCGCGCTCGGGCAGCGCGTCGAGCGCCCGCTGGATGTCCTCGCGCTGCAGGTGCTCGGTCGCCGCCTCGAACGGCTCCTCGCCGGCGTCGTCGGCGACGAAGTCGCCGAGCTCCGACTCGTCCTCGTCGCCGACCGGCTTCTCGAGCGAGATCGGCATCTGCGCGACCCGCAGGATGTCGCGCACCTCGCGCACCGAGCAGTCGAGCTCGGCCGCGATCTCGGCCGGCTCGGGCTCGCGGCCCAGGCGCTGGACGAGCTGGCGCTCCACGTGGGTGACCCGGTTGAGCTTCTCGACCATGTGCACCGGGATCCGGATCGTCCGCGCCTTGTCGGCGATCGCCCTCGTCACCGCCTGGCGGATCCACCAGGTCGCGTAGGTGGAGAACTTGTAGCCGCGGCGGTAGTCGAACTTCTCCACCGCCCGGATCGAGCCCGAGCGACCCCTCCTGGATCAGGTCGAGGAAGCTCAGCCCGCGCCCGAGGTAGCCCTTCGCGATCGAGACGACGAGCCGCAGGTTCGCCTCGACCATGTGCCGCTTGGCGGCCATGTCGCCCTTCTCGATCCGCTTCGCGAGCTCGACCTCCTGCTCGGCGGTGAGCAGCTCCACCCGCCCGATCGAGCGCAGGTAGAGGCGCAGCGAGTCGAGGCTCGGCTCGACGGTGAGGTCGAGCTCGGGCTTCTTCGCTGGCCGTCGGCCTCGCGCCTTCGCCTCCTTGTAGGCGGTGAGCGCCGTCCTCGGCGATGACGTCGACGCCGTGCTCGATCAGGTAGGCGTGCAGGTCGCTGACCTGCTCCTTGGTGACCTCGACCTCCTCGAGCGTCGCGGCGATCTCCTCGAAGGTCAGGTAGCCGCGCTCGCGCCCCTGGTCGACGAGCGCCGCGAAGCTCGTCGATCTCGCTGAGCGATCCCATCGTCGCCGGCGTCCAGGTCGCCGTCAGCGCTCGGCGGCGCCTTCGACTCCGCCGGCCTCTTCCCCGAGAAGTGCTCCTCCTTCTCTGCCACCGCCTGCGTCCTCCTAACGCCTCGGGCGGCCGCCGAGTATAGGCACTGCCCGGGCTGGACGAGCGAGACCCATCGCTAACCTTGCCCTGGTCGAGGAGCCAGATCCTCGACCCGTGTCGCCACCGAATCGAGGCGACCGTGAGCGACACCACCGACGTCCTCTCGCCGCCTCTCACCGACGTCCAGGCCGGCCGGCCCGCGACCGAGGTCAGCCTGACCCGCGTCGGCGTCCGCGGCGTCGAGAAGGTGATCCGCGTGGGCGGCGGCGCGTCGCGCAACGGCCGCGAGGCCGCGGGCGACCACTACTTCGCCGAGCTCGAGTGCTTCGTCGACCTCAACCCGCAGCCAGGCCGGCGTCCACATGTCGCGCTTCGAGGAGGTCGTCAACGAGGCGATCGACGCGGTCGTCCTCGGCGAGACGCTGCGCGCCGAGGAGCTCGCCGCCCACATCGCCGAGCACGGTCCGCGAGCGCCAGGACGGGCATGCGCGCCGAGGTCACGATCGCCGCCCGCTACCCGGAGACCGTGCCCGCGCCCGCCTCGAGCATCCCGACCCAGGAGATCTACACGCTGCTCGGCACCGCGGTCGCCTCCGAGCGCGGGACCCGCACCCTCACCGGGGTCGAGGCGCAGGGGATGACCGCCTGCCCGTGCGCCCAGGAGCTGGTCGCCGGGCGCGCCCGCGAGCGCCTCGTCGACGACGGCTTCAGCGACGACGAGATCGAGCGCGTCTTCGACGCCGTGCCCGTCGCCACCCACAACCAGCGCGGGATCGGCTCGCTGCACATCGGCCGCCCCGAGGGCACCGAGGTCGAGATCGACGCCCGCGACCTCCTCCACATCGTCGAGCAGTCGATGAGCTCCGAGATCTACGAGCTGATGAAGCGCTCCGACGAGGTCTCGGTCGTCGAGAAGGCGCACCGCCGTCCGCGCTTCGTCGAGGACTGCGTGCGCGAGATGGTCCGCCGGGTCGCCGAGCGCTACCCCGAGCTTCGCGAGCGGCGGCTTCATCCTCGCCCGCCAGGAGAACCTCGAGACGATCCACCGCCACTCGGTCGTCGCCGAGCGCTCCGGCCTGCTCGCCGAGATCTTCGCCGAGCTCGAGACCGGCGAGCACTCGCGCCGTCACTCGACCGAGCGCGAGTGGCTCGAGGCGCCCTGCTCGGCGAGCATCGATGCGCAGCCCGAAGAAGTAGTCGACGCCCGAGATCACCGTCACCGCCACCGCGGCGTAGACGAGCACGTCCACCCAGGCCGGCGACGGGTTGACCGCGATCAGGGCGAGCACCGCCGCGATCTGCAGGGCCGTCTTCACCTTCCCGAGCCAGCTCGCCTCGATCACCACCCCGCGCTCGGCGGCGAGCGCCGCAGCCCGGTGACCGCGATCTCGCGGGCGATGATCACCATCGCCACCCAGGCCGCGAGCCGGTCGAGCGAGACGAGCGAGATCAGCGCCGCGACGATCAGCAGCTTGTCGGCGAGCGGGTCCATGAGCTTGCCGAACGTCGTCACCTGCCCTGCGAGCGCGCGATGTAGCCGTCGAGCCCGTCGGTGAGCGCCGCGAGCGCGAACACCACCGCGGCGACCGCGTCGCCGCCGGGGATCTCGCCGAGCAGCGCGACCACGAGCACCGGCACGGCCACGATCCGCAGCAGCGTCAGCACGTTGGGGACGTTGAGCGGGAACACCCTGAGGGCTTAGGTTACGGTCCGCGGGCGTGCGGTCGACTACGTCTACCGGATCGAGCAGCCACATGCAGTCGGGTCGCTGGCGCGGGTCTGACCGCCTCGCCCGGCCCGAGCGGGTACCGGCGGGCCTCTAGGCGCCGGCGAAGCGCTGGAGGGCGGCGCGGCCGCCCTCGGGGAGCGGGTCGCCGTGCGCGAACAGGAGCGCCTCGAACTCCTCGCGGGCGAGCTCCGCCGCCCGCTCTCGGATCCGGGCCTTGACGGCCTCGTGGTCGTCGCCGATCAGCGAATCGCTGACGAACCCGAGGCCGCCGCGGTTGATGATCGCGTCGGCGATGAGCAGGGCACCCGGCCCTGCCTCGATCCTGAGCGCCGTGTCATCGGGACAGATCGCGTCCATCTCGAGCCCGACCACGTCGTCGGCCAGCCGGTCGCCGAAGGCGAACCCCTGCACGTCCGGCCCGCTCTCGAACTCGTGGAGCCCCGGCTCGGAAGCGAGGATGGGGCACTCGAACCGCTCGGCGAACCGCTCGGCATGGCGCAGGTGGTGGCGATTTGAGAGAACGACTCGCCTGACGCCGCGGTCGTCGAACCACTCGATTCCCTCGTCGGGGACGAGCGGGTCGATCACCGTCCCCGACCCGGCGACGTAATGGGAGTGCACTCGCGAGTTGATCCGCGGGTGGACCTGGGTCCAATGGTGAACGCCGGGGATGACCTCCTCGATCGGCATACCGTCCGCTCTACCCGTCGAGGGCGAGCGCTATCGCGGCGTCGAGCATCGGCTCGGTGAGCTTGCCGGTGAAGGTGTTCTGCTGCGAGGGGTGGAAGCAGCCGACGAGCCGGTAGGGGCCGACCTCGGCCTCGGCTTCGTGGCCGAAGCGAGGCCGGGGCTTCCGCACCTCGTGCCCAAGCGCCGCGAGCGCTCGCAGGGCGCCGTCCCAGGCGTAGGCGCCGAGCGCCAGGATCGAGCGCGCCTCGTCGAGCAGGTGGAGCTCCTCGACGAGATATGGAAGGCAGTTGTCGCGCTCGGCGGGCGTCGGGCGGTTGGCGGGCGGCGCGCAGCGATTGACCGCGCTGATGAACGCGCCGCGCAGCTCGAGGCCGTCGTCGGCGCGGCTCGCGGTGGGCTGGTTCGCGAGCCCGGCGCGGTGGAGCGCCGCGTAGAGCCAGTCGCCCGACCGGTCGCCGGTGAACATCCGACCCGTCCGGTTCGCGCCGTGGGCGGCGGGCGCGAGGCCGACGATGACGAGGCGCGCACCCGGGTCGCCGAACGCCGGCACGGGACGCGCCCAATAGCGCTCTCCGCGGTAGCGGCGCGGAGGGTCGGCGGCCACCGCCTCGCGCCACTCGACGAGCCGCGGACAGCGGCGGCAGCGGGTGATCCCGCGCTCGAGATCCTCGAGCGTCGCGCTCATCGGCCAAGCCTAGGCGGCAATAGGATCGAGGCGTGGACGCCAAGACGCCCGCCGACTCCCGCTCATACCTGATCAGGTGGATGGGGATCGGCGACGCGAACTCGGCGGGGTTCGTACACGGCGGCGTCGTCATGAAGCTCTGCGACGAGGCCGCCGGCGTCGCGGCCGTGCGCCATTCGGGCTGCCGCGTCGTCACCGCAACCATGGACCGCATGACGTTCACATCGCCCGTCAACATCGGCGAGCTCCTGTCGTGCAACGCGACGGTGAACGCCGTGTGGCGCAGCTCGATGGAGGTGGGCGTGCGGGTCGAGGCCGAGAACCCCCGAACGGGCGAGAAGCGGCACACATCCACGGCCTACCTGACGATGGTCGCGATCGGCGACGACGGCGAGCCCACGCCCGCACCGCCGCTCGAGCCCGAGACTCCGGACGAGATCCGCCGCCAGCACGAGGCGGAGCTTCGCCGCGGCAACCGCCTCGCCGAGCGCGAGCAGATACTCCTTCACAGGGGCGATGGCGACCACGGCGAGTGAGGTGGTGGCGCTACCCTGAGCTGACCCCACCCGGCGCTCAAGCTCGCGCCGTCCACGCCGATGGCAGCCAACGCGCAGTCCCACCTTCGCAAGCTCGCGATCGTCCCCGCCTACAACGAGGAGGGGATGGTCGGCCGCGTCGTGCGAGACATCAAGCGCACCGCGCCGGACTTCGACGTCGTCGTCGTCGACGACGGCTCGACGGACGCGACAGCCGCCGAGGCGCGCGGCGAGGGGGCGGCGGTCATCAGCCATCCGTTCAACCTCGGAATCGGCGGCGCGGTCCAGTCCGGCTTCAAGTACGCGCTGCGCGAGGGCTACGACATCGCGGCGCAGGTCGACGGCGACGGCCAGCACAAGCCGACCTACCTGCCGGAGCTGCTCGCGAAGCTGAAGACGAAGGGCAACCAGGCCGACATGGTGTGCGGCAGCCGGTTCCGCGGCGACCCGGGCTACAAGGTCCCCATCGGGCGCCGGATCGGCAACCTCATCTTCTCGGTCGTCCTGACGGTGATCTGCCGTCAGCGGATCACCGACCCGACCTCCGGCTTCCGGATCACGAACCGCCGCGGTATCGAGCTCTTCGCGCGCGACTATCCGCACGACTACCCCGAGGTCGAGGCGATCCTGATGCTGAACGCGCACCGCCTTCGCATCCACGAGGTGCCGGTGCGGATGAACGCGCGGGGCTTCGGCCGCAGCTCCATCGACTACCCCCGCAGCGCCTACTACATGGCGAAGGTGCTGCTGTCGATCTTCGTCGGCCTCTTCCGCCGCCGCCCGAGCCCGCTCATGGGCGACGATCCCGACCGGCCCGAGGGCGAGCCCGTCACCGCCGGCGCCGCGACCGCGGCCAGCGCGGAGAGCGCGGCTCCCGGAACGTGATCCCGTTCGCCGCCCACTCGGGCGTCGACACCAGGGTTCAGATCGTGGCCCTCATCGTGACGGCGATCATGCTCGGCGTCGTCCTCGAGCTCGTCCGGAGGCGCCGCCTGGCCGAGCGCTACGCCCTGCTGTGGATGATCGTCGCCGTGGTCCTTCTCGTCCTCGCCGTCTGGAAGGGGCTGCTCGCGGACGTCGCCGACCTGATCGGCATCGCGGTGCCCGCGAACGCGCTGTTCCTCGCCGCGTTCGCGGTGATCTTCACCCTGCTGCTGCATTTCTCCGTCGCAACGTCGCGGCTCGCCGAGGAGTCGAAGATCCTCGCCCAGGAGGTCGCCCGGCTCGACCACGAGCTGCGTGCGCGGAGCGCGAACGGCGCCGGGCCCAACGGCGCGGAGTCCGAGGCCTCAGCGGGAACCGAGAAGCGCGAGGGCGACCCGCCAGTAGGCGCGAAGGGCTGAGCGCAGAACCCCGGAGCGCCCGGCCGCGCCGAGGTACGCCGAGTCGAGGTCGGCGGTGAGGCCCACCGCGAAGCGCGCCGCGTCGATTTGCCGAGCCGCGCGGATCTCCCTGCGCTCCCGCATGAGCTTCGGGAGCGCGCGGATCACATCGCCCCATGAGGCAACCTTCTGCGGCAGCCAGCCCCCTGCCGCCGACGCGCCGAGGAGGGCGAGCTCCGTGGCAGCCAGAGCCGGGACGAGCGCGACCAGCAGCGGCCCCGGGTAGGTGCGGATGACCGTCGCCCACCGGTTGCGCTCGAGGCCGCGCCACTTGACCGGGCCCTTCTCGAACTCGTAGTCGTGATCCACGCGCGCCGCGGGCTCGACGCCGAGGCGCCCGCCCGCGAGACGCAACCGCAGGGACAGATCGACGTCCTCGTGGTAGAGGAAGAAGTCCTCCGCGAACCCGCCGACCGCCTCGAAGCGCTCGCGCGGAACCGCAAGGCACGCGCCCGAGACGAAACCTGGCTCGGGGAGGGCGGCGAGCGTCGATTCCTCGACAGCGTCTCCCGCCCCGCCGGCCCAAGCGATCCCGGTGAAGTGGACGACCCCGCCGCGGGTATTCAGGATCCGTCCGCCCTCCGCGGTGACGACCCCCTGCCAGGCGGCCCAGTCCCGCCCTTCGGCGAGCGGCCTCGCGATCGCGTCGCGGAACCCCGGTGCCGGCTCGGCGTCGGGGTTGAGGAAGACCAGGAGGTCCCCGGTGGCGACCGCAGCGCCGCGGTTGTTTCCGGCGCCGTAGCCGAGGTTCTCATTGGTCTCGACGACGGCCGCCTGGGGCACGAGCTCGCGCACCGCCTCGACGGTTCCGTCGCCGGAGTCGTTGTCGACGACGATCAGCTCATCGGCCTCGGCGAGCTGTGCCGCGAGGGTGGGAAGGATCCGCTCCACCGCGTCGCGGCTTCGGTGCGTGACGACGACGACCGAGAGGGCGCTCAGCCGATCGCCTCGAGGACCGCGGCGGTGTCGGGAAACGCCTCCCCGCGGACAACCTTGCCGTCGCGCAGCCGGTAGAGCCAGACGACGCGGGCGTCGAGCCGCCCGCCCTTGCCGCGACCGGTGGCGGTGACGACGACCGCGACGTGGTCGTCGTCGGCGCCGAGGATCATCTCCGGCTTCGCCTTGAAGTCCGAGAAGTACGAGCCGAGACGCTCGAACGCCTCCAGAAATCCGTCCGGACCCCGATAGGTCCCTCCCCACGGCACCGTGTCCGGAAAGACGATCTCGCCCTCGTCGGCGACACCCCCGGCGACCTTGTCGAGGTCGCCGCGGCTGAAGGCATCCCAGAGGGACTCGATCAACTCGACGTTGTCACGCATCTCAAGCCGGCGAGCGGACTCGAACCGCTGACCCCTTCATTACGAGTGAAGTGCTCTACCAGCTGAGCTACGCCGGCGCAGGGTCGCAGTCTAGTTCGGGGCTCATAGGATCCGCGCTCTGACCGCCTACGACCCCTCCGAATGGACCGACCTATTCGTCGCCGCCGCCGGCGCCTCCGCGGCGCTCGCCGGCCTCGTCTTCGTCGCGGTCTCGATCAACATCGAGCGGATTCTGAAGCTGGAGGGGGTGGCCGCGCGCGCTCTGGCGACCGTGCTCCTCCTGCTCAGCGTCGTGATCGTCTCGATCATCGGGCTGATCCCGGGTCAGAGCCGGACCGCGCTCGGGGTCGAGCTCCTGCTCGTGGGGCTTGTCTTCGCCGCCCTGATCACGCGCCAGACGTTCGCGAGCCTGCCTCACGCGGCGGAACATCTGGACTGGCTTGCGGGCCGGATCCTGATCGCCGCGATCGGGACGATTCCGATCTTCATCGGCGGCGTGAGCCTGCTGGCGGAGTCCGGAGGCGGCCTCTACTGGGTCGCCGGCGGAATCATCGGCGCCACGGTGGGCGGCGTGGCCACGGCCTGGGTCCTGCTCGTCGAGATCCTGCGCTGAACCACTTGCGGGCGCCTGCGGCGCCCTTACACGCTGCTTTCGGGGCTAAAGCCCCTCAGATCACCCCTGCTCGGCGAGGCGGTAGCCGACCCCGCGCACAGTCAGCACGAGCTCGGGATCCTGCGGGTCGCGCTCGACCTTCTGGCGGAGGTTCGAGATGTGCACGTCGCATGCGCGAACGTCGCCCGAGAACTCCGACTGCCAGAGCTCCTCCATGATCTCGAGGCGGCTGAACACCTGCCCGGGCCTCTCCGCCAGCAGCCGCAGCACCTGGAATTCGGAGCGGGTCAGGTTCACCGCTTCGCCCCGAACGGTGACGAGATGGCGCCCGAGGTCGATTCGCACCGAGCCCGCATCGATCGTCTTCGCCTCGCTCGCCGAGGAGCTGCGATCCAGCTCCCGGCGGCGAAGCTGCGCGCGCACCCGTCCGAGCAGCTCGCGGACGGAGAACGGCTTCGTCACGTAGTCGTCCGCGCCGACCTCGAGGCCGACGACCTTGTCCACCTCGGCGTCCTTGGCGGTGAGGAGGATGATCGGTACGGGGCTGCGCGCACGTACGTCGCGGCACAGGTCGAGCCCGCTCCGCCCGGGCATCATGATGTCGAGGACCAGGAGGTCGAAGCGATCCCCGTCGCCCTCGAGCTTTTGCTCGGCATCGTCGCCGTCGACGGCGAGGGTGACGTCGAAGCCCTCCTGCTGCAGCGCATAGCCCACCGCGTCGCGGACCGAGGTCTCGTCGTCGGCGACGAGTATGCGCCCCGAGCTCATCCCTACGCCACCGGCGTCGCCGCCGGCTTGGCGGCCCTCAGTCGAACCCAGAAGACGCTGCCCGTGCCCAGCTCCGAGTCGACGCCGATCTCCCCGCCCATCACGTCGACCATCCGCTTCGCGATCGGGAGGCCGAGGCCGAAGCCCTCCTGCTGAAGGGTTCCCGATCCGCGGTAGAACCGCTCGAAGATGCGGTCGATGTCCTCGCGGGCGATGCCCGCACCCGTGTCAGCGACCTCGATCAAGACCCCTTCTTCGTCGGCGCGGCGGGCCCGAAGCGTAACCGTGCCTCCCTCCGGCGTGTTCTTGAACGCGTTCGTGAGCAGGCCGACGAGAACCTGACGGAGCAGAACCGAGTCGCCCTCGGCGGCGAGGTCCGCCTCGACCTCGCACACGAGCTCCAAGCCCTCGGGCGCGGTCACGGCCTGGGTCGCGTCCTCGACCGAGAGCGCGATGTCGATGGGCTCGGTCCCGCGCTCGCCCACCGCGTCGACTCGCGCCAGAGTCAGGAGCGCCTCCGTGAGACGCGTCATGCGATCGGCGTCGGCCGCGAGCCGCGAGAGGAAGTGCTCGCGCGCGGAGGGGTCGTCCTTGGCGCCCGCCCGCAGGACCTCGATCGCCCCGGACAGGCCGGCGATGGGGTTGCGGAGCTCGTGGGCTGCGTTGGAGACGAACTCCCGCTCGGCGATCTCGCGCCGAAGCTCCTCGGTGCGGTCGCGGACCACCATCAGCGCGCTTCCCTCGGTCGGCAGCTCACGGGCGCTCAGCGCGTAGACCCGGCTGCCGACCTGAATCCCGTCGTGTTCGACCGAGCCGCGCACGAAGGCACGCCGCAGCCAGGGCATCAGCGCCTCGATCACCCGCCCGTCGGCGAGGATGAGGTCGTCGGCCGCGGGATTGCGGAACCGCGACTCGCCCTCCGGCCCCGCCACGATGACCGCATCGTCGAGCGCCTCGAAGATCGCGGTCAGGCGGTCGTGCTCCGACCGAAGGGCGCCGAACGTGTCCTTGAGCGCCATGCGCATCGTCTCGAAGGCGCGGCCGAGGTCGGTGATCTCGTCGCGCCCACGCAGGCCATGGAGCGGATCATCGAGGCGGCCCTCGGAGATCCGCGCGGCGCTCTCGGCGAGGCTCTTGACCCGGGTCGTGATGGCGCTGGCGATCAATGCGCCGAGCACGACCGCCACCACCACGGCGATGATCGTCGCCGTCAGGCGATGGCCCCGCAGCGAGCGAAGGGCGCGGTCCACCGCCTCCGCCCGGGCGGCGCGGGTGAGCACGGCGCCGGTGACACGACCCTTGCGAATCACGGGGACCGACACGACCGTGATCGATCCGCGCAGGTCCTTCACCGCGCGGCCCCCCTCGAGCGCGGCGGTGGTCGACGCGCGACGCCTCGGCACGTCGGCAAGGGTCACGCCCTCCGAGACCCTCGGCGTGATGAGCTTCCCTGCGGCGTTGAAGGCCCAGGCGGCGAAGTTGGGATCGATCCGCTCGCCCACCACCCCGGGCGTCTTGGCCGAGGGTGTCGCGCCGACGGCGTCGGCCAGGCGCACGGTCCGTCCGACCGCGATCTCGCTCGAGCTGTGCTGCGCGGCGCTCTCGCTCGAGCCGCTCGCGAGCACGTAGGAGAGACCTGCGGCGATCAGCGCGACCGCCGCGAACGCCAGCGCGAGGTAGAGCCTGACGCCGAACAGGCGCCGCGTGGGCCTGCCCTGGCCCTCCTGCGCGGTCGCGCTCGACACGCGGCCTAGTGTAAGTGCCTGCTCAGGTGGCTATTCCCGCGCCGGGCTCCAGGAGCGCCTGAACACGGAACGCCAGCGCCTCGAGCGCGAGCTCCTCGCCCACGTTCACCGTCAGGCGGCGGCGGACATCCATGGCGAGCTCCGCCGCGCGGCGGGCGGCGCGTGCGTCGAGGCCCTCAGCCTGGCCGGACAGCTCTTCGCGCCGGTCGCCGTTGAGCGCCAGCTCGCCGGCGCCCTCGGCCACCGCCGAGAGGTCCCGCAGCCACGCGCAGACCAGGGCGAGCCCGAGATCGAGCGTCTCGGTGCGCGCGCGGCGGGAGGCGCGGCGCACGGCTTCCTCGCCCTCGCGTACTGACCGCTTCACCCCCTCCTCCTCGGCAGCGCGCTCGAGCTCCAACTGAGCGTCGGCCCCCGCCACGCGCCCCGCCTCGCCCGCGATGTCGAGCAGCGCCGCCCACTCCTCCGCGGAGATCTCGCCCCGTCGGGCCGCGCCCACGAACGCAGCCGCGGCGGCGCGCAGCTCGCTTGCCGGCGGCTGGAGCAGGGCCGCGGCCCGGCCCCCGTCGCCGCCGGAGAGCCTGGCGGCGGCGCGCCGCTCCTCGGTGCTCGAGCCTAGGCCCGCCCGCTCGAGCGATTCGACGGCAGCGTCGAGAGGCGGCGCGGCGAAGCGGATCGGCTGACAGCGCGAGCGAACCGTTTCCAGCAGCCCCGCCGGCTCGCTCGAGAGCAGCAGGATGTGCGCGTAGGGGGGCGGGTCTTCCAGGGTCTTCAGCAACGCGTTCTGGCTCTCCTCGGCCATCGCCTCCGCCGCCTCGACCACGAAGACGCGGTGCTCTCCCTCGAACGGGCGGTAAGCGACGGACGCGATCACGCGGGCCCTGATCTCGTCGACCAAGTGCTGGATCCCGGGCGGGCTCACCCACGCGAGGTCGGGATGGGCCGGCGGGACCGCGAGGGCCCGCCTCCGCGCGTCGTCGGGGTCCGCGGCGCCGCTCGCGAGCAGCTCAGCGGCGAAGGCCCTGGCCGCCCCGGCTTTGCCCGCCCCGCGCGGCCCGCTGAACAGGTAGGCGTGCGAGGGCGAAGCCAGGGCCGCGGCGAGCGCGGCCGCCGCCCCCGCCTGGTTCTCGGTCGCCGCGGACAGCGCCTCGGGGAGCTCGGCGACCGCCGTCATGCGGGAGTTCGGCCGCGCTCCGCGAGCACCGCCATCAGTCTCTCGGAGACCTCGTCGACGCTTCCGGTGGCGTCGATCGTGACGATTCGCTCCGGGTGCCGGGCGGCGAGCTCGTCGTAGGCCTCGGCGACCTGCTGCTGAAGCTCGATTCCCGCCGACTCGAACCGGTCGGCGCCGTCCGCCGCCCCCGCGGCAAGGCGCTGCTGGCCGCGATCGGAGGCGTCGGCGGGGTCGATCCGAAGCAGCAGCGTAAGATCGGGGACGGCCTCCGCGATCGCCACCTCGTTGAGGCGCTCGACGAGGTCGGCCCCCAGGCCGCGCGCCGCTCCCTGGTAGGCGACCGTGGAGTCGATGAACCGATCGCACACCACGTCGCGACCCTCGGCGAGCGCCGGGATGATGACCCGCCGGCAGAGCTCCGCGCGCGCAGCGCAGAAGAGCAGCACCTCGGCGCGGGGGTCGAGCTCCACGCCGGGGTCCTTGAGCAGCGCGCGCATCCGCTCCCCGGCCGCGGTCCCGCCCGGCTCGCGAAGCAGCAACGCGTCGGGCCCCAGCGCCGCGGCCACGCGCGCCGCCTGGGTGGTCTTGCCCGAGCGGTCGATCCCCTCGAGGGTGACGAACACGGCGGCCTACGACTTGCGGGTGCCCGAGCCGGCGCGCTTCGTGCGAGCGGTCCCTGGCGAGGGCTTCTTACGTCTCGCGCGACGGCCGTTGCCCGACGCGCGCGCGGGCTTGCCGGCATCGGCCTCGTCCGCCGAAGCACCG
Organism: uncultured Actinomycetes bacterium; assembly: GCA_963823245.1. GTDB lineage: Bacteria > Actinomycetota > Thermoleophilia > Solirubrobacterales > 70-9 > JAWVFM01. The sequence goes on along the minus strand of CAWGKQ010000009.1, from coordinate 60,773 downwards.
TTCGCCTTCGCGGCCTCCTTCGCCTCCCGGGCCTTCTGGCGCTCCTCGCGCTTCTGCCTCATCTCCACCATCGACGGGCAGTCGTCGTTGAGACACAGCTTCCAGGGCCGGCCGCGAAAGCCCTTGACCGTGAGCCGCGGCATCTCGCCGCAGATGGAGCAGCGCTCCTCGAGGCGCCAGAGCTCATAGCCGCGGCCGGGAAGCGGGCCGGAGACCGAGCAGGAGTCAGGCGAGTCGGGGTCGTCGCGCTTCCACCCCTCACAGCCGTACATCCGCTTGCCGCCCTTGAGCTCGATCACGCGGAGGCGGTTGGGCGAGCCGTCCTCGCGCTTGCGCCCAGCCTCCTCGCAGACCTTGCACGGGCCGAGGAACTTGTCCTCGTCCATCCCGGCCCAGATCTCCTTGGCAAGGTCCTCGCGCTTGTCCTCGAGCGCGGCCGTCGTCGAGTGGAGCATCTCGCGGCTCACCTTCAGCACCTCGTCCTTCGAGGTCTTGCCGGCTGCGATCTCGTCCATGTCCTGTTCGAGCTCGGCGGTCATCTCCGGCGTCGCCATGCGCGGCACGAAGCGGTTGAAGGCCTTGTACATCGCGATCCCGGTCTCCGACGGCTCCGGCGGGTTGGAGAACACGTAGCCGCGGTCGTAGAGCTTCTGGATGATGTCGGCGCGGGTCGCCTTGGTCCCGAGGCCCCGCTCCTCCATCAGCTCGACAAGCTTGCCCTGGCTGATGCGGGATGGGGGCTGGGTCTCCTTGTCGACCATCCACGGGTCGCCGTCGAGCGGGAGCTCCTGGCCGGACTCGAGCTTCGGGATCTCCTCGTCGGAGGAGCGCGCGTAGGTGTAGATGGCGGCGTAGCCCGGATCGACCACGACCGATCCCCGCACGAAGTAGCGCTCTGACCCGGCGTCGATGTCGGCGCGCGTCGACTCCGTGATCATCGGCTCCGAGAACGTGGCGAGGAAGCGGCGGACGACGAGCTCGTAGACGCGGCGCTTGGAGCCGTCCAAGGCGTTCGGGTAGACGGCCTGGGTGGGGTAGATCGGCGGGTGGTCGGTGGTCTCCTTGCGGCCGCGAGTCGGGGTGAGCTCACCCTCGAGTAGCGGTGCAGCGGCGTTGAAGTCGGCTATCCGGACCAGTGACGAGACGAGCTCGCGTGTATTGAGCGAGCTCGGATAGACGGTGTTGTCGGTCCGCGGATAGGAGATGAACCCGTCCATGTAGAGGTCCTCGGCGATGCGCATCGCCGCCGCGGGGGTAATCCCGAGGCGGCTCGAGGCGTCGGTTGTGAATGCCGTGGTGTTGAGCGGCGTCGGCGGCTTGCGTGAGTTGCGCCGCGAGCTCACCTCGGCGACCACGCCGGGGCTCTTCGTGCCGGCCAGCGCCTGCTCCGCCTCCTGCTTGTCCCAGAACTTGTCGGTCGCGTGGTGGGCCTCGAACGCGCCGTCGGGATGCGCGAAGCGAGCGAAGAGCTCCCAGTAGGGCTTTGGCACGTGGGCGCGGCGCTCGAGCTCGCGCTCGACGACCAGCGCCAGCGTGGGGCTTTGGACGCGGCCGACCGAGAGGAAGTTGGAGCCGAAGCGCCGGGTCGCCAGCGAGACCGCACGCGTGAGCGTGGCGCCCCAGATCAGGTCGATGTCCTGGCGCGCGGCGCCGGCGTAGGCCAGGTCGTAGGAGAGCTCGTCGAGCTCCCCGAACGCGCGCTCGATCTCGTCCTTGGTGAGCGCCGAGTAGCGGGCGCGCTTGATCGGCGGACGGGCCTCGAGCGCCTCGCCCGCGACGCCGGGGTTTGCCTCGAGCACCTGCGCCAGCGCCTCCAGGCCGATCAGCTCGCCCTCGCGGTCGTAGTCGGTGGCGATCACGACCTCGCTCGCGTCCTTGGCGAGCTTGCGGACCGCCTTGACGACGTTCTTGTCGGTGGGCTCGGGGACGAGCTCGGCGTCGATCAGGTCGTGAAGGTCCGTCTCCTGCCAGTTCGAGTAGCCGTCGGGGAACGCCACTCCCATCACATGGCCCTTGAGGCCCACGGTCATCTGATCGCCGTCGGCGTCCGACCAGGCGTAAAACGGCACCTTGTACGTGGCGTCGGCCTTCGCCGAACCGCCGCTCAGGATCTCGGCGATCTTCTTCGCCGAGTTGTTCTTCTCCGTGATGATGAGGCGCATCTGGTGCCTCCCGGACGAGCCGTTCCGCTCAAATCAACGGCGGGGAACCATGCCCCGCCGATCGGACGGCGAGAGTAGCAGGGGGTTTTCGAGGGGTCGGCGAACCGGCCTGGATACGATCGCGGCGTCGTGCCGCTCGCTGACCTGACGCTCAGGATCAACCTGACGCCGAACAACCATCGGCAGCTCTCCGCGATCCTTGTGCTCGCCGGGATGCTGGGAGCGTTCGCGTTCATCCGCACGAGCGCCCGTCTGATGCGAAGCCCGAAGGTCCCCTGGTGGCCCGGGAGCGTCAGCACCGGCGATCTCCACGTGCATCACCTCGTGTTCGGGATCGTGATCATGATGGCCACCGGCTTCGTCGAGTTCGCGCTCCATCCGCACAGCCCGTGGCTCGAGATCCTGGCGGTTGGGTTCGGCATCGGCGCCGGGCTGACGCTCGACGAGTACGCGCTCTGGGTCCACCTGGACGACGTGTATTGGGCCGAGGAGGGGCGCAAGTCCGTGGACGCCGTGGTGATCGCCGCGCTGCTCGGCAGCCTGATCGTGCTGGGTGCGGTGCCGGTCAACAAGGCGGAGACCGGGTCGCTGCTCACCGTCCTCCTCGTCCTGGTGCTCGTGCTCGTCCTGGCAGTGCTCTGCGCGCTCAAGGGCAAGTACCTGTTTGCGGTAGTCGGAATGTTCGTGCCGTTCATCTCGCTCGTCGGCGCGATCCGCCTGGCCAAGCCCGGCTCGTGGTGGGCGCAGCGCCGCTATCCGGAGGGGAGCGCCAAGGCGGTGAAGGCGCACGAGCGCTACGAGCGGGGCCGCGCCCGCTATCAGCGTTTCCAGGACATGATCGGCGGCGCGCCGAGCACACCGCCGCAGCCGTGAGCACCACCGGGCTGGCCGCCCTGGGCGCCGGCGCGGGCGCCGTGGGCCTCGCCTGCTACCACGCGGCCTCCCCCACCTCGCAGCTCTACGGCGCCACGATCTGCCGCGTCCCCGGCGCCGAGCGGCGGATCGCGCTCACCTTCGACGACGGGCCGAACCCGGCGGCGACGGAGCAGCTGCTCGAGATCCTCGACCGCCACGAGGCTCGCGCGACCTTCTTCGTCATCGGCAGGTTCGCGGCGGCCGAGCCCGGCCTCGTGAGCGAGATCGCCGAGCGCGGACACGCGCTCGGCAACCACACCTGGGCCCATCCCTCTCTGCCGACCACCTCGGACTCGACGCTTCGCCTCGAGCTCGACCGCACGAGGGAGGCCGTCGAGGCGGCCGGTGCGAGCTTCGCCGAAATCGATGGGCGGGCGATCATGAGGCCGCCCTACGGCCGCCGTCGCCCCGGGACCCTCCGCACCCTCGCCGCGGAGGGCTACGCGCCCGTGATGTGGTCCGTCACCTGCTACGACTGGCGCCGCACCACGACCGCGCGCGCGATCGGGCGCCGCGGCCGGCGGGCGCGAGGCGGCGACATCGTGCTTCTGCACGACGGCTCCGACCGCGGGGTCGGGGCGGACCGCTCGAAGACGCTGGCCGCCACGCAGGCGATCCTCGAGCGCGGCTGCGCCGAGGGCTACGGGTTCGTGACCGTGCCGGAGCTCGTGGCCGCCGGCTCTCCCAGCGCCACGAGCTCGAAGTAGAGGACGACGATCGGGAACGCGAACAGGGGCGCCGTGATCATGCCCGAGAGCGTCGACTCGATCCAGCGATCGACGAAGCGAGTGGCCGAGCTCGGTCGCCACGAGGTCCGAGATGCCGGCTCGAGACGAGCTCGCTCACGACCGTGACCGACGACCACGATCGCGAGCGCCCGCCAGAAGTCGCGCCGCACGAGTTCGCGGCTGCGCCGGAAGGCCCGGCGCACCGACACTCGCTCCACCTCGATCACCGGCGGCGGCGAGGCAGAACCAGGCGAGGAAGACCACGCCGGGGACGATCAGGGCGACGAAGCCGAGCGCCACGACGACGACGAACAGGAGGTCCGCGGCGACGAGCCGGCCGTAGGGAAGCGAGCGAACGAGTCTCGCCCAGCGGATGGCTGCCCTGCCCACGGTCCGCCTTGACGATGGCGGCGACGATGCCGCTGTAGAGAACCTCGCCGACGAGCGTGATCGCGGTGAAGAGTGCCGCCACCAGGACGACCGCGATCAACCTCGACGACGTCGATGTCGCCGGTCTGCACCTCGTGGAGCTGGATCGCCTCGACGAACCCGACGGGGACGAAGACGACGAGCGCCGCGAGAAAAAGGAACGCGAACCGCGTCCGGTTGACGCGCCACGCGTCGGCGAGGACGCGGCGAATGCTGAGGTGGTCGCTCAGCGGAGTGCTGCGCACGCCAGGACCCGGGTGGCGCGATGGAAAGCCTTGTACGCCTGGGGGGAGCCCGTCGTCGTGCTCAGCTGGGTGTTCAGCGAGAGGGTCGCCGAATTGCGGCCGTCACGCGTGGCGACGGCGAACTGGGTGTAGCCCGGGAAGTTGCCGGTGTGGCCGTAGACCGTGCCGCACCGGGTGCGGTAGCGGAAGATCGCGAGACCCGCGCCCATCCGGCCGGGGCCCGGCGGCTCGCTTCCGCCCTTGACGAACGTGAGCTGGCGGCGCCGCACCTTGCCGCCGGCGAAGCGCCCGCCGACGTAGGCGCGCATGAACCGGTCGAGCTCCTGCGGCGTGGACACCATGCCGCCCGCGGCCCAGACCCAGGACATGGTGGTCGCGTGCGTCACATCCTCCCGCGAGCCCGCGGCGAAGTCGTAGCCGTGCACGTAGGGACGGCGCAGCTCCGAGCCCACGGGAAGCGAGGTGCCGCCCAGCTTGAGCGGATGCAGGACCAGTCGCTTGAGGGCGTGGACGTACGAGCCGTGCCTCGCCGCCTTGATCATGAGCCCGATGACGATGTTGTCCGTGTTCGAGTACTCGTAGCCGGTGCCCGGCTTGAACTCGAGGCCCCTGTGCCTGACGAAGCTGAGGATCTCGCGCGGGTGGAACCGCTTGTGAAGGTGACGGCCCAGGTAGCGCTGGAAGCGCCTAGTCGTGTAGTTCGGCAGCCCGCTGGTGTGCTGGAGCGCCTCGGCGAGGGTCACCTTGTGCCAGGCCTTGGGCAGGGACGGCAGGAGCTCGCCGACCGTGTCCTTGAGATGAAGCTTGTGGCGGCGGACGAGCGCCAGGGCCGTGGCGCCGTTGAACGCCTTCGAGGTGCTCGCGATGCGCATGTGGTCCGTGGGCTCCCAGCGCCCGCCACCAGAGCTCTGCGCAATACAGCCACCCGGCGCCAGCATATATCGAGCGCGCCCCACCAGCCTTGGCAGAATCGCCCCGTGGCAAGGAAGGCGGCGGCTGCGATTCTCGTGCCCCTGGCCGCGGTCGCGCTCGCGCTCGCGCTGGTCACGGGCTACGCGAATCGCGCGATCTTCGACTCGGACCAGTTCGCCAACCGGGCGACCGCCGCGCTCCAGGAGACGGCCGTCGAGAACAAGGTCGCCGACGCGATCACCGACGACGTTGTCCTCAAGGCGCAGCAGGACCTGATCGGCCTGCGGCCCGTGATCCACACCGTCGCCGGGACGATCATCGAGAGCGCGCAGTTCCGCAGCCTCTTCCGCGGTGCGGTCGCGGACGTCCATGCGGCGCTCTTCAACCAGGACCAGGACACCGCGACCCTCGCTCTCGCCGACGTCGGCACCCTGCTCACCGACGCGCTCAAGAAGGTCGGGCCCAAACAGCAGATCCCGGTGATCGGGGGCCGGATCCCGCGCATCAAGATCCACATCGAGGTCGGACAGGGCTTCATCAAGGTGGTCGAGCGCCTGCACAAGCTCGAGATCATTACGCCGCTGCTCCTGGTGCTCGGCATCGTCTGCGGCGCCGGCGGGATCGCCCTCGCGCCGGACCGGCGGCGGGCGATCGTGCGCGGTGGGATCGCCGCGGCGGCCGTGGGCGTGGTGCTGCTGCTCGCCTACCACGTCGGGCGCGCCGCGCTGCTTCACCAGGTCCCGCCGTCGAGCCGCGCGGCGGCCGGCGGCGTTTGGGACGCCTTCCTCGACGACCTGCGGACCGCGCTCTTCATCTTCACCGGGGCGGGAGCCGTGATCGCGGCCGCGGCGGCGTCGCTGATCCGCCCGGTCGAGGTCGCCGCGCCGCTGCGCCGCGCCTGGGCGCTGATCGAGACCACGCCAGAGCGGACCTGGGCGCGAGCCCTGAGGGCGATCGCGTTCGTGGTCGCCGGGATCGTCGTCATCACCGACCACGCCTTCGTGCTCGAGCTGGCGTTCCTGCTCCTCGGCCTCTACATCGTGTACATCGGCGTCGCCGAGATCCTGCGCCTGATAACTCCGGCCCACCCCGAGGAGCGCCCGATGCAGCGGCGGCACCTGATCGAGGCCGGGATCGCGTCGGCGGTCGTCGTGGTCACGATCGGCGTCGCCGGTACCGCTTACGTCACCGGAGGCGCCCTCAATGCCGAGGGGGACGTAGCGGGTACGTGCAACGGCTTCAAGGCGCTCTGCGGCCGGCCGTTCGACGACGTCGCCCTGCCGGCGACCCACAACTCGATGTCCGCGGCGACCGAATCCGGCTGGCTCTTTGCCAATCAGGCGCAGTCGATTCCGTCGCAGCTCGACGACGGCATCCGGGCCCTCCTCTGGGACACCTACTACGGCCGCGAGACACCGGACGGCCACGTGAAGACCGTGCTCACCGGGTTCGACAACGAGAAGCGAAAGCAGTACGTCGACGAGCTTGGCCGTGAGTTCGTCGACGCTGCGCTGCGCATCCGTGACCGCCTGCCCGAGTTCGAGGGCGGCGGGGGGCCGGCGAGCATCTACCTGTGTCACCGGTTCTGCGAGACAGGCGCCCTTCCACTTTCACAAGCGCTATCGGAGGTGCGTGACTTCCTCGTCACCCACCCCACCCAGGTGCTCGTGATCGTCAACGAGGACTACGTCAAGCCGAAGGACTACGTGGCGGAGGTCAGGCAGGCGGGCCTCGAGCCCTTCGTCTACAAGGGGTCCACCACGAAATGGCCAACCCTGGGCCAGATGGTCAGCTCGAACCAGCGCCTCGTCCTCCTCGCCGAGAAACACGGTGGCGGCGGGGCGTCGTGGTACCACCCGGCCTACGAGGGAATCGTTCAGGAGACCCCGTACACCTTCGCCGACTCCACGCAGCTCGACGACCCCTCGAAGGTCGGCGCGAGCTGCGCACCCAACCGCGGCGGCCGCCGAGGATCGATCTTCCTTCTCAACAACTTCATCACGAACGGTCCTGCCCCCCGGCCGAGCGTCGCAGAGAAGGTGAACAACTTCCGACCGCTGCTGTACCGCGCAAGGCTCTGCGAGCGCATCCGTCACGCTTTTCCAAACCTGCTGGCGGTCGACTTCAGCACGGCCGGCGACGTGGTCAGGGTCGCCGACGCGCTCAACCACGTCGCCGGCGGGCAGAACTGACGCCGGTCAGTCGAGGGTGATGAGCTGCGACCCGCGTTTCGCAGACGAGCATGTCGATCGGTGGGCGGGACGGTCAGGCGGAGCGGACGCGCATCGGCAGACCGCCGCGCGGCGAGAGCGTCGGCATCTGGCGCACGCGGAGCTCCCAGCCGGGCTCGAGGTCGAGGCGAAATCGCGACAGGATGGCCGCTGCGATCGCGCGCACCTCGAGCTCGCCGAAGCGCATGCCGATGCAGATCCTCGGGCCGCCGCCGAACGGGACGTATGCGCCCTTGGGAATTCGCGCGCGCGCATCGCCGAGGAAGCGATCGGGGCGGAAGGCGTGCGGGTCGTCGAAGACGTCGGCGAGGTGGTGGCTCGCCCAGGAGGAGTAATTGACGGGATAGCCCGCCGGGACCGAGTAGCCCCCGAACTCGAAGTCCACCTCGGCGCGGCGGGGGCCGATCCATGCCGGCGGGTAGAGGCGGAGCGTCTCATCGACAGCAGCCCCAAGCTCGGGCATGTCGCCGAATAGCTCGGCCGCGGTGGGCTCGCGACCCGGCGCCACGCGGTCTCGCTCGGCGGCGAGCCGCTCCGCCCACTCGGGCTGTCGGGCGAGCTCGTAGAAGAGAAACGCGACCGTTGATGTCGTCGTGTCGTGCCCGGCGAACAGCAGGGTCAGCACCTGGTCGCGGATCTGCTCGTCGGTGAGACCGAGGCCCTGATCGTCCGTCGCCTCGATGAGGACGCTCAGGATGTCCTCGCCGAGCCCGCCGGAGCGACGGCGCGCGATCTCGTCCAGGATCAGGTCGTCGAGGACCCGCCGGACCTGACGCAGGCGCGCGAACGGGCTCGCGGGGCCGCGAAGAACCTGGAGGAAGTACTCGCGCTCGTAGAAGGCGAGGCCGCGCTCGAAGGTCGCGGCGACATCGACGCCGGCGCTGTCGGGATCGAGCCCGAAGAGCGCTCTCATGGCGACCCGCATCGCCACGTGGCGAGTCCAGTCGTAGAGGTCGAAGCGGGCCGCGGGACGAAGCTCGTCGAGGCCGCGCTCGGCCTCCTGGAACATGACGGTCGCCGCCGCCGTCACCCGCTCGCGGTGGAAGGCGGGCACCATGATCTCGCGCGCGCGGTCGTGGAATTGGCCGTCGGTCGTGAGCAGGCCGTCCCCGATCAGCGGGATCAGGTCCCCGAGGCTCCCGTCGCGCCAGCGGAACTTCTCGCGGTCGGTGACGAGGATGAACCGGTTCGCCTCGGGACCGAGCATGAAGACGATCAGCGAGTGGAAGATCCGCATCGAGAAGATCGGCCCGAACTCCTCGTAGGCCGGCAGCAGGACGGCGAGCGGGTCGCGGCGCATGAGCTCGGTGCGGGCGACGCTCGGGACCTTGGGGCCCGGGGGCAGGTTCGACTTGTTGCCCGAGCGCTCGGTCTGCAGGTCGCCTCGGATCCGCCTCAGCGGATTCGTGGTGAGCTCCGGCGGCGACGCGATCGCCATCGGCTGAAGGATATGACGCTCTACCCTTCGGATCGATGCCCGCTCAGGCCTACGCCGGCAAGGAGTGCGTCTGCCAGCTCCGCAAGGGGATCTGCGACCAGTCGTGCGTCGCCGGGCTCATGGATACGCCCCTCTACATCGCATGCCTGCGACTTTCGGGCCGGCCGTGCCTCGTCGTCGGCGGCGGCGAGGTGGGGCTCGAGAAGGTGGAGGGGCTCCTCGCCTGCGACGGCCGGGTGACCCTGGTCGCGCCCGCCGCGGTGCCCGAGCTCGAGGTGTACGCCGCCGAGGGCTCGATCACCTGGGAGCGGCGGGAGTTCCGCGAGTCAGACCTGGACGGCCGCTTCCTCGCAATCGCGGCGACCTCGGACACCGACGTCAATATCTCGGTCTACGACGGCGCCGAGCGCCGAGCGATGTTGGTGAACGTCGTCGACGTGCCGCCGCTCTGCAACTTCATCCTTCCGGCGATCGTCCGCAACGGCTCGCTCGCCATCGCCATCTCGACGGCCGGGGCGTCTCCGGCGCTCGCCAAGCGCATGAAGCGCGAGATCGCGGAGGTGTTCGGCGAGCCGTACGCGCGGCTGGCGGAGATCCTCAATGAGGTCCGCGGATGGGCGAAGGCAACGCTCCCGACCTACCAGGACCGCAAGGAGTTCTTCGAGGACATCGTCAACGGCGAGCGCGATCCCGTCGAGCTGCTTCGCGAGGGACGCGAGAACGAGGTGCGCGCGCTCGTCGAGCAGGCGAAGGGCAAGCACGGTGCGGCGGAGGCGGTCGGCACGTGATCGGCAAGCTCGACTTCGTGGGGGTTCCGTCACGCGACGCCGACCGCAGCCGCGCCTTCTACGTCGACACGCTCGGACTACGACCCGACGAGAACGCGCGGTATGAGTTCTGGGCCGGCGACACCTGCTTCGGCATCTGGGAGCCCGAGAAGCTCGGTCGGGAGTTCACACCTCAGCGGAACGCCCATCCCGCGCTCCACGTTGACGACGTGGAGGCGGCGCGGACGGAGCTCGAGGCGAAGGGCGTGGAGTTCATCGGGGAAACGTTCGACACGGGTGTCTGCAAGATGGCCGTCTTCCGCGACCCGGACGGCAACGACCTGATGCTCCACCATCGCTACGCGCCCCGCGAGACCTAGGCAGCCGCCGCTAGAGGCCGTGATGCGGCCACTCGGGCGCGCGGCCCTCCGTGAAGGCGGACGCGCCGATGGCGTGGGAGTCGCGGCGAAGGAACATCGAGAGCGTCATCTCGAGCTCGGTGCGCAGCTGCTCCTCGTAGGTGCGGCCGACGTTGCGGACCATCGTCTCCTTGTCGGAGCGGATCGCGCCCTGGGGCAGCGCCGCGACCTCGTGCGCGAGCTCCAGCGCCCGCTCCAGCGCCCTTCCCGCAGGGACGACCTCGTTCGCGAGCCCGATGCTAAGCGCCTCCGAAGCATCGACGGGGCGCCCGGTGATGATCATCTCCATCGCCTTCGCGTAGCCGACCGTCAGGGGCAGGCGGACCGTCATCCCGTCGCCGGCGACGATGTTCCAGCGCCGCTCGAGCGCGCCGAAGACCGCGTTCTCGGCGACGATCCGGATGTCGGCGAGCAGCGCGTTCTCGAGGCCCGCGGCGACGGCCCAGCCGTTGACGGCGGCGATCACCGGCTTGAAGACGTCAACGCGACGCGTGTAGCCGCAGTCACCCGGCGAGTTGTAGACGTGGGTCCGGTGCTCGTCCCAGTCGCCGAACGTCGTCGCCGCGGCGTCCGCCAGGTCCCAGCCGGCGCAGAACGCCTCACCCTCGCCCGTCATCACGAGGACGAACGCCTCGTCGTCGTCGCGAAAGCGCCCCCACGCCTCGTGGAGCTCGGCGTTCATCTGCCGGCTGACGGCGTTTCGCTGCTCCGGCCGGTCGAGGGTCAGGACGACGACGTGGCCGTCGGGCTCGTAGCGGATCGTCTCGAAGTCGCCCATCTGGCCGGGGGCGAACGCTAGCCCCCGGCCCGGGCGTCACGATCAGGCGCCCCATCGGAGGAGCGGCCGCGAGCTCGCGCGCGAAGTGGTCCTGGATCAGCCCGCCGGCAGCGCGTAGATCGCGATCGCGGCGAAGTGCGCCGCGGCGGCGGCGATCACGAGCACGTGGAAGATCTCGTGGTAGCCGAAGATCGCCGGATTCGGATCCGGGCTCTCCCGCGCGTAGACGACTGCGCCCGCGGTGTACAGCAGCCCGCCGACGGCGATCAGGATGCCGGCGCCGATGCCGGCGTCGATGGCGATGGCGGGAAAGGCGAGGGCGCCGATCCAGCCGACCCCGACGTAGACCAGGGCGGAAGCCCACTTCGGCGCCTCCACCCAGATCAGCTCGACGACGATGCCGACGGCCGCTCCCGCCCAGACGGCGATCAGGATCGCGCTGGCGAAGGCGCCGTGCAGAACGAGCAGGGCAAACGGGGTCACCGTGCCGGCGATCAGCAGAAAGATCATCGAGTGGTCGAGGCGGCGCACCCAGCGCCGACGGTTGGGCCGCGTCCAGTTCACCCGGTGGTACAGAGCGCTGACGCCGAGGAGGGCGGCGAGGGAAAAGGCGTAGATCGCGGCCGCGACCTTTGCCCGGCCGCTTGGTGCTGCGACGACGAGGGCGATGCCGGCGACGACCGCGACGGGAAAGGCCCATTCATGGAAGACGCCGCGGAGCTTCGGCTTCACCTTCGCGATCGCCTCGGCCGCGTTCTCCTTCGCGATCGCCACCGCCTCGGCCGCGTTCTCGCGCGCGTCCGCCATCGCACCCGCGGCGTTCTCGCGGGCGCTCGCCATCGCCTCGGCGGCGTTGTCCCTGGCGGCGGCGACGGCGTCGCCGGCTCGTTCGGCGCGCCTGCGGATGTCGTCGACCATGTGGTGAAGAGTAGCTGTCCTGGTCCGATCTCACGCTGCAAGGCCTGAGCAGGACAGCCATGAATCGCACGCGGCGGGCGCCCGCTACATGTAGCGTTGGCCATGGCGATCTACGCGTATCTAGTATTATTTCGACAGTGATTTGCCCGGTTTGCGCCTCCCCCACCCGCGTCACGGAGACCCGCTCGGCGGACGACGGCGCGGCCGTGCGCCGCCGCCGCGCCTGCCCCGAGTGCGGTCACCGGATGACCACATACGAGCGCGCGGTCGCCGAGCGGCTCTGGGTCCGCAAGCGCGGCGGCGAGCGGCGGCGATTCGACCCCGCGAAGCTCCGCGCCTCGCTCGCCGGGGCCTTCCACAAGCGCTCGGTGAGCGGAGACGATCTCGATGCGCTCGTCGACGGGATAGCGGCGGAGGTCGAGCGGGCGGGCGGCGAGCTCCCTTCCGCGCGGATCGCCGAGCTCTGTCTCGCGGGCCTCGCCGAGCTCGACCGGGGTGCCCACATGCAGTACCTCGGCACCTTGGACGCCGTCGATCGAGAGCCGAACGAGGGCAACGACCCCGCAAGTTCGGGGCTTTCGGAGGCCCACCGTTCCGTCCGGCCCGCGGGCCAGCATGCGTAGCCCCCAAAATGCCCGCAGACGAGAGGTTGCGATGACGAAAACTGCTGCAAAAGACGCCTTCACCACCACCGATGGCCTGACCGTCGAGCGCCGCTTCACGACTCCGGGCGTCCACCCGTTCGACGAGGTCGAGTGGGAGCTTCGCGATGCAGTGATCGGCGATCCGGAGAACCCGGCCTTCGAGCAGCACGGCGTCGAGTTCCCGAGGTTCTGGTCGCAGAACGCCACCAACATCGTCGCCCAGAAGTACTTCCGCGGCAAGCTCGGATCGCCCGAGCGCGAGAGCTCGGTCAAGCAGATGATCTCCCGGGTCGCGGGGACCATCGCCGGCTGGGGCCGTGAGGGCGGCTACTTCGCGACCGCCGAGGACAGCGACGCCTTCGAGGCGGAGCTCAGCCACATCCTCCTGCACCAGAAGGCCGCGTTCAACAGCCCGGTCTGGTTCAACGTCGGCTTCGAGGAGCACCCGCAGTGCTCGGCCTGCTTCATCCTGAGCGTCGAGGACACGATGGAGTCGATCCTCGACTGGAACACCAAGGAGGGGATGATCTTCCGCGGCGGGTCGGGGTCGGGCATCAACCTCTCGAATATCCGCGGCTCGGTCGAGCACCTCTCGAAGGGCGGGCTCGCCTCCGGCCCGGTCAGCTTCATGCGCGGCGCCGACGCCTGGGCGGGGACCATCAAGTCCGGCGGCAAGACCCGCCGGGCGGCGAAGATGGTGGTCCTCGACGTCGACCACCCCGACGTCGAGCGCTTCATCTGGTGCAAGGCGGACGAGGAGAAGAAGGCCACGGCCCTGCGGGACGCGGGCTTCGATATGCGACTCGACAGCGAGTCCTTCCAGTCGATCCAGTACCAGAACGCCAACAACTCGGTCCGCGTCACCGACGAGTTCATGGAGGCGGTCGAGCGGGGCGACGACTGGGGCCTGCGGGCGCGCGTCGGCGGCCGCGCGACGAAGACGCTCCCCGCGCGTGACCTCATGGGGCAGATCTCCGACGCCGCGTGGCGCTGCGCGGACCCAGGCGTCCAGTACGACACCACGATCAACCGCTGGCATACCTGCCCCAACTCGGGCCGTATCAACGCGTCCAACCCGTGCTCGGAGTACATGCACGTCGACGACTCGGCCTGCAACCTCGCCTCGCTCAACCTGATGCGGTTCCGCCGCGACGACGGCTCCTTCGGCGTCGCCGAGTTCAAGCACGCGGTCGACGTCGTCCTGCTCGCCCAGGAGATCGTCGTGAGTCCGTCGAGCTATCCCACCGAGGAGATCGGCCGCAACGCCCGCGCGTTCCGCCAGCTCGGTCTGGGCTACGCGAACCTAGGTGCCTATCTGATGGCGAACGGCCTGCCGTACGACTCCGACGAGGGTCGCGCGGTGGCCGGCGCGATCACCGCGCTCATGACCGGCCGCGGCTACCGCGAGTCGGCTCAGGTCGCCGCCGCCATCGGCCCGTACGAGCGCTACGCGGAGAACCGCGACGAGCACAACGCCGTGATGCGGATGCATCGCGACGCGGCCTACGCCATCGACGATTCCGCGTGCGCCGACGCCGAGCTGCTTGGCGCCGCGCGCGAGGCGTGGGACGAGGCCGTCGAGCTCGGTGACGAGCACGGGTACCGCAATGCCCAGGCGACGGTGCTCGCGCCCACGGGGACCATCTCGTTCCTCATGGACTGCGATACCACGGGCATCGAGCCCGACTTCTCGCTCGTCAAGTTCAAGGAGCTGGTGGGCGGCGGCCAGATGACGATCGTCAACGGCACCGTCCCGATGGCGCTGCGCACGCTCGGCTACTCAAAGCAGGAGATCGAGCAGATCGAGGCCCACATCAACGAGAACGCGACGATCGTCGGCGCTCCCGGCCTTCGCGAGGAGCATCTGCCCGTGTTCGACGTGGCGGTCGGCGAGCGCGCGATCTCGCACCTCGGCCACATCCGGATGATGGCCGCTGCGCAGCCCTTCATCTCCGGCGCGATCTCGAAGACGGTGAACCTCCCGCAGTCGGCGACCGTCGCCGATATCGAGGACGCCTATACGGAGGGCTGGAGGCTCGGCCTCAAGGCCCTCGCCATCTACCGCGACGGCTCGAAGACGGCGCAGGCGCTGCGCACCGACGCCGGCGACAAGAAGGACGAAGCCGTGGCCGCGACCGCCGAGCCGCCGAGCCGACACCGGTGCGGCGGCGGATGCCACGCGAGCGCGAGTCGATCACCCACAAGTTCTCGATCGCCGGCCACGAGGGCTACATCACAGCCGGCAAGTACGAGGACGGCTCGGTCGGGGAGATCTTCCTCACCGACATCGGCAAGGAGGGCTCGACCCTCCGCGGGATGATGAACGCGTTCGCGACGGCGATCTCGATGGGCCTGCAGTACGGCGTGCCGCTCGAGGTGTTCGTGCAGAAGTTCAGCTACATGCGCTTCGACCCGGAGGGGATCACCACCAATCCCGAGATCCCGTTCGCGAAGTCGATGCCCGACTACATCATGCGCTGGCTCGCGAGCCGCTTCATCGACGATCCTGACGAGCTCGAGGATCTCGGGATCCTCACGCCGGAGGTCCGCGCCCGCAAGGAGGCTGAGGTGGTCGGCTACGTCGACGAGGGGCCGGCCAACGGCGGCAACGGCCACTCCACGGGCAACGGCTCGGCCGACACGAAAGCCTCCAGCGAGGCGAAGCCGGCGACGGCGGCGCTCACCGACACGCCTCCCGTCGTCCCGGCGAAGCGCCAGGGCCTGGAGCTCGGCCCCGCCTGCGAGCAGTGCGGGGGCATGATGCAGCGCACGGGCTCGTGCTACACGTGCTCGAGCTGCGGCAACAACACCGGCTGCGGCTGAGCTGAGTGGCTCGCCGCCGACCTCGCCGCGTTCGCGTTCGCGATCGAGCTGGAGGCGCTCGGTGGCCGCGGGGCGCTCGGCCCCTTCGGGGCGCCCGTGGTTAGCGTAATCCGCTTCGCGAGCTGAAGATCGCGGCGCGCTCAGGTCGTGCGCACGATGTAGACGTCGCAGGGCGCGTGGTGGGAGACCTTGTTCGGGACGCTCCCGAGCAGGAACCGCGACGTCCCGCTCATTCCCTTGTTGCCCACGACGATGACGTCCGCGCCCGTCTTCTCGGCGACCTCGATCAGGACGTCGGCCGGCTCGCCCTCGCGCGGATGGGTGTTCGTCTCCACGCCGGCCTTCTCGGCCTCGCCGGCGGCCCGGTCGAGGATCAGGTTGACCTCCTGATGAGGACCGGTCTCCCAGTTCACGTCGCCGGGGACGTCAGCTCGTTCGGCGTCGGACAGCACCTTCCCCATCTTCGGGTGATAGGCGGTGACGATGTCCAGACGCGCGCCGGTCGCCTTCGCGAGGCCGATGGACTCCTGGACGGCGATCCAGGCCGTGTCCGAGCCGTCGCTGCCTACGACTATGCGCTCGAGCACGGCCCGCTCCCCGCTAGCCCTTCACCTTGCATTTCTCCGTCTCGGCGACGGTGACCGGCGGCTGCGGCGAGGGCGGCCCACCGCTGTAGGTGTGCACGGTCTTCACGTGCCACGTCTTGTCGCCGGAGTTGCAGCGGGCGCTGACGTAGTCACCCTTCTTGATCGTCGAGGTGAAGTCATCGAGAGGCAACGGGAGCCCATCGATGTTGTTCACGTCGAGCTGCTTCCCGAACTGGCCGCTCGCGGGCCTCAGCACGCCGATCAGCGTCGCGCTCGTGGCGCCCGAGGTGTTGTGCGCGGGATCCGAGCAGTTGGCCTTGCCGCCGGTCGTGAACGACACTCGCGTGAAGAGCACGATCGTCGGAGTCTTGCCCACAGGCACGCCGTTGAAGGCGATCACGCATCCCGGGAAGTCCGATGGTGGAGCCGTCGAGGCGAGCCCCGTGCCGATCTTCGCCTTGCCGCACTGCTGCATTGCGAGCGCCATGGTCGTGTTCGAGGAGAAGGCCCCGGCGCAGGTCTTCGCCGCCTTGGTGTTGAACTTGATGTTCTTGTCGAAGTAGATCTGGACCCGCTTCGTGAACCCACCGTCGGGCTTGCTGCCCGGGCTCGCGAAGACGGTGTCGGTGTGGACGGTGATCTTGCCCGCCTTGTACTCCTTCTTCGGCACCTTGTTCGGCTCGAAGCTGAAGCTCGCGTGCGAGACGTTGTTGGTGGCCGCGAAGACGACGCTCCCGGCGGCCAGCGCTCCGACCGCGATGGCTGCGGTGATGACTGTGAGTCCCCTCTTACGCATGTGTCCTCCTCCTCGACACAGTCAGCCCGCGCGTTCCCGCCGACCGGCCAGATCGATTCCATTTGACCGTTGAAGCCGCATTCTGGTCGCGATGCGGCTCCGGGACATCCCGTTCAGTCCGCAGACATCGCTGCGGATAGCTACGGACTGCCCTGCGGCGAGGCGGGTCACGGCGCGCTTCGAACCTGCAGATACGGATGGCTCTGGGGCGAGGTGCCGATCGACCCGAACGGGCCCTGCTTGCGGCAGGGCGGTGCCGGAACGCGGTTGGTCGTGCTCACGTCGGCGAACGCGTAGAACCTCAATCGCTTGAAGAGGTCCGTGGCGTCGGTGACGTTGCCGCCCGTGCGAACGTTGAAGTTGGGGTCGTTCGCGACCGTCGCCGCGGCCGGAAGCGCTGCGGTGGCCCCGGCCGAGCACGGGGTGTTCGCAAACGTCTCGAGGCCGCTCGTGAGGTTCTCGTAGCCGAGCGGCTTGAAGTACGGGTTCGCGCGGTCGGGCGTCAAGCGCTGCGAGAACGTGGCCAGCGACTGCGGGTTGAGGGGGCTCGTCGTTCGCAGGATGTGAACCGACTTGAACCCGCGCTCCGGCGCCGGCTGGGTGTAATTCGTGGCGGCCGCGGAGTTGGCGAGGAGCGCGGTGATCTCGTGGCGGTAGTTGTGCAGCACCTCGACGAGCGGGTTCAGCTCGGCCAGGAAGGCGGTCCGGCCACCCACCGAGACACCGAGCCGCGAGAGAAGCGGCGGGAGATCGTCGTCGAGCAGCCTGCGAAGCGCCGGGAAGCCGGTCCCGGACGCTGCGATCGTGCCGCGAAGCGAGCTGAGAAAGCGCCTCAGGTCGGGAGCGAGCTTCCCTGCCGCGATCAGGGTCGGGCTGAGTTGACGGGCCGCCGGCCGCAGCTGCTGCACGAGCGGGTCGGTATTGATCGCAAAGCCGTTCAGGCGATTGATGGTCAGCCGCGACTCGCGCTGGAACGTGGGCAGGATCTCGAAGATCTGCCTGAGCTCGGCGTTTCGCCTGGCGAAGACCTGGAAGACCGCGTTCCCGTTCTCGATCAGGCCACGCAGCTGTCCGGTGCGCTCCGAGAGCGCCTGGAAGACCTCGCCGCCGTTTCGGATCAGCTCGCGCACGGCGATGTGCTGGCTGTCGAGGACCCGGAGGACGCCGTTCGCCTGCTCCGCGAACGGATCGAGCTCGGCGATCGCCGCCGACAGGTCCGGCCCCCGTCCGTGAAGCGCAGCCGCGGCGCCCTGCATCCAGGCCCTGAACGCCTGCCTCGTCCGGGGGTTGAAGGTCCGCAGGACCTCGTCGAGCTGGACCGCCTGGGAGACGTTGGCGACCGGCAGCGCGCCGCCCTCGGGCAGGCCGGGACCGTCGCGGTTCCCCGGCGTCAGCTCGACGTACGTCTCGCCGAGCAGCGTCTTTTGGCGCAGAATCGCCCGCGTGTTCGCCGGGATCGGCGCGAAGCGGCTGTCGATCTGGATCGTGGCGTCGGCGAGGCCACTCGGCGTCAGGTTGATCGACTTCACCTTGCCGACCGACACCCCGGATATCCGCACGTCGGACTCGGTGGCGAGCTGGTTGGACTCCTTGAACGGAACCGTGAACCGGTAGCCCTCGGCCTGCAGCGGAATCGGGCCGCCGAAGGCGACCCAGAGGAACAGGAAGAGGCCGAAGCACGAGAGGACGAAGCCGACGACGATGAGAATCCGCGCGATGGTGGGCGGGCGGGTCGCCATCAGCAGCCGCCGTCCGTCGTGATCTCGGAGCTCGATGGGATGTTCGAGAGCTGCTGGAGGGTCTTGACGACGGGATCGCCCGCCGCCACCGCCTCGGCGCCGAGCGCCGTGCTGCAGCTCAGAAGAACGAGCCCGTGGCGCAGCGGCCCGCCCGCGTCCTGGGTGGCGAAGAGCGCGTTGGTGTCGTGGTTCAGCCACCCGAGCCAGAACAGGTAGCCCTCCTGGGCCGAGCCGGCCGGGTTGTAGGCGAGGGCATTGAGACCCAGGTTCAGGTTGTGGAGGCCGCTCCCGAGCCTCGTCACCGTTTGCTCGAGCGGCTTCGACGCCTGGTCGATGTGCCGCAGCGGCTTGCGAGCTGCGCGCGCGAAGGGACGGATCTCGTGCTCGATCGGCCCAACCGTCTCGCGGAACAGCGGGCGAGTCTCGCGTAGAGCGGGCGCCAGCGCCTGCGCGGCGGGGATCAGCCGCCGCGACGCCGGCCCGAGCTGAAGGGAGAGCTGGTTGCCGCTGGCCAGCGCCAGGCGGGTCTCGCGAAGAGCTCCCGGGAGCTCCTGGATGGCGGCTCGGAGCGAGGCCTGCTGGCTCGCGAAGGCGCCGAGAGTGTCGTTCGATGAGCGAACGAAGCCCGCCAGCTGGGTGTCGCTTCTCCCGAGCGCCTCGCTGAGGCGGGCGAGGCTCGTCACGACGCGAGCGATGTCCTTGCGGCGCTTGGCCAGGGCACCGCCGATCTCGGCGAGATAGCGACCCGTCGGCGCGAAGCGCTTCAGCCCAGCCGCCAGCTTGGCGCCGTTTCCGCCCAGGCCCTGACCCGCGGCCTGCAGGAGGAGCTGGAGGTAGGCGCGGGTGTCCGCGTCGACCGAGGCGAGGATCTGGTCCGGCTGCACGTTCGGCGCCGTCTGGTTCAGCGGGATGGTCGATCCCTCCTTGACCGGCCCCCCGCCCCTGCCGGGGTCGATCTCGACCGTCATGTCCTGAAGGCCGGTGCGTGGCCGCAGGAGCAACGTGGCGTCGGGATGGATGAGCGACGCGAAGTCGGGCTCGATGTCCATCGTGACCACCGCGGTGCCGTTGTCGAGGCCGACGCCGGCGACGGTGCCGACCTTGATCCCCGCGATCGTGACCTCCTGGCCCTGCCCGGGAGTCACGGCCTGCGCCGAGCTGAACCGCCCCTTGAGCTCGAAGTGCTCCGACCCGAGGATCGGCACCCAGGAGGGGAAGCTCGCGGACTGCTGCGAGAGGATGGTCACCGCCGTCGCGAGGCCGAGAACGACGACGATCATGATCGCCGCGAAGTCGCGCGTGTGTTTGCGGACCGCGCGCCTCATGGGTACGCCCTCGGGTCGGGCGATGCGACCGCCCCCGCGGGGCCGTTCAGGTCAGGTACGTCCTGCGTGTAGCACGGGAGGTCCATCCGGAACGGCGGCATCCCCGACGCGGGCAGCCGCGGCCGGGTCCCCAGCGGGGCCGCGATGTTGTGTCCCCACAGGGAGGTGTTCTGTAAGCCCCCGCCCGGGTTCGCCATCCTCACCGTCTGCGGGCCGCCGCCCGCCTGGAAGCGCACGTAGGAGCCGTTGCCGTCGAAGCCCTGGCTCTCGCCCGCGAGCTGGGTGACGCCATAGAGGAACTCGCGCGAGTTGGGCTGCCCGGTCGCGAACGGATAGGCGCCACCGGCCCCGTTGACCACCTCGTTGCCGAGCGGGATCAGGTTATGGGACACGCAGCGGCTGGTCAGCCCCGCCTGCGAGAGGAGCCGCAAGGACCCGTGCGTGGCCCCGGCGAGGCTCGGAGCGGCGTGGACGAGCAGCTTCGAGTCGCCGCCGAGCTCGTCGCCCCGCAGGAGCTTGCGCGTTTGCACGAGCCACGGAGAGCCGGCTCGGATCGTCGCCGGGAGCTCGCTGATTCCGGGCTGCAGCTCGACCGCCAGCGCGCGCAGCGGCCGCAGCGCGTCGCTCAGGTGCAGGAGGGCGGGGCGCGCCTCTACGAGCGTCGGTGCGAGCTCGTGGATCGAGGCAGACAGGTTGGCCGACTGCGAGGCGAGGGCGCCCGCGGTGATGTTGAGGTTCGTGATCAGGTCGCTCAGCGACCCGTCGGTCGACGCGAGCTTGGTGAAGACGTCCCGCGTTGCGCGGACGAGCGTCGACAGGTCGTGCGGACGCTGAGCCGAGCAGCGCCTCGTTGACGATCGCCGACGTGCGGCCCGCCTTCCCGCCGTAGCGGAAGGCTCGATTGAGCGCCTGGCCGCCGGTCAACCCCCTGACCTCGGGGTTCTGGGCGGCGTCCTGGGCGGCGGTCGGCTGCTGGTTGAGCGCGGTGCCGAGTCCGGCCAGCGCCCGCTGCAGGCTGGTCCTGGTGTCCTGCTGCAGCGCCGTCAGCACCTGGTCGAGCTGCACGGCGGTGGCGGTCTGCGTGACCGGGATCGTCGCGCCGCTCGCGCAGCTCCGGCGCGCTCGGGCTTCCGGGGCTGAGATCGAGGAACAGGTTGCCCTCCAGGAACAGGCGCGGGCGGATCGTGATCGTTGCGTCGCTGCGGATCGGCCGGCCCGAGTCGGAGACCGTGAACGTGGCCTCGGCGAGGCGGCCGTGCGAGGAGACCCCCGTGACCTGCCCCACGGTGACGCCGGCGATCCGCACCGGCGACTTGGGCTTCAGCGGCCCAACGTTCTCGAACGTCGCGTGCAGCTGGTACCCGGGGCTGGTGAACGGGATGTGCTTCGTGAACGCGAGGTACATGGCCACCGCGAGCAGGGCCGCCACCACGAGGCCGATCTTCGCCGGGCTCGGGCCGTGGTAGTCGCGCCCGAAAACGCGCTCGTCGACCTCCGGGCCGCTCTTGCGAGGTTTCCCCTCGCGGGCCCTTCTGCGCAGCGGGCTCACGGCGCTCCCGTCCGGGTGGCCAGGAGCGGCGGGTTTCCGACCACGACGCGGCCTGGGATGTACTTCTCGTTCCCGGCGGCGCACACGTGGGGCTGGCCCGGGGACGCGGTGTACGGGTACGGGTTCGAGTGCAGGAAGTTCGCCTCGGTGCCGCCGTGGGCGGGTCCCGACGAGGGGCTGTTCTCGCTGTTCGGGCCGTCACCGGCCGACATCACGAGGAAGCGCTGGGTGGTCCCGATCCCGTCGCCGATGCTGAGCAGGCTCGACCCGTTGCGCAGGAGCAGAGTGGCGTAGTTGCACACCGACTGGGCGGGGGTCACGAAGCCGAGCGTCGGCGTCAGGAAGCCGAAGAGCTGGGTCGAACGATCGATCCCCCCATTGACCCCGCGGTCGTGGGCGAACGCCGCGAGAGACCTGGTCGTGGGCGCGAGCTGCGCGTTCAAGGCCGGCGCGTCCGGCAGGACCCGGGCCCCGGTCTCGAACGCGGAGGCGATTGCCGGGGCGTTGGCTGTGAGGGAACGCACACCCGGGCGCAGGTCCGTGACCAGCGCCGTCGTGTGCCCGAGGAAGGCGCGAATCCTCGGGCCGTTGCGGATGAGGGCCTCGAGCGTGGGCGGCGTCTCGGAGATCGTCTCCTGGATGAACGGACGCGCGACCGACGCCAGGGCGCCGAACGTCGTGTCGAGGACGACGAACAGGTGCGCCTGTGTCTCGGCGACCGGGGCGACCTCGGCGGCCGCGGCGCCCGTTGCCCGAATGAACCGCGCCAGGCCGGTCCTCGGGGAGGCGAGGTTGCGGGCGACGGGCTCGAGCCGGTTGAGCAGCGGCTGAAGGCGGCCGAGGGCGGAGTTCAAAGCCGGCCCGCGCCCCGCGAGGGCCTCGCCGAACGCGATCAGGTTCTGCCGAATCGCGTGCCTCGTGGCCGGGTCGAACGTGTTCAGCACCTGGTCGAGCTCGACCGGATGTGGGCGCGCGGCCGCGAGCGGGAGCGTCGAGCCGGCTGGGTAGCCGCGCCTGGAGCTCCCCGGGGTGATCGAGAGGTATTTGAGGCCGAGCGCGGATCTCGAGCGCACCACCACCGTCGAGTCGATGGGCAAGGGCTCGACGGTCTTGTCGAGCTGGAGGTCGAGCTTCGCGTGGACGGCGCCGCTTCGCGGGTCCTGCGTCGGCTCGATCGACTTGATGAAGCCGACCCGGATGCCGGCGACCCGCACGTCGTTCCCGGCGACCAGGGCCGCCGCGTTGGGAACCTCGACCGAGACGTTGTAGGTGGAGACAAACGGCAGCCCGCGGTTGGCGTTGTACGCGACGAAGATTGCGAGCAGCATGACGAGGACCGTCGTGGCGCCGACGATGGCGGGATGCGAGGCGACGGGGCCCTGATGCCGTCGGTTCATGGCCTCGTCCCCCGACCGTTTGCCCCGATCACGGCGTCGAACAGGTCGTTGAGGGCGGCCGGCGAGACGCGCCGCGGCAACGTCCCCCGGCCGCTCGGAGCGGCGGTGGCGCTGGTTCCGGTCTGGCCGAGTGCGTCGCGAGGCTGCCGGCGCGCGCCGACCGGGCTCACGCTCGCCTGCGCTCCGACGCCGGGCGCCTTCGTCTTGCCGCTCGTGACTGGGCTCGGTGCCACGGCGGCGGCGGCCGCCGCCTTGCTCGCGGCGAAGTTCGCCTGGCAACTGGGAAGCGGCGTTGAGACCAGGGTCGTGCAGCTGGTCACCTGGAGCCCGGCGCGCAGGAAGTGGCCGAAGCTGTCATAGCCGTTGATCGAGCCGACCGTGTTGAAGATGAACTCCGTCAGCAGCCGGTAGCCGCCGGTCTTGCGGAGGCTCGCGAGCAGGTGGTTGAGGCTGCCGGCGCCCGGCGCGGCCTTCCTGGACAGGTCGCGAAGCTTCACCAGGATCGGGTCGGAGCTCACGAGCGGCTTCCGCGCCAGCTTCGTCGCCGTTCCGAGCGTCGTCAGCGCCGGCGTCGCGGCATGGGCGAACGGCCCGAGCGCCTCGGTCGCGCGCGTGATCGCGGGAGCGCCGGCGCGAAGCTGAGAGAACAGAGGGGTCGCCTCGGACGAGAACGACCGGAGCTTCGCCGCGGTCAGGTGGAGCTCGCGCAGGGCCGACGGCAGGTCCCTGAGGCCGGCCTCGAGGGCCGGCCGGCGCTCGGCGGCGGCCTGGGCCGTCGTGTTGGCGCCGTTGATGAAGCTCGCGACGTGCTGCCGCGCGCGCGCGAGCGGCGTCAGCACCGCGGAGGAGTCAGCCGCGAGCCGGCTCAGCGCGTGCCGCTGGCGCGCGATGACCGCCAGGACGCGGTCGGTCTGCCGGAGCGCCGGATCGGCCCGCTTGACGATCGCGTCGAGCGTCGGGCCCCTCGCGGCCAGGCCGGCGCCGAGGTCGTTCAGGATCAGCCGGAAGCGGTCCGGAAACGGCTCGCGCATGATGTTGTTGACGAGGTCGAGGTCAACCTCCTTGCCGTTGTTCTCCAGCGGCAGGAACCGCTCGCCGGCTCCGGGCTCGCCGTTCGGAATCACCTCGAGAGGCGGCGGCGGCGGGTCGCCCGGGGCCCGCGGCTGCGTCGGCTGGCAGTCGACGTACTTCTCGCCGAGCAGCGACTGCGGCCGGATCAGGCAGCCGGCGTCCCGGAGGAAGTCCTGGACACCGGGATTCGTGATCTGCATGACGACCACCGCCTTGCCGGGATCGGGGCTTCCGTCGCGGCGAGCCGGCTCGCCCGGTCTCGTCACGTTCACCGAGCTCACCGTGCCCACGTTGGCGCCGGCGACCCGCACGTCCTCGCCGGGGACGAGGAAGCCGCCGTTGTCGAAGATGGCCCGGACCAGGTAGTCCCCGCTCCCGCTCGCCGTCCGGCTGAGAAGGAGCAGCCCGACGGCGGTGAGCAGGCCGGCGGTGACGACGATCCGTCTCATGGCCCCGGCGGCACCGCGGCCGTGCTGCATTTCGGATTCGGCGCCTGCCCGCCCGAGAGGAGGTTGCCTTCGTCGGTGAACGGGTTCGACCCTGCGATTGGCTGGGTTGCACCGCCCGGGCACCGCGCGAACGGGCCGCGTTCGAGGCCGTTGAACTGCTGAGACGGCGGGATCGGTGCCAGCTGGCCGGTGGCGTAGGGCCCGCCCGCGCTCACGCAGCGGGGGTTCGAGTCACCCGCCGTGCAGTAGTGGAAGAGGTTCGCCTCGGCGGTCGAGACTCGGGCGTAGTGGCCATTGGCGTCGTAGTAGGAGGAGACCTGGCCGAACTTGGAGACGAAGCCCACGAGGTCTGGCGCGTAGGGCCGGATGAGCTGGATCGTCGGCTGGGAGGCGTCGAGCGCCTTGACGGCGCGCGGGAGGTTCTTGCTCGCAGCGCCCTCCGCTCGAGGCAATTCCCGCAGCAGGTCGGTGAGGTCGTTCGCCCTTCCGTGCCTGGAAATCGCGAACCGCAGGCGGTGGACGACTGGGACCGCGCGTTCCGAGACCACGCGCAGCTTGCGCAAGAAGGGCGCGAGGTCCTTTGTCGCCGGCTTCGCCTCGTTGACGACCGGGGTCAGGTCGTCGAGAGCTGCCCGGAGGTTGACGAAGGTGGTGTTCGCCTGACGAAGGGTGGGCGGCGCGGCGACGAGGGACCGGTCGAGCGCTCCACCCTGGCTCGCGATCGCCCCCAGCGCCTGGTTCGCGTTCGCGGTCAGGGCGGACAGGTCGGAGCGACGCGCGGCGATGTCCTTCAGCGTGCGAGAGCCCTGGACGAGGAACTGGCTGAATGCGTAGCTGTCGCGATTGAGCTCGGCGAAGACGCGCTCGCTCGCCTCCAGCGACGGCGCGAGGTACTTGTAGGTGCTCCGCGCGCCCTCCGTGTTGCCGTCGTAGATCGCCGCCGAGCCCTGGATCACGTTGCTGAGGGCCCGGCGCGTCCGCGGCTGGAACGTGTTGAAGAGCTGATCGAGATCGACCGGGGAGGTCGTGTGGGCGCCGTTCAGCGTCGCTCCGTCGGCCAGGAGCGGCGCGTCGCCCGGCCCGGGCGTGATCGCCACGTAGCGGTTCGCGACCCCCGTCAGCGAGGTGGCGCGGATGACGGCCACGGTCCCCTCGTGAAACGGCTTGTCGACCGAGATCGTCACCTCGGCGGCGCCGTCGTCGCTGAGGCCGACGTCGTCGACCGAGCCGATCGGCTGGCCGGCCACAGCCACCTGGTTCCCGGTGACGATCTGGCCGGCGTTCTCGAACAGCAGGTGATACGTGTGGCCGCCCGAGCCGCCGAACAGGACGAACGCAACGAGCGCGCACCCGAGCAGAAGCCCGATTGCGCTCATAACGCGGGCGACCCACGCCCGGCGCGGCGTTTCCTCCGACTCAAACTCGAGCGTCACGTGGCTGCACAGCTCCTCGCTCCCGGGACCGTCGTGCTTCGCGACGCTACGTTGAGCCGCCGCCCCGAACATCCGGGTCCGAACGGCTTGGATTGCGGAGGACTACGGAGATCGGGCTGCTCGCCCGTGGGCTAGTCGGGCCGGCCCTCGTACCCGGCCCGGAGGAGATCGAGCAGCTCGGCGACCGTCGGGACCCGGGGGTTGGTGCGGATGCTGGGGTCGATGAAGGCCGCCTTCGCAAGATCGGGCAGCGCCGCCTCGTAGCTCTCGCGATCGATTCCGATCTCGGCCAGCGAGCGTGGCATCTCCACCGCGTCGAGGAGCTCGTCGACGCGGGAGAAGAGGTGCGACCGCCGTTCCTCCTCGCCGCCACCGTGGAGCCCGAAGACCCAGGCGATCTGGGCGTACTTCTCGGGCGCGACGTAGGCCGAGTATCCGGGGGCCGGCATGAACTTCGTCGGCAGCGAGGCGTTGTAGCGAAGAGCGTGGGGGAGGAAGATCCCGTTCGCGCGCCCGTGCGCGACGCCGAACCGGGCGCCGACGGCGTGAGCGAGCGCGTGACAGACGCCGACGAAGGCATTCGAGAACGCGAGGCCCGCGATCGTCGCCGCGTTCGCCATCGCCGTGCGTGCCTCGAGGTCGTCGCCGTCGGTGTAGGCGCGGGGGAGGTTCTGGAGAATGAGGTTGACGGCCTGCATCGCGAAGGCGTCGGTGTACGGCGACGCGAAGATCGACACGCTCGCCTCGAGGGCGTGCGTGAGCGCGTCCACCCCGCTGTCCGCCGTCACTTGCGCGGGCATCGAGAGGCTGAGCTCGGGCTCGACCACCGCCATGTCGGGGACGAGCGAGTAGTCGACGAGCGTCACCTTCCGGTCGCCGACCGTGATCACCGCAGCGGGAGAGACCTCGGAGCCGGTGCCCGCAGTGGTCGGAGCGGCGGCGAGCTTCACGCGATGCTCGATCTCCGGATAGTGCGCGACGCGCTTGCGGGCGTCGAGGAACGGCAGCGACAGCTCACGCAGCTCGAGCTCGGGACTTTCGTAGAAGAGCCGCATTGCCTTCGCGGCGTCGAGCACGGAGCCACCGCCGACGGCGACCATCGCGTCCGGCTGGAAGCGCCCGAGCACCTCGACGCCGGCTCGGATCTGCGCCTCCCGCGGCTCCGGCTCCACCTCGGCGAAGACGTGGACGGCGGCGTCGCCCAGGGAGCGCCGCACGGCGTCGACCATGCCGGCCGCTTCGCAGTTCTGATCCGTGACGATCAGCGCCTGCCGGGCGCCGAGCTCGCGAAGGCTCTCGAGCGAGCCCGGGTTGAAATAGGTGCCGGACGGCACTCGGAACCACTGCGGCGGGGCCTGCCGCCTCGACACCGCCTTGACGTTGAGCAGGTTGCGGTAATTGATGTTGTCGGTCGTCGTCGATCCTCCCCACGTGCCGCAGCCGAGCGAGAAGGTCGGAGTCATCGAGTTGTAGACGCCGCCCAGGGCGCCGACCGCCGTCGGGGCGTTGACCAGGATCCGGCCGGTCCGCACCGTGGCGGCGAAGCGGTCGGCGACCTCGTCGTCGCGGGCATAGACGGCGGATGTGTGGCCAAGCCCACCATGCTCGGTGACGACCTCGCACGCGGCGATTCCGTGCTCGACCCCAGGCGATCGGACGACGCCCATAACCGGCATCAGCTTCTCCTGCAGGAGCGGATGCACGGCGAGCTCCTCGAGGTCCGGGGGGAGCGGCGCGAGGAGGATCTTGGCGTCGGGAAGGACGTCGATGCCCGCGAGCCGGCCGAGGTCGACACACGACTGTCCCAGCGCCGCGAGCTCCAGGTTGCCGTCGTCGGCGACGATCCCCTTGCAGAGGCGAGCCACCTCGTCCTCGCTCAACGACTGGGCGCCCATGCGGCGGAACTCCGCCAGCATCTCGTCGTAGATCGGCTCGTCGATCACACACGTCTGCTCCGCCGGGCAGATCAGGGAGGCGTCGAACGTCTTCGAGATGAGGATGTCGACCACGGCCATGCGGACGTCGGCGCTGCGGTGCACGTACACAGGTGCGTTGCCCGACCCGACGCCGAGGCAGGGCTTCCCCGCCTGGTTGGTGGCCGCCACCGCCTTCGGGCCTCCGGTGGTCCAGATGAAGTCCACACCCGAGTGGTGAAACAGGTACTGCGAGGCGTCGAGCGTCGCATCGGGCACGACCTGCAGTGCGTTGCGGGGCAGTCCGGCCCCCTCCCCGGCCGCTTGGAGGATCTCAACCGCGCGAGTCGCACAGCGAGCCGCTCGAGCCGACGGACGGAAGATCATCGCGTTGCGGGTCTTCGCCCCAACGATCGACTTGAAGAGTGCGGTGGAGGTGGGGTTGGTGATCGGCAGAAGACCGAGCACGACGCCGATCGGCTCCGCCACGTACTTGATCTTCCGCTCGGTGTCCTCGTCGATGACACCGACCGATCGCTTGTCCTTCAGGTAGTCGTAGAGGAATTCCGTGGCGATGTAGTTCTTGACCACCTTGTCTTCGAAGACCCCGAAGCCCGTCTCCTCCATGGCGAGCTCCGCCAGCTCGATCGCCGCCTCGAGACCGGCCACGACCATCTCCCAGACGATGCCGTCCACCGCCTCCTGGTCGAGGCGACGGAGGGCGACGGCCGCCTCCTGCGCGTCCGCGACGACCCGGTCGAGGAGGCGCGCGTGCTCGGCGTCGAGCTCCGCGACGGGTTCGAGGACCGTCGTCGACGTCACCGCCCTCCTCCTTCGGCCATGGTCACCGCCGCCGAGCGTAGACGCGACGCAACCCCGCGGCATCGGGTCCGAGCCGCGGATATGGCTGCGGTGGATTACTGACGCCGGTCACGCGGCGCGAGAGCGCGCCGGGAAGCCCGGCGCCGCCAGCTAATGCCTCTGCCCTTGTTGGCTCTCAGCCCCGGTTGAACTCGACGGTCTTGCTGAAGCCCGCGGCGCACCGGTCGGTGCCCTTGGCCTTCGCGTAGTACTTGCCACTCGGGAAGCCGGGATTACCGAGATCCCATGCGCCCTTGTTGCCCTGCCGCTCCGAGGTCGTCGTCGCCATCTTCCTGTCGTTCTTGGGGACCTGCTTGTTCCCCTTCTGCTTGAAGACGATGACCGTGCGGTTGTACTGGCAGCTCGCTCGCTCGCTCAGCACCTTCCCGTGCACGTTGTCCGGGCCCTCGATCGTCACGCCGGTATCGGCCTTGCCTCCGGCCGCCGCTGCGACGCCGCTGCCGGCGAACGCGGCGCAGACGCCGAGTACGAGCACAAACTTGGTCTTCATAAGCTTCCCGCCTTTCTCTGGTTGCTTGAATCGGGCTGGCGCGAGTCTAAACACCCAATGCCGCAGCCAGGACTGCCTCGAGCTCTCGGCCTGCCGTCTCAAGCGGCGCCGAGTCGCGTCGAGCGCGGCTGATCACGATCGCGCCCTCGACCGCGGAGACGACCAGGTTGGCGAGGCGATCGGCCCGGCCCGGTGCCAGTCCCGCGGTGCGGAGCGAGCGGGCGAAGGCGTCGTGCCAGGCTCCGAACGCGGCGGCCGCAGAGGCCAGGAGCTCCGGGGCCTCGTCGTGCGACTCGACGGCGACAGCGGCGATCGGACATCCGGCCCGGTACCCCGAGCTCTCGAAGTCGGCGAGCCACATATCCAGGAACGCCCGCAGCGCGCGGATCGGGTCACCCGCCTCGAGCGGCTCGCGAATGGCCTCGCGCGCGAGGCCGGCGACGTAGTCCACCGCCTCTCGCGCGAGCTGGGCCTTGCCGCCGGGGAAGTGGTGGTAGATCGAGCCGCGCGGAGCGCCCGTCGCGGCGATGACCTCCCGAAAGCCGGTGCCGGTGTACCCGCGCTCACGCAGGAGCGCCGCTGCCCCGCGGACCATGCGCCGGCGGGTCCGCTCCCCGCGCTCGGTCGCGGACCGATCCCTCTCCCTCTGGTCGGACTGCATTATGACGCTCATCATAGTATGCTCGGCGGCGCCGCGCCAACGCTTTACAAGGAGGTCGTTTCAGATGCCGATGATCGAATTCACCTATCCGAAGGGAGCCCTCTCCTCCGAAGCTCGCGAGGGCCTTCTTGACGAGCTCGCCACGCGGCTCCTGAAGGCCGAGCGAGCGCCCGACACGGAGTTCTTCCGCTCGATCACCTGGGTGTACGCGAACGAGATCGATCCCGAGAACCTCGCGGTCGGCGGGCGCGGCGACGACGCCGCCCCGCGCTTCCGCGTCCAGGTCACCGTTCCCGAGGGCGCGCTGTCGGACAGCCGCAAGGGCGAGCTGGTCGCCGCCGTCAACGAGGCCGTCTCGGAGGCCGCGGGCCTGGGCGAAGCCGACGGCCTTCGCGTCTGGACCCTGATCCGCGACGTCCCCGAGGGCAACTGGGGTGCCGCCGGGCAGCAGGTCCGCTACCAGCAACTCGTGGAGCTCGCCAAGGGCGAGCGCGAGGAAGCCGGGGCGCCCGCCTGAGCTCGCGACGGGCATGCGCTCTAATTTGAGCCGTGTCCGTCGCCATCAAGATCCTGCTCATGATCATCGTCTTCGGGCCGATCGTGGTCTGGGGCGTGATTCTGATCCGGACGGCCATCGCCGACGGGCGCGAGGCCCAGAAGCGCAAGCGGGTCACCCGCGGTTAGCCGCGCTCTGGCGTCAGGTCCGCGTCGTACAGTCGCGTCCGTGGCCGGTGAGACGGGCGCCCAGCCAAGCGAGACCTCGACCGAGCGCGAGTTCGATTACGACCGCACGGTCGCCCTGTCCGACGGCGTCTTCGCGATTGCGCTGACGCTTCTGATCCTGAACGTCGCCAACCCTGAAGGCGGAACCTTCGCCGACCGGCTTCAGGACGTCCTGCCCGACATCGGGGCGTACGCGCTGAGCTTCGCCGTGCTCGGGCTGCTCTGGGTGCGGCACCACGCCCTCTTCCGCGACCTGCGTCGCATCGACGGCCGCCTCGTGGCGCTCAATCTCGCATACCTCGGGCTGATCGCCTTCATCCCCTTCCCGACCGGGCTGCTCTCCGCCCAAGGGGACACCTCGTTTTCGGTCGTGATCTACGCGGCCACGCTCTCCCTTACCGCACTGATGGCGGCCGTGACACGCGCTCACGTCAAGCGAAACGGCCTGCTCCAGCCGGGATCGATCTCGGCGGGCGAGCCGGCCTGGGGACCTCTGGTGGTCTCGGCGGTCTTCGCGATCTCGATTCCCGTCGCGCTCGCGAGCCCGTCGGCCGGCGAATGGTGCTGGCTCCTGCTCCTGGTCCTGGCATTCCAGGACCGCTTGTTCAGGCGCTAGGAGACCTTCGACGCCGAGGTCGTCCGGCGCCGCCGCCGGGCCGGCCGCGCGCTCTCCGCGCTGAGCAGCGCGGCGCCGATCGCGCCGCCCAGGTCACCGAGCGATGCCACCTCGACGGCGGGAGGGCGGCTGTCGTTGAAGAGGTGCTTGTGCATCTGCTTCTCGATCCGCTTCGCGTATTCGTCGCCGAGTCGCACGCCGATGCCGCCGCCGATGATCACCGCCTCGACGTCGAGCAGGTTCACTGCGGACGCCGCGCCCGCGGCGATCGCGTCCACGGCCTCGTCGATCAGCTCCGTGGCGAGGTTGTCGCCGGCCTCGAGCGCGCGAGCCCAGATTCCGCTCGTGAGCCGGTCGCGGTCGTGCTTCTGCATGATCTTGAAGAGGTCCGTCTTGCGGCCCTCGTCGTGCTCCCTGCGCGCCCTCGCCTCCATCGCGGCCCGCCCGGCGTAGGCCTCGAGACAGCCGCGCCGCCCGCACGGGCACTTGCGCCCTCCGAGCTTGATCACGGTGTGCCCGATCTCACCCGCGCCGCCGCGCCCCAGCCAGCGCTTGCCGTCGAGGATCAGCCCGCCGCCGACGCCGGTGCCCCAGAAGATGCCGACCAGGGACTTGTACCTGCGGCCGGCGCCGAGCTTCGCCTCGGCTTCGGTCGCCACGCCGACGTCGTTGCCCACGCGGACCGGTGCGTCGAGGGCGTCCTCGAGGTAGGCGCCCAGACCAAAGCTCTCCTCCCAGTCCGGGAGGTTCCGGGCGTGCGAGACCGCCCCCGTCTTAGTGTCGACGTCTCCGGGAGACCCGACGCCGACCCCGGCGAGCCCGGCTTCATGGAGCTTCGCGTACTCCAGCGCGTCACCCATTGCGCCCGCCATCTCCTCGGCGACCTTCTCGGGGCCCCCCTTCGTCGGCGTCTGCCGGCGAGCCTGCCCGAGGACGTTGAACTCGTCGTCGACGACGACGGTCTGGATCTTGGTCCCACCGAGGTCGATCCCTCCGCGGGGGGCCGTCTTGGCCGGGCTCATGCCCGAAAACTACAGCCCGTGGAGGCCGTGCTCCAGCGTGGGCACCGCCCAGTCGGCCCCCGCCCCCTGAAGCTGCTCGACCGAGTACTTTCCAGTGGCGACGCCGGTGACGCGGATGCCCGCCCCGTGCCCCGCCTCGACGTCGCGCGGCGTGTCACCCACGGACATGATCGCGTCGTTCGGGAGCGGCTCGCCTACGAGCCTGCGCGCGCGCTCGATGGCCCGCCTCGTCAGCTCGGTGCGCTCGGACGCATC
The DNA here is from genome assembly GCA_963823245.1 of uncultured Actinomycetes bacterium. GTDB lineage: Bacteria > Actinomycetota > Thermoleophilia > Solirubrobacterales > 70-9 > JAWVFM01. The sequence goes on along the minus strand of CAWGKQ010000009.1, from coordinate 28,456 downwards.
GGAGCCGTAGCCGCCGAACGAGAAGTAGTGATTGAGCTCCGCACGGGCAAGCTTGGCGTGGGCCGCGGGCTCGACGTTGCCGGTGGTGAGCCCGAGGAGGACGCCCTCGTCGGTGAGCCGCTCGAGGATCTCCGGGATGCCCGGCTTCACCTCGAAGCCGGGCGAGGACTCGACCTCACCGGGCAGGTACTTCATTCGCCGACGCATCAGCCTGAGGAGCTCGCGGCCGGTTGGCTCGCGCCCGAGCACTCCACACAGCACCTCGCGGCCGACCTCCGGGTCGGGCACGCCCTTGCCGGTCTTGTGGCCGACGTCGAAGTCGACCTCGTAGAAGTCCCGCACGGCGTGGCGCCAGGCCCGGTCGGACGCGCCGCCCGTGGTGACGAGCGTGCCGTCGATGTCGAAGAGGATCGCCTCGAGCTTCGGCTCAGCCATTGCGCGCCGCCCGGTAGCGGCGGATCAAGGCGTTGGTCGAGGCGTCGTGGGCGAGGTCGGTCTCGTCGCCCGCCTGGAGCTCGGGGATGATCCGCTTCGCCAGGGCCTTGCCGAGCTCGACCCCCCACTGGTCGAAGGAGTTGATCCCCCACACGGTGCCCTGGGTGAAGACGCTGTGCTCGTAGAGCGCGACGAGCCTGCCGAGGGTGGGCGGGTCGAGCCGCTCGGCGACGATCATGTTCGACGGCCGGTTGCCCTCCATGACCTTGTGCGGTACCAGCTCGTCGGGAACGCCCTCCGCGCGGACCTCGTCGGCCGTCTTGCCGAAGGCGAGCGCCTCGGCCTGCGCGAAGACATTCGCGATCAGCAGATCGTGGTGCTCGCCCAGTGGGTTCAGGCTGTGCATGAGCGCGACGAAGTCGCACGGGATGATCCGGGTCCCCTGGTGGATGAGCTGGTAGAAGGAGTGCTGACCGTTCGTGCCGGGCTCGCCCCAGAAGATCGGCCCGGTCGCGCGGTCAACCCGCGTGCCGTCGAGGCGAACGTGCTTGCCGTTCGACTCCATCGTCAGCTGCTGGAGATAGGCCGGGAAGCGCTTCATGTACTGGTCGTAGGGGAGAACCGCGACCGTCTCCGCCCCCAGCATGTCGTTGTTCCAGACGCAGATGAGACCGTGCAGCAGCGGTAGGTTCGCCTCGGCGGGAGCCGTGCGGAAGTGCTCATCCATCTCGTGGAAGCCGGCCAGCATCTCCTGGAAGCCCTCGGGGCCGACGGCCAGCATCGTCGAGAGGCCGATCGCCGAGTCCATCGAGTAGCGGCCCCCCACCCAGTCCCAGAAGCCGAACATGTTGTCGGTGTCGATGCCGAACTTCGACACCTCCTCGGCGTTGGTCGAGACAGCGACGAAGTGCTTGCCGACGGCCTCTTCGTCACCGAGGCCGGCGATGACCCACTCGCGCGCCGTGTGCGCGTTGGTCATCGTCTCGAGCGTCGTGAACGTCTTCGACGAGATGACGAAGAGCGTCTCGGCCGGGTCGAGGTCCCGCGTCGCCTCGGCGAAGTCGGTGCCGTCGACGTTCGAGACGAATCGGAAGGTCATGTCGCGCCGCGAGTAGTCGCGCAGCGCCTCGTAGGCCATGACGGGACCGAGGTCCGACCCCCCGATGCCGACGTTGATCACGTTGCGGATAGGCTCGCCTGTGTGGCCGCGCCAGCCGCCGCCGCGAATCCGCTCGGCGAAGGCGGTCATGCGGTCGAGGACCTCGTGGACCTCCTTGACGACATCGGTCCCGTCGACGACGAGCGAGCGCTCTCGCGGCATCCTCAGCGCGATGTGCAGGACCGCGCGGTCCTCGGTGGAGTTGATGTGCTCGCCGCGGAACATGGCGTCCCGGCGATCAGCCACGCCGGCCTCGTCGGCGAGCGCCAGGAGGCTCGAGACCGCGTAGTCGTCCACGCGCTGCTTGGAGTAGTCGAGGTGGATCCCCGCGCCATCCACGCTGAGGCGGTCCGCGCGGCCGGGATCGCTCGCAAAGAGCTCGCGCAGATGGCGCTCACGAAGCGCGGACGCCTGGCGCTCGAGCGCCTCCCAGGCGCTCACCCGGCCGCCGCGAGCTGCTTCGACTTCGACTCGATCGTCCCGAGCATCTCGTTCCAGGACTTGTCGAATGCGTCGGCGCCCTCGCGCTGGAGCCGCGCCGCGAGCGCACCGAGGTCGATGCCGGCGGCCTCGAACTCTCCGAGGGACCGGGCGGCCTCGCCGCCGTCGGCCGGAAGCGGGTCGCCGACCTCGCCGTGGTCGGCGAACGCCAGAAGGGTCTTGTCGGGCATCGTGTTGATCGAGTGCGGCGCGGCGAGGGCCTCGACGTACAACGTGTCGGGAGCGTTGGGATCCTTGGTTCCGGTGCTCGCGAACAGGAACCGCTGGGGTCGCGCCCCCTCGTTCTCGAGCCGCTGCCAGCGCTCGGTGTCGAGAAGCTCCCGGTAGGCGCGATAGCCGTCGGCCGCGACGGCGATCCCGAGCCGGTTCCGCAACGAGTCATCGACCTCGTCGGCCACAGCCACGTCCCACCGGCTCACGAAGAGGGACGCGACCGACGGGACGTTCGGGTCGAGGCCGTCGGCGATTCGCCGCTCGAGACCTCGCATGTACGCCTCGGCCGCCGCGACGTACTGCCCGGCGTCGAAGAGCAGCGTGACGTTGACTGGCGTGCCGGCGGCGATCGTCTCCTCGATCGCCGTGCGCCCTGCCTCTGTGCCGGGGATCTTGATGAAGAGGTTGTCGTGACCGCCACGCGAGTGAAGATCGCGGGCCTGCTCGATCGTCGCGGCAGCGTCATCGGCGAGGAGAGGCGAGACCTCGAGCGACACAAAGCCGTCGACGCCGTCGGTGCGCTCGTGTACCCCTGCGAACTCCTCGCAGGCGCGCCCGAGGTCGTCGATGGCGAGCGAGAAGAAGAGCTCCTCGTTCGAGTCCACCTTCGGCGCCGTCTCGATGATCGCCTCGTCGTAGGCGTCCCCGCCGCCGATGGCCTTGTCGAAGATCGTCGGGTTCGAAGTCAGACCCGTCACGCAGAGATCGTCGATGTAGCGGCGCAGCGTGCCGTCATCGAGCATCGTCCGGGTGATGTTGTCGAGCCAGAGGCTCTGCCCGAGGTCGTGCAGTGCCTTGTTGCGTTCGTTCATGCCAGCAACTCCTTTGCAGTCTCCGCGACCTTCTCGGGGGTGAAGCCGAACTTCCGCTCGACCTCCTTCAGCGGCGCCGAGGCGCCAAAGGTGTGCATCCCGATGATCCTGCCCTCGGGGCCGACGTAGCGGTCCCAGCCGAGGGTCGAGGCCTGCTCGACCGCCACCCGGGCCGTCACCGCCTGGGGCAGGACGCTCTCTCGGTACTCCTCGTCCTCGTGATCGAACAGGTACCACGAGGGCAGGCTCACGACACGCGCGTTGATGCCGTTCGCCGAAAGCTCCTCGAAGGCGTCGAGCGCCAGCGCGACCTCGCTCCCGGTGGCGATCAGGATCACCTCCAAGTCACCGTCGGAGTCGGCGAGGACGTAGCCGCCGCGGCGAAGGCCCTCAGCCGACGCGTACTTGGAGCGGTCGAGCACCGGCACGTTCTGGCGGGTGAGGATCAGGGCAGTGGGCTCGTGACGCTGCTCCATGATCACCCGCCACGCCTCGGCTGTCTCATTGGCGTCGCAGGGGCGGATCACGTTGAGGCCCGGGATCGCGCGCAGCGAGGCGAGCTGCTCGACGGGCTGATGCGTCGGGCCGTCCTCGCCGAGCCCGATCGAGTCGTGGCTGAACCAGTGGACCACCGGCAGCTCCATCAACGCCGAGAGGCGGATGGCCGGCCGCGCGTAGTCGGAGAACGTGAGGTAGGTGGACCAAACCGGCCGCAGCTTCGTGAGTGAGAGCCCGTTCGAGATCGCCGCCGACTCGTGCTCGCGGATCCCGTAATGAAGCTCACGGCCCGCTCGGTCGGCCGTGGAGAAGGTCCCGGCGCCCTCGAAGTCGAGGCCGCTCGACGCGGATCCGGTGAGATCGGCCGAGCCCGAGACGAGCCACGGCACCCTGGGTGCGATCGCGTTGAGGACCTTCGCCGAAGCCTTGCGGGTCGCGACGCCCTTCTCGTCCGGGTCGAAGGCCGGAATGTCGGCGTCCCACCCGTCCGGGAGCCGGCGCCGCTGCATCTGGTCGATCTCGGCGACGACGGACGGATCGGCCTCGGCGAGCCGCTTCTCCCAGGCCGCGCGGTGGTCGGCGCCCCGCTTGCCGACGCCGGCGGCGAAGTGCTCGTAGACGCCCTCGGGCACGAGGAACTGAGCGCCCTCGGGCCAGCCGTAGACACGCTTGGTCTCTCGCACCTCCTCGTCGCCGAGCGGCTCGCCGTGAGCGGCCGCGGTGTCCTGCTTGTGCGGAGATCCGTAGCCGATGTGGCTGTCGACGATGACGAGCGTCGGGCGGGCCCGCTCGCCCTTGAACTCCTCGAACGCGCGGGTCAGCAGGTCCATGGCGTTTGCGTCGCCAACCCGAGTGACGTTCCAGCCATAGCCGATGAAGCGGGCGGCGACGTCGTCGGAGTAGGTGATGTCGGTGCGCCCGTCGATCGTGATGTGGTTGTTGTCGTAGATCCAGCAGAGGTTGTCGAGCCGATCGTTGCCCGCGAACGAGGCCGCCTCGTTCGAGACGCCCTCCATGAGGCACCCGTCGCCGGCAAGCGCGTAGACGTCGTAGTCGAAGAGCTCGGGGCCGTAGCGCTCCCGCAGCCACTGGCCGGCGACCGCCATGCCCACGCTCGTGGCGACGCCCTGGCCGAGCGGGCCCGTGGTGGTCTCGATGCCCGACGTCCAGCGGTACTCGGGATGGCCGGGGCACTTGGAGTCGAGCTGACGGAAGGCCTTGATGTCGTCGAGGCTCACCGACGGCTGGCCGACGACCTCGTAGTCCGGATCGACGGCCTGGACCTTGGTCAGATGCAGCAGCGCGTAGAGGAGCATCGACGCGTGGCCGGCCGACAGGACGAAGCGGTCGCGGTTGGGCCAGATCGGATCGGCGGGGTCGAAGCGGAGGAACCGCTGCCAGAGCGTGTAGGCAACGGGCGCCATCGCCATCGGCGTTCCCGGGTGCCCGGAGTTCGCCTTCTGGATCGCGTCGATCGAGAGCGTGCGGATCGTGTTGATGCAGAGCGAGTCGATCTCGGGGGCCTTCGGCTGCGAGGCGATCGACATCGACGCCATGCTAATGACGCCGTCCGCGAGTCAGGGGCTCGGGCTGTTAACCGCCGAGGGCGGCGGCGTCGGCGACGATCGTCGCGTTCGCCCGCTCGACCCGTCCGGCCGGGATCGACCCGTCGGCGGCGCGCAGCTTGGTGAGCGCGTCCTGCTTCTCCTCACCGGTGATCAGCCACACGATCTTGCGGGCGGCGGCAAGGGTCGGGTAGGTCAGAGTCATCCGGCGCCGGCTCCTGGTACTCACCTCCGGTCAACGCCACCCTTCGGTCGGTGACCTCGAGCACCGGGTCGTTCGGCACCAGCGAGGCGGTGTGGCCGTCGGGGCCGATGCCGAGGTGAACGGCGTCGAGGGCGTCGGGAAGCTCCTCGGCGTAGCGGGCGGCAGCCGCCTCGAGGTCGTCGTCGGTGACCGGCATCGGGCGGATGCGCGTCTGGAGGTCGATCGGAAGCGCCTCGACCATGTGGGTGAGGTTGCGGTCGTCGTCGCCCGCCGGCGCGACGCGCTCGTCGACCTGGAAGATCGTGGCGCGATCCCAGTCGAGGTCCGCCTCGGAGACGAGCTCGACCATGCGCCACGGATCCTTGCCGCCGCTCAGAGCGAGCGAGAGCGCGCCGCGCTCCGCCAACGCGTCCCTGCCGGCGGCGATGATCAGCGCGGCGGCTCGGCGCGCCGCCTCCTCGTGGTCGGCGACCCGAATGAGGTCCAACTAGGCCTTCTTCTCGTCGTGGCCGCCGAACTGCTTGCGCATCGCCGACAGCACCTTGTCGGCGAAGTCGTCGAGCCCGCGCGAGGCGAACCGGGAATAGAGGGCGTTCGAGAGGACGGGCGCCGGCACCCCCTCGTCGATCGCTGCGATCGACGTCCAGCGGCCCTCGCCCGAGTCGGAGACTCGGCCCTCGAAGTCGGCGAGGTCGTGGGACTCCTGGAGCGCGGCCGCGGTCAGGTCGAGGAGCCACGACCCGATGACGCTGCCGCGACGCCAGACCTCGGCGACTTCGGGGATGTCGATGTCGTACTGGTAGTACTCGGGCTGCTCGAGGGGAGCGGTCTCGGCGTCGGCCGTGCGCTCCACCTTGCCGGCGTCGGCGTTGCGGAGGATGTTGAGGCCCTCGGCGTAGGCGGCCATGACGCCGTACTCGATGCCGTTGTGGACCATCTTCACGAAGTGGCCGGCACCGCTGGGCCCGCAGTGCAGGTAGCCGTTCTCGGAGGGGCTCGGCTCGCCCGAGCGGCCCGGCGTGCGCTCCGCGGACTCGACCCCCGGAGCGACCGTGCGGAAGATCGGGTCAAGCCGTTTTACCGCGGCGTCCGGGCCGCCGATCATCAGGCAGTAGCCGCGGTCGAGGCCGAAGACGCCGCCGCTCGTGCCGCAGTCGATGTAGTCGATCCCCTTCTCGGCGACGGCGGCGGACCGCCGCATGTCGTCGCGGTAATAGGAGTTGCCGCCGTCGATGATCGCGTCGCCGGATTCGAGGACCGCAGCGACGTCGTTCACCGTCTTCTCGGTGATGTCGCCCGCCGGGACCATCACCCAGACGGCGCGCGGGGCATCGAGCTTCGAGGCGAGGTCCGACAGCGTCTCGGCGCCGACGGCCCCGTCGCCCGCGAGCTCGGAGATCGCGTCGGGGTTGACGTCGTAGACGACGCACTCGTGTCCGTCGCGCATGAGGCGCCTCACGATGTTGGCGCCCATCCGACCGAGGCCGACCATCCCAAGCTGTGCCACGTATCTCTCTCCTTCCGCAGAACGGGGGCGGCGGCTAGCCTACCGGCGGCATGGCCGCGGGATCATCCAGCGACGGACAGTCCGCGGCGGCGGATGTCCTCGTGATCTTCGGGATCACCGGCGACCTCGCCCGCAAGATGACGCTCGGCTCGCTCTACCGGCTCGAGCGACGCAACCAGCTCGACTGCCGGATCATCGGCGTGGCCCGCAACGACTGGAGCGTCGACGATCTCGTCGAGCACGCGCGCACCGCCGTGAAGGACACCGCCAGCGACTACGACCACGCCGTGTTCAAGCGGCTCGCGGCGCGGTTCGACTACGTCGCGGGCGACTACGGCGAGGAGGCGACGTTCAAGCGCGTCAAGGAGGCCGCCGGCGACGCCGAGCGCCCCGTCTTCTACCTCGAGGTCCCCCCGTTCCTCTTCGCCGAGGTCGTCGGTCGCCTTGGCAAGGTCGACCTCACCAAGAACGCTCGCGTCGTGATCGAGAAGCCGTTCGGGCACGACCTCGAGTCGGCCCGGGCGCTGAACGAGGACCTCCACAAGGTCATCGACGAGGAGCAGCTCTACCGGATCGATCACTTCCTCGGCAAGGAGCCGGTGATGGACATCCTGTACCTGCGGTTCGCCAACACCATCCTGGAGCCGATCTGGAACCGCCGCTACGTCGACTCGGTTCACATCTCGATGGCCGAGGACTTCGGCGTCGAGGACCGCGGGCGCTTCTACGACCCCGTGGGGACGCTGCGCGACGTCGTTCAGAACCACCTCCTCCAGATCCTCGCCCTCGTCGCGATGGAGCCCCCGTCGGGCGCCTTCACCGACCCCGACCCGATCCGCGACAAGAAGCTCGACCTGTTCAAGGCGATCCCCGCTGCCGGCCCGGAGCACTACGTTCGGGGCCAGTACGCGGGCTACCGCGACGTCGACGGTGTCGCGCACGATTCGACAACGGAGACGTTCGCGGCGCTCCGCCTGGCGGTCGACAACTGGCGGTGGTCGGGCGTGCCGTTCTTCATCCGCGCAGGCAAGGCGCTCACCAAGCGCGTCACCGAGGTGCGGATGATCTTTCGCAGCCCGCCACCGCTCGGCATCGGTGGCCGGGTGACTCCGGAGGGCGACGAGTTGGTCTTCCGGATCGACCCCGAGCCCGGAGCGTGCATGGTCGTCGAGGCGAAGCAGCCCGGCGCGGAGGCCTTGCGGCAGGTCCACCTCGACCTCCTCTTCCAGCAGCAGCTTGGCGAGGAGCCGACGCCGTACGAGCGGCTCCTCGGGGACGCGCTCGCCGGGGACCGTGAGCGCTTCGCCGACCAGGACGCGATCGAGCAGACGTGGCGGATCGTCGAGCCTCTCCTCCACGCCCCGACGGAGCTACGTACCTATGAGCGCGGCACCTGGGGGCCCGACGCCGCAAACCGGCTGGTCGACGGGCACGGCGGCTGGCGGACCCCGTGGTCGCCGCCGAGTACAGACGACTCGCCTTCGCAATAATCGCCTCGATGCGAAGGTTGGCGGGAACCATCGTCGCGGTCGCCGCTCTCTGGGCGGCGCCATCGGCCAACGCCGCCATCACGACCGTCTTCGGCGGTGACGTCTCCTGCGCGGCGCAGAGCGACGGCGTGCGGTTCTGCGGCAGCTCGAGCCCGCGCTCGACGACCAAGACCTTCGACGGGATGCCGATCGACGTCAACGCGGCCTTCCCGCCCGCTCCGGCATCGGGACCGGACGGCCCCTACCCGCTGATCATCATCGGCCACGGGTACGGAGGCTCGAAGCTCGGCCTCTCGGACATGCAGCCCTTCCTCGACCGCGGCTACGCGACCTTCTCGATGACCGACCGCGGCTTTGGCGAGTCGTGCGGAAGCTCGAACTCGCGGGCCGCCGACCCCGCCGGCTGCGCGAAGGGCTACATCCGCCTGATGGACGACCGCTACGAGGTCCGCGACGCCCAGTTCTTCGCCGGGGAGCTGGTCGACCAGGGCCTGGTGCTGCCGGGCAAGATCGGCGCCACGGGGGGCTCCTACGGCGGCGGGCTCTCGATGGCACTCGCCGCGCTCAAGGACCGAACGATGCTGCCGGACGGATCGCTCGTGCCCTGGAAGAGCCCGAACGGGACGCCCATGAGCCTCGCCGCAGCGGCGCCGAACATTCCGTGGACGGACATCGCCTACTCGCTGACGCCGAATGGCAGCACGCTCGACTACGTGAAGGATGCCTCGTACAGGGGCAACCCGGGCGTCGAAAAGAAGAGCCTCGAGGACGGGCTGTACCTGCTTGGCTGCGCGCTCAATTTCTGCGCGCCGGTGGGCACCGATCCCGATGCCGACATCACAGGTTGGAAGGACCTGATCGAGGCCGGCGAACCCTATGTGGGCAATCCGAAGATCACCGACATCCTCGAGGAGCTCGAGTCGCACCACTCCTCGTACGGCATCGACCACTCGGAGCCGCCCGCTCCCCTCCTGATCTCGAACGGCTTCACCGACGACCTCTTCCCCGTCGACGAGGCCATCCGGTTCTACAACCGGACCACCACTCAGTACCCGCACACGCCCGTGGCGCTGTTCTTCGGCGACTTCGGGCACCCGCGCGCGCAGAACAAGGACGACGTGACGGCGGCGCTCCGGACGCTGACCTATGCGTGGTTCGACCACTACGTCAAGGGCACGGGCCCTCGGCCGTCCCTTGGTGTGACCGCCTATACCGAGACCTGCCCAAAGTCGGCCCCGTCAGGCGGTCCGTATACCGCGCATGACTGGGCGCACATGGCGCCCGGTGAGATCCGGCTGGACTCCAGGCGAGGCCAGACGATCAAGCCCGGCGCGGGGAGCGCGGCGATCGCCACGACGTTCGACCCCGTCGCCGGCGGCGACGCCTGCGCAACCGCGCCGGGAGCCGATCAGAAGGGCGTTGCGACATACCGGCTTCGCGCGGCGAAGGGCTCCGGCTTCACGTTGCTCGGCTCGCCGACGGTGGTCGCGGACTTCAAGTCCTCCAGCGACAACTCGCAGGTGGCGGCGCGACTTCTCGACGTCGGCCCCGACGGCAGGGAGACGCTGGTGGCCCGAGGCCTGTGGCGGCCGAAGAAGGGCAAGCAGCCCGTGCGCCAGGTGTTCCAGCTCCATCCCGGCGCGTGGCACTTCGCTGCAGGCCATGTCGCCAAGCTCGAGCTCCTGCCCAGCGACCCTAACTATGGCCGGGCGTCGAACGGGCAGCAGCCGGTCACGGTCTCGAACCTCGAGCTCCAGCTCCCGGTACGGGAGAAGCCCGGGACGCTCGGGGGCTTCGTCGGCGCTCCGTCGCCGAGGATCGTGCCGAGGGGCTACCAGCTCGCGAGCGAGTTCAAGGGGTTCGGGAAGACGGCAGCGAAGCTGGACCCGCAGGCCCTGACGGTTGATCGCGGCCACCTGTCGCTCACCGTCCTGTGCCCACAGGCATGGCTCGCATGCGACGACGTCTCGATCAACGTAAGGGGGGCGGCGAAGGGGGCGAGGTTCGCGGTTGCTCGGGACTCGGTGACGAAGATCGCTGGCGGCCAGGCCAGGCTGCTGGAGCCCAGGCTCTCCAAGGCAGCGCGCACGTATCTCAAGGATCACAACACGCTGCGCGCGAGGGTGAGCGTCGACACCGCGGAGCAGGCGCGCCCGACGATCGCGATTCGCAGGATCTTCACCCACTTCCCGGCGGCCCGCTGACCCGGCTAGGCTGAGGGCCCTGCACGAATCGAACTGGAGGCTCGACCTTGCTGCTCGCCGACTGGACCTTTGGGGATGCGTTCCTGACCATCCTCTCGATCTTCTTCTTCGTGATCTGGATCTGGATCCTGATCACGATCATCAGCGACCTCTTCCGGGACCACGAGCTGTCGGGCTGGGCGAAGGCGGCCTGGATCATCCTGCTGCTCATCCTCCCGTACTTGGGCGCGTTCATCTACCTGATCACGCGCGGATCCGGGATGCGCGACCGGGCGATCAAGGAGCAGGCCGAGGTCAAGCAGCAGTTCGACCAGTACGTCCAGCAGCAGGCCGCGGCGGGCGCCGGCGGCGGGAGCTCATCCGTCGACGAGCTCCACAAGCTGAGCGACCTCAAGGCCAAGGGCGACATCACCGACGAGGAATTCGCCCGCATGAAGGCCAAGCTGGTCGGCTAAGCCGCGCGGGCCAGGGCGACCGCCGCGGCCGAGATGGCCGCGGCGTCGCCCGCCTCGGTGACCGAAGCGCTCCGCAGCGCCGCGCGCGTCGCCTCGTCGCTGCTATCCGAGCCCACGACCAGGTGGAGCGGCACCCTTAGGCGCCGGCACCGCGCCGCCACTTCGGCGACGACCTTCCCCTCCAGCGTCGTGGCGTCGAGGCGACCCTCGCCCGTGACGACGGCGCCCGCCGCCAGTGCCCTCCCGTCGAAGCCGACCGCGTCGCAAACGTAGGCCGCGCCCCGGACGAGCCCGGCGCCGAGCGCCGACCACAGCCCGCCCGCGAGCCCTCCGGCGGCGCCCGTCATCGGGACGCCGCGCGGGTCGCGCGGTAGCTCGCCGGCCAGCGAATCGAGGCGGGCGCCGAGGCGCTTCACCCCCTCAGCGTCAGCGCCCTTCTGGGGCCCGTAGAGCTCCGCCGCCCGCTCCCACGGGGTGGCGACGTCGCACAGGCATGTGAGCCTCGCCCCACCGAGCCCCCCGGCACCCTCGATCGCGCCCAGCGCTCCCGCGCCTCCGTCGTTGCTGGCGCTCCCGCCGAGGGCGACCAGGACGGACCGGCTCCGCCGAGTTGCGGCGAGGATGATCTCCCCTGCTCCGCGGCTCGTGGCCGCCTCCGGATCACGGTCCCCCTCGCTGATCCGCGAGAGCCCGATCGCCGCGGCGGTCTCCACCACCGCCACCTCTCCTCCCGCCGCAAGCCCGTAGGCGGCCTCGATCGGCCGCCCCAGCGCGTCGTGCGCCGCCGACGCCACGAGCTCCAGCCCCAGCGCCGGTCGGAGGGCATCGAGCGTCCCCTCCCCTCCGTCGGCGAGCGGACACTCGTCGATCCTGATCCCCGCGTGCTCGAAGCCCGCCGCCAGCGCCTCGGCGACTTCGGCCGCGGTCAGAGTGCCCTTGAATGAGTCGGGCGCGAGGAGGACCGAGGCGTCAGGCGATTCCCGCTCGCTCCTCGATCGCCGCCGTGGCGGCATGCTCGCGAGCGGGCGCGAGGCGGCCGGCGGTGGCAACCGTCCACAGGGTCGCCAGCCAGGTGGCCGTCGCGAGGCTCGACATGCACCCAGACGAGCTCGCTCGGAAGCTTCAGCCACCACTGGATTCCGCCGACGGCGCCCTGCAGGGCGAGCAGGCCGATCACCAGGCCGAGCGGGCGGAGCGCTCGGCGGTCGCCACCCTCACGCCGCAGCAGGAAGTAGACGGCGATCGCGCCGACGGCGAAGAGGCCCGCGATGACGGCGTGGCGCTCGACCATCCATCGGAGCGTCCCGGCGCCCTCGAAAGTGAAGCGCTGCACGAGCTCGTGGCCGTGCGCGCCCGCATGCGGGCCCCGAGCCGGTGGTGATGGTGCCGGCGATGATCGTCAGCTGGCCGAGGGGAATGAGCCCGCGGACCGCCCAGACGCCGAGCCGGTCCTCGGAAGCGCGCCGCTCGCCGGGCTCGTACCGCGAGCACCAGGCGAGTGCGAAGGCGGCGTCGAGCAGGAGCATCGAGAGGATGAAGTGGGTCATCACGAGCCCGGGCGCGAGGTGATGCTTCACCACGAGCCCGCCGAGGATCGCCTGGCAGATCACGCCGATCGGCAGCAGCGCCCCGAACAGGGCCAGGTGCCAGCGGAAGGGCCGGCGGCGCCAGGCGAGGACGCTCGCGGCGATCACGGCGATCCCGACGAGACCGGTGAAGAGGCGGTTGGCGTACTCGATCAGGGCGTGGCTCTGGAGCGGCGGGACGGCGCTCCCGTAGCACTTCGGCCAGTCCGGGCAGCCGAGCCCGGAGCCCGTGAGGCGTACCGCAGCGCCCGTGAGGATGATCGCTACGAGTGAAATCAGGGCAACGAGCGCGACCAGGAAGTACTGGCGCGGGGTGAGCGTGAAGCCTCTGATGCGCGAGAGCACCGCCGGCAAAGAGTAGGCGGAGCGCTACACAATTGCGGGCGCCTTCGGCGCCCTCACACGCCCCTTTCGGGGCTAAAGGCCCTCACTGGAACACCTGCGTCGGCAGAGGGCGTCCCTCGATCGCGGCCAGGGCGTTGTCGGCGGCCAGGCGGGCCATCCCCGAGCGCGCGCGCTCGGTCGCCGAGCCGATGTGCGGCAGCAGCACCGCGCGTGGGGCCTCTAGCAGCGCTGGGCTGACCTCGGGCTCGGTGACGTAGACATCGAGCCCGGCCGCGCCGATGGTGCCCTCGCGCAGGGCCTCGGCCAGCGCTTCCTCGTCGACGAGCGCCCCGCGGGCGGTGTTGACGAGGATCGCCGTCGGCCTCATGTCCGAAGGCGCTCGGGTCCGACCATGGATCGGGTCTCCTCGCTCGCCGGCACGTGCAGGCTCACGACGTCGGCACTCACGAACAGCTCGTCCAGCCCCACCCGGCGGGCGCCGAGCTCCTCCTCCACCTCGGGACGCGGCGTCCGGCTCGCGTAGATGATGTCGCCGGCGAGAGGGCGAACGAGCTCGGCGTACCTGGTCCCGATCCTCCCCATCCCGACGACGCCGAAGGTCGCCCCCGACAGCTCGGTGCCGAGGTAGCCGGCGGGATCCCATCCGCGCCAGCCCCCGCTGCGCAGGTCGCGCTCGGCGGCCGGGACGTCGCGCGCCGCCGCGAGGGTGAGCGCCAGGGCGAGCTCCGCCGTCGCGTTGGTGAGGACGTCGGGTGTATTCGAGACCGCGACACCGCGCTCGCGGCACGTCGCGAGGTCGACGTTGTCGATCCCGACGGCGAAGTTTGCGACGGCGCGAAGCTGCGGGCCGGCGGCGCCGAGAAGCGCAGCGTCCACCAGCACGGTCGGATCGGCGATCACCGCATCGGCGCCGGCGACGAGGTCGAGGATGCTCGCACGGTCGGCGTCGAGGCCACCGGCTCGGACCTCGCAGCGCCCCTCGAGGCGCTCGAGCCCGGCCGCGGGCAGGGTCCGCGCGATCGCAACGACCGGCTTCGTCCGCCCCGTCGTTCACCCGCCCAGCCTGACGCCGAGCCAGACAACCGCGAGCGTCACGAGGAAGATCGCGCCCTGGAGGGCGTGGGCGCGCGGGTAGCGCAGGTGCGTCAGGCCGAGGACGACCAGCACCGCGACGAGGCCGATCTTCAGTTGCAGAGTCGAGCTTCCCCAGAGGTGCTCGTGCGAGGCGAGCGCGGCGCCCGTCGCCGCGAGGACGAGCAGCGCCACCAGCGAGCCGACGCCGAAGCGGCGGGCCACTCCGCGAAGCGCCTCGGGAGAGTCGCGCAGCGCCGGCACGGAGATCGCGATGAGCAGCTGACCGCCGACGAAGAAGGCCATCGCCACGAGGTGTCCGAACAGGACGAGGTCCCAGCCGACGGCCACGCCTACCTCACCGCCACGAGCAGCGTCTGCGCGGCGCGCCCGAGCGGTCCCCGCTCGTCGTAGAGGGCCGTGTCGGTGATGCCCACGCCCGAGGCGTCGGGGATCGTCGTCGAATCGAGGCAGATCCACTCGCCGCTCGCCGGGCGCCCGAGATGGATGGTGAGGTCGACGTTGATGAAGACGAAGCGGCGAAAATCGAGTGGCGAGCTGATGCCGTTGCCGGAGTCGGCGGCCACGGCAACGCGCTGCAGCGGCGTCGGCTCCTCGCCGGCGACGAGCGGGTGGCGCATCCGCAACCAGGCGGTCGCCGGGCCGCTGCGCGTGAACTCCCCGGCCGTGAACCGATACTCCATCGCGGTGTGGTATCCGACGGCCTGCTCGGTCGGGAAGAACGCGACCGCGCGGCCCTCGGACGGCCCGGGGGGCACCTCGTCCCGCCGCAGCACCGCGCCGTCTCCCTCCGTGTCCCAGTCGACCTCGCCGTCGAGGTCGAGCGCGCCGTCTCGAAGGCGCCAGGCGCGGGCGCGGATCACCTCGCCGCTCTCGTCCGAGAGGCCGGCCTCCACGAGCTCCACGCGCCGGCCCGGGCGGACGACCGCGGCATCCACGCTGACGCGTCCGATCGGCACGGGCCGGAGGACCTCGTAGGTGATCCGCCCCACGATCCGCGGCTCCTCCGCCGCGAGCATCTCGACCTCGCGTGCGACCAAAGCCGCAGGGGGGCCGGCGTGCTGAGAATCGGGGTCCCACGGCCCCCGCGTCAGCTCGGTGGCGACGAAGCCCTTGCCGTCGGGCTCGAAGAACGCATCGGGCATCACGTGATCGTAGGCCCGACGGTGCTGGCTAAGCGGAGCCGAACGCCGGCTGCTCCGGGTCGCGCAGCCCCGGGACCAGCAGGAAGGCCAGCACGCCGACAGCGCCCAGCACGCCCGCGGCGATCATCGTCGTCTCGACGCCCAGCCCGGCGGCGATCGGCCCCGTCAGCGCGAACGAGACCGGCGTGAGAGCCATCGAGACGAACCAATCGAAGCCGCTGACCCGCCCCAGGAGCCGCGACGGCACGTGCGTATGCACGAGCGTCTCCCAGACGACGTTGCCCACCGTCATGCCCGCGCCCTCGACGAGCCCGATCAGCACCGCCTGCCACACCGTGGCCGCGAGCGCGTAGGCCGCAATGGACCCGACTGCGACCGCGAAGCCCAGGTACATCCACAGCACGTGCCGGCGGCCCATCCCGCGCTGGCCCATCACGATGCCCGCCACGATCGCCCCGGCGCCCGCGGCTGCGAAGACGATCCCGAGGCCGCCGGCGCCGGCGCCCAGCGAGTTCTTCACCAGGTAGGGAAGCAGGACCTCGAGCGGTCCCATGATGAGCAGCAGAGCGATCGCCGCCATCACGAGCGTCGCCCAAAGCCAGGTCTGCGAGCGGACGTAAGCGGCCCCCTCGCGCAACTCTCCGAGCAGCGATCCAGGGCCCTCGCTCGACGGATCGCGGCGTACGCGCATCAGCGTCGCGCAGGCCGCCGAGAATGCGAAGGTGCCGGCGTCGGCCAGGAAGGCCGGGCCCGGTCCGAGCCAGGCGATGAGCGCTCCCCCGAGCGCCGGTCCGACGAACCGGTACGCCGCCGGCTCGGCGAGCTGCTGAAGCGAGTTCGCCTGGACGAGCAGGGGGCGCTCGACCACGTCGGGAATGATCGCCTGGAAGACCGGGCCGAACAGCGCCTCGCCCGCGCCGTAGACCGCCACCAGGGCGACCACCATCCACAGCTCGAGGACGCCGGCGACCGACAGCGCTCCGATCGCTCCGATCGCCACGGCCCGCACGGCGTCGGAGACGATCAACAGTTTGCGGCGCTCGAAGCGATCGCCCAGGACACCGCCGAAGAGCAGCAGCAGGACCATCGGGACCGTCCAGGCGACGCCGACGAGGCCGAGCGCCGTGGGAGTGTTGGAGATCGCGTAGACCTGCCAGGCGATGGCCACCAGGTAGATGCCGTCGCCGAGCATGGACACCGTCGTCCCGGTGAAGAGCAGTGCGAAGTCGCGCTCGCGAAGCGGTCGCAGGATGAGGGGAGCCCGGCTCTCGGGGGGCTCGGGGGCGCTTCCGGGCACGAAGCGGGTCCATCCGTCGATGGTAGCGGGCCATCGGGGCTGACCACGACCTGTAACGGCGGAGGTCTTCGCGCGACTGAACAGGCAGGAGATCGAGCAAGGAGAAGGGATGGAGAAGGTCGAGAAGACGGAGCAGGAGTGGCGTTCCGAGCTGACGCCCGAGCAGTACGAGGTGCTGCGCGAGAAGGGCACGGAGCGAGCGTTCACGGGCGCCTACTGGGACTCGAAGGACGAGGGCACCTACCGATGCGCCGGTTGCGGCGCCGAGCTCTTCAGCTCCGACACCAAGTTCGACTCCGGGACCGGCTGGCCGAGCTTCACGGCCCCGGCGGACGATGGCGCGATCGAGACCGAGGACGACCGCAGCTTCTTCATGCGCCGCACCGAGGTCAACTGCAGCCGCTGCGGCGGGCACCTGGGGCACGTCTTCGAGGACGGGCCCGGACCCACCGGCCTGCGCTACTGCATCAACTCGTGCTCGCTGGAGATGGACCCGGACTCGGAATAGCCTCGGGCGCGCCGGCGGCGACGAGCGCCGCCGGCAGCGCCACGCTGCCGTCCTCGCGCTGGCCGTTCTCCAGGAGCGCGATCAGGGTGCGGCCGACGGCGACGGCCGTGCCGTTCAGCGTGTGGACGTGCACGGGCGGAGCCTCCGGCGCCGGCCGGTAGCGGCAATCGAGGCGGCGGGCCTGGAAGTCGGTCGTGCTCGAGCACGAGGTGAGCTCGCGGTAGCGCTCCTGGCTCGGGATCCACCCCTCGCAGTCGAACTTCCTCGCCGCGGGGGCCCCGAGGTCCCCGACGGGGATGTCGACCACGCGGTAGGGGATCTCCAGGTCGCCGAGTATGCCCTCCTGGATGGCCAGGAGCCGCTCGTGCTCGGCCTCATCCGCATCGGGTTCGACGAACGAGAACATCTCGACCTTGTCGAACTGGTGGACCCGGAAGATCCCGCGGGTGTCCTTCCCGGCGGCGCCCGCCTCCCGGCGGAAGCAGGTGGAGATGCCGCAGTAGCGCCGCGGAAGGTCGTCGGCGGCAAGGATCTCGCCGGCGCCCAACGCGGCGAGGGAGACCTCCGAGGTGCCGACGAGGAACAGCTCGTCCCGCTCGATCTCGTAGATCATCTCGCGCTCGCCCGGGAAGAAGCCGGTGCCGTAGAGCGGGGCCTCGCGAACGAGCACCGGCGGGACGCACCGGCTCGTACCCCTCGGAGCGAGCGCGCTCGACCGCGAGGCGGACCAGCGCCAGCTCGACCATCACGAGGTCGCCGATGAGGTAGGCGAAGCGCGAGCCCGACGCTTCGCCGGCCTTCTCCATCTCGATCCAGCCGTGCTCGGTGCCGAGGTCGAGATGGTCGCGGGGCGCGAATCCGAAGCTCGGTCGCTCCCCGACCTCGCGCAGCGTGACGGCGTCGACGTCTGCCTCGCCGTCCGGCGCCGCTGGGTCGGGCAGGTTCGGCAGCTCCGCGAGGATCGCGTCGCGGCGGCCCTCGACCTCTGCCAGCTCGCTCTCGAGACGCTTGACCTCGCCCGAGACCTCTCGCATCTCCGCGATCACGGCCTCCGCGTCGCCGCCGGACCGCTTCGCCTCGGCGATCGCCTCGGACGCCTTCCGTTGGCGGGCTCGGCGCTCCTCGACCTCGGGCAGCAGCTCGCGCCGACGGGCGTCGAGCTCGAGCGCCTCGTCGAGCTTGCTCGCCGCGCCGCGCCGCGCCAGCGCGACACGCGCGGGCTCGGGGTCCTCCCGGATGCGCTTCAGGTCGAGCGAGGCGGGGCCTTCCGCCGCGCTATGGCGTGGTCGTGGTCTCGCCGGGCCGCGGGCTCGAGACCTCCTGGGTCCCGGCGTACTTCGCGACGAAGGCGGCGACGGCGTCCGCATCGCGCCCGGTGACGATGTTCTGCGGCATGATCGAGCCGGAGAAGCCGCCGTTTCGAATCGCGAACCGGGCCTGCGAGAGGCTCTCGAGGCGCTGGTCGAGGTTCGGGCCCTCCACGCGAACGTTGCGGGCGTCGGAGCCCTGGGTGCCGGCCGGGGTCATCGTGTGGCATCCCCCGCAGCGCTGGGAGAAGAGCACCGCGCCCGCGTAGGTCGGATCGCCCTTCGGCACGGAGATCTCCTCCGAGCCGCATGCGCTCAGGAGCAGGCCGGCGGCTACGGCGGCTGTGATGACCAGGGCCTTGGGGGCTCGCAACGCGGCGGCATCATACTTGCGCTCACCCGTGTCGCCCGACGCCGATCCCGCCCAGTTCCGCCGCGCGATGGGGCTCGTGCCGACGGCCGTGACGGTCATTACGGCGCCGGGCCCGGAGGGACCCTCGGGGGCGACAGCCAACGCGGTCGTCTCCCTCTCCCTTGAACCGCCCCTGATGCTCGCGGCGCTTGACCGCCGCTCTCGCACGCTCGCCGCGCTGCGATCGGCCGGCGCGTTCGGCGTTTCGGTGCTGTCGGCGGACCAGGGTGATCTTGCGCTTCGGTTTGCGACCAAGGACCCCCACCCGGTGAAGTGGGAGGGCGTCGCCTGGCGCGAGCTCGCGGGGGTCCCGGCGATCTCGGGCGCGACGGTCTCCATCGCCTGCGGGCTTCGCGACCTCCTCGACGGGGGCGACCACGCGATCGTCACGGGCGAGGTCGCCGGGATCGAAGCGACCGACGGCGCCGAGCCGCTGGTGTTCTCGCGCGGGGTTTACAGGCCGCTCGCCCGCGAGTAGGATCGCCGCGGGTTGTCGACGAGGTCACGTTTGGCCGGGATCGGGTGGCTGCGCGTCGCCGTCCTCGCCCTGGGCCTCCTGGTTGTCCCAGCCGCACCGGCCGCGTCCGGCGCCGTGATCACCTTCGAGGACCTCGCTCCGACGGCGCCGGGTTACGGCGGCCACGGCCTGCCGGTGAACACCCAGTACAACGGCCAGGGCGTCACCTTCAACAACCCCGAGGCGTTCGACTTCTCGAAGCCGACGGCGATCCCGAACTTCGCCCACTCGGGGACCGTTGCCGTCGAGCCCTGCGTGGCGATCGAGTTCTGCACGGCGCCGGTCACGGCGACGTTCACCGCCCCCCAGCAGCACGTCAAGGCATGGGTGGGCTTCTCGTCCGCGCTCGGAGCCCCTTTCGACGTGCGCCTCACCGCCTACAACGCCTCCAACGCCGTCGTCGGCACGGCCAACGCCACCCTGCCGGCGCGCACCAGCCCGACGCCGATTCAGACGCCGCTCACGGTCGACGTCGCGAGGCCCGACGATCACCAAGATCGAGATCGGGCCCGCGCCCGGCGGGTTCGCGAACGGGCTCGACGTCGACGACGTCGAGTTCTCCCAGGCGGGCCCGCCGCCCCCCTGTACGGCGAGCGGCCCGCCGACGGTCGTCGTCTCGAAGCCCCTCGACGGGCTGACGGTGCAGAACAACACCTTCCTGCTCCAGGGCGCCGTAGACCCCCACGGCGCCCCGATCACAGGCGCCTCGCTGATCGCCCTGGGGTCCACGACGCACACCTCGCAGGCATTCCCGACCCTGATCGACTCCGACGGAGGGCTCTTCGGCCCGGTCAACGTCAGCGGCCTGCTGAACAACGGCGGCAACAAGGTGATCGTCACTGCGACCAATTGCGCAGGCACCGGGTCGAGCGCGCCGCGGGCGGTGGGGCTGTCGCCAATCCCGCCCGGAACCCAGTTCCACGAGCTCAGCAACATCGAGGTCACGCAGTCCGTCCAGAACCGCTTCAACTCGGTGCCCCTGGTCGCGGCGACGTCGGGCGGCTTTCACCGGACGATCGCCCGCGTCTACCTGGGCCTCGACGGCGGCGCCTCGAGCGTCACCGGGGTGAGCGGCGCGCTCACAGCGACCCTCCCGGACGGGACCCACCCGGGCGGCCCGCAGATCCTCCCATCGCTCAACACGATCACCGTCAATGCCTCGAGCACCGTCGAGAGCACCCGCTCCAGCCTCGATAAGAGCCTCAATTTCGAGCTCCCCCGCGAATGGCTCGCGGACGGTCCGCGGCTCCATCTCCAACTCGACCACCTCGACGTCGAGGGCGAACGCACCGCGCTGCCGTGCACCGGCTGCGACAACCCCGGGTTCCTGGGGACCGTCCGGTTCCACACGGTGCCGCCGGTGCGGATCTGGCTCGTCCGGGTGCCATACCAGCCCGCCCCCCGCGACCACCGCGGGATCGTGCCGACCCAGAACGACATCGACATGCTCGCCTCATGGCTGCGGCGCGCCTATCCCACTGCGGAGGTTCGCGACACCCAGATGTTCATGCCGCTCCAGCCGGACCATCCGGAGGTCACCGACAATGATGGCAACCTCACGAGCCCCGGCTTCACCTGCGACGACGTCAACTCCCGCCTCAGCGATTGGGTCAGCGGCATGCAGGCTCAGGACCCGCGCACCCGCTACTACGGCGTCGTCAGCGACAACGCCGGGACGATGTTCATGCGCGGCTGCGCGGAGTCGATCGGCGGCCGGTTCGCATCGGGCCCGTCGGGCGTCGGGAGCAACTTCACGAACTTCAGCTGGGACACCGACACCTCCTACGCGGACTGGTACGGCGGCCACGAGATCGGCCACATGTACAACCGCAAGCACCCCGGGTTCTGCAACAACAATTCCTCCGACGACGACAACTACCCCTACCCGGACGGGCTGATCGGCAATGCCACCTTCGACAATCAGGGGTCGACACGGCAACGCCGTGCTCGGCGTCCCGACGAAGCTCTGGGACTGGCGCACCGGAGCGAGCGACATCATGACCTACTGCGACAACGAGTGGATGTCGGACTACACCTACCGCGGCATCCTCTCGAACCTCTGCGGCGCCGACCACCCGAACTGCCCCGACTTCGCGACGCTCGGCCGCTCGAAGCGTCGCGCGCCGGTGCGCCGCAAGGCTCGCGGCCTCGGCCTGATCGTCAACGGCTCGCTGGCCCTGCGCTCGGGCCGGCTCGACCTCTCGCCGCTCAAGGCCCTGCGCGGGTTGACGCTGACGCAGCGACCCAAGAAGAGCGCCTACTCGATCGTCCTGCGCGGCCGCCGCAACCGCGTCCTCGCCCGGTATCCCTTCACGCCCAGGGTCATGTCCGACCTGCCACCGAGCCAGGCTGCCGCGCTCGTCCACGAGGTCGTCCCGTTCAAGGCCGGCACCAGGCGCATCACGGTCACGAAGGGCAAGCGGACGCTCGCCTCGGTGCCGGTCTCGGCCCACGCGCCGAGCGTCCGCCTGCTCTCGCCGCACGGGGGCAAGACCCTGGCCAAGAGCGTCAGGGTTCGCTGGCGCTCCCACGATGGCGACGGTGGGCACCGCACATACACCCTCCTCTACAGCGCCAACGGGAAGAGCTACCTTCCGGTCGCCGCCGACCTCCACGAGCAGTCATTCAAGGTCGACCTCAGTCGCCTGCCCGGAGGAGCGAAGGCCCGGTTCCGGGTGATCGCGAGCGACGGCGTGCTGACGGACACGGCGACCTCGAAGTCGTTCAAGGTTCCCGCCAAGGCCCCGCGCGTGCTGATCTCGACGCCGCACGACGGGGCAAACGCGGTCGAGGGCGAGTCGATCCAACTGAGCGCCGTCGTCGACGACCTCCAGGACGCCGCCTTCCCGGCCTCCGGCATCGTCTGGCGATCGTCGCTCCAGGGAAACCTCGGCAAGGGCTCTTCGATCACCGCGTCGCTCCAGCCCGGCACCCACAAGATCTCGGTCACAGCAACCAACCGGGCCGGCAAGTCGACGACGGCATCCGTCGCGGTTGACGTGGCGGCGATCCCGCCGACCTTCGACGCCTCAGGCCCGTAGGCCGCGCATCTAGCTCGCGGTCGTCGCCGCCCGCAGCGCGAGCAGGAAGATCACGAGCGCCGAGACGGCCATCGCGCCGGTCTCGCGGCGGGTGATGGCCATCGCGATCGCCCGCCGGCGCTCGTTGGGCAGCGAGTCGAAGTCGAGGCCCTCGAGCTCGCGCTCGGCGATGCCAGCGCGGAGGCCCTCGGCGAGGAGCGAGACGAGGAGTGGCAGGACGCCGTAGAGGTAGTGGAGGCCGCTCGGCGCGTTGCGCCCGCTGAGCAGGAGGATGGAGCCGAAGGCGGCCTGGAGCACCGCCGAGACCTGCATCGCGCGGAGCACGTACCAGAAGCCGACGGCCGGGCGGCGCCGGATCCAGGCGATGCCGCCCCAGAGGCCCGCGATCAGACTCAGGACCAGGAGGAGGACGCCGTTCGCGATGTGGACGTCGAGCACGGTGCGGGAGGTTCGCACCTCGGGACCGCGTCGGTAGACGTTGAATCTCTTGCGGGCGCCTTCGGCGCCCTTACACGCTGCTTTCGGAGCTAAGTCCTCACGGCATACATGGCTTACTGATGCGGAAAAGCACTATGTATCAACCCCGCACAAGCTCGCCTGCGGGTGTATAAACAGCCCGCCGTGCTCAGCAGCTACCTCCCAGTGCTCGTCTTCGGCGGTCTCGGCCTCATCACCGGAACGACGCTGGCGGTCCTCAACGGGATCATCGGGCCGAAGCGCGCGAGCAAGGCGAAGGAGGATCCGTATGAGTGCGGCCTGCCGAGCGAGGTGTCGCGCACCTTCCGCTTCGGCATCAGCTTCTACATGGTCGCGATGCTCTTCATCCTCTTCGACATCGAGGTGGTGTTCCTCTACCCCGTCGGCGTGATCCTGAAGGGCGCCCACTCGGTGTTCGTCCTCGCCGAGATCATCGTGTTCGTGGTCCTCCTGCTGCTCGGCCTCGTCTACGTGTGGCGCCGGGGGGCCCTGAACTGGAAGTAAGGCGCGAGAAGCTCCGCGCCCTCGCGCCCCTCGAGGGGCCGCCGCCCGTCGACGACCTCCGGGTCCGCCAGATCCGCGCCCGCGACCTCCTTCGGGGCGACCTCGACGGGCCGGAGCTCGACGAGCACGTCGAACAGGCCGTCGTCACCACGCGGTTCGAGCAGGTTCAAGCGTGGGGCCGATCGAACTCGGTCTTCCCCCTGACGTTCGGGCTTGCCTGCTGCGCGATCGAGATGATGTCGATCGTCAGCCCGCGCTACGACATCGCGCGGTTCGGCGCGGAGAACATGCGGGCGTCGCCGCGGCAGGCGGACATGATCATCCTCTCGGGCCGCGTGTCGATCAAGATGGCCCCGGTCGTCCGGCGCATCTACGACCAGATGCTCGAGCCGAAGTGGGCGATCTCGATGGGCGCCTGCTCGTCGTCCGGCGGCATGTTCTCCAACTATGCCGTGGTCCAGGGGGCGGACAAGTTCATGCCCGTGGACATCCACGTCCCCGGCTGCCCGCCGCGACCTGAGGCGCTGATCTACGGCTTCAACAAGCTCCAGCGCATGATCCAGGGCAACCCCGATCCGGGCTGGCGGCGGCGCTACAACGCCGAGGGAACCGAGGAGTGGGCGCGGGACGAGTCGATCGGCGCCCCGAGCGCCGAGGCGCTCGAGGCGTACGCGGCCGCGCGCGGGACGATCGGCTGATGCCCGACGCTCCCGGCCTCGAGCTGATCGCCCAGGAGCTCGATTCGGTCCGGGAGGGCGCCGTCGTCTCCACGTACCACGAGCACGGTCAGGCCTGCCTCGTGGTCGACCCCGAGGCGATCCGCGACGTCCTGTGCTGGCTGCGCGACACCCCCGGCCAGGAGTACCGCTTCCTCGCGAGCGTGCATGGCGTCGACTACCTGCCCGCGGAGCCGCGGTTCGGCGTCCATTACGAGCTTCTGAGCATGGAGCGGGTCGAGCGCCTCCGTGTGCCGCGCCGCGCTCGCCGACCCCGGCGGCGGGCGAGCTGCCCGAGATCGACTCGATCGCCGACCTGTTCCCCACCGCCGACTTCCAGGAGCGGGAGATCTACGACTTCTTCGGCATCGCCTTTCGCGGCCATCCGGACCTGCGCCGGATCCTCATGCCCGAGAACTACGTCGGCTGGCCGCAGCGGCGCGACTTCCCCGTCGGCGGCGAGCCGGTGATCTTCACGTACAACGAGCGCGAGGTCCCGAGGTGGTTCGAGTGAGCGCGACCGGGTCGGTCGGCCGCGACGCTCCCTCCTACAGCGAGGCCCAGGTCATCGGCAGCTCGGTCGTGGAGCAGACCGAGGCGGACGTCGACCAGGAGATGCTCACGGTCAACATGGGCCCGCACCACCCTGCGACGCACGGGGTGCTGCGTCTCCTCGTGAGCCTCGAGGGCGAGGTGGTCCGCGATCTGAAGCCGATCATGGGCTACGTCCACACCGGGATCGAGAAGAACTGCGAGGACAAGAGCTACTGGAAGGCGATCCCGTTCGTGGAGCGGATGGACTACCTCGCCTACTTCTCGAACATGGAGGCGTTCGTCGGCTGCGTCGAGCGGCTGATCGAGCTCGAGATCCCGGACCGCGCCAAGTATCTGCGGGTGATCCACATGGAGCTCAGCCGGATCCACTCGCACCTGGTCTGGCTCGGCACCTCGGCACTCGACCTCGGGGCGATGTCGATGTTCTTCTATTGCTTCCGCGACCGCGACCGCCTGCTCGACCTGTTCGAGATGTCGACCGGGCAGCGGATGCACACTCGCTACTTCCAGGTCGGGGGAGTAGCCGAGGACATCCCGGTTGGCTTCGTCGAAGCGGTGCTTCGGTTCTGCGCCGAGTTCCCGACCCGAGTCGACCAGTACGAGGCGCTCCTCACCAACAACGAGATCTTCCTCAACCGCACCAAGGGCGTCGGCGCGGTCCCGAAGGAACGGCTGCTCGAGCTCGGCGTGACGGGCCCGCTGCTGCGCGCCGCGGGCGAGCCGTGGGACCTTCGCAAGGCCGCCCCAGAGCTCGCCTACGCGGACTTCGACTTCAAGGTCCCCGTCGGCACGGTCGGCGACGGCTGGGACCGGTTCAAGGTCCGCGTAACGGAGATGCGGGAGTCGACGCGAATCGTCCAGCAGGCGGTCGAGGGGCTTCCGGAGGGGCCGTGGATCTCCGACGACCGCAAGTACGTCCTCCCCCCGCGCCACGAGCTCTCGACCTCCATGGAGGCGCTGATCCACCACTTCAAGCTCGTCACCGAGGGGTACCGCGTCCCGCCGGGCGAGGCCTACTACGCGATCGAGTCGCCGCGCGGCGAGCTCGGCTGCTACATCCTGGCCGACGGCTCCGCGAAGCCGGCGCGCGTTCATTTCCGCGAGCCGTCATTCGTCAACCTCCAGGCGCTGCGCGAGATGTGCGTCGGGGGCTACCTCGCCGACCTGATCCAGAACCTGGCGATGCTCGACCCCATCCTCGGGGGGATCGACAGGTGAGCCCGGAGGCCGGCGATGCCTGGGTGCCGGAGATCATCTCGACCGACGACCTCTCAGCCGCCGACCGCCACGCGCTCATCGCCTCGATGCGGCCCGAGGACGCCGAGCCCGTTCCCGAGCTCCACGAGGTCGACGTTCCCGACGACCTGAAGGACGAGATCGAGACGGCCATGGGCCGCTACCCCGAGCTTCGCTCGGCCTCGATCCCGGCGCTCTGGGCCGTGCAGCGCCGGTACGGCTGGTGCTCGCCCGACGGGATCCGCCAGGCGGCGGCGGTCATGGGACTGACGCCCGGTTACCTCGAGTCCGTCGCGAGCTTCTACGACCTCTTCCGGCTCGAGCCGGTGGGGCGCCACCGCGTCCTCGTCTGCACCAACATCTCCTGCTGGATGCGCGGCGGCGACGAGCTGCTGGAGGCGTTCTGCGAGGCGGCGGGGTGCGACGCCGACGAGGCGGGCCATGGCGGGGCCAGCTCGGGCGACGGCGAGCTGTTCGTCTCGGGCTTCGAATGCCTCGGCGCCTGCGACATCGCGCCGATGGCTTCGATCGACGAGCGCTACTACGGGCCGCTCGACCCGGCCGACGCCGCGAAGGCGGTCTCCGAGCTTCGTGCGGGCGCCGAGCCGGTCGCCGAGAAGGCGCTCGCCAAGCGGCCCCTCGCCGGCGGGTCCGGCGAGGGCGAGTTCCGCCTCGAGGTCGGAGACGGCGATGGCTGAGAGCCGCATCCTCTTCCGCGGGCTCGACGACCCGGGGCTGCGCAGCATCGACGGGTACCGCCGCTGCGGCGGCTACTCGGCCCTCGAGCGGGCGTTCCGGGGCATGGACCCCGACGAGCTCCTGTCCGAGCTCGAGCAATCCGGCCTCCGCGGACGCGGAGGCGCCGGCTTCTCGATGGGCAAGAAGGGCTCAGTTCCTACCGCGCGGCGAGATGGACAAGTACCTCTGCTGCAACGCCGACGAGTCCGAGCCCGGCACCTTCAAGGACCGCGAGCTCATGTTCAAGAACCCGCACCTGCTCGTCGAGGGCATCGCGATCGCGGCCCTGGCCGTCGACGCCACGCGGGCCTTCATCTTCATCCGCGGCGAGTACGCGGAGGTCGCCGACGTGCTCGACGCCGCCGTCGCCGAGGCCTACGATGCGGGCTTCCTCGGCGAGAACGTGCTCGGCAGCGGGATGACGGTGGAGCTCGTCGTCCACCGCGGCGCCGGCGCGTACATCTGCGGCGAGGAGACCGCCCTGCTCGACTCCCTCGAGGGCAAGCGCGGCAACCCGCGTCTCAAGCCGCCGTTCCCGGCGGTCCAGGGGCTCTATGGCGGGCCGACGCTGATCAACAACGTCGAGACGCTGATGAACGTGCCGCTGATCGTCTCGAACGGCGCCGACTGGTACAAGCGGCACGGCACCGACCAGTCGACCGGCACGAAGGTCGTCTCGGTCTCCGGTTGCGTCCAGCGTCCCGGCAACTACGAGATCGAGCTCGGAGTCCCCTCCCGGGAGATCATCTACGGGCTCGCGGGCGGACCGCCGGACGGCCACCGCGTGAAGGCCTGGTTCCCGGGCGGCTCCTCGGCGCCGGTGCTGACCGAGGACGACCTCGATCTTCCCTACTCGATTCGAGGCGATGGCGGAAGCCGGCTCGATGCTCGGCTCAGGCGCCATCATCGTCGCCGACGAGACCGTCTCGATCCCCGAGCTGGCGCTGCGGACGGCGCGCTTCTACCACCACGAGTCGTGCGGGAAGTGCACGCCCTGCCGCGAGGGCACGAACTGGACCGTGAAGATGCTCGAGCGGGTCGTGCGCGGCGACGCGACGCCGATGGACCTCGACATCATCTCCTCGGTCCAGGAGAACATCATCGGGAACTGCCTCTGCGTGCTCGGCGACTCGATGGCGATGCCGGTCGGGGCGATGGTGAAGAAGTTCCTTGGCGAGTTCGAGGCGGCGATCGAGCGAGCCCGCGAGACGCCGGCATCTCCCCGACGAGCGCGACACCGATAAGCCGCCGATGCCCACGGACTGGCCGCGTGAGCGCAGCGAGCGAGATCACCCTCGTCGTCGACGGCGTCGAGGTGACGGCCACCGAGGGCGAGATGCTCGTCGACGCCGCCAAGGGCGGCGACGTCGAGATCCCGGTCTTCTGCTACGAGCCGAAGCTCGGCCATCCGGTCGGCGCCTGCCGCATGTGCCTCGTCGAGGTCGAGGGCATCCCGAAGCTCCAGACCGCTGCTCGACGCCGGTGCGCGACGGGATGGTGGTCTACACGCAGACCGATCGCGTGGTCGAGGCGCAGAACGCCGTCGTCGAGTTCCTGCTCGTCAACCACCCGCTCGACTGCCCGGTGTGCGACAAGGGCGGCGAGTGCCCGCTCCAGGACATCGCGATGGGCTGGGGCCCGGGCGCAGCCGGGTCACCGATCCCAAGCGCCACTTCCAGAAGCCGGTCCCGCTCTCGCCGCTCGTTCGGATCGACCGTGAGCGCTGCATCCTCTGCTACCGCTGCGTGCGCTTCAGCCAGGAGATCGCCGAGGACGAGCAGCTCCAGCTCCTCGCGCGCGGGGCGCACACATACGTCGGCACGTTCGACGACCGCCCCTACATCGCGCCCTTCCACGGCAACGTCATCGAGCTCTGCCCCGTCGGCGCGCTCACCTCCGAGGCCTATCGCTTCCGCGCGCGCCCCTGGGACATCGA